>JAFSJK010000076.1 GCA_017439305.1 Bacteroidales bacterium | reverse complement strand
GCGTCCTCCATGTCGATGGTGAGGCTGTCGATCTTGGACAGGATGTAGTTGTAGAAGAGCTGGAGGATAACCGCGACGATAAGACCGCCGACGGTGGTGATAAGGGCGACCTTCATACCACCCGCAACAACGTTCGGGGAGATGTCACCGGCAGCCTGGATGGCGTCGAAGGCCTGGATCATACCGATAACGGTACCAAGGAATCCGAGGGACGGGGCGATGGCGATGAACAGGGAGATCCAGCTCAGGCCCTTCTCCATGAGGCTCATCTGGACGGAACCGTAGGAGACGATGGTCTTTTCGACGACATCGACGCCCTGGTCGGCGCGGAGGAGACCCTGGTAGAAGATGGAAGCGACCGGGCCGCGGGTGTTGCGGCAGACCTCCTTGGCTTTCTCGACGCCGCCTTCCTTGAGGGCCTGCTCGACCTTGTCAAGGAGCTTGGTGGTATTGGTCTTGGAGAATGCCAGATACAGGATTCTTTCGATAGCGAGGGCGAGACCGAGGATGAGGCAGATGAGAACGAGGCTCATGAAGCCGGCGCCACCTTCGATGAACTTGGTCTTGAGGGCCTGGTGGAGAGGAATCTCCTCACCGGAACCGGCGAAGAGGTCCACCGGCTGCTCAGCGGCGGGGGCAACTTCCTCAGTCGCGGCCGGAGCGGCCTGCTCGTCCTGGGCGGAAGCGATGTTCGCAGTGAAGGTCATGAGACCGGCAACTGCCAAAAACATGAAAAACTTTTTCATAATCGTTTTTGTGTTGTTAGTTATAAATTGAATTAAGTAGTTAATAAAAATTTCAGTGTCTGATGCGTGTTGTGTTCAAAAGTCCGTGCAATTTAGGAATTTTATTTCAAACGGCAAAGGATTATTTGCTTATTTCGCCCGATAGGTCCTCTCCAAGCCACGCTTTCACCCATCCGTTGTCATCGTTCCGTCCCATCAGGACGAACAATTTCCCGAGGGCGGCTTCCGTGGTGACGTCGTATCCGGACACTACACCGGCTTCCTTCAGGGACTTGCCGGTGGCGTAGAGGTCCATGTTGACCGACCCGGCCGTGCATTGGGTGACGTTCAGCAGGATTTTTCCCGTGGCGGACGCTTCCCGGATGATGTCGGTGAACCAGGGCTTTGACAGGGCGTTCCCCGATCCGTAGGTCTCGATGATGACGGCCCGGATTTCCGGGGCGCAGAGGAAGATCCGCACCATTTCCGGCGTGATGCCGGGATGGATCTTCAGGATGGCGACCCGGGTGTCCAGCCGGTCGTGGACCGTGAGGGGCTGCGACCAGCTTACGGGATAGCGGATGGCGGACTTGTTGTACCGGATGTTGACGCCGGCCTCGGCGAGAGGCGGCCAGTTGACGCTGCGGAAGGCGTTGAAATCCTCAGCGCTCAGCTTGGAAGTCCGGTTGCCCCGCATCAGCCTGGAATCGAAATAGATGGACACTTCCGGCACCCGGGCGTGCCCGTCCCCGTCGCGCGCCGCGGCGATTTCCACGGCCGAGATGAGATTCTCCTTGCCGTCGGTCCGGGGGATGCCGATGGGAAGCTGGCTCCCGGTGAAGATGACCGGCTTCGTGAGCCCCTCCAGCATGAAGCTGAGGGCCGAGGCCGAATAAGCCATCGTGTCGGTCCCGTGCAGGATGACGAAACCGTCATACTGGTCATACCGGTCGCGGATCAGGCCTGCGAGCCGGGTCCAGAGGGTGGGTTCCACGTCGGAGGAATCGATGAGCGGGTCGAAGGTGTAGGAGTCGATCCGGACGGCGAACTTCTTGAGCTCGGGGACTTCCTCCAGGATCTGGCTGAAATCGAAGGGCCTCAGGGTCAAGTCCTTCGGGTCCTGTTTCATGCCGATGGTGCCACCGGTGTAGATGATGAGGATGGCAGAGGTCATAGGTGGTAGAGTTTTTCTGCGTTTGAAGTGGTTGCGGCCTCCACCTCGGCGAAGGTCAGGCCCTTGAGTTCGGCGACTTTGGCGGCGACCAGCGGGAGGAAGGCGCTTTCGTTGCGCTCTCCCCGGTGCGGGACCGGGGCGAGGTAGGGGGCGTCGGTTTCCAGGACGATATGTTCGAGGGGAATCCGCTTGACCGTCTCCGCGAGGGAGGCTTTCTTGAAGGTGACTACGCCGCCGATCCCTACGGAGAACTCGCCGCACCGCCGGGCCCGGTCATAGACTTCCCAACTGCCTGAAAAGCAGTGCAGGATGCCCCTGAGGTGCAGGTGACGGGAGTCTTCCAGGATGTCGAGCAGGTCGCCCCATGCATCCCGGAGATGGATGTTGACGGGAAGGTCCCACTGCGAGGCCAGTTCCAGCTGGACCCGGAGCGCCTCCTTCTGGAGCGCCCGGTCCTCGTCCCCTTCGTGGTAGTCGAGGCCGATTTCGCCGACGGCGACCACACCCCGTTCCCGGTACGGGAGCATCCGGTCGATCTCCTCCTTCCAGTCCGGTCCGACGGAGCAGGGGTAGAGCCCCACCATCGGGTACAGGACGCCGGGATACCGGTCGTTGACGGCCCAGAGGGCGTCCCGCTCGCGGCTGTCCACATCGGCCTGGACCATCTTGCCTACACCCGCTTCCAGGGCGCGCGCCACGGCGGCGTCGGCGTCCGGCAGAAGCCATTCGTCGTAAAAGTGGGTATGGGTGTCGACAAGCATCGGTCCGGTTTCAGCGGGTCCTGCAAATTTACACAATTTTTGTCGGAATTGTGCAACGCTGGAGGAGGTCGGTTTCCAGGAATCCCTCCGCTTCCAGGATTCCGGCGCGCTCCGTCACCTCCGGCCAGCCCCAGCCGGTTTCCCGGCAGATTTCCTCCAGGGTGATGCCCGGTTTCCCCTTGACGAGGAGCATCATTTTCACCAGGGGGTTTTCCGGCCCGTATTTCCTGGACAGAAGGCTCTCCAGCGAGGCTTTCCGCCGCCGTTGCGACTTCCCGAGCCCCAACCTTTCGACAAGGTCCTCCGGCTCGGTGATAATGTCCGCCATCCGCTGCCGGATGAGTGAGTTGCAGCCTGCGGAGCGCAGGTCGTCGGCCCGGCCCGGCAGGGCGTACACGTCCCGGTTGTAGTCGCAGGCGTACTTGGCGGTGATGAGGCTTCCGCCCTTGGTCTTGGACTCGATGACGACGGTGGCGCGCGCAAGTCCGGCAATGATCCGGTTGCGCCGGATGAAGTTCAATGCAACCGGAGAACTTCCTGATGGATAGTCGGTTACGACGGCAGAACCGGGCGTTCGGACAATCTGGGCGGCCAGTTCCGTGTGTTGCCAGGGATAGATCCGTTCAATCCCCGTCGCCATGACGCCGATAGTCGGCAGGCCGCTTTCCAGGGCGGTCCGGTGGGCGATTCCGTCGGCCCCGAAGGCGAGTCCGCTGACGATGCAGGGGGGAATGGACGCTTCGCTCATCGCAAGGACCAGTTTGCGGCACCATTCCCGACCATACGGACTGATGTCACGGGTGCCGACGATGGCGACGCAGGGGTGCATTTCGAAAACGGACGTGGGTGGGGAGGACGCGTTATAATAGAGTCCAAGCGGGGGATCGGGGCATTCGGCCAGCATCTGGGGATAATCTTCCTCTCCATAGGCGATGAACCGGAAACCGGCGTTTCGGACGTGTTCCAGTTCCTGGGTGGCCCAATGGAGCAGTTCCGGGGTAATCTGGTCGGCAAAGCCGCGGTGCGGGCCGAGGGCATCCCGCAGCCGGGCGGCATCCAAGCGGAAGACGGCTTCGGCGGAGCCGCAGAAGGTGACGAGGGCGTGCCCCACGGAGGGCAGGTATCCCAGCACCCGGTTCAGGGCGCAGAGGGCGGTTTTTTCAGCAAGGTCCGGCATGGCGTTTTTTCCGCCAAGGTAGGACAGGAAACGAAAAAACAACACAGGTTGTTGATAACTTGTGTTGTTTCAGGGGGTAAATTAACGTTTTTTACGATTCCTACAGGATCAGCAGGGCATCTCCGTAGGGACCGAACCGGTAGCCTTCCTCGAGGGCCACCTTGTAGGCGTTCATCACGTTCTGGTAACCGCCGAAGGCCGCGACGCACATGAGCATCGTGGACTGGGGCTGGTGGAAATTGGAGATGGCCGCATCCGGAACGGAGAACTGGTACGGCGGGAAGATGAACTTGTTGGTCCAGCCGTCGAACACGTTTACCTCGTGGGTCGTGGTGACATAGGTCTCGAGTCCGCGCATGACGGTCACGCCCACGGCGACGACCTTCTTGCCGCTCCGCTTGGCTTTGTTGATGTCGGCGGCGGCCTTTTCATTGATGATCAGGCGCTCGGAATCCATCCGGTGCTTGGAGAGGTCCTCCACATCCACGCGGCGGAAATGGCCGATGCCCATGTGCACGGTGATGAAGGTTTTCTCGATGTCCTTGAGGATCATGCGGTTGAAGAGCTCGCGGCTGAAGTGGAGGCCGGCGGCGGGAGCGGAAACGGCACCCTCGTTCGCAGCGAAGATCGTCTGGAAATTCTCGGCGTCCTCCGGCGTGACCTTGTCCTTGACCCAGGCCGGGACCGGCGTCTCGCCCAGGGAGAACAGGGCTTCCTTGAAGTCCTCGTAGGGACCGTCGTAGAGGAAGCGGAGGGTACGT
The DNA here is from genome assembly GCA_017439305.1 of Bacteroidales bacterium. Lineage (GTDB taxonomy): Bacteria > Bacteroidota > Bacteroidia > Bacteroidales > UBA932 > Cryptobacteroides. The sequence goes on along the minus strand of JAFSJK010000076.1, from coordinate 10,517 downwards.
CCGCGGGAAGTGGTATTGTCGATGACCTCGGCCACGAGGGACTCGTCATCCCCGAAATACAGCTTGTTGCCAATGCGGATTTTGCGGGCGGGATCCACGATGACGTCCCACAGGCGCTGTTCGCGGTTGAGCTCGCGCAGGAGGAAGACCATGATGTCGGCCCCGGTCTTTTCCTTCTTGCCGTAGAGGCGGGCGGGGAATACCTTCGTGTCGTTGAGCACGAACGTGTCACCCTTCCCGAAATAATCCACGATATCCTTGAAAAGCCGGTGTTCGATTTCTCCGGTATCCTTGTGAAGGACCATCATCCTGGCCTCGTCCCTCCATTTGACCGGTTCCTTGGCGATGCGGTCCTGGGGAAGCTCGAAAGCGAATTGCGAAAGTTTCATACTACGTCAAAGTTGATACTCTTATAATACGTTTCCCGGCGGAAAAAAGTTTCACTTCCGGTTCATCGCCTCCAGCCGGGCGGCCGCGGAGGCCCTGTCCGTCTCGGTTTCGCCGTACTGTGCCATCATCGCGAGGTACTTCTTTTCCAGCTTGACGTCCTTCTTGTTCCGGGCGAGGAGGATGCAGTTGCGGATGGCGGTAACGTCGTCGGGATGCTTTTTGAGGACCTGGTTGTAGTACTTGAGGGCCTTCTTGTAGTCCTTCTTGCTTACCAGCCAATAGGAGCCGATGTTGTCCAGAAACAGCGGATCGTCCTTGCTGTAGGTAAGCATATGCTCCGACAGGCTCTTGAAGGCTTCGGCCGCGGAGTCGGTTCCAAGGCGGAAGAAGGTGAAGCAGTAGTCCTGGATGAGGGCCTTGAAGACTTCGTCATTGATATTCTCCACGGTCTCGTGGGTCCAGGCGGGGTGCTGCCTGTAATGCTCGTCCACCAGCGCCTTGAGGGCGGAGAGGGCCATGTCCGGGCTTCCCTTCTCGTATGCGGTAAGGGCATCGACCCGGAGGAACCGGACATCGAGCTTTTCCGGAGCCAGGGAGGCCGCCCGGTCCAGGGCTTCGAGCGCCTGGCCGAACGATTCGTCGTCATACTCGATGTCCTCGAAGAAGTTGTTCTTCCTGCCGAGGGAATCGGTCATGGGCAGCAGGGGCTCCCGGCCCAGATACCGGTCCTGCGGGAGCTGGATGACCTTGGTCGTCTGGGACTTGGTGAACCAGAAGGAGAAGCGGGCGATGCACTGGGAAATGTCGTCGGGATAATCCGCGGCCCACTTGTCCAGGAGCGTTTCCACACCCACGCCGGCGGAACCGACCCGGGAAACGAGGTTGTTGTAACGGCGGATGTATTCCTCCTGCGAAGGGGTTTGGGCAAGGAGGGAAAGGGGCAGCAGGACCGCTGCAAGGAGGGTGAGGATGCGTTTCATCGGATATCCATTCTGATTCTTCGGTCTTTGGGATAGAGGTTGTTGCACCGGCTGCCGAGGTTCTTGCCGGGGCCGAGGGGGTGGCCCTGATAGCTCAGGGTGAGCATGCCGACGGGGGCGTCCGGAATGCGGATGGCATCGCCGTGGAGATACTGGAGGGCGGTTTTCCGGTCCAGGTCCCAGGCCGGATACGGGTCGGGAGGCGGGACGGGAAGGTCCGCCTTGAAAAGGGAGAACACATCGGCGCGGCGGATGCTTTCGGAAGTGCCGTGCTTGACGAGGACGGCGGCATACTGGCCTTCCCCGGGGACAAAGCCGGGCAGCAAGGCGTAGCCGTGCTCCGTGCGGAGGACGGGGGAGAAGTCCCCTAGGTCCAGGATTTCAGCACCCAGTCCGGACGCGATCCAGGCCACCGTTCCGTCATTCTCCTTCCGGTTGAACGTGCAGGTGGAATAGATCAGGATGCCGCCTTCTTTCAGGGAGGACCAGACATCCGACAGGATCCGGCGGCTGCGGGCCGCACAAAAATCCACCGTTTCCGGAGACCAGTCCTCTACGGCCTTTTCATCCTTCCGGAACATCCCTTCGCCGGAGCAGGGCACGTCGGCGACGACGATGTCGAAAACGGGCTTGCCGGAAAAGGCGGAAGGGTCGCGGGACACCACGCCCACACGGGGGTCGCCCCACGTGCGGACATTGGAACGGAGGACGCCGAAACGATTGTGCATCACTTCGTTGGCCAGCAGGGAAAAGCCGTCCCCGAAACATTCGCGGAGCGAGGCGGCCAAATCGGTGGTCTTGCCACCGGGGGCCGCGCAGAGGTCCAGGACGGAAACGCCTGCCCCGAACCGGTCCAGCACCCGGCGGAACAGTTCCCCGACGAACATCGCGGAAGAGTCCTGTACGTAATAACAGCCGGCGTGGAACAGGGGATCCAGCGTAAAATTGGGACGCTCCTTCAGCAGGTAGCCAGAAGGACTCCAGGGAATGGGTTCCGCTTCGGGAAAAGGGCATTCCGTGAGTTTGGACGGATTCAGGCGGATGGACACGGAGGGATCGCCGGACAGCGCATCAAGCACCGTCCGTGCCCGCTCGGGGCCGATTTCCTCCGGCAGCATCCGGATGAATGCCTCCGGGAGCATCACAGGCCGAACTGGGAAGGGTCGAAGCCTTCGGGCATCTTGCCGTTGGAGGCGTCGACAAGGCCGTCAACCACTTTGTTCAGGGCATCCTTGAGCTTGCCGCCCAGCATCATTTTCATCATGAGGTTGAGGTCGGCTTCCAGCTTGATCCAGAAGTCGGTCTTGTACGGGTCGGCGGAAGCCGGGTCGAAATGCAGTTCGATGTGGAAGGCGAAGGGGGCGCCGTAGTCCACCAGTTCGATGCGGGAATAGGGCACCCGCTCATGGACCTTCACGCCGATGTTGAACCCCTGCACCGTCGCGGTGATGGTGTCGAAATCGGCCTCGACCCCCTGCTTCTTGTCCTCGGGCAGCATCTGGAGGAAGTTCCGCATGTCCACGAAGGACATGTACAATTCGTATGGCTGGCGGGAAACGATTCCGTGCTTGCTTTCAATTTCGGTCATAATACATTAACTTTGCAGTCTGCAAATATACAAATATTATGCACAAGATTTACTTCGAGAAACGCTGTATCGTCATCTGCGCCCCGGACGACGAGGCGCTTTCCGACCCCAATTCGGTGGAGTTCCACGTGGGAGAGACCGTGCACATCCATTCCCTCGTCCGGATGTTCGAGGTTCAGGATACCCTGTCCCGGATCTATATCCCTTCCGAAGACACGGAACGGACATACCGCCGCCTGTGCGCGGAGTTCAAGGAAGTGAACGCTGCCGGCGGACTGGTGTCCAACCGGCGCGGGGATTTCCTGCTCATCTCCCGGAACGGGCTCTGGGACCTGCCCAAGGGCCATCAGGAGGCCGGAGAGGACATCGAAGTGACCGCTCTCCGCGAGGTCCAGGAGGAAACCGGCGTGGACCAGCTCCAGCTCCGCCGGCTCATCTGCATCACCGACCACTGCTATCTCCGGAACGACATCTGGCATCTGAAGCACACCTGGTGGTACGACATGCTGTACACGGACCCCACCAATCTCACCCCGCAGCGGGAAGAAGACATTACCAAGGCGGCCTGGGTCGCCAAATCCAGCCTGCCTCCTTTCCTGAAGAACACTTATCCCTCCATCCAGGAGGTATTCCGCGAAGCGAGGATTTAGATTCCCTTGTGTTCGTGTTCGTACAGCTCCCAGCTGTTGAACAGATTCTGCCAGATGGCGTAGAGACCGCCGGCGACGGAAGTCACGGGCGTTAAGTAATTGTATCCGAGCCAGATGAGGAAGCCGGTATTCTTCTGACCGAGGGATTGTCCGGCGGTGATGGCGTTGACCCGTCCCCGGCCGATCCGGCGGCCGGCGAAGAACTGCAGGAAGCAGGTGGCCACCGAGACGAGGACGATTCCGATGAGGGCTCCGCTCCCCGGATAGTTCGCAAACAGGGCATGGGAGGCAAGGACCATGGCGAGAGACAATCCGAAGAACCAGATATAGAAGGAGTTGGGTGCAAAACGCATCAGCCGGCGCTGCAGTTTGTGCGTCGTGTACCGGATGATCCAGGCCAGGAGGCCCGGAAGGACCAGGATCGGGAACACCTTCAAGGCGATCCTGAGAACGTAGGCCCAGAAACCCAGGTCGGAGGCGGGCCGGATCATCGGGATGACCATCGGGATGAGGAAGGTGGCGGCCAGGTTGGTCAGGCACAGGTAGGTCACCGTGCCGGCCAGGTCTCCGTCCAGCTTCCGGGTGATGACGCCCGCCGCGGCCGCGCAGGGGCAGATCAGGCAGATCATCGCGCATTCCAGCAGGATGCGGACCGGCCCCTCCGGCGTGAGGGCCGACAGGGCGGCGAAAAGGATGAATCCCAGCACCTGGAACAGCAGGGCCCACAGATGCCACCGGTGCAGCCGGATGTCGTGCGGGGAAATCTGCACAAACTGGAAGAACAGCAGCAGGGCAATGACCAGCCGCTGCCCCTCGGACGCAACCTTGTGAAGGACGGCGCCCCAGGGCTTCAGGAAGGGCGTGAAATGGTAGAAGAGATAGAGGCCGATGCCTGTCGCGATGGCGAGCGGCAGCATCCAGTCCTTGAAGAACTGAACGGCTTTATTCATGGAGCATGGGCTTGAACAACTTGTCCACCAGCGGGTCCGTGAGCTTCATGCACAGGCCGGTCAGGGCAGCCAGGATGAGCGTTCCCTCGCGGATGACGACATGGTCACCGTTGCCGAACGGGGAGCCGAAGCAGATCCACGCGAAGGCGGCGGAAAGGGCCACGAGGATGATGTCTTCCCCGATCTTGGCGTTGCTGAACTTGATGCCGGTCACCTCCGAGAAGACGTCGACCACCTTGTCGCCGGCGAGGATCCAGGCCTTGCTGATCACCTCGAGACGGATGCCTATGGCGGTAAGCAGGACGGACGCGAGGATGAGGACGATCTTCATCAGGTAGGAAGTGATTCCGACATCCTTCAGAAGCCAGATGCAGGCGTCACATAAATATCCGAAAACGAAGGCGGCGAGGAGCTGGAGGAGATAATGGATATCCAGTACCTTGCGGCGCATCACCATCTGCAGGGAGATGAAAAAAAGGTGCATCATCCAGGTGAAGGTGCCGAAGGAGATGGAGGTCCATTTCAGGTTCAGGACGGCCGGAGGACAGGAAACCGGCGCCGTGCCCAGGTTGGATTTCAGGGAAAGCGCCACGCCCAACGCCACGAGGACCAGTCCCAGGGTGGCGACGAGATAGCGGACGACGATATTGCTTTTGGCCATAAAAAAACTTGTCAATGGAAATACAAAGATGCATAATAATGTGTAAATTTGCAAACTGTGCTTTTTGACAAATCAACCATAAGTATATGAAAAAGTTATCTGTTCTCATGTTTTCGATTCTCGCCCTTGCGGCGTGCAACCAGCGCGGAAAGGGAGCCCTGGACCTGACGGACCTCGATCCCTCCACCTCTCCGAAAGTGGATTTCTACCAGTACGCCACCGGTGGCTGGCAGGCCAAGAATCCCCTTAAAGACGAATTCTCCCGGTATGGCTCCTTCGACGCCATCGCGGAAACCACCCAGAAAAACCTGAACGAGCTCTTCGAGAGCATGGCCACCCTCCAGGCCGAGCCCGGTACCGTGGACCAGAAGATCGCCGACCTGTACAGGATGGCCCTCGACTCCACCACCCGCAACGCCCTGGGCGCCGAGCCCATCAAGCCTTATATCGCTGAGATCCAGGCCGTTTCTTCCAAGGATGCCCTGGCCGACCTGCTCGGTAAGATGAACCTCTACGGAGAAGGCGGTTTCTTCGGCGCTGGTGTGGCGGCCGACCTCACCGACAGCGACATGCAGGTCCTTTACCTGGGCCAGGGCGGCCTGGGCATGGGTGACCGCGACTACTATCTCCTGGAGACCAATGCCGCCCTCAAGGCCGGCTACAAGGACTTCCTGGTGAAGGCCCTCACCCTCGCCGGTCTGGAGAATGCCGCGGAAATCGCCGAAAAGGACATGCAGGTCGAGGATGCGATGGCTCCCATCTTCTGGAGCCGTGAGCAGAACCGCGACGTGCAGGCCAGCTACAACCCGATGTCGTCTGCCGAGATCGACGCCCGCTGGCCCGAGCTCCGCTTCGGCCGCGTCTGCGCCGTTGCGGGCATCCCCGCCCAGGACAAGGTCATCGTCGAGCAGCCTTCCTATTTCGACGGCCTGAACAAACTCTTCAAGCAGTGCGACCTCGAGACCCTCAAGGCCTACGTCCTCGCCCAGTTCGTTTCCGGATCCTGCGGCGCCCTCTCCGATGACTTCTACACCGCTTCCTGGGAGTTCTTCTCCCACCAGATGGCTGGTGCCCAGGAGCAGCGTCCCCGCTGGAAGCGTGCGATGAGCGTGCCGAACGGCCTTCTCGGCGAAGCCGTGGGCCAGATGTATGTCGAGCGCTATTTCCCGGCCTCTTCCAAGGAGAAGATGGTCACCCTCGTGGAGAACCTCCGCACCGCCCTGGGCCAGCACATCGACGCCCTCGAGTGGATGAGCGATACCACCAAGGTCCGCGCCCACGAGAAGCTGGCCGCTTTCACCGTGAAGATCGGTTATCCGGACAAGTGGAAGGATTACAGCACCCTGGCCATCAACCCGGAGAACACCTATTATGAGAACCTCCGCAATGCCAGCGCCTGGTATGTGCAGGACAACCTCTCCAAGTTGGGCAAGCCCACGGACAGGACCGAATGGGGAATGACCCCGCAGACGGTGAACGCCTACTACAACCCCACCACCAACGAAATCTGCTTCCCGGCCGGTATCCTCCAGAAGCCGTTCTTCGACCCGGAGGCCGACGATGCGGTGAACTACGGCGGCATCGGTGTGGTGATCGGCCACGAGATGTCCCACGGCTTTGACGACCAGGGCTCCATGTTCGACGCGAAGGGCAACATGGTGAACTGGTGGACCGAGGCCGACAAGGCCAAGTTCGATGCGCTCGGTGACAAGCTCGCCGCCCAGTTCGACGCGGTGGAGGTCCTCCCCGGCGTCCACGCCAACGGCCGCTATACCCTGGGTGAAAACATCGGTGACCACGGCGGTCTCTCCATCGCTTACACCGCCCTGGAGAATGCCCTGAACGGCAAGATGGACAAGCCCGTCATCGACGGCTTCACGCCCCAGCAGCGTTTCTACCTGTCCTACGGCAACATCTGGGCCCAGAACATCCGCGACGAGGAGAAGGCCCGTCTGACGAACATGGATCCGCACTCGCTGGCCGTGAACCGCGTCAACGTGTCCATCCGCAACTTCCAGACCTTCTTCGACGCCTTCGACATTCACGAGGGTGACCCGATGTTCCGTCCGGAAGAGGAGCGCGTCCACATCTGGTAAGGATGTCTCCGGACCGCTTCATAGCGCGGAAACTCAAGTTTCAGGGGAAACTCGCGGCGGTGTCCATCGCCGTGAGTTTCCTCATTATCATCGTGGCCGTCGCCGTCTCGTCGGGATTCCGCCATTCCGTGCGGGACGGGGTGTCCACGCTGGCCGGAGACGTGCGGATCGCCCGTTCCACCGCCTTTGCGTCGGAGGGCGATTCCATCCCCGTCCATCTGCCGTCCGAGGAGGCCATCCTGGCCCTCCCGGGCGTGCAGGCCATCCGTCCGGTCGCCGTCCGGGCGGGGATCGTCCGCAGCGGCGATGTCATCCACGGCGTGCTGGTGAAGGGACTTCCGGACCGCCCCGATTCCAGCCTCTGCGTCTCCATCCCCACCCGTCTGGCCGCCATCACGGGCCTGAAGGAAGGGGATGACATGACAACCTATTTCATAGGAGAAAGGGTCCGGGTGCGCAAGTTCCACGTAACGGAGGTGCATCGGGACATGCTGGAACTGGACGACAACCTCGTGGTGTACGCAAACCTGCAGGACATCCAGCGCCTGAACGGCTGGGATGCCGGCGGGGCTTCCGCCCTGGAGGTCACCGTGGCCCCGGGATACCGTTCCAACATGGCCGTGAACGATCTGACCGACGCGATCGGCATGCGGCTCCTCCTGAGCGGTGACGAAACGGAAGAGGAACTGGTCGCCACCTCCTCCGTCCGTTCCTACCCCCAGATCTTCGACTGGCTGGACCTGCTGGATTTCAATGTCCTCGTGATCCTGGTCCTGATGATCGTCGTGGCGGGGTTCAACATGATTTCAGGCTTGCTGATCGTCCTGTTCCGCAACATCGCCACGATCGGCACCCTCAAGACGCTGGGGATGTCCGACCGGGCCATCGGCAAGGTTTTCCTGCGCGTGGCCGGCGGCGTTGTCTTGAAAGGAATGCTTGCGGGGAACGTGCTGGGGCTTCTATTCTGCGTCCTCCAGCGCACTACCCATTTCCTGAAACTGGATCCGGCCAACTATTTCGTTTCTTTCGTGCCGGTTCACATCGACCTGCCCTGGATCCTGGCGGCCGACCTCGTGGCCTTCGTGGCCATCATGCTGCTCCTGCTCCTTCCCACGATGTTCATCGCGCGGGTGGACCCGGCCGTATCGGTCCGGGCGGAATGACGGATTACCGGGGATAGACTTCGGCGTATTCTTCGTACGTGTCCAGGACTTCCCGGACAAAGGTGATCGTCTCTTTTCCTCCGAAGCCCGGCACCTTGGGAAGGATGCTGACGATGCTGTCCCAGCGGGTGGGATCCGTCCCGAGATCCTCCGCGGCACGGATGCATTTGAGCAGGGTTCCCTCTCCGGCATTGTAGGAGGCAAGGGTGAATTTCACATTTTCGACGGAATCGGCCGCGTATTCGGCGAACATCCTGGAAAGATAGCTCAGATAATTGGTTCCAACGGCGATGTTCACCGCCGGATCCAGCAGGGTGTCCACGCTGTATTTCTCCCCGCTGAGCACCTGCATCAGGCCGACGGCGCCGGCGTCGGAGCAGGATTCGTTGATGAAACGGGATTCCTTGTAGATGACGGCACAGACCAGGCGCCAGTCCAGACCGTTCTTTTCGGCGTTCTGCTTGATCAGGTGGTCGTAGGGGCTGATGGAGGTCAGGCTGGTTCCGACCCGGCGGAGATAGGTCTTGCCGATCTTCACCAATCCGCCGTTTGCCGTCATCGAGGTGAGCCAGGTATTGAGCCTCCTGATTTCGGGCGCCTGTGTTTCGGAAAGGACCCAGACGGTGCTGTCGCGGTAGGGGAGCGTACTGATCAGTCCGTCTTCATGCAGGCTGTCGGCCCGGTACATCACCAAGAGGTCCACCGTCCCGTCGCGGAGGGAATCCAGATAATCGGAACTGTCGGCGGGGGTGAGGAATTCCAGGTCCAGTCCGTATTCATCGGCGAATTCCCGGAGGATGATCTTGTTCATCCCGACGGTAAGCCCGCGGACCGGTTCCCCTTTGAGGTCGATGACGCAGCGCAGCGAAGTGACCGGCTTCTGCCACTCTGTCTTCCGGGTGGTCAGGGGCGCCAGTACCAGGGCGGCGATTGTCGCGATGCACAGGACGATGTATTTGTGGACGGTCGATTTCATGGGAGTTTACCGGTTTCCGCCCAGCATGCCGCCCAGGCCTCCGCCCAGACCGCCGCGGCCGCCACCTCCACCGCTTCCGCTTCCGCCTCCGCCCAGATTGCCGGAACTGGCCCTGTCGGACATCTTCTTGTTGTTCCCCAGACTCGGGTAGAACGGCCACCAGATGCCGAACTTGAGCACGCGTGAAGGATGGATGTAATGATGCGCACTGAAATAGTCGTGCTGCTTGCTGGGCCATCCCTGTCCGGCGTTCTCCATCTTGAGGAAGATGCAGGCCTGTTTCCACTGCATGTTCAGGAAGACGTCGAAGTACGGGCAGTTCCCATATTTTTCCTCATGCTGGTTATAGAAAGTACCGGTGACGGGATTGAAGCCGGGAGCATACCAGAGCGTCTGGTAGCGGGCATCCACGCCTATCTGCATTTTCAGGACGTCCTCCCGGACAATGGGGAACTGGAGGTACCAGCGGAGATTGACGGCGACTTTCGGCAGCGGGACCACTTCCTCCTTGGAAGCAAGCTGGAACAGGACACTGTTCTCCGTCCGGAAGATCCCCAGATGGAAGTCCTTGCGCAGGGCGGCAGTCAGGACGCTCATCGGATCCGGATTCTGCCGGACGATCCCCAGGGTGTCATAATAGATGTTGTTCGCGAGGAGGGCATAGCCGGCGGAAGCATAAAGCTTCCAGTGCGGGATGTCCAGGGAGGCCTGGATCTTCGTCGTGGACACCTTGGAGAAGTCATTCTCCCACATATAGTGGTTACTGTACAGGTGCTGCTCGTAGAAGTCCGGTTCCTTGAGGTTGGTCTCGAAACGGGCCGAGAGGCTGATGGGGCTGTTCGGATGGCGGTGAAACGGGTATACGTTCAGGCGGGCGTTTCCACGGATGAAGAAGTCTCCCGCCTCCGCTCCTGCGAAATTGACCAGTCCGAGGGCGTCCCATTCGAGGTACCGGCCGATCCGGCCTTCCGCTCCGGCATAGGTGTAGAGGGAATTCCACCGGACCGGCGAAGGCTTCCGGAGATAGTCTCCGGGAGCGAAGGAGTGGAAGGACTGGAGACGG
>JAFSJK010000075.1 GCA_017439305.1 Bacteroidales bacterium | reverse complement strand
TAAGGAAGGAGAAAACATCGAGAGAGCCCTGAAGAAATTCAAGCGCAAATTCGAAAAGACCGGTACCGTTCGCGAGCTCCGCGCCCGCAAGAACTTCGAGAAGCCTTCCGTGAAGAATCGCATTGCTCATCAGAAGGCCGTGTACGTCCAGCAGCTCCGGCTCAAGGAAGAGCAGTAAGCCTTCGATTACACCTGCAAGATAAGACGGCGACCAGCGATGGCCGCCGTTTTCGCGTATTTTTGCGTATCTTTGTCCAGTCAATCCCATCGAACCAGATGAACAGTTTCGAGTACATCGAGGTTTCCGTCCGCCTGGAGCCTTTCTCCGAAGAGACGGCCGAAATGCTGATGGCGGACCTTGCCGAGCTTCCCTACGATTCCTTTGTAACGGAAGAGCCCTTCCTGAAAGCCTACATCCCCCTGTCGGAATACCGCGCCGGCGACCTGAAAGTGGTCCTCAGCGGATATGCCGACGTAGCGGGCTTCGACGCGGTCCCCCTCCAGGGCCAGAACTGGAACAAGGAATGGGAACAGCGGTTCGAACCCATCGTCGTGGACGGGACGGTCACCATCAAGGCATCCTTCAACAAGGACGTTCCCCGGACGCGGTTCAACATCTGGATCGACCCGGAGATGGCCTTCGGCACCGGCTCGCACAACACAACATATATGATGATGCAGCGGATGCTGGGGATCGAGTCCTCCATTCGCGACCACGTCGTCCTGGACATGGGCTGCGGCACCGCCATCCTGGGCATTCTCGCCGCCAAGATGGGCGCCCGGAGGGTCTTTGCTGTGGACATCGACGCCGTCGCCGCCCGCTCCGCCTGGGGCAACGCCCGCTGGAACCGGGTCTCCCGCCGCGTGGAAACCGCCTGCGGCGACGCATCCCTCCTGCAGATGGGGTCCTATGACGTAATCCTGGCCAACATCCACCGCAACATCCTGCTGGAAGACATGCCCACCTACGTCCGGTCTCTGAGGAATGGCGGCCGCATCCTGATGTCCGGCTTCTATGAGGCTGACATCCCCTTGCTGCAGGACCGCGCCTCCGCTCTCGGCCTCACCTGGGTCGGCCAGACCCTCCGCGAAGAATGGGCCTGCGTGGAGTTCACGAAAAAATAACTATCTTTGCAATCCTTTCACGCGGGTGTGTTGGAATTGGTAGACAACCCAGACTTAGGATCTGGTGCCGAAAGGCGTGGGGGTTCGAGTCCCCCCACCCGTACCTTAATACAGGGGGCTCTGCCCCCTCATACACCCCCGCGGCCTTTTCGCCTTTCCGTATTTGCCGCCTTCGTCGTCAAATACCCGGCCCGGCCGTGCGCCTGATGGCGCAGTCGCTTCGCTCCGAAAGGTGCTTCGATTCAGAGTATGTGCAGTGCTAAGGCCGTGTTATTTGTGCTTCTCACAGGGGCCTGCGGATAACGGATTTGTAATTCTTTGATTTGCAACATATTGCGTTTTTTCAATCCGCAGACCACCCTTTTTTCTAGCGGGTCTGCTGATGTGTGTTTTTGAATCGCCTGGCTATCAACCAGTTACAATACTACTTTCCGCAGACCCTTGTAAACCTATTTCAGGACGATATAGGAGGTTGGGAACCGAACCAATCGCAAATATCTGTCAATTAATATATTATTAACTGCATCGTTCCGAACCTTTCATTCAAACGGCAGGTTTGGAACCGATAGTTTCATAATTGGTTAATAATCAGCACCCTGGAACATAGTTGGTTCCCAACCTCACCCTCTACGCAAGCTAAACCCCGGCAATCTTCCAAGACTGTCGGGGTTTGTGTAATGGCGATAAATTCGAGTTGATAAACTAGCGAGAAAGAATAAACACCCTCAAATCCATCGTTTTCCCGCCCTTCACGACAGCCCCGACCTTCGTCTCCTCCAGTTGAAATCCATTTTTCTCCAGCACCCGGGCCGAGGCCAGGTTCTCCGGGAACACTTCGCCGATGATGCGTTCCAGAGCCAACTCTTGGAAAGCAATCCCGCAGATCTGCCGCACGGCTTCCGTGCCGATACCCTGAGACCAGAATGGTGTTAGTATCATATAGCCAATCGACCCGACATTGCGTTGATCTTCGGCCATCCTCTCCACGGAAATGCTGCCGACAATCTGTCCGTCCATGACGATAGCCCGCCAGGCACCCTCCTTGCCTTCATTTTCCGCCACCATCCCAAGCCACCAATCAGCATCCGCTTCAGTGTATGGATACGGCAGCCGGTCCGACAGGAAGGTTCTATCAACGGCGTTGCACAGCACGATCAGTGATTCACGGTCATTATCAGACCAGGTATGAAGGGAAACAATCATCAATATTCAGGCGAATAAACGGGAATTTACACGTCCAGTAGAGTTTCCATTTCCTTTTCAAAGCTCTCATCAATCTCGGTCTCGCGTTCTCCGGCCCGTAGGAATCCCTCACAGCATTGGCGGTTATTCTCCTTCAGGTTGGCAATCGTGCAGTCTGAATCCTCCTGCCTGGATT
>JAFSJK010000074.1 GCA_017439305.1 Bacteroidales bacterium | reverse complement strand
TCCTCTCCGAACCTGTGGCCACCCTCGGCCGCATAAGAGGGAGGGGCCCATTTATGGGAGGGGTCGCGGAGCGACGGTTCGGAGAGGAATACCCCCTCCGGGAACTCCGGCTTGATATACGGCGGAACGGTGTCGAGGTGGCTGCAGAAGACGATGCGGGGGGAGCCCCAGGTGAGGAGAAGGTTCAGGGTGCCGTCGCCGACTTCGTCGGCCCGCAGGACGAGCCGGTTTGCCTCGGGGAACATCCCCGGCAAGCGCTCCGCGAGCCACTCGGCCACCTTCCGCTCCTTTCCCGAAGTGGAATCAATGCTCAACAGCTCCTGAAAGAACGGGTAGTCCATCATCATTGTTAATCCTTCAGCAGGCCCTTCTCCAGCAGGAGCTGGGCGATCTGGACGGCGTTGGTGGCGGCGCCTTTCCGCAGGTTGTCGCTCACGCACCAGAAGTTGAGGCCGTTCCCGACGGAGAAGTCGCGGCGGATGCGGCCGACGAAGACTTCGTCCTTGCCCTCGGCATAAAGGGGCATCGGGTAGACCTTGTTCTCCGGGTCGTCCTGGATCACGACGCCGGGCATCGCGGCCATCAGGGCGCGGGCTTCGTCCAGGTCGTACGGCTTGCGGAACTCCACGTTGACGCTCTCCGAATGGCCGCCCCAGACCGGCACGCGGACGGTGGTGGCCGTGACGGCGATGGAATCGTCACGAAGGATCTTGCGGGTCTCGTTGACCATCTTCATCTCTTCTTTCGTATAGCCGTTGTCCAGGAAGACGTCGATGTGCGGCAGGGTGTTCAGGTCGATCGGATGGGGATAGAAGTCGCCGGTGCCGCCGGCACGTTCGGTCTTGAGCTGGTTCACGCCCTTCTGGCCGCTTCCGCTCACGCTCTGGTAGGTGGAAACGACGATGCGCTTGATGCCATAGGCCTTGTGGAGCGGGGCCAGGGCCATCACCATCTGGATGGTGGAACAGTTCGGATTGGCGATGATGTAGTCATCGGGACCCAGGACGTCACCGTTGATTTCGGGGACGACCAGCTTCTTGGTCGGGTCCATGCGCCAGTAGGACGAGTTGTCCACCACACGGCAGCCGACGGCCGCGAACTTCGGGGCCAGTTCGCCCGAAGCGGCGCCTCCGGCGCTGAAGATGGCGACGGCGGGTTTCCGGGAAATGGCCTCGTCGGCGCTGATGACCGTCCATTCACGGCCTTGGAACACTACTTTCTTTCCCCAGGAACGGGAGGAGGCGACGGGAAGGAGCTCGGTCACGGGGAAATGACGCTCTTCCAGGACCCTCAACATTTTGGAGCCAACCAGGCCGGTGGCTCCTACGACTGCTACTTTCATATTCGTTTTACAATTAACCGTAGCAAATATACGAAATAAGTTGGCAAAAACGGTATCTATCGCAAGATATCGTTCAGCAAACTGGCAGCGGCCTGCCGGGCGCCCTCGCCGGGACCCTGGATGACGATGGGGGTGGGATGGAAGGCGCTCCGGATCAGGATGGCGTTTTCCGTGCCGCGGAGGTGGTAGGCCGGATGGTCCTCAGGCACCTGCTGGACGCGGATGCCGGCCCGGTACCCAAGGGCCGGACGACCCTCCGGAGCCCCGCCGGGGGCCTTTTCCAGGAAGGCGACGAAACGGCGGCGGCAGCCGGCGGCAAGCGCATTCCGGTGCGCCTCGGCGAAGACCGGTTCCAGCCGTTCAAGTCCCTGATAGAACTCATCCAGGGAAACGTCGAACAGGGAGGCAGGGATGAGCGGTTCGATGACGACGTCTTCCTCCTCGAGCTGCACGCCGGCTTCCCGGGCGAGGATAAGGAGCTTCCGTAAAGCATCCCGTCCGCCGAGGTCCAGGCGCGGGTCGGGTTCCGTGAGTCCGGCCTCCTGGGCTGCGCGCACGAGCGAAGCGAAGGTGGGCCCTTCTCCGTAGGCGCTGAGAATCTGGTTCAGGGTACAGGAGACGACCGCTTCGATGGAAAGGATTTCGTCACAGCTGTTTGCACCGATGGCGAGGGATTCGAGCATCGGCAGGGCTGCACCGACGGTGGTCTCGTACCGGAAGAAACGTCCGTTTTCCCGGGCGGCAGCCTGCATGGCCGCGTAATCCACGTAGGGGATGGCAAAGGAGCGCCGGTTGGAGGAAACGATGTTCAGGCCGCCCCGGAAGAGGTCCGGGTAACGCTTGTAGAGCGTTTCGCTGTCGGTGCAGTCCACGAAGACGGATCCCTTGGGGGCGATGTCCAGGACCGCGTCCACAAAGTCCCCGGCGACGCTGTTCCGTTCCAGCCCATCCTTCATCCCGCCCAGGTCGATCCGGTAGCGCCGGCTGTCGGCGATGCCCGCTACGCGGAGGGTTTTCCCGGTCCGTTCCGCCACGGTGCCGGCGGTCCGGCCGACCATGTCGGCCAGGGCTTTTCCGACGGCCCCGTATCCGGCGATGAAGAGGTTGATTTCCCGGAGCGGACGGACCCCGAAAAAGGTCCGGTGCAAGGCCTGGAGAGCCGGGATTTCAACGGCCTCGCGGACCCGGACGAGCAGGTTCCGTTCGGCAATCCTGACTTCCAGCGGGGCGATTCCCGCGGTGCGGAGCGTCTCGCGCACTTGGGATTGCGCGGCGGTCAGGTCAGCCTCCGGCGTGCCCACCAGGCAGATGGTGTCGTCCGAAGACGTGACGCCCACCCAGGCGCGGGTGTCCGGCGTTGCCGAAATGACCGTCCGTTTTCCGTCGGGGGCGAAGGTGTTGCGGATTTCGATGTCGATGCCCGCTTCCATCGCCGGAGCGACGGTGGGAGCATAGAGGACCTTGGCGCCGTGTTCAGCCATCTCCAGGGCGGCCCGGTAGGACATCCCCGGAATGGTCCGTGCGGCGGGGACCTGCTTGGGATTTGCCGTCATGATGCCCGGCACGTCGGTCCAGATCTGGAGGGATTCCGCTTTCAGCGCGGCTGCATAGAGGGCGGCACTGTAATCCGAGCCGCCGCGGCCGAGGGTGCAGACCTTGCCGGTGGAGTCGGAGCAGATGAAGCCCGGCGCCACGATGACCGAGGCATCCGTCGCGTCCAGCGCCGTCCGGATCCTCCGATACGTTTCCGGAAGATCGTCCTTTACGACGAGATTCCGGGAATCGGCCCAATGGACCGCCACGCCGTCGCATCCGAGCTTCCGGGCGAGGATCCGGGTGGAGAGCAGTTCACCGAACGTGACTTTCTCATCGGCCGGTGCGGCCTCCATCGCGGCAAACAGCCGCAGGACCTCCTTTGCGGCTGAATCCCGCTCCCCGCCCGTGAACAGGCGCCGCACGATGGCGAGGTGCCGTTCACGCAGGGCATCCAGCCCCGACAGGTTCCCGGCCGCGCAGGCAAGCAACCCGTCCGTACACCCGCTGATGGCCGAACTCACGAGCACGACACGACCCTTTGTGAGCTCTCCGCCCACGATATCCAGCACGCGGGACATGGCCGTGGCATCCGCCACCGAAGACCCGCCGAATTTCAAGACTCTGAACATGGCACAAAGGTAACTATTTTTCGCAATTGTCCGGACTTTTCGTAACTTTGCTCCGTCATGGCGAAAGTGCTTGGCATATTCGGTTTCCTGCAGTTCGGCCTGGCGGACATCCTGGACATCGGGATGGTCGCCCTGCTCATCTTTTTCCTGCTGAGGAGCATCCGGGGCGAGTCCTCCGTGGTGAATATCGTGCTGGTCCTCACGCTGCTCGTGGCGGCGCAGGCCATCGCTTCCGCCCTCAACATGCGGATGATGACGGTCCTCCTGAACGCCCTCCTGGACGTGGGTGTGCTCGCCATCATCATCATTTTCCAGCCGGAAATCCGTCACTTCCTGAACCGCTTTGCGATGCAGACGGGCATCTCCCGCCGCACGGGTGACCTGTTCAACAAGATCCTGGGCATCAAGGAGGAACGGCTTGGCAGCCACAGCGTGGAAGAACTGGCCGAGGCGGTGCGGGCGATGTCGGCCGAAAAGACCGGCGCCCTGATCGTCATCCAGCACAAGAGTTCGATGGAGGAGTTCATCGAGACGGGCGACCGCTTCGATGCGGAGATCAACCGCCGGCTCATCATGAACATCTTCTTCAAGAATTCCCCCCTGCACGACGGGGCGATGATTATCATAGGCAACCATATCGCTGCGGCCCGCTGCCAGCTCCCGATGACCAACCGCACGGACATTCCCGCCAACTTCGGGATGCGGCACCGCGCAGCCATCGGCCTGTCCGAGGATACCGATGCCGACATCATCGTGGTTTCGGAGGAGAGCGGCGCCGTCCGGTTCGTCCGCAGCGGAGAAGCGCTGGAAGTTTCGTCGATGCAGGATCTCCGGCAGCTGCTGGGCAGTGCGATGGATACGCCGAAGGATGCGGCGGACACCCCGAAGGAAGGAAAGGAGGAGGCGTAAAGGATGGAAGAAACCCTGGGCAGACTGGAACAGAAACTGGGATTCGACCGGGTGCGGGCGGCCATCGCCGACCGCTGCTCGACGGACTATGCCGCGGCGCGGGTGGAAGGCGAGGTCTTCTCCACCGATCCGGCGGAAATCCGGAAACGGCTCCAGCTCACCGACGAGATGCGGCTCATCCTCATGTTCGAGGAAAGTTTCCCTTCCAGCGGCTACATCGACTGCCTGCATTTCCTGGAACCCATCGGCAAGAACGCTTCCATCGACCAACTGTCCCTGGGGCGGCTCCGGACGATGCTGGATACCCTCCGGAAAGTGACGGGCTTCTTCCGCGGCATCAAGGACGGTATCTATCCCGGCCTCAAGCGGATGGCCGCCGGCGTGACGGGATTCCCCGACGTACAGCGCCGCATCGACGGCATCCTGGACAAATACGGCGAAATCAAGGACACGGCTTCGGACAAGCTCTATGAGATCCGGACCTCCATCCGCGAACGGGAGATCAATGTCTCCAAGCGGATGAACGCCATCCTCCGGAAGGCGCAGCAGGACGGGCTCGTGGAGGCCGATGCCAGCGTTTCCATCCGGGACGGGAAGATGCTCATTCCGGTCGCTTCGGCGAAGAAGCGCCAGTTCCAGGGCTTCGTCTACGACGAATCCGCCACCGGCAAGACCACTTTCATCGAGCCGGCCGAAATCGTCGCCCTGACCAATGAAATCTCCGAACTCCGCTTTGCCGAGACCCGGGAAATCGCCCGGATCCTGCATGAGTTCTCCGAGTTCCTGCGCCCTTATGTGCCCGACCTGATGGACGCCGCGGTCTTCCTCGGCGAGATCGATTTCCTGATGGCGAAGGCGAACGTGGCGCTGGACTATATCGCCGGCATGCCGGTTCTTTCGGAAAGCGGCGAACTGTCGCTCCGGAAGGCGCGCCATCCGCTCCTGGAACGCGCGCTCCGGAAAGAGCGGCGGCCCATCGTCCCGCTCACCGTCACCCTTACCCCCACGAAGCACATCCTGCTGATCTCCGGCCCTAACGCCGGCGGCAAGTCCGTGTGTCTCAAGACCGTGGGCCTGCTCCAGTACATGTTCCAGTGGGGCATGCTCATCCCGACATCCGAGACGTCGGAACTGCCGGTTTTCGACCGCATCCTGGTGTCTATCGGCGACGACCAGTCCATCGACAACGACCTTTCCACCTACAGCTCGTTCCTGTCCGACATGAAGACGATGCTTTCCGTCGCCGACGGCCGCACTCTCGTGCTGATCGACGAGTTCGGATCCGGAACGGAACCGGCCGCGGGCGGCTCCATCGCGGAAGCCATCCTGGCCGAACTGGACAGAAGGGGGACCTACGGTGTCATCACTACCCACTATACGAATCTGAAACTGTACGCGTCCGGCGCCGAAACGGGCGTCATCAACGGCGCGATGCAGTTCGATGCCAAGAACATCGCCCCTTTGTTCCAGCTGGAGATCGGACTGCCCGGCAATTCCTTCGCCTTCGAGCTGGCCCGCAAGATGGGCCTGCCGGAGCCGATCGTCAAGGATGCCGAGGACCGGGCCGGCGAGGAATTCGTGGGCATCGAGCGGAATCTGCGGCGGATTGCCCGGAACCGGCGCGCCCTGGACGAGAAACTCACCAAGATCCGGGCGACCGACAAGACGCTGGAAGCAGTGACGGACCGCTACCAGAAGGAACTCCAGGACATCAAGCAGCTCCGGAAGAACATCCTGGAAGAGGCCCGGAAAGAGGCGGAGGAAATTGTCCGCCGGGCCAACCGCGAGGTGGAGAATACCATCCGCACCATCAAGGAGACGCAGGCCGAAAAGGAAGCTACGAAGGATGCCCGGGAGCAGTTGCAGGGCTTCCTGGGAGCGCTGGCCGAGAAGAAGATGGATGACAAGCGGAACCGGGAGGAATACCTGGATCGCAAACTCAAGTCGCTCCAGGACCGGAAGGAACGCGACAAGGCCCGCAAGGCCCGCCGCGCCTCGCCCGAAGACCGGGAACGGATGGCCGCCGGGGAGGACGAGGCCGAAAAGATGGCCGCCTTCCGCAGCGCGCCGCTCAAGGTGGGCGAGAAGGTCCGGATCAAGGACAGCGGCATGGTGGGCGAAGTGTCCAAGGTGTCCACCAAGGCCGTGACCGTGATCGTGGGGAACCTGTCCACGAAGCTTCCGCTGGACCGGGTGGAACGCGTGACCTCCAATGAATACCGCGCGGCGGTCCGGGAAACGCCCAAGCCGCGGCAGGTCTACGACGCCGGCATCGCGGAGCGGAAGGCCCGTTTCCAGCTGGAACTGGACGTCCGGGGACAGCGGGTAGGCGAAGCGATCGAGAACGTAATGCGCTATATCGACGATGCCATCATGCTGGATGTCAATTCAGTACGTATCCTGCACGGCAAGGGGACGGGCGCCCTCCGGGAGGAAATCCAGAAATACGCCCGCACTGTTCCGGGCGTCGTATCGGCCGCCGACGAGCATATCCAGTTCGGCGGATCGGGTGTCACGGTCATCAAATTCGGATAGGGCGATGGAGACGAAGGGAAAACGCGCACTGGGCGTGCTGGGGGAGGAGATGGCCTGCGATTTCCTGCAGTCTCGCGGCCACCGGATCCTGGAACGGAACTGGCGCGGAAGCCATTTGGAGGTGGACATCATTTCGGAGGCTCCGGATGGTGTGCATTTTGTAGAGGTAAAGACGCGGCTCTCTGCCGACGCGGCTCCCGAGGAGAAAGTGGATGTCCGGAAGCAGCAGCGGATCAGTGCGGCCGCCTTGAAATATTTGAACGGATCCGGCTCCGACCGGGAAGTGTTCTTCGACGTGGTCTCCGTCACCTTCGACGGGCCGCGTACCAGCGTGAAATATTTCCCGCAGGCCTGGATCCCCATGTACACGTAACCACATAGTTTTTATGGATACACACCGCTATTGCGTCATCATGGCCGGGGGCTCTTCGCCCGCCGCCTATCTCCGGATGACATATGACCGCTTCGCCGGGTTCCTTCCCCGGGAGAACATCCTGGTGGTTACCCTGGAAAAATATGCCGGAACGGCGCGCATCCTTCTCCCCGAACTGCCGGAGGAGAATCTCCTGCGGGAGCCGCTGGGGCGCAAGACCGCTCCCTGCATGGCCCTGGCTACCTATTCCATTCTCGCGCGCGACCCTGACGCCGTCCTGGTCGTCTCCCCCTGCGACCTGGTGATCCGGGACGAGGGTCTGTTCGCCCAGACGGTCGAAAAGATGTTCGAATATGTGGAGCAGCACGACGTGCTGATGACCCTCGGCATCGTCCCGAAGAATCCGGACGTGAATTTCGGCTACATCCAGGTCAAGGAAGGGAAGAATGCCTGGCAGCTGGAACAGCCCCTGCAGGTGAAGACCTTCACCGAGAAACCGCCGCAGGAACTGGCTGAAGTGTTCTTCCGGACCGGCGAGTTCTTCTGGAACTCCGGTATCTTCCTGTGGAAGGCTTCCGTCATCCGGGAGGAGATGGAACGCTACATCCCCGACGTCACGGAACTGTTCAAGGGCTGGGAAACCCGCATCGGCGATCCCGCCTTCGTGGAGCGCGCCTACGCCGAATGCCCGAAGATTTCGCTGGACTATGGCGTGATGGAGCGCACGGAGCGCGCCTGGCTGTACCCCGCCAAGTTCGGCTGGGCCGACGTGGACCGGCTCTGACCGGCCTCCGTCCCGCCGCGAAAGTGTTGAAAAAGTTGTTGAAAACCGCTGAATCCGTTTGGAAATCAGCGGTTTTCTTCGTACCTTTGCGGTCCGCAAAAAAGGCGGGGCGTCGGATAATCGGCGCTAATGCATTAATAAACAATTAATTAACAAACACCAATGCCTGGTTTAATTGGAAAAAAAGTCGGAATGATTTCCGTCTTCGGTGCTGATGGAAAGAATGTTCCATGCACCGTCGTTGAGGCTGGTCCTTGTGTTGTCACGCAGGTTCGCACGGTGGAAACCGATGGTTACGCCGCTGTCCAGCTTGCCTATGACGAAAAGAAAGAGAAGCAGACCAGCAAGGCTCTGAAGGGCCATTTCGAAAAGGCAGGGACCACCCCCAAGAAGAAGGTCGTCGAGTTCGAGGCCGACTTCGCCGGTGATCTCAAGCTCGGTGACGTCCTCACGGTCGCCGATGTCTTCACCGAGGACATCAAGTTCGTGGACGTTGTCGGTACCTCCAAGGGTAAGGGTTTCCAGGGCGTCGTCAAGCGCCACGGATTCGCCGGTGTCGGTGGCCAGACCCACGGCCAGCACAACCGTCTCCGTCACCCTGGTTCCATGGGTGCATCCTCCTGGCCTTCCCGCGTTTTCCCGGGAATGCGCATGGCGGGTCACATGGGCAACGAGCGTGTGAAAGTGTTCAACCTCGAGGTCCTGAAAGTCATCCCTGAGAACAATCTCGTCGTCGTCAAGGGTTCCGTTCCCGGAGCCAAGGGTTCTTATTTAATTCTGGAGGCATAATTATGGAATTGTCAGTTTACAAGATCGACGGAACCGAATCCGGAAAGAAAGTCGTCCTTGACGAGAACGTCTTCGGCATCGAGCCGAACGACCACGTCATCTACCTCGACGTGCTCCAGTATATGCGCAACCAACGCCAGGGTACTTCCAAGACGAAGGACCGCAGCGAAGTTGCCTACTCCACCAAGAAGCTCGGTCGCCAGAAGGGCGGCGGCGGTGCCCGCCACGGTTCCCTGAAGGCCAACATCTTCGTCGGCGGCGGTCGCGTGTTCGGTCCCAAGCCGCGCACCTATGACAGCAAGCTCAATAAGAAGGTGAAGAGCCTCGCCCGTTGCTCCGCTCTCTCCTACAAGGCTGCCGAAGGCAAGATCGTCATGGTCGAGCCGTTCACCATGGAGGCCCCCAAGACCAAGGAGCTCCTCACCATCCTCTCCAACATCAAGGCCGGTGACCGCAAGGTCCTCTTCGTCCTTCCGGAGAACTCCAACAATATTTTCCTTTCCTCCCGCAACCTGCCGGGCGTGAAAGTCATCACCGTTGACGAGATCAACACCTACGCTATCATGGACGCTCACTCCCTCGTGCTCGTCGACGGCGTTCAGGATATCCTCGCAGCAAGAGTAAAGTAAAGGAGAAAACGAAATGGGTATCTTAATTAAGCCAATCGTAACCGAAAAGATGACGGCTCAGGGCGAAAAGCTGAACCGTTACGGTTTCATCGTTGACCGCAAGGCGAACAAGCTTCAGATCAAGGCCGCCGTCGAGCAGATGTACAACGTCACCGTCGCCGACGTCAACACGTTGAACTACCACGGCAAGCGCAAGCAGCGCTACACCAAGGCCGGCCTGCTGAAGGGCCGCATGAATCACTTCAAGAAGGCTTATGTCACGCTTGCAGGTGAGGACAAGATCGATTTCTACGCTAACATCTAACGAGGAGGACGCACACTATGGCAATCAAGAAATACAAGCCGGTAACTCCCGGCCAGCGCAACAAGGCCATCAGCTCTTTTGAAGAGATCACCGCCAAGAAGCCGTACAAGAAGCTCCTCGAGCCCCTCAAGTCCTCCGGCGGCCGCAACAACACCGGCCAGATGACTGTCCGCTACCGTGGCGGCGGTCACAAGAGGATGTACCGTATCATCGACTTCAAGCGCGTCCGCGACGAATTCAAGGCCACCGTGCTCACCATCGAGTACGATCCGAACCGCTCCGCCCGCATCGCCCTCATCCAGTATGAGGACGGCCTGAAGAGCTATATCCTCGCCCCGAACGGCCTGAAGGTGGGCCAGGTTCTCGAGTCCGGCGAAAAGGCCGCTCCCGAACTGGGCAACTGCCTCCCGCTTTCCGCCATTCCGGTGGGTACCCTGGTGCACGCCATCGAGCTGCGTCCCGGACAGGGCGCCACGATGGCCCGCTCCGCCGGCACCTTCGCGCAGCTCGCCGCCCGTGAAGGCAACTATGCGATCCTCCGCCTCCCTTCGGGCGAAACCCGCATGGTTCCCGTCACCTGCCGCGCTACCGTCGGTACCGTTTCCAACCCCGACCATAATCTGGAATCCTTCGGCAAGGCCGGCCGCAACCGCTGGCTCGGTCGCCGTCCGCACAACAGAGGTGTCGTGATGAACCCGCACGACCACCCGATGGGTGGTGGTGAAGGCCGCGCCTCCGGTGGTCACCCGCGTTCCCGCAAGGGTCTGCCCGCCAAGGGCTACAAGACCCGTAACCCGAAGGCCACTTCCAACAAGTTCATCATCGAAAGACGTAAGAAATAACGGAATAAACTAACAGATTATGAGTCGTTCACTTAAAAAAGGACCGTACATCCAGGAAGCCCTGGAGAACAGAATTCTTGCTATGAACGAAGGTAGCAAG
>JAFSJK010000073.1 GCA_017439305.1 Bacteroidales bacterium | reverse complement strand
ATGCCGGTCATCACGTTGATGGCGCCGAGTTCGGTCACCTGACCCTTGTCAAAACCTTCGAGTCCGGGTTTGGTTTCCTCATTGTAAAGGACCTCACACGTGGGGTTGTAGAGGATTTCCTTCACGCCCTTGATGCCATACTTGGCCAGATTGATGTTTGCCATAATTATACGGGTTTAAAGTTTATTTCTTCAATTCTGCAAAATTATTAATAATTTGGAACTTTTCCAATGAAGCCACCTATCTTTTTGTCAAAAAATACGTACCTTCGTACCATGACGCCGAAGGAGGTCTTGAAGACATATTGGGGATACGACGGTTTCCGGCCCATGCAGGAGCGCATCATCGACGAAGCGCTCGCAGGACGGGACGTCCTGGCCATCCTGCCCACTGGAGGCGGGAAATCCGTATGCTTCCAGGTGCCCGCCTTGATGAAGGACGGAATCGCCCTCGTCGTCACGCCCCTCATCGCCCTGATGAAGGACCAGGTCCAGAACCTGGCCGCCCGGGGAATCCGGGCCATCGCGGTCCACACCGGGATGAACCGGCACGAGGTGGACCTGGCCCTGAACAACGCCGCCTATGGCGACTACAAGTTCCTGTACCTCTCCCCCGAACGGCTCCAGACGCGCCTGTTCCAGAGTTATCTCCCCGTCCTGAACATCTCCTACATCGTCGTGGACGAGGCGCACTGCATCTCGCAGTGGGGCTACGACTTCCGGCCGGAATACCTGCAGGTCGGACTGCTCCGGAAAACGGTGGACGCCCCGGTCATCGCCCTCACCGCCACCGCCACCCCGGCCGTTGCGGAGGACATCATGGAACGGTTGGAATTCAAGGAGAAAAACATCCTGAAATCAGGGTTCGAGCGGCCGAACCTGTCGTATATCGTGCGGAACTGCGAAGACAAGGCCGGCCAGCTTCTGTCCGTCTGCAACGGCGTTCCCGGCACCGGCATCGTTTACGTCCGCAACCGGAAGAAGGCCGAGGAGACGGCCCAGATGCTCCGCACCGCCGGCATTTCCGCCTCTTACTATCATGCGGGGCTCTCTACCCCGGCAAGGGCCCTCCGGCAGGAGGACTGGAAGGCGGGACGGATCCGGGTGATGGTGTGTACCAACGCCTTCGGGATGGGCATCGACAAGGCCGATGTCCGCTTTGTCGTGCATTTCGACCTGCCGGACTCTCCGGAAGCCTATTTCCAGGAAGCCGGACGGGCCGGTCGCGACGGAAAACCCTCCTATGCCGTCCTCCTCTGGAACGACGGAGACCGGCGCCGTCTGAACCAGATCGAGAAGGCTTCCTTCCCTTCCCTGGAATACATCGAGGACATCTACCACAAGGTCCATATCTTCCACGAGATACCCTATGACACCGGGAAAGGGCGCCAGCTCAAGTTCGATCTGGCCGCCTTCTGCCGCCACTACCGCCTGCAGCAGGCAGCCGTCTTCTACGCCGTCAAGTATATCGAGCGGGAAGGGCACTGGACTTTCAGCGAGGACCTGGAAATCCAGACGCGGGTACAGATTACCGTCGACCGGACGGAGCTCTACGGAATCGAACTGCCTGATGAAAGGATGGTTCCGCTGCTGGAAACCCTGATGCGCAGCTATACCGGCCTGTTTTCCTATCCTGTCTCCATCGACGAGGAATCTGTCGCGCAGAAATGCGGCGTGACGGAAGCCCAGCTTCGCCAGCTCCTGTACGGACTGTCCATCAACCACGTCATCAAGTACATCCCCGCCGACCGGGCCGACATCATCTACATCCTCCACGACCGCCTGCACGAAGGGAACGTAAACCTGTCTCCCAAGCGGTACGAGATGCTCCGGAACGCTTTCCATGAGCGGTTGGAAACGATGCTTTCCTTTGTTGCCGAACAGGATGAATGCCGTTCCCGCTTCCTGCTGCGCTATTTCGGGCAGGAGGAAAGCGAGGATTGCGGCCACTGCGACATCTGCCGCGAGAAAGCACGGAATCATCGCGGCCTTGCCTCCCGGCTGAAAGCATCCATCCGGGCGCCTTATACCCTGGATGACGTACGGACGGCTTTCGGAACGGCTGATACAGGCTGGATGGAAGTGCTCCGGGGCCTCATCGACCGGGGCGAAGTGCCACCTTACGAATGCTGACACGATGGCTGGCACGAAAGACTTCTTGTTAGGACAGATCCGGAACGGCGGGACGCTGACAGGCGGCCAGCAGCTGAAGTTGTGCCTCATGCTCAGCTATCCGGCCATCATCGCCCAGCTTTCGTCTGTCCTGATGCAGTACATCGACACGTCGATGGTGGGCCACCTCGGTGCAGCAGCGGGCGCGTCCATCGGCCTCGTATCCACCTGCATGTGGCTGCTGGGGGGCTTCTGCGGGGCCTGTGGCAGCGGTTTCTCCGTTCAGGTGGCGCATCTGATCGGGGCCAATGATTTCAAGACAGCCCGGGAAGTGCTCCGGCAGGGGCTCGTCAGCGCCCTCCTGTTCAGCGGTACTATCGCCCTGATCGGCATGGCCATCGCGGGCCCCCTTCCCTACTGGCTGGGCGGCACGGATGAGATTGCCTCCGATGCGACGAAGTATTTCTTCATCGTGGCCGCCTGCATGCCTTTTATGCAAATCGACTGGATGTGCGCCTCAATGCTCCAGGTCAGCGGAAACATGAAAGTGCCCAGTTACCTGAACATCGGGATGTGCGTCCTGGATGTCTGTTTCAACTACCTGTTCATCTACGTGATGGACCTGGGAGTGGTCGGAGCGGCGATGGGAACCGGCCTTGCCGAAATCATCACGGCGGCCGCCATGCTCTACTTCCTCACGGTCCGCTCCCCGGAACTCAATCTCCTCCAGGACAAAGGACCGTTCAAGCCCACATCCCAGGTACTGGGGAAAGCCCTCGGCATCGGCGGACCGATGGCCCTTCAGAACATCCTCATCCGGGGCGGATACATCGCCGCCACGGTCATCGTGGCACCGCTCGGCACCATCGCCATCGCAGCCAATTCCTTCGCCATCACGGCCGAAAGCTTCTGCTACATGCCCGGCTACGGCATCGCCGACGCGGCCACGGCCCTGGTGGGCCAGTCCGTCGGCGCAGGCCGGAAGAAACTCGCAACGCGCTTCGCCTGGATCACGACTTCTACGGCCATGGTCATCATGGGATTTCTCGCCATCCTGATGTACGCTTTCGCCGCTCAGCTCATGGGGATGCTCACGCCGGATGCGGAAGTCATCAGCCTAGGTGCACGCGTCCTGCGGATCGAAGCCTTCGCCGAACTCGGCTATGCCGCCTCCATCGTCATCTACGGTGCCTGTGTGGGTGCCGGCGACACCAAGTGGCCGAGCGTGATGAACTTCACATCCATGTGGCTAGTCCGCATCATTCCTGCCATCTTCCTCGTCAAGGCCTATGGCCTCGTGGGCTTCTGGATTGCGATGGCCGTCGAACTTACCTTCCGAGGGGCCATTTTCCTCATCAGATTGGCAAGGGGAAAGTGGTTGAAATAGAAATAGTTGGCTATAACGTCAGCAGCGGCGAAGGCACTCCCCTCTCCAGAACCCGCAAATGGATGCTTCCGGGCTCGATACCCAGGTCGTCCAAGACTTCGCGAGCGTGATCGTAGGCGAGGCGCGGGGTATTGTTGTTGCCGCTCAAATGACACAAGAAGAGGTTCCGCAGCCCAGGATGCATGAAACGGCGGATGGCGTCGCCGCAGGCATCATTGGAAAGGTGGCCGGAGCCCTGGCAGATGCGCATCTTGAGGTAATGCGGGTAGGAGCCGCCCAGGAGCATGTCCACGTCGAAATTCGACTCCACCACGACCGTATCGGCCTGGGAGGCCCAATACATGGCCTCTTCGGTCACATGCCCCAGATCCGTCATCAACACGAACAAGTGGCCGTCGCAACGGATAGCGTAGCCGACGGTCTGGGTAGCATCATGCGGAACCTCAAAGTATTGAACCTCAATACCGTCCGCCACCCGGTTCCAAGCGTCCGTCACCAGATCCCGCCGGCATCCTCCGATTTCCAGCCGGGTAAAGGGATTGCGCGTAAGTGCATCCTGCAGGACCGGCGTGGTATACACCGGCTTGGACAAGCGCTTGCAGATGGAGCCGAGATTGCGGATATGGTCGCCGTGGTCGTGCGTGACCAGGACCGCCTGAAAACAGTCGAAGTCCAGGGAAAGGCTCTCCAGGATCCTTTTCATCCGGCGGATGCTCACGCCAGCGTCGATCAGGATGCCCGAAGGGGTCGTTCCGGGTTCATCCCGTAACAGGAGATAGCAGTTGCCGCAGCTGCCACTGGAAAAGCTCAGGAAACGCATCAGTTCCGTTCCTCCTCGCAATACCGGGAAATCACGCTGTAGGCGTCCCCGATACCCAGTTCACCGGCACGGGACAGGTCGATGCAACCTTTCTCCTTGTCTTTCAGATAGATGAGCACCAGTCCCCTGTTGAAGTAGGCATCACCCATATAGGGATACTGCGCGATGGCTTTCCCATAACACTCGATGGCGTTCACCAGCTGCTGGGACAGGCAGTACAGATTGCCCAGGTTGAACTGGATGTAAGGCATGTTCGGGAGGACGGAGGCAGCCTGTTCCATATCGGACAACGCCTCGGAATAGTCATAGTGGCTGGTCACCTGCTCACGCACACGGGCACGGGTATTTCCCTTGTCATCCATAGTGAGGGTCTGCACGTTGGACTCGATGGAGGCGATGAAGTCGATCATTTCCGCCCGGAGGACCGCCCGGTTCATCAGATAGAAAGCCTTGTAATAAATCTCATACCGGTCCCCTTCCCCCTCGATGGCGCGGTCGTAATGGGTCTGGGCGGCGTTGTACTGCTTCTGGTCGATTTCGGAAAGCGCCAGCAGGAACTCGCGGGAAGGTCCTTCCTGTATCCCGCCGTACAGGACCTGGTCCAGGGTTTCCCGGGAAGGAGCCGGAACGGAAGAGCCATCGGCCGTAATCACGACAGGAAGCGGAAGCATACCGTAGAAACGCTCCAGAAGAGGGTTCTCGTACCGGTGCTCCAGGGCATAGTTGGTATCGTCACGGCCGGAAGCCAGGACGAACTTGTAGAGCGGCTTCAGGTTGATGTCCACATCGCGGTGCTGGAGCATTTCGTCGTCAAAGTCGTGCTTGGCGAAATCGGCATCCAGGGCCAGCAGGCTGCTGTATTTCTTGGTGGTATCGGCAAACTCGGCGGCGCCGGCGGCGTTCTTGGCCCGGTACTCGGCGACCTTCCGGCGGCCGGTCTTGTAGTCTTCCCTCGATGCCCGGTTCATCCCCAGCTGCAGTTCGGCATAGGCGCGGTTCATATAGGCCTTGGCAAAGTCCGGATACAGTTCGATGGCCTTGTTATAATCAGCGAGGGCATCCTCCCAACGTCCCATCTCCAGGAAGAAACCGGCCCGGTTGAAATAGGCCAGCACGTTGTTGGGATTGATGTTGATGACGCGGTCCATGTCGGACAGGGCCGATGCGAAATCGCCCACCTGGGCCGAGATAAGGCTGCGGTTGTACAGGGTCAGGGCGTTTCCGGGTTCGTGCTTGAGGACGGCATTGAGGTCGGCCATCGCCTCGTTCAGATGGTTCTGCTCGGAATGGAGGATGGCCCGGTTGAAATAAGCCAGGGT
>JAFSJK010000072.1 GCA_017439305.1 Bacteroidales bacterium | reverse complement strand
GTCCTTCTTGTTCTTCTTCACGTGCTCGGTAAGGTGAGCGATACGGTAGGAAAATAAAGCAACCTGACTCTCAGGAGAGCCGGTGTCCTTATTGGACTTCCCGTACTTCGCGAAAATCTCTTGCTTTTTCTCAGGCTGTAAATATTCGGCCATGATGCAATGAGTTTTGTTAAATTGGTTAATCTTCGCGGGACCTTCCCGCAAAAAAGCCTGCAAATTTAGGTATAAAATCCGATAAAACAAAACTTTTTGTACCTTTGTTCCCCGTGAACGGAAAGGTCCATACCGACCCGGAACTGGGAGACGTACTGCTGCGGAAAAGCACGCGGGCAAGGCGTCTGTCCATCCGGGTGCACCCTTTGAAAGGCGTGATCGTAACGGTTCCGTACTGGGTCTCTTACGTCCGGGGCATCGCCTTCCTGGAATCACAGCGGGAATGGGTCCTGGCCATGTTGCAGAAGGTATCGGCAAGGGACGCTTCCCTGCCCGAAGGGGAGGACATCGAAAGCCTGCGGACCCGGGCGAAAGCGGAACTGCCCGGCCGGCTCCGGATGCTCGCCGACCGGTACGGGTTCCGGTACAACCGGGTGGCCATCAAGCACAATACCTCCAACTGGGGCTCCTGCTCTTCGAAAGGAAACATCAACCTGAATCTGAATCTGATGCGGGTCCCCGTTCCCTTGCAGGACTACATCCTCCTGCACGAGCTCACGCATCTCCACCATCCCGACCACGGGACCGGTTTTCACGAGGAACTGGAACGGCTCCTCGCCGACCATTTTTCGCAGAATCCTGAGGATGAGGCGTTTCTGACGTACCTTTCCGCCATTGGCAAATCCCGGGCGAAATACAGGTTTGCACGGGTTCTGGAACGGGCGCTGAAAACCTATCGTCCCGTGTGACAGGATGTTCATTTTTCCGGGAAAACTTCCGTCTTTTTCTCCTTGGTCTTTTGGCGGATAATCCGTAAATTTGCCCCGTATATCGCCAAAACACAAAAACTACATAATTCCATGGAGAAAAAAGAACTCTACCTGACGCCTGTCGTGCGCATCGTCGACGTACGCTACGAGGGCAGTTTCATGCAGTCCGCAACGGGCCCCATCGATGACTGGGAGGATGACAACGATCCCATCAACTTCTAAGTCGAACCCTTAAAGAACCAAGTGATGAAAAAGTCCCTTCTCTTTGCGGGTCTGGCTGCTGCCACCCTTTCCTTTGCCGGCTGTAACAAGGAAGCCGATGTCAAAGGCCTTGACGGCGTTCCCTACGAGATCGTCCTTTCCGATGCTTCCACCCGTACGGTCAACAGCGGAATGACGACCAAGTGGGTGGAAGGCGACGCCCTGAGCGTATTCTATGCACCCGCCGGACAGACCGAGTATGCCGTCGCCAAGTTCGACGTGACGGATCCGGACCAGAACCTGGCCGTGGGCGAAGTCGAATTGACGGCCGAAGCCTATGACTGGTATCTCTTCTATCCGTATGATTCCCATCTGAAGACGCCGGCCAACACCAACAGCGGCTATATGACCGTCGGTGGCCTGAACCAGACCCAGAAGGGGAATGACAGCATGGCCCACCTGGCCGGAAAGAACCTGCCGGTCGTCGGCGTGGCGAAGAATGTCGCCGTGGACCAGAAGCCCGTGGTTTCGATGAAGCACGTCTCCTCCGTGGTGGCCGTCAACCTCACCAATGACACGGACAAGCCCCTGACTGTCAGCTCGGTTTCCTTTACGGCCCCGGAAGATGTCGTGGGAACCTATTACATCGATTTCTCCGGTGAAAAGGTTGCTTTCAAGAGCAGCGGCGACAATTACGTGTCCGCATCCGTGACCCTTTCCGTGGAGGATGCCGAGGCCATCGCCCCCGGCGCTTCCGCCAAGTTCTACATGGCTGTCAAGCCCTTCACGGCCAACGTTGATTCCGAGTTGAAACTCGTCGTCCTCGCCGACCAGGGCGAAGTGGAGAAGACCGTCACCCTGGCGCAGGCCTACACCTTCGGCGGTGGTTCCATCAAGACGCTGAACCTCTCTTATGAGGCTCCGTCCGTCGTCCCGACCATTACGGTGGCCGACATCAACGAGGCGATCACCAGCACGCAGCAGTCTTCTCCGAGCGAGTTCACCGGACAGCTGGCCGGTGCCACCGTGTCTTTCGTGAGCGGCAACAGTGCCTTCATCCAGGATGAGACCGCAGGTATCCTCCTGTACATGAGCGGCCACGGCCTCAAGGCCGGCGATGTCCTGAGCGGCCTGGTATCCGGCAAGGGCTGGATCCGCTACGGTGTCCGCCAGCTTACTTCGCTTACCGGTTTCGACAAGGCTTCCGGAGAAGCCCCCGCTGCCCTCGAGCTTTCCCTGGCCGACCTGCTGGCCGATTACGACCGCTATGTCAGCGTCCGCGTGAAGCTTTCCGATGTGGAAGTGACCGACGCCATCACTACGAGCGACCGCAACGGCGCCATCAAGGACGGTGAGTCTGAACTGAACCTCTATGCGCAGGTAACCAATACTCTCGACGTCCCTCTGGGCGTGTACGACATGGTGGGCTATCCTACCTATTACAATACGACGAAGCAGCTGGGTCTCTGGGCCCAGGATGACATCGTTGCCCAGGACGCTCCGTTCTTCAATGCCGCGGCCGAGCAGACCGAAGTCTCCGCCACCACCACGTCCGTGAAGATCAATGTCTCCGGTAACGTTGCCTGGACTGCCGAGGCTTCCGACGGCGCTACCCTGGACAAGGAGTCCGGCGAGGGCGAAGGAGTCATCACCGTTTCCTTCGCGAAGAACGAGGATACCGAGAATCCCAAGGAATACACCGTCTTCGTCCGCACGGACGAGCCTTCCCTGGTGGCTGCCGGTACCGAGGAGTTCGAGATCAACATCACCCAGGCCAAGGCCGATGCCGCCGATGTTACGTCGGTCACGATTGACTTCTCCGAGCAGGGCTTTGAGAACGGTGCTGAAGTGACGGAAGTGAGCGAGAGTGGCGTGAAGGCGACCTTCGATAAAGGAACGGGCGCCAATGCTCCTAAGTATTATACGACTGGAACGGCCGTCCGTGCTTATGGCGGCAACACATTGACTGTCACCGCTGGCGGAAAGACCATTGTCTCGATCGAGCTTACCTTCAGCAGTGGTGAAGGATCCAATGCCATCACCACCGATGTCCCGACTTACGCTGAACCCACCTGGACGGGCGAAGCCGGCTCCGTGACCTTTACCGTCGGCGGCACCAGCGGTCACCGCCGCATCAAGGCCATCACGGTGAAGTATTCCGGTGATGCTGCCCCGGCTGCCACCCTCGAGTCCATTGCCGTTTCCGGTCAGAAGACTGCCTTCAACGTGGGCGACACCTTCGTTTTCGACGGCAAAGTCACCGCGACCTACAGCGACGGTTCCACCAAGGAAGTGCAGCCTACGGAAGTCTCCAAGCCCGACATGTCCACGGCCGGCACCAAGGAAGTGACTGTCACCTATAAGGAGGGCGAAAAGACCGCGACTGCGAAATATGAGATTACGGTCAGTGCTTCCGTCGTGGATGGAAATACCTTGTCCATCACGATGTCCCAGTATGTAGAGGATCACGGCTGCACGGTTTCCTCCGGATCTGATGCAACTATGTACAAGACCCTCCAGTTGAATGAGTCCGTGCGGATGTCCACGACCGGTGCTGACAATTGCGGATCCTTCTGGAATACCAGCAGTTCCAACGATACGAAACAATGGCGGTTGTATCAGAAGCAGAACGGCAATGTCATCATCACGGTCGCTGAAGGCTGTGAATTGAAGTCGGTCAAGTTCACTTATGTCGTTACCAATACGGGCATTCTTCTGGATACGCAGGGAAATCAGGTCGCCAGCGACGACACCCAGACGGTCTCCGGTACCAGTGTTACCTACACGGTGGGGAACTCCGGAACTGTGGATAACGGCCAGGTCCGCATCACCGCTGTCGAGGTTGTCTATACCGGTGACGGCACCACCTTCCCGGATCAGCCTTCCGAGATCACGACGACTATCTCGCTTCCTTCCAATCACAACGTTTATGTTGGTGAGACCTTTGCCCTGAACGCTTCCTCCAATGTGGCGGAGGCTACGATCACTTACGAAAGCGAAGATCCTTCCATCGCCACTGTCAATGCGTCCGGTGTCGTCACCGGTGTTGCTGAAGGAACGGTGAAAGTTTATGCCCGTATCGCCGGCGTGGAAGGCAAGTACACGGATGCCGAGAAGTATTGCAATGTCACGGTTACTACCAAACCGGTGGAAACGGAAGGAACCGTCGTGTTTGACCAAGCGTATCTTGCTGCCAACAAGGATGGTAGCAAGGATGTGATTTCTTACACCAATTCTTCGGATTACGGTACGACGGTTCCGACGGAACTTCGTGTGTACAAGAGCAATACTTTGGTTGTCTCCGCTTCCGGTGATTACAAGATTACCAGCATCAAGATGACCTGCACGGCCAAGGGTACGGCTAAACAAGGTCCTGGTTGCTGGGGCGCAGGTGCTCCTGAAGGGTATTCCTTTGAGGCCGATGGCTTTGTGGGTACCTGGACGGGTTCCGCGTCTTCCGTTTCCTTCACCGCTACGGACAACCAGGTCCGTATTACGGAACTGGTCGTCACCTACGAATGAGGGTCATCCGGCGGCGGCGCCGGGGGTGAAGAGCCCACAGTGACCACAGGATCCGCGAATAACGTAAGCGCGACAGGGGCAACCCTGTCCGCTTCGTATTCCGGAGTCCAGTCTTTCCAGGCAGCGGGATTCTATGTGGGGACGTCCTCCAGTCTCGCTTCGCTCGTGAGCAACGGGCAGGTTGTATATGCGCAGTCCGCGCTGACCATCGGCCGCGGGTCTTTCAGCGCGACCGCCGGCGGCCTGGACGAGGACAAGACCTACTATTACGTCGCGTTCATGGAGGTGCTGGTGGACGGCGCCTACAAGGAGGTTTATGGCAGTGTGAAGTCGTTCCGGACCTTGTCTGCATCGGCCTCCGTTACGCTCAACAAGGATTGGCTCGAATTACCGGAGTCTCCTTCCTCGCTGGGAGGGAAGTATCTGGTTACGATGCGGGGGACGTTGAATGAGAAGGATGTCCGGAACTATTCCATTCTCTATGATCCTTCGCGGTATGCTTCCCTCTGGACAGCGTACGTCTATTCCAATGCCTATCACGATTCCGGTACGGGCGGTCCCTGGTCGGTGAATCCGCAGATTCCCGCTTCCAAGCAGACAAGCGTGTACAAGGCCTATCCTTCTTTGGACGGTGTCACGTACGACCGTGGTCATCAGATTCCGAACGCGGACCGCAATGCGGATGTGAGCCTGCAGAAGCAGACCTACTACTGGACGAACAGCACGCCGCAGCATGCGACCTTCAACCAGGGGATCTGGGAGAACCTGGAATCGGCGGTCCGGACCCTGGTGTCTTCCTCCGATTCCGTGTATGTCGTTACGGGGCCCGTGTACCAGACTGCCGGTGGCAGTGAAACGGTCCGCACGCTCACGAACAGTTCCAATGACGGCAAGGTCGTGCCCATCCCGAACTACTATTACAAAGTCCTGCTGAAGGTCCGCCGCTCCGGCGGTGCCGTCACGGCGGCCTCCGCCATCGGCTTCTGGTTCACCCACGAGGCACACAGCGGCGAGAATTGGCAGAACTTCGCCGTCAGTGTCGATGAGATTGAGCAAAAGACCGGCTTCGACTTCTTCGCGAACCTTCCTCCCGCCCTCGAAGCTACGGCCGAAACCAACAAGAACTGGAATACGTTCAGGAATTTCTAGGTTCGCCTAACCTTGTTACTGATAGTGAGTTATGGAAAAGTCCCTGGTGATTGTTCACCAGGGACTTTTCCATAACAGATTGGTTGTCAGCCGGATAGGCGAACCGCCTCCGTTACAGCCCCCAGTCGGAAGCCTTGAAGCTGGTCTTCGGGGCATGGGGAACGTTGGGGAAGTAGGTGACGCCGGTAATCTTCTCCAGGTCGGCGACGGACATCAGTTCGCGGGAGGTGACTTTCTGTCCCTTCAAACTGTTGGTGTGGGAGCGGACGAAGGCGACGCACTGGAGTTCGTCAGCCGTGCAGTTGGAAAGCGCCTTGCCGGTGTTTCCTTTCTTCGTGCGGAGCAGGACATAGTAGTACATCGTGGGCATCGACACGTCGTTGCGGCCGCCGAAACTGATGGTGGAAGGGGAGACGGTCCAGCCGTAGGCATCTGTATACTTGTCAAAATAGCAGCCCAGCACTTCATACAGGGTATCCGCACATACCTGTGTGTCCACAAAGTCTTCCAGGATGTTCCAGCCACCTCCGCCGGTGTTGAACCCGGAGGAGAGCTGCGGAGCGATGTTCGTGTAGTAGAAGACGTCCCGGTTGGTGGCCGTGGAGGAGGTTCGTTCTGCCGAGCCCAGCATATGACCCTTGTTGCAGCCGCCGCCCGTGCTCTTGGAATTATACTGGATGTTGGAAGGGATGTCCGGATCCTGGCGATAGGCGTCGGTACGGCCGCTGCCGCCTACGTACATGTTGTGCCTCGGGGCCGCGACCCAGAGCGGGCAATGATACTTGCCACTGTAGCAGACGGTGTAGTTGCGGGCGGTCTTGCCGCCGGGGCCCTTTTCACCTCCGGTGCACATGTGGATGGCGTAATACTGCGTTTTGTCGTTCTTGTTCACCTTGTAACCGCCGCTGGTCTGGATGGTCATCACCGGCGCTTCGTACCAGCCGGGCTGGTCGCCGCCGATGATAATCTCGCTGGCCGGGGTGGTGAAACTCTTGGTCTTACCGTAATAGAATTTGTACTCAGTACCTTCCAGAACGGCGATATAAGCCCGGTAGTAATAGGTGTGACCTGCGCCCAGTCCGTCGATGGTGACGTTGAAGGAGCCATTGTTCAGGTAGGACGCCTGCCAGTCCTCAGTCAAGGCATTGGCAGACAGGCCCCATTGCACACCGCCATAGGTGGGCGTACCTGTGTAGGTGGCAGCCAGGGTAGCTTCCGTCTGCGTGACGTTGGATGCGTCACCGGTGGTCACCGTCGGAGTGACCGGCGTAGGATCGGTACCACCGCCGCCACCGGCTTCCCCGTCCAGTTTGAAGAAGGTGACCTCCTTCTGGGCGCTGGTATAGCACCGGAACTGGCCGGAACCGGAGTTGTACTGGAGGAAACGGGTGCTGTAGGCCACGTTATAGGCCCGGAGGGCACCGTCAACGCTCCGGAAGGTCCAGCGGTAACCGTCCGTGGGCTCGGCCGAACTGACATTGAGCGCATTTTTGCTTCCGGAATTCAGTCCATAATAGTTGTCACCCAGTTTCATCGTGTAACCCGAACCGGACTTCTCGATATGTATGTTGTATGCCTTTGCGCTTTCATACGCGATCTTGTCATTGGAAATCGTGACGGAAGCATGCGTCTTGGCATCCCCGTCGCTGTCCAGCACAAGTGCATCGGGTTCATATACCACTAGATAATCGCCCGTCCAGTCGGTGGGGGCCTGGGTCACTTTGACATAGAATTCGGGTTCCTGCGCGGGAGCGGTCTTAACAGCCCCCGTCATGCTGATTCCCAATACGTTACGGGCATTCTGCGTGAAGACCTTGGAAATGCCGGAGAAGGTCTTCCGGTAGCTGGCCCGGTCGGTCTCCACCGTGACGGTGAGGTCGGTCAGTTCCACGGGGAAGATGCTGACCCAGAAGTTCAGGGAACCGTTGGATGCCAGGGTGAGGTTGTCGGCCATCACCGTCACGCGGGGGACACCCGCTGTGGCAAATTCTTCCGGATTCGCGAGGTCGATGGCCACGTCACCGGTAAGTTCGGCACCGTTCTGGGCTTGGAGGACGATGTTCTGAACCGTCTCGCCTTCGTCCAGGCTCAGGTTCTTGAGCGTAATGTCGGCATGGGCCGTCAGGCGCTTCCACTTGAGCGGAACCGGAGTGGTGGGCAGGCTCCGCCAGTCCTCGGACTCTCCGGCCATGAGGTCGGCCGCCGGGTCATAGGATGTGGCTGTCGGCGTCTGGATTTCCGGGATGGAGGCAAACACGTCCGGCGCATCGCTGAAGTCCGTATAAGATACGGCCGGATAGACCGCATAGAAACGGTGAGTGCCCGTTATGGAGGAGTTGAAGTTCCCGGGGACGGTGAAATGCGCCGTAGGGCCGCCTTGAGCGAGAGGCGTGGAAGGATACAGGTTCGGTCCAACCCACTGTCCGTTCACGGTGTAGGCCATGCTGATGGCATCGCCCGCCGTCCATTCAATGGTTTCGCCCGTCCATCCGGTACGGGTGACGGGAGCGTCGGAACTGAACTCCAGGTTTCCGCCGAGGACTTCGGTGCCTTTCTGGCAGCCGAGAAGGGCGATGGCCGCGAGGACCGCCGGAAGAAAGAATCTTTTCATAGCGCTAGTCCAGGTCTCCAAGGTCGATTCCGGGGTCATAGCCGTCGTCGGCCCTGTCTGTCCCGGACGTCTGCAGCAGGGCGCGTTCGAAGCGGACCTCGATGAGACGGAGGTCCGGCTTCCTGTAATCCTTGAGGTTATCCATACCTGACAAAGATACAAAGATCATTCCGCCCGTGCAAGCCGTGGAGGCGCCTTTCCGGATTGGATTATCCAAAGATTTTGCCCATCTTTGTATGTTATGAACGTGGAAAGCAGACTATACCGGATCGGCGGCCATCCCGTGCAGGTCCGTTTGGAATCCCCCTGGACTTTCAAGGTATTGACTGACCGTCAATTGGATCTGGTCGACCGGCTCCGTCGCGGCGAAGATATCGGTGTCGAGTCCGTTCCGGCCGACCGGCAGGAGCAGTTGTCCGTGAACGAATCCATCATGGGCAAGGAAGCGATGACGCGCGAAAAGTGGGACACCCTGGACGAGCAGGAACGGATGGAATACCGGCATGCGCTGGATTTCCTGCAGTATGCCCCGTTCGAAATCGCCGACGGCGACCCGGTCTTCACCTTTACGGTCCATGCCGGCGTTCCTTCCTGGCTGGAAGAAACGCGTCCGGCCTGGAAACTGGCCACGGCGGTGGACGAACTGCCTCCTTTTTATTACGGCTATACGTTCGAGGGAAAAACCATTTATGAGTTCCTGCCTGCCCGGGACGTCAGGGCCGGTTATTTCGTGATGGACGAGGACTATAAGGAGGGCCATTACTATCCCTGCCCCCGTATCGGCGGAAAAACCACCCTCTTCCAGGTGAACACCTCCCTGATGATCCAGTACACCTTCGCGACGGCGGGCCTGGATACACTCCTGCTTCATGCGTCCGTTACGAGGTTCGAAGGACGCGGCAACTTGTTCTTCGGCGTGAGCGGGACGGGCAAGAGTACCCACAGCCGCCTTTGGCATGCCTTTGTCCCCGGTTCCGACCTGATGAACGACGACAATCCCGTCATCCGCTTCCAGGATGGCGAATGCCTCGTCTATGGCTCCCCGTGGAGCGGCAAGACCCTCTGCTACCGCAATGTCGTCGCCCCCGTGAACGCCCTCGTGCGGCTGGAACAATATCCGGAGAACCGGATCCAAAGGCTCGAACCGCTCCAGGCGTATGCCAGCGTCATCGCCGCCGTCTCCACCATCCGCTGGAACCACCGGATTATGTCCCTCCTGGTTCCCACCATCGAACGCGTCGCCATGACCGTTCCCTGCTTCCAGCTGAAGTGCCGGCCCGATGAAGAGGCCGTCCGCGTGTGCAAGAAAACGATTTGTCCATCTGAATGACTGATATGAAAATAGGAATCTGCAACGACCACGCCGGCGTGGCCTACAAGAAAAAGCTTGTCAAGATGCTGCAGGCCCGCGGCATCGAAGTCGTGAACTATGGGACCGATACGGAGGTGAGCTGCGACTATCCCGACTTCGCCCATCGGCTGGCCCAGGCCGTCGAGGGTGGGGAAGTGGAACTGGGCATCGCCCTGTGCGGCACCGGCAACGGAATGGCCATCACCCTGAACAAGCATCAGGGCGTCCGGGCCGGCCTGGCCTGGTGTTCCGAGGTGGGCCGTCTGGTGAAGGCCCATAACAACGCCAACGTCCTGGTCCTTCCGGCCCGCTTCATCCCTTACCGCGTCGCCTCCAGCATCGTGCGCACCTGGCTCGATACCGGTTTCGAAGGAGGCCGTCACCAGCGCCGCATCGACAAGATGCCCTGCCGATGACGTTCTCCCACGACATCGCGGATTATCCAGAAGGCATCGTCCTTCCCATCGACAAGCCGTACCGGTGGACGTCGGCCGACGTTATCCGGAAGGTAAAGTATGCGGCTATCAGGCATTTCCGCAAGAAGAACCTGAAAGTGGGCCATGCCGGGACGCTGGATCCGCTGGCGACGGGCGTGCTCCTCGTGTGCATCGGCCCCGCCTGCAAGCGGGCGCAGGAATTCCAGGACCACGACAAGGAATACGTGGCCGGCATCCGTTTCGGGGCTACCACACCCTCCTATGACCTGGAAAAGGAGGTCGACCGGACCTTCCCGTTTGAACATGTGACGGAAGAAGCCGTCCGTGCTGTACTGCCTTCCTTCCTGGGTACGCAGGAGCAGGTGGCGCCTCTCTTCAGTGCCAAGTCCGTGGACGGTGTCCGCGCCTACGAAATGGCCCGCAAGATGTACCGCAACGCGCAGAAAGGCATTACCGACCCCGATTTCGACGCGGCCGCCCTGGAGACCCTCCACCACAGCACCATCACCATCCACGACCTGGAATTGCTGGAATTTGAGAAGGCATCCGCTATACCTCCGCGGACTAAAATTTTATCTCCCGAAAAAAGGTCGAAAAAATTTTGTCCGACTCCGGAGGCGGATGCCCAGTTATCCGTCAGTACCGCTTCTTCCCGAATCAATGTGGCGGATACTTCGTCAATGGGCTTGCCCGAGGCTACGATCCGGATTGCCTGCTCCAAAGGCACATACATCCGCGCTTTTGCGCGAGACCTGGGCGAGGCTCTGGGCACCGGTGCCCACCTATCCTCCCTCGTCCGCACGAAAACGGGCACCTTCCGTCTGGAAGATGCCCTGTCTCTCGATGAGGCGCTTGCCCTGCTCGCGGCGGATTAGATCCTTCCCAGCCTGTTGGCGATGAAGGTCATCCGGCGGGCGAATTCCTTGCGGCCGATGAGGGAGATGATGGCGGCGATGCCGAGGCCGCTGGCGCAGCCCGTGAGGGCGAGCCGCAGGCTGTTCATCACCTTGCCCATCGGGTATTCCCGCATCTTGATGTACGATTCCAGTTCCTGTTCGAGAGCCGGAACCTCCAGCGTGCCCCGATAGACTTCCAGGTCGTCGAAGCCGAACTCGCGGCCCGTGATGTGCTGGCACACCTCGAAGCAGTATTCATACCATTCCGGTTTCCAGAACTTGTCCACGTCCTTTGCCAGGAAAGGAGCTGTGGCCGCGTCGTCGTAGACTTTGGCCCGGGGATCCGGGGCCCGGTTGGGATCGGCAGGTTTTTCGTTCACCGCTGCGCCAGCCTTCACGTCGTAGGCGGCGAATTCCTCGGGGGCGAGGAAGAGGTACGGCGCGATGGTCCAGAAGTCGGACACGAAGGTGGCGCGTTCCTTGATCAGTTCCACGACACGGGAGACGTAGCAGGTGGTGAAGATATGGTTCTGGAAATCATAGCCTTCAGCGGTCAGTTCCGCTCCGGCCACAAGGGCGCAGGCGGGGCAGTCCACCACCTTGATACCGTGGGATTCCAGGATCGGAACATACAGTTGCACAAGCTCTTCCGTGGATTTCATCCGCAGATATTCCTTGTTGTACCACTTGGCTTTGTCGGCATTGAAGCGGGCTCCGGACTTGATCACGCGTTCCAGGGAGAACACCGGGACAAGTTCCTCGAGCGTGTAGAGTTCGGTATCGTCACCCGGGTTCCAGCCCAGGAAAGCGAGCATGTTGACGAAGGCCTCCGGGAAATAGCCGTCCTCGCGGTAGCCGCGGGAGACCTCACCTTCCGCATTCACCCATCTCAGGGGGAACACCGGGAAACCCAGGCGGTCGCCGTCGCGCTTGGACAGCTTGCCTTTTCCGTCCGGCTTCAGCAGGAGGGAAAGGTGGGCGAACCGGGGCATGGTATCGGTCCAGCCGAACGCCTCATACAGCAGGTAATGCAACGGCAGCGACGGCAGCCATTCCTCGCCGCGGATGACCTCGGAGATTTCCATCAGGTGGTCGTCCACGATATTGGCCAGGTGATAGGTCGGGAGTTCGTCGGCCCGCTTCCAGAGGACCTTGTCGTCCAGGGTGTCCGTGTTCACGGAAATGTGGCCGCGGATGAGGTCGTCCATCTCCACCACCCGGTTCACGGGCATCTTGAAGCGGACGGTCCAGCCCGTGGTATCCTCCAGCAGGTGGCGCACCTCACTCTCGGGGAGGGTGAGGGAATTGCGCATCTGCATCCGGGTGACGGCGTTGTAGGTAAAGGTTTGCCCGGCAGCTTCGGCAGCCTTGCGGCAGGCGTCCAGCTCTTCGGGCGTATCGAACGCGTAGTAGGCCCATCCGGCCTCCACCAGCTGGTCGGCGTAGTCCCGGTAGATGGGACGGCGCTGGCTCTGGCGGTAAGGAGCGTGCGGATGCTTCGCGGAGGGGACCTCCACGACCTTGCCGTCGGCATCGACACCTTCGTCGGGGACGATGCCGCACCAGTTCAGTGCCTCGATGATATACTCCTCTGCACCCGGCACGAACCGGTTGGAGTCGGTATCCTCGATCCGGAGGATGAAATCTCCGCCGTGCTGCTTGGCATACAGGTAGTTATACAGGGCCGTCCGGACACCGCCCATGTGGAGCGGACCGGTCGGGGAGGGAGCGAATCTGACGCGCGTTCTTCTTTCCATCATATTATCCTTTAGAAGCAATTCACAAAGATAATCATTTTATGGGAAACCGCGCCGATAATTAATGTCCCCGGTGAAGAATCACCAGGGACATTCCAGTAAGTACTTGTTGCTCGGATGCGGGTGAGCTCTCCCTTTATTTCTTTTCGGCGTGCGCGCGGCGGATGGCCGGGACGGCTTCCAGTTCACTGATGCTCTGGCCCGGTTCCACGCACAGGACCGGTTTCGAATTCTCGTCGTAGTGGAAGCGTTGGGTGTTCTCCGCCGTGTTGAAGCCGACCTTGATGCTGGGGGATACGTCCGGGAGGTGGACCTCCTGTCCCTTGTAGGTGCTTTCCCACTGGAAACCGCTGTCGATGACGACGATGT
Source organism: Bacteroidales bacterium (assembly GCA_017439305.1). Classification (GTDB taxonomy): domain Bacteria; phylum Bacteroidota; class Bacteroidia; order Bacteroidales; family UBA932; genus Cryptobacteroides. The sequence goes on along the minus strand of JAFSJK010000072.1, from coordinate 28,108 downwards.
TCCCGAGGTTCACGTCGGTGATGTCGCCCAGCTTGCCCATGTCGAAGCCAGTGACGATGGCGGTGATCCGCACCTGGTCGCCGATTTCGGGGTCGTCGTCCCAGATGAGTCCCTTCTTGAAGCGGTTGGCTTTGCCGGTGTACTGGGTGATCATCTCGTCGATGGTCTCCAGTTCCTTCATCTTGATGCCCCGCTCGTTGTTGCCGGAGGTGATGTTGATCAGGACGTTCTTGGCGGTCTTGAGGTCGAAGTCGTTCAGGAGCGGGGATTCGAAGGCTCCCTTCACGGCGTCTTCCAGACGGTTGTTGCCTGTTCCGATGCCCGTGCCCATCAGGGCCATTCCGGAATTCCGCATCATCTTGGACACGTCCTTGAAGTCCACGTTGATGTAACCGGGCTGGGTGATGACCTCGATGATGCCCCGGACAGCGGTGGCGAGGACTTCGTCGGCCATCGGGAACGCTTCCTGGACGAGGGTGTCGCCGAAGAACTCATAGAGTTTCTCGTTGTTGATGATCAGCAGGCTGTCCACATTCTTCTCCAGCTCGCGGATACCGTCTATGGCCTTGGACTGGGACTCGTTGCCCTCGTTCTTGAAGGGGATGGTGACGACGGCGACAGTGAGGATGCCACGGTCTTTCGCCATCTTGGCGATGACCGGTGAGGCACCGGTGCCCGTGCCGCCGCCCATGCCGGCGGTAATGAAGAGCATCTCAGTGCCGTTGTCCAGCACCTTGGCCGCGATCTCGTCCTGCGACTCCAGGGCGGCGTTCCGGCCCTCGGTCGGGTCGGTGCCCGCGCCGAGACCCTTGGCGCCCATCTGGATCTTCGTGGGCACTTCGCTCTTGAACAGGGCCTGGGAGTCGGTGTTGCACACGACGAAGTTGCAGCCCTTGATCTTCTGCTTGTACATGTAGTTCACGGCATTGCAGCCTCCGCCGCCCACGCCGATGACCTTGATGATAGAGTTCTCCTCGACCCACTCGCGAGGCATGATGTCGTTGTTGATATCGAGTTCCATAGCGTCTATTCGTCTTCTTTGGTCATTTCATCATAAAACTTCAGCACGCCGTTCTTGACGTTGTCGCTCAAGTTCTTCCAGAACATTCTCGGCGGCTTGGGCTTCCTCGGCGCTTTGGGTTCTTTCTTCTTCTTTTCCGCCTTTTTCTCCTCCGTAGGCTCCTCTGCGGCTGCCGGCACCTCTCCATATTCCTCTTCGGGGATGAGGGTTCCCTGCTCGCCTTCATTGTAGGTAGGGTCGGGAACGAAGAATCCCTCAGTCACTTCCACCGTCTCCTCCTCTTCCTCCTGGACGGACTCCGCTTCGGGAGCGTCTGCCCAGTCAGGCGCGGGACGCGTGACGCAGTCAGGCATCCGGTCGTCCTTGGCGGCCAGGATCATGCCGATGGCCGACGTGGCGGACGGGTCGTAGATGCCGGCGCCGACGGAGGCGGAGAACAGGTGCCTCGGGAATCCGATGCGCACCTCGTAGCCGGAAATCTCCTTGAACAGGTTGGCGAAATTCACGAGGGAAGCCCCGCCGCCGGTGAGAACGATGCCGCTGCGGAGATTCTTCGCCAGTCCGCTCTCCTGGATATAATACAGGACAGCGTTGATGATTTCCCGGCACCGGGCGTCGATCACTTCGGAGATATATTTGACACTCACTTCCTTGTACGGCTCCGTCAGGCGGATCTGGAGTACCTTCTCGCTGAGGGAGGCGAGCTTGCCGGGCATGCAGGCGCCGAACTTGAGCTTGATCTTTTCGGCCAGATCCTCCGAGATGGAACACTCGGTGCGCAGGTCTCCGGTGATGGTCTTTCCGCCGAACGGAATGGCGTCATAGGAGCGCATGATGCCGCCCTGGTAGATGGCGACGGAGGTCACGCCCGCACCGATGTCGACCAGTGCCACGCCGTTCTGCCGGTCTTCTTCCGTGAGGACGGTCTTCGCAACCACGTCCGGGAGGAAATACTTCTTGGCGATGGCGATTCCCATCGAATTGAAGATCTTGTCCACGGCGGTGGTGGCCCGGCGGCTGCCGATGAACACCTTGAAATTGCCTTCCAGTTCCTTGGACAGGGTGCCCACGACGTCGTTTTCCACGAGCTGGATCTGGTCGTCGATGGAGAAGGACTGGGCCACGGCCCCGTACATGATCTGGCTGCCCAGGTCTGAAAGCGGGTAAGACTCCAGCGCCATTGCCTTGAGGTTCTCCACCTCTTCCTCCGTGATATACTCGTCCGGGTTGGAGCGGACGATGCCGCCGGTGGCCGTCTCCTGCCTGACGTCGCTGCGGGGCATGCCCACCACGACCTGCAGGATCTTGATCATCAGTTCGTTCTCGGCCTCTTCGATGGCTTTCCGGAGCGGAACCGATGCCTTCATCGGGTTCTGCACCACGCTGGCGCGGATGCCGGCCGACGGGGTCTCCCTGTAGTAGACGACCTGGACGTCATCCCCCTTGACACGGGCTACGCAAAGCCCGAATTTCGAGGTCCCCAAGTCAATAGATGCAATGTATCGTTCTTCCATATGGCGTTAATGTTTTTTGCAGACGATTTGATGTGCGAAGCGGACATCCACGGTCCTGTATCCCTGTTCCAGGGGAGCGACCCCCTCGTAGTACTTCCGGATCCGGTCGAATTTGGCTTCGATGTCCGTGGGCGTCCCGAAGAGGAAGCGCTCGTTCCCGTCCCGGGGAATGATGACCAGGCTGCCTCCCTTGAGGACGGTGACCTGGCCTACCAGGTCGGACCATTCCTTTTTCGATTCCAGGTAGCGGACCAGGCTCAGGACGGAGCTTACCCACGCTTTCCCAGCCTCCGTTTCCGGTTCTCCCTTGAAACCTTTTTCCAGGTGGAGCGGGAGATCGCCGTCCACGATGGGAACGCGGGCTGTGTGGCGGTTCTGGAGCGGGAACAGGAAACCGTCCCGGTCGGCATAGAATCCGCCGCCGTCCCGGCTTTGGAACCGGACGACCGGCTCCCGCTGGGTGACGCTGATGTGGAGGGTCCCGTCCCCGGTAAGCCAGGCCTGGCTCTTCCGGACGGCACTCTTCCGGTCGATGAGCGTTTCCACCTTGCACAGGTCCACACTGTCCAGGCGCAGCCCCATGTAGGTCCCGTAATCATCCATCCAGTCCTTGACGTCTTCCGGCGTGATGAACTTGCGCTCCAGGCTGTCGGCGACGACGGCTTCGACCCTGTTCAGGGTCACTTCCCGGCGTGCTTCGGCGGCGAGCCGGTCGCTGAGGAGCCAGATGAACAGGCAGGCAGCGACGGCCGCGGCGGCGAGGATGATGCGGACGGACGGTTTCATACGCGGTTGCGGAGCATTTGGGCGATGGGTTCGATGAAGCGGTCGATGTTGCCGGCCCCGAAGGTGGCCAGTACGTCGACGGGCTCCTGGGCCAGGTAATCCATCAGTTCCTCCTTGGGAATCAGCACCCTTTCAGGAGCGGTTACCCCCTCCAGGATAATCTCGGACGTGACGCCCGGAATGGGCTCTTCCCGGGCGGGATAGATGGGCAGGAGGATGAGTTTGTCCACGGCGCTCAGGGCCTTCGCGAAATCCGGTGCGAAATCCCGGGTGCGGGTATACAGGTGCGGCTGGAAAATGGCCGTAAGCTTCCTTCCGGGGAAGATGTCCCGGAGGGAGGCGATGGCGGCGGCCAGTTCGGCCGGATGGTGGGCATAGTCGTCGACATAGGCGACGCCGGGCTGGTTCACGTGCACCTCCAGGCGGCGTTTGACCCCTTCGAAGGTGCCGATGGCCTTCTTCACCGCCTCCGGCTCCAGGCCGTAGGTGAGGGCGATGGCGGCTGCGGCGACGCTGTTTTCGGCATTGACCCAGCCGGGAGCGCCCACCCGGATTCCCCGGAGGACGCCGCCCGGATAATGAAGGTCGAAATGGAAATGTCCGAAGGCGTCCGGATGCGGGTTCTCCGCATAGAAGTCGGCCGTCGGATCGGTATAATGATAGGTTAGAAGGTTGGCGGGGGTGTCGGTGGGCGTGATGTCGATGCCCTTCTTGGCGATGACGGTTCCGCTGACCTGGGAGGCGAAGACCTTGAAGGCCTCCAGTACGTGGGCGTAATCCCCGTAGATGTCCAGGTGGTCGGCGTCGATGGCGGTGATGACTGCGATCTCCGGGAAGAGCTGGTGGAAGGAGCGGTCGAACTCATCGGCTTCGGCCACGACCACGGGCGTCTCGCTCATCAGCAGGTTGGTTCCATAGTTGCGGGAGATGCCTCCGAGGAAGGCGGAACAGCCCTCTCCGCTTTCTGTGAAGATATGGGCCGTCAGGGTGGAGGTGGTCGTCTTTCCGTGCGTTCCGGCGACGGCCAGGCAGCGCTGGCCCCGGGCGACTTCCCCGAGGGCAAGGGAGCGCTTGATCACGCGGTATCCCTTTTCCCGGACGCAGTCCAGTTCGGCCAGCTCGTGGATGGCGGGGGTGTAGATGACCAGGGTCTCTTCTACATCGGCGGGTATCAGGTCGGGCCGGTCCTCGTAGTGGACGCCGATGCCTTCCTGTTCCAGCGCTGCCGTCAGTTCCGACGGGGTCTTGTCGTAACCGGATACCTCGTATCCCTTGAACTTGAAGTACCGGGCGAGCGCGCTCATCCCGATGCCTCCGATTCCTATGAAGTAAACGTTCCTCATATCAGTTTATATGCTTCGTCACAAATGATCTGCGCTGCTTCGACGAGCGCCATTTTCCCCGCATTCCCTTCCAGGGTGGCGATCCGCTGCGGATCTTTCAGCAGTTCCACGGCCGTCGCCATCAGTTTTTCGGGCGCCTCCGCATCTTTCACGATAAGGGCGGCGTTCCTGCGCACCAGGGCCATGGCGTTGTGGGTCTGGTGGTCCTCCGCCACATTGGGGGAAGGGACGAAGATGGCGGCTTTGTGCATCGCGCACAGCTCGGAGACCGTGCTGGCGCCGCTGCGGGTCACGACGGCGTCGGCCGCCGCATAGGCCAGGTCCATCCGGGCGATGAAGTCGAAATGCCGGACGCCCGGGACCGGATGCTCCTCCATGAACTGGTCACATCCTTTCTTGTAATACTTTCCGCATTGCCAGATGACCTCGATGTCCTCACCACCGGGGCAGCCGTCGGTGATCCATTTCTTCATCGACCGGTTGAGCGTCCCGCTGCCGAGGCTTCCGCCTACGATGAACAGATGCTTCTTGTCCGGATCCAATCCGTAGAACTTCATCGCTTCGGCCTTCATTTCCGGCGTCGGCGGAGTCGAGACTTCGCGTCGGATGGGGTTCCCGCTCATCACGATCTTGTCGGCCGGGAAGAACTTCTCCATCCCTTCGTAGGCGACGCAGATCTTCTGCACCCGTTTCCCCAGGAGCTTGTTGGTCAGGCCGGCGAAGCCGTTCTGTTCCTGGATGAGGGCGGGAATCTTCTCCTGGGTGGCCGCCCACAGCAGGGGAGCGCTGGCATAGCCGCCCACGCCGATGGCGATGTCCGGCTTGAAGTTCCGGATGAGTTTCTTGGCCATCGACACGCTCTTGATTACCCGGAAAGGAACCTGGAGGTCGTTGACGATGTTCTTTATGTTCAGCTGCCGCTGCATCCCGACGATGGGCAGGCCGACAATCTTGTAGCCGGCCGCCGGGACTTTCTCCATCTCCATCTTGCCGGTGGCGCCGACAAACAGGATCTCGGTGTCGGGATTGAGTTCCTTCAGCTTGTTCGCGATGGAAACGGCCGGGAAGATGTGTCCTCCCGTGCCGCCGCCGCTGATGATGGCCCGTATCGGTTTATATTCCATATTCTTCGTCGTTTAATTGCTCGGTATCCAGGGCGTCCAGGTCGTCGAGGCGGGTCTGGACTTCGTCGGTGTGTTCGATGATGGGCGTGGCATTCGCCTCCCGTTCCTTCATCTTCAGGTAGGTCTGCCGGCTGATGGAAAGCAGGATGCCGAAGACGGCGCTGAACACCAGGAACGAGGTGGTACCGTGGCTCACCAGCGGCAGGGTCTGGCCGGTCTGGGGGACCAGCGGGAAGTGGACATTGACCATCATGTGCATGAAGGCCTGCCCGGTCACGAGGATGGAAAGGCCCGCCACCACAATCTTGTCGAAATAGTCGTCGCAGTCCCTCGCGACCAGCGATCCGCGCGCCAGGAGACTGAAGTACAGGAGGATGATGAAGATGGCTCCGAGGAAGCCGGTCTCCTCCACGATGAAACTGAACATATAGTCCCCGAAGATGACGGGAACCGCGTATTTCTGGGTGCTGTTGCCGATCCCCTTGCCGAAGATGCCGCCTTCCTTGATGGCCAGCTGGGCGCCCACCGGCTGCCGGAGTTCGTCGCGGGCCGTCTCGTATTCGGGCGAACCGATGCGCGAAGACAGGAGTACCTGCATCGTCGCGTCGTCATCATTGGTGATGCGGCTGATGGCCGTGTCGATGCGGTTGCTCTTCAGCAGGCCGGTCTTGTGCCCGATCAGCAGCAGGCCGGCCAGGACCACGATCCCGGCGCCGAACACCAGCATTTCCCGGATGTTGACACCGCCGATCAGGATGATGAGGACGAGGACGACGGCCATGAACAGGGCGGACGAGTTCGATCCCATCGCCACCAGGAACAGGGTGATGAGGACCGGGGCGTAGATGTAGACGAATTTCTCGCCGAGCGGGCGGGTCATCCAGGTGAAGGCCTTGGGGGAGAGGTTGGCCAGCAGCTTGTTCAGCTTGAATTCACCCCGCTTGTATGTATCCAGCGCCCAAGCGAGGTACAGGACCATGAACACCTTCACGAACTCATAGACATGCAGTTGCTTCCCGAACACCTTGATGATGCGCCGGGCTCCGTTGATCTCACCTGCCTCGATGAAACCCAGGTGAAGGTTTCCCGCCAGGATGACCAGCATGGCGAGTGAAATGGCAAAGCAGTACTTCCCGGCCCAGCGGTAGGCCCGGCTCCGTCCGAAGATGTACAGGACGAGGATGGTGAGGACGCCGATCCCGACCACCTTGAGCTGCGTGGTCATGATGCCGATCCGGTCGACACCGGTCTCCAGCGCCAGCAGCGGGGTGGACGAGAACACGGAAATGACGGAAATGAGCATCAGCAGGAGCGCGATGATCAGGATCACCTTGTCTCCCCTGAAACCTTCCATCCAGTTCCAGATGTTTCTGCGCTTGGTATGACCCGTTTCCTTTGCCATGGTCCCTGAACTTGCCGGTGGTTACAGTTTCCGCACGGCCTCCTTGAACTGGGCGCCGCGGTCCTCATAGTTCTTGAACAGGTCGAAGCTGGCGCAGCAGGGGGAGAGCAGGACGACATCTCCCGGGGCGGCGAACTTCGCTGATTTGCGGACCGCCTCCTCCGCGGAGAGCGCATCCGTGATGTTGTCGCTTCCCACCATTTCCTCGAAGGCCGCGTGGATCTTCGCATTGTCCACGCCCAGGCAGACGATGGCCTTGACCTTCTCGCGCACGAGGTCGTTCAGGATGGAATAGTCGTTGCCCTTGTCGGTGCCGCCCACGATCCACACGACCGGGCGCTTCTGGCATTCGAGGGCGTACCAGGCCGAGTCGATGTTGGTGGCCTTGGAGTCGTTGATGTACAGGACGTCCTTGATGGAGAGGACCGGTTCCAGCCGGTGCTCGATGGGCTGGAAGGTGGCGAGGGAATTGCGGATGACCTCGTTGTCGATGCCCGTGGCCTTCGCCGCAAGGGCGGCGGCCATCGAGTTGTAGATGTTGTGCTTTCCGCCGAGGGCCAGCTCCTGGAGATACAGGTTGGTCTCCTCCTCCTCGTAACGGAGGACGATCTTGTCGTCGCGGAGGAAGGCGCCTTCGTCCACTTCCTTTTTCTGGGAGAAGGGAAGCATCTTGCAGCGGAGGATGATGTTGTCCAGATGGCCGATGGTGATGTCGTCGTCGCTGTCGAAGATGAAGCAGTCCTCCCGGGTGAGGTTCTTGGTGATGTTGAACTTCGCGGCCACGTAGTTCTCCATCTTGTGGTCGTAGCGGTCCAGGTGGTCCGGGGTGATGTTGGTGATGATGGCGATGTCCGGTTTGAAGTCGTACACGTCGTCCAGCTGGAAACTGCTGATTTCCAGGACGTAATAGTCAAAATGCTCCGTCGCGACCTGATAGGCGTAGGACTTGCCGATGTTGCCGCCCAGGCCCACGTTCAGGCCGGCGTTCTGCAGCAGGTAGTAGATCAGCGAGGTGGTCGTGGTCTTGCCGTTGGAGCCGGTGATGCAGATCTTCTTCGCGGAGTCGAAACGGCTCGCGAACTCGATTTCGGACACGATGTGCGTGCCCTGCTCCCGGAGCTTCCGGACCATCGGGACGGTTCCCGGGATGCCCGGCGACTTCACGACCTCGTCGGCGTTGAGGATGAGTTCCTCGGTGTGGCGTCCCTCTTCGAAGGGGATGTCCCACTGCCGGAGGGTATCGGCATATTTTTCTTCGATCTTCCCCTTGTCAGACAGGAAGACGTCGTATCCTTTCACTTTTGCGAGAACGGCTGCGCCCACTCCGCTTTCGGCGCCGCCCAAAACAACAACTCTGGACATATTCTATCGGATCTTCAACAATGCTAAGGTGGAAACGGCCAGGATGATACCCACGATCCAGAAACGGGCGGTGATCTTCGCCTCGTGGTGCGGGGGCGTCGGCTTGGCGATCAGGACCTGTCCCGGGACCTGTTTCTTGTCCTGGTAATGGTGGTGGAGGGGGGTCATGGACCAGATGCGCCTGCCTTCACCGTACTTGCGCTTGGTCATCTTGAAATAACCGCGCTGGAGGAGGACCGAGAGGCTCTCCACGAAGAAGATGCCGCACAGCAGGGGCAGGAGGAGCTCCTTGCGGATCAGCACCGCGCAAACGCCGATGATGCCGCCGATGGTGAGGCTTCCCGTATCACCCATGAAAACCTGTGCCGGGTAGGAATTGTACCAGAGGAAGCCGATGAGGGCGCCCACAAAGGCGGACATGAAGATGGCGATTTCTCCGGTACCGGGGATATACATGATATTGAGGTAATTCGAGTCGATGAGGTTGCCGCTCAGCCAGGCCAGGATGCCCAGGACCACGCCTACGATGGCGGAGGTCCCGGCCGCAAGGCCGTCCAGGCCGTCGGTAAGGTTGGTCCCGTTGGAGCAGGCGGTGATCACGAGGACGATCATCAGCACGTAGATGGCCCATTTGCAGTACCAGCCCCAGGCGCCCTTGAACGGGGACAGCCAGCGGTAGTCGAACTCGTGGCGTTTGACAAAGGGGATGGTGGTCTTGGTGGACTTGACCACATCCTCCTCCTGGTAGCGGCCGGAGGTGACCTGGGTCTCGGTGTTCACGTCGCGGTCGTCCCGCTCGGTGATGACTTCGATGGCCGGGTCGGACACCTTTTCGCGGACGACGATGTTCGGACTCATCCAGACGGTCAGGCCCACGATGAAGCCGAGGGCGATCTGTCCCAGGAGCTTGGCTTTCTCGGAAAGCCCTTCCTTCCGCTTCTTGAACACCTTGATGTAGTCGTCGGTGAAGCCCAGCGCCCCGCACCATAAGGTGCTGAAGAGCAGCAGGATCACGTAGATGTTCGTGAGGTCGCAGAACAGCAGGACGCCGGTGAGGACGGACAGGATGATGATGACGCCGCCCATCGTCGGAGTTCCCTTTTTCTCGATCTGCCCCTGGAGGCCGAGGTCACGCACGGTCTCTCCGATCTGGTGGCGCTGGAGGGCGCGGATGATCCGCTTGCCCGCCACGAGGGCGAACACCATCGCCGCCACCACCGCCATGATGGCGCGGAAGGACAGGTAATGCATCAGTCCCATTCCGGGGATGTCGATCCCCGCCGTCTCGAAGTATCGGAACAGGTGGTAAATCATTTCAGGATCAGTTTGAAGGTTTCAGTCACGATTTCTTTTTCGTCAAAATGAAGTTTCTCATGTCCGATGATCTGGTAGTCCTCGTGGCCTTTCCCGGCCAGGAGGATGGTCGCGCCTTCCGGAGCGGTCAGGATGGCCGTCCGGATGGCTTCGCGCCGGTCGGTGATGAACAGGGATTTGGCGATGCCGTCCCAGTCCAGGCCGGCCCGGATGTCGGCGATGATGGCTTCCGGGTCTTCCGTCCGGCAGTTGTCGGAGGTGACGACCAGGCGGTCGGCGAGCCGGGCGGCGACCTGCGCCATCTCCGGCCGCTTGGACTTGTCGCGGTCGCCTCCGCAGCCGAACAGGCAGATGAGCTGGCGTTCCGGAGCGACGTCTCGGAGGGTTGTCAGCACGTTCTCGAGGGCGTCTGGCGTGTGGGCATAGTCGATGATGACCGACAGGTCGTGCGGCCCGCGGAGATTCTCCAGCCGTCCGGGAGCGGACTGGAGGTTCGACAAGGCAACCAGCACTTCGTCCGGATCGGCGCCCAGGCATACGGCGGTGGTGTAGATGGCGAGGAGGTTGTAGGCGTTGTGCGCGCCCACGAGACGGCTCCAGGCCTCTTTCCCGTCTATCCGGAGGAGCATCCCCTCGAAGCTCTGTTCCAGGATGCGCGCCGTGTGGTCGGCCGGCCGCCGGCAGGCGTAGGTGACCACCTTGGCGGCGGTGTTCTGCACCATCACGGGGCCGTTCTTGTCATCGACATTGATGATGGCGAAGGCCTCTTTCGGAAGGTTGTCAAAGAAGAGTTTCTTGCAGCGGAGGTATTCCGCAAAGGTCTTGTGGTAATCGAGGTGGTCGTGGGTCAGGTTGGAGAAGATGCCGGCAGCGAAGGTAAGGCCGGCCACGCGCTCCTGTTCCACGCCGATGGAACTCACTTCCATGAAACAGTAACCGCAGCCCGCTTCCACCATCCGGGCAAGTAGGCGGTTGATCGTGATGGGATCGGCCGTGGTATTGGCCGTTTCCAGTCGCTCGTCGTCCACGTAGTTGGCAATCGTCGAGAGCAGTCCGCAGGGATGGCCCATCGCCTTGAACAGGCGGTACAGCAGCGTCACGGTCGTAGTCTTGCCGTTCGTTCCGGTGATGCCTACGAGGGAGAGCTTCCGGGACGGATGCCCGAAGAACGCGTCCGCGGCCATCGCCACCGCATGGCGGCTGTTCGCCACCTTCACGAAAGTCCCTTCCTGACCGGGCATCTCTTCGCAGATGACTGCGGCCGCACCCTTCTCCAGGGCCTGGCCGATGTACTTGTGCCCGTCGGAAGCAAAGCCTTTGACGGCGACGAAGAGGGAACCCGGCACCACCTCGCGGGAGTCGCTGGTGATGGCGGAGATTTCGATGTCCAGGCTGCCGCGGGTTTCCACGAAGCTGGTATCGCGTATGATGTCTTTCAGTTTCATTTCAAAGTCAGTCGTATGGTTTCTCCTTTCTTCAGGGACGCCCCTGCGGCAGGGGACTGGGCGGTCACGTGACCGGAACCCTCGTAGGTGCACTTGTATCCGGCGTTCTCCAGGGCGTACAGGGCGTCCATCAGGCTGAAACCCTTCAGGTCAGGCGCCTTGCTTCCATCCATGTCCGCCGTTTTCGCCTGGAGGACAGGAACTTGTCCCGTGGAGGGGGTTTCCTTCGACCAGGTATCGTCGATCGCATAGATGTTGTCCACGATTTCGCGGACGGCCGCAGCGGGCTTGGTGCCGCCGTAGAAACTCATCCCCGACAGGTAGGAGTAGACCGTCACGAGGATGGTATATTTCGGGTTGTCCGCCGGGAAGAAGCCGACGAAGGTTCCCTGGTTCTTCTTCCGGCCGGAGGGGTCGTGATACGGGTCGGCGCTGCCTTTCCGCTCCTTCGGGGTCAGGACCACCTGGGCGGTTCCGGTTTTGCCCACGACGGGGAGCTTGGCGGCCTTCAGGCGCTTGGCGGTACCGTCATCCACGACGGCCCGGAGGGCGCGGGTGACCGTATCGGCCGTGGCACGCGTGCAGATGGTGTTCAGCACGGAAGGGCCGTATTGCTTGAGGACTTTCCCGTCCTTCTCGATGCTCTCGACCAGGTAGGGCTTCATCATCCTGCCCTTGTTGGCGATGGCGTTGTAGAAGGTGACCACATGCAGGGGCGTGACGGACATGCCGTATCCGTATGCGGTCGTTCCGAGGGTCGTACGGCTCCAGCCGGGCGACCCCGGCCGGTTCACGACCGGCGTGCCCAGGCCGTCCAGGTCGAAGTCGAACTTCTCACCCAGGCGATAGGCGTAGATATGGTCGAAGAATTCCTGCGGGTTCGCCCCGTAGAATTTTTCCGGCAGATAGGTGAATACGTAGTTCGAGGAGATCTCGAAACCATGTTTTACCGTAATCTCGCTGCGCCCCGTCGTCCGTTCGTAATCGAGGATGTGGGTGTCCTGGTTGTAGCCGCCCGCGACGACGCCGTGGTTGGTGGGGATGGTCTCCTCCAGGGATTTCACGTAGCCGTCCTCCACCAGGGAGAGCAGGGTGACGGTCTTCATCACGGAACCCTGTTCGCCTACCTCCTTGAGGACCAGGTTGTCCCGCTCCCAGAGCTTGGAACCCGGGATGGTGTCGCGGGAGAGGTTCACCATCGCCCGGATGGCGCCCGTCGAGGCCTCCATCACGACGGCGATGCCGGCGCGGATCTGCGGGTCGTCGGCGATCTGGGCCCGGAGGGCGCGGTCGGCGATATCCTGGAAGTCGATGTTCAGGGTCGTGCGGACGTCGTTGCCGTCCACGGCCCTGACGATGGTGCTGTCAAAGTCACGGATGTACTTGCGGTCGTCGGTAACCCGGCGCCACTCGTGCCCTTCCTTTCCGTGAAGCTCGTAATCGAAGGTCCCTTCGATGCCGATGCGGCCCTGCTCCCGGACGTAGCCGATCACGCGGCGGGCCAGTGTGTCGTACGGATAGATGCGTTCATCGTGTTCCTCGGCGATCAGGCCGCCCTTGTAGCTGCCTTCGGCGTAGAGGGGGAGCGTCTTCAGGACATTGAGCGTAGCGTGGGATACGTTCTTGCGGATGAGGACGTGCTTCTTGCCGTTGGCGCGGCCGTCGATGATGTCCTTGTAGTACTGGGCGGCCGTTTTGGCGGGGAAGAGGCGTTCCAGTTCCCGGGAGAGCGCCTGGGCCTTGGCCTGCCAATCCTGCTCCGCCTGGGCACCCTTATGGGTGGCGGCGGGAACTTCCTTGCCCTCTTCGGCCAGTTTCTGCAGGCGCCGCGCTTCCTTCCGGTCGATTTCCTCGAACTCGGCCTTGCGGACGGTGCAGTCCATATAGATGTCGTACAAAGGAGTGCTGATGGCAAGCGGCCGGCCGTCCTCGGCGAGGATGCGTCCGCGCTTGGGCTCCTCCACATAGCGGTCGGGCCGGGGACGGAACAGGTTGATGACCTTCGGGTCCACGGTGTAGGTGGCCTGGATGCGTCCGATGCAGATGAGGATGCCGACCGACAGGATGACGAAGAGCATGGTCAGGCCGACCATCACCAGGTGGATGCGGTCCCGGTTCTCGAAGGTGTCCCGGATTTCGGTCTGTTGTTTTTTCTTCGTGCTCATCGTTTGTCGATCTTGATGGCCGGCTGTTCCGGCAGTGCTACATCGGATCCCAGCTGTTTCAGCCGTTTGGCCGTCGTGGAGGCGCTGTGCAGGCGCACCAGTTCGGCCTCTTTTTCGGCGTGGAAGATTTCCAGGTCGCGCAGGACCGCCTTGTTTTCCTCCACCTTGGTCAGGGTGCCGTCCACCTTCAGGCTCAGCAGGATGGAAATCCAGGCGAGGATGAACAGGTAGAGGACGTGCATATAGTATTTATGGACACCCATCGACAGGAGCAAGTCTCCCTTGGTCAGGGCCTTCCAGAAATTGACGAAACTCTTTCCGACATTCTTCCAGGTCATACGGCAGCCCTCCTTTCCGCTATCCGGAGCTTCGCGCTGCGGGCCCGGGTGTTTCCGGCGATCTCGGTCTCTTCCGGCAGGATGGGCTTCCGGTTCACGGCCGTCAGGGGCGTGACGGTCCGGCCGTACAGGTCCTTTTCCTCCCGGCCTTCCACATTGCCGGTCTTGATGAAATTCTTCACCATCCTGTCCTCCAGGCTGTGGTAGGTGATGACCACGAGCCGGCCACCTTCCTTGAGGGTGGCCGCGGCCCCCTCAAGCAGTTTCTCCAGGGAACGCATCTCCTGGTTCACCTCGATCCGGAGGGCCTGGTAGACCTTGGCGAGAACCTTGTGTTCCGCGCCTTTCGGCAGGATGCGGGCGATGGCCCGGTCCAGGTCGCCGGTGGTGCGGATCTCCTGCTGGTCGCGGGCAGCAGCGATGAGCAGGGCGACCCGGCGGGGCTGGTCCACCTCGCCGTACAGGCGGAGGATGCGCTCCAGGTCCTCAGGAGTGTAGCCGTTTACGACGTCCGCCGCAGTGGTCCTGCCCTTGCCGTTCATCCGCATGTCCAGCGGTGCCTCTTCGAAGCGGAAGGAAAAACCCCGGTCCGCCGTGTCGAACTGGTGCGAGGACACGCCCAGGTCCGCCAGGATGCCGTCGAAACGGACGCCGAGCTGGCGGGCATAATTCTCGATAAAGCGGAAGTTGTTGTGGACCAGGGTCAGCCGCGGGTCGTCCGGCGCATTGCCCAAGGCATCCCCATCACGATCGAAGGCGATGACGCGCGCGCCATCGTGTAAGCGTGAAAGAAGTTCGGCAGTGTGGCCACCGCCTCCGAAAGTGACATCGGCGTAGACGCCGTCGGGATTGATAACGAGCGCTGAAACGCTCTCGTCAAGCATTACAGGGGTATGGTATCCGGACATTGTGCGCGACCTCCTATCTCTTTTCGGACAGTCTCGCTGCGGTTTCCTTGAAGGCCTCGTCCGTCATCAGGGTGGACTCGCGCCTTTCCTTGGGCCAGATTTCGATTTTGTAACCGACTCCCGCAAACACAACTTCCTTGGTGATACCTGTTTCTTCAAGCAGTTCTGAAGGAATGTTGAGGCGGCCCAGTTTCCCGTCGGGAACGACATAGAAGACGCCGTCGTTGTACTTGCTCCAGAACGCGGCGTGGTCGGGATTGAGTTCGGGGTCGAGTCCTTCCAGCACCTTGTCGGACCTGCGCTCCCACTCCGCGCGGGTGAACAGGTTCAGACAATCGCCGTGGACACTCTTCTTGACGACCAGGGTCATGTCCTCTCCGCCCTCGCGGGCGATCGCGTCACGGTAGATGGCAGGGAACACGACGCGTCCCTTGTCATCCAGCTTTCCGCTTGCCTTACCGAAGAATCTGACCATGGTCGAATGGGTTGAACTTATCTTTCTTTCACGCTGAGTGCAAAGATAAGAAAAACCTTCCATTTTCATCCAATCTTTTCCAAATTTTTCCACAAAAAGTTATCAACAGCTTCTGTGGATAATCCGGGGGCGTTTCAAACCGGTGAAAAGGTTCTTCTTTTATTGGGAAAATATGATTAACTTTGCATATTCTGGCGGATTGTATGCCAGGGAAGAGATGAACAAGAAACTGACAGTCATAGCGGTCGTGGCCATTGCGCTGATGCTTGCGGGCATTGCGTGGGCGGTGGCCCGCCTGTACGGGGACGATAAGCCCAAGGCCCCGGTATCGAACAACGAGTACCCGCTCCTGAGGGCTGTTCCGGCCGATGCGGCCGCGGTTTTCTGTTTCGACGGGTCCGCCAGGGCCCGGCAGGTACTGGCCGATTCCACGGGTGTCCTGCGGGCGTTCCTGGCACCGGAGAGTCCGGACCTCATGCAGTACATGGCCAAAGCGGGGGAGAACCGGATGGTCGTTTCGCTGCACAACACCGGTTCGCTGATCCCCCTGGTTGCCACTGAACTGGCCTCGGCGGATTCCACCCTCACCGCACCGTTCATCGCCCTGGCTGAGAAGGCCGGGCTCAAGACGACCTATCAGGATGGCCTCTTGCTGGCCTCCGGTTCCGAAACCCTGCTGAATGCCTCCGTCCGTTCCCTGGACGAGGGCATCTGCATCCTCGAGGCACCCGGCCTCACGGACCTGACGGGCCGTGTCGGCGGTGCCGCGGTGGCCTTCCTGTCGGCGCGGCAGGCGCCCAAGCTGCTACAGGTCTGGTCCACGGCCCGGGTCCGGCAGCAGACGGATCTCATCCGTACGCTGGCGGACTGGATGGCTTTCGACCTCACTGCTGCTGATGAAAAGCATATCGTCCTCGCCGGCTCGGCCGCCTGTCCGGAGAAAGCCACCAGTTTCCTGACGGCATTCCGGGGATTTAAGATGCCGGCCGCCTCTTTTGCGGACGTCCTTCCGTATTTTGCCGATTACGCCGTTTCCATCCCGATGGGGGATGTGGCTTCCTATCTGGAGCATTACCGTGGATTTTTGGATGCTAAGGGGCGGCTTAATAATTATAATAAAACATTGAAGGACAAGGCCGGCCGGGAAATGGCTCCCGAACAGTGGGCGCTTCATTATCAGTTGAAGGAAGTGGTCCGCGCCGCCTATCAGTTGGACGGGATCCGGCAGGATGTCCTCCTTGTGAAGACGGGACGCGATATCCCCGCCGGCAGCAATGTTTATCCGGGCACCCTGGCCAAGCTTCTGGGCGGTTTCTTCGACGTGGTGGATACGCTCTGCGTCTCCCTGCCCGGCCATTGGACCGTGATGGGTACTGCCTCGTCCGCCGGGCCTTTTTCCGACAGGAAGTTCCTGGACTATCCTTTGAAAGAACGTCTTTCCGATGCGGGCCTTTCCGTTCCTGCGGGATTCGTCGCCTACGCTTCCGTCACGGATTGTCCTTCCATCCTGACCGACTTCTGCTCGAAGACACCGGCCTTTGCCCTGGATGCCTATGTGACCGGATCGGCCTATGCCCCCGCGCTCGCCAGCGTGGACCTTTCCTCCGGCCAGCCTGACATCCGGTTCTCCCTGGACAAGCGGGCCCTCAAGGGCAACAAGGTGCAGGTGCTGGAGCGCGATACGACCGTTGTCATTCCTACAGGACCTTTCCCGGTACTGAACGGGGAAACCGGCAAGACCAACTCCTTCTATCAGAATGCGAACCTGTACCTCTGCCTGAATGACGAGAACGGCAAGGGCGTGTGGGGCGTTCCTTTCAAGCAGCCCATCTGCGGGTACGTCGAGAGCATCGACTATTACGGGAACGGCAAGATCCAGTTCCTGTTCGCCGCCGGGCAGAACCTGTATCTGCTCGACCGCCTGGGCCGTTTCGTGGGCGGTTTCCCGGTGGATCTCGGGAAACCGGTGCTGCTGGGTCCCCAGGCCTATGATTTCACGGGAGCGCACGGCTATACCGTGATGGTCCTGCATAAGGACAACACCTTGGAAATGTACAATCTCCACGGCCAGAAGCCGGCCGGGTGGAAGGGGATCGCAGCCCCTGAAACCGTCAAGGCCCTGCCGGAGCTGCTGGAGTTGAAAGATACGAAATACTGGGTGGTCCGCACTTCCATCCGTACCCTCGTGTACGGATTCGAGGGCGGGGAGCCGCTCACCCGGGATGAAGGCGGGAAGATGATCCGGCCCGACTCCCAGATCACTCCCGCCTCCCGCGGGATCACCGTGGACTGCTATGACGGCAAGTCCCGGGACATTAAACTGTAAACTAAAACCTGCCTCCTTAACAATGGAATTCAAATCCGTAAACAAGATCATCGAGAACAGTATCCGGGACAACTGGGACCGCCCCGCGCTGTCCAACTACCAGGGTGTTACCCTGTCCTACCGGGACGTCGCCCGCCGGATCGCCAAACTGCACATCGCCTTCGAGCAGTGCGGTCTCCGGAAAGGTGACAAAGTCGCTATCTGTTCCCGCAATCAGGCCAACTGGGGCGTCTGTTTCCTGGCCACCCTGACCTACGGCGCCGTGGTCGTCCCCATCCTGCATGAGTTCAAGGCCGGGAACATCCACTATCTGGTGAACCATTCCGAAGCCCGCGTGCTGTTCGTGGACGAGGTTATCTGGGAAGGGCTTGTCCAGGATGAGATGCCGGGCCTGTCGGTCGTCGTCCAGATCAATACGCTCAAGTTCCTGTATGCCGATACGGATGAGCGCGGTCTTGTCCGCGAGCACCTGAACGAATCCTTTGGCAAGAAGTATCCTGATTACTTCGGCCCCGAGCACCTGGATTATTACGAGGACAGCCCCGAGGAACTCGCCGTGATCAACTATACTTCCGGAACTTCCGGTTTCTCCAAAGGGGTCATGATCCCGTACAGGGCCCTGTACTCCAACATCGACTTCGCCAAGAACGACGCCTGCCCGATGCTGAAGCCCGGCATGCAGTGCGTGTCCATGCTTCCGTCGGCCCACATGTACGGCATGATGTTCGAGTTCCTCTATGAGATGACCTGCGGCATGCACGTGCATTTCCTGAGCCGGGTCCCGAGCCCGAAGATCATCATGAAGGCCTTCTCCGAAATCCATCCCGACATCATCATTGCCGTCCCGCTGGTGATGGAGAAGGTGTACAAGACCAAGCTCAAACCCCTCATCGACCGGAACAAGATCAAGTTCCTGATGAACATTCCGGTGCTGGACAAGGTGATTGCCAAGCGTTTCTGCACCGAACTCACGACTGCCTTCGGCGGCCAGTTCGAGGAAGTGATCCTGGGTGGCGCCGCCTTCAATCCGGAGGTCGAGCAGTTCCTCCACAAGATCGGCTTCCACTATACGGTGGGTTACGGCATGACCGAGTGCGCCCCGATCATCGGCTATGCGCACTGGGACAAGGTCAAGGTGGGTTCCGCCGGCCGGGCGGCCAAGAACATGCAGATCCGGATCGACTCCCCGGATCCCCGCAATATCCCGGGCGAAGTCCAGGTCAGCGGGCCGAACGTGTGCCTGGGTTATTTCAAGAACGAGCAGGCCACCCGGGACGCTTTCACCGAGGACGGCTGGTTCCGCACCGGTGACATGGGCGTGCTGGACGAGGACGGATACCTGTTCCTGCGCGGCCGCTCCAAGTGCATGATCCTGGGTCCTTCCGGCCAGAATATCTATCCGGAGGAACTGGAGGCGGTGATCAACAACTACACTTATGTCGTGGATTCCCTCGTCGTGGAGGATGACGGCGGCCTCACCGCCCTCATCTATCCCGACTGGCACCAGGGCGAACTGGACGGCATGACCCGCGACGCCCTTAAGGAGCGTCTCCTGGGCGTGCTTCCCGACATCAATTCCGAGCTTCCCAAGTACGCGCAGATCCGGAAGATCGAATTCATGCCCGAAGATTTCGAGCGGACTCCCAAGAAGAGCATCAAGCGCTATCTGTATCAGCGGAACTAATGGAAAAATTCGACCACAGTTATCTGGAGATGGCGGAGATCTGGGCGCAGAACTCCTATTGCAAGCGCCGCAAGGTGGGCGCCCTGCTGGTGAAAGACCGGATGATCATCTCCGACGGTTATAACGGCACCCCCTCGGGTTTCGAGAATGTCTGCGAGGAGGATGGCGTGACCAAGCCCTATGTCCTTCATGCGGAGGCCAATGCCATCACGAAAGTGGCCAAGTCCGGCAACAGCAGCGACGGCGCCACCCTGTATGTCACCGCCTCGCCCTGCCTGGAGTGTTCCAAGCTGATCATCCAGTCCGGCATCAAGCGGGTGGTTTACCGGGACGAATACCGGCTTACCGACGGGGTGGATCTGCTCCGGCGGGCCGGTATCGAGGTCGAAAAAGTGGACTGAACACCTTATGGACAAGAAACAGAACTGGATCCGTATCGCGGAAGTCCTGCTGGGCGTTGTGATCGGAATCATCATGACCCTCACCGTCGTCCGCTATCGCGAGAACCGGAAGATCCTGAATGCCAAATATGTAGAGTGGCGCAAGCTGAACCTGATCCTGGACGAGATCGAGGAGAACTACGTGGATACCATCGACCAGGCCGGGATGACCGACGCCGCCATCGTCGGCGCGCTGGCCAAGCTGGATCCCCATTCGGTGTACATGCCTCCCGTCAAGCTGGAGGAGGCCGAAGAGGAGCTTGCCGGCAACTTTGAGGGAATCGGCATCCAGTTCAATGTCCCGAACGACACCGCCATCGTGCTGGAAGTCATCGCCGGCGGCCCTTCTGAGAAGGCGGGTCTCCTGACCGGCGACCGGCTCCTGAAGGTGGATGACAAGGTGATTGCGGGCGTGAAGTTCCCCCAGGACAGCATGGTCCGCCGGATGAAGGGCCCTGCCGGAACGAAGGTGACAGTCACCGTGAAACGGGGAAAGGAAGAGATTCCTTTCGAGATCACCCGCGGCAAGATTCCGCTGCACAGCATCGACGCTTTCTTCATGGTGGACGACACCACCGGCTATGTCCGGCTCCAGAAATTCTCCCGGACGACCGACGCCGAGTTCATCGACGCTTATTCTGCATTGCAGAAACAGGGGATGACACGGCTCCTGATGGACCTCCGCGACAATTCCGGCGGCTATCTGGACCAGGCGCTCCTCCTTTCCAACGAGTTCCTGGCCAAGGGGGATACCATTGTCTATATGGAAGGACTGCACCGCAAGCGCGAGGTCTACCGGGCAGACGGCCGCGGCAGCCTCAAGGACATCTCCCTGGTGGTGCTGATCAGCGAGAATTCCGCCTCTTCCAGTGAAATCTTTGCCGGGGCCATCCAGGACAACGACCGCGGAACGATCGTCGGCCGCCGCTCCTTCGGCAAGGGACTGGTGCAGGAACCTTTCTATTTCACCGACGGATCCGGTCTGCGCCTGACTGTCGCGCGGTTCTACACCCCCTCCGGCCGCTGCATCCAGAAGCCGTACGACAACTACGAGTACGACATCTATAACAGGTATACCGACGGAGAGATATTCTCCGCCGACAGCGTCAAGTTGAACACGGAGGACGTGCATCACACCCGCAGCGGCCGCGTCGTCTACGGTGGTGGCGGCATCATGCCGGATGTATTCGTGCCCATGGATACCACCCGCGCTTCCGCTTTCTACGTGGCTTGCAACCGGAAGACTACGCAGATGCGCTTTGCTGCGGAGATGTTCGACAAGTATCTGCCCCAGCTCCGTGCCATTGACGATTATGCGGCGATGGACGCCTTCCTGAAGCGGATCGACCTTCCCGGCCAGTTCCGGACCTTCGCCCTCCGGAAGGATGGAATCACCGTGAAGGACGACGAGTTTGCGGAAACCCTTCCGTATCTGCAACCCCAGCTCAACGCGCTGGTCGCCCGCTACTCAAAACTGGGCGAGAACGCCTTCTACAAGTATTACCTGCCGGTAGACACCACGGTGGAAGCCGCCCTGAAAGCGGACGATATCCGATGATGATCGCCCTGACCGGTTTCATGGGAAGCGGAAAGTCCACGGTGGGTGCACGCGTGGCCGATGCGCTCGGCTGCCTGTTCCTGGACCTGGATGACCTGATTGTCAAGAAAGCCGGGAAATCCATCCCGGACATCTTTGCGCAGGACGGTGAAGCGGCTTTCCGGGCCCTGGAGGCCAGGATGCTCCGCCAGACGGTGGAAAAGTATGCGGAGTCGACGATGGTGCTCGCGCTCGGCGGCGGTTCCGTTACGACGCCCGCATCGGCCTCTCTCCTGCACGAAAAAACGGTTTGCATCTATCTCCGGGCGTCGTTGGATACCCTGATGCAGCGGCTGGAAGGCGAAACCGCCGGACGGCCGCTGGCCGACGGCTCCATGGCCGCCCGCCTTGCTGAACGCGCCCCCCTTTACGAAAAAACCGCCCATGTCGTCATCGACACGGACGGTCTCACTCCGGACGAGGTCGCGGATGAAATCATCATTTCCGCCCTTTAGAACAGCGTCCAATCGGTAAAATCGGAGGCGGGCTCTTCGGGTTCGTCCTTCTTGCTGAGGAGCTCGGCCGCTTCGCCGCCCTGCGGCGCAGCCGTCTCCGCCGGCGTCTCCGGGATCTCCGGGATGTCATCGTCCAGCTCGATCTCCACGGGCTCCGGATCTTCGGCGACGAGGTCGTCCTCCGGCTTGTGGAGCGGCTCGATGAACTCGACGGTCTTGAGGTCCAGGGCGCTGCATTTCTTGCCCTTGGCAGCGTAGCCCTTCTTGGCGATGAACGCTTCGGCATCCAGCACTTCGGCCTCGCGGCCTTCGTGGCGGCCGCCGAAGGTGAGCTGCACCTGCGGATGCAGGTCGGACGAGATGTCCACCAGCTTGGACCCCTTGGCCTCGGAGATGAAGGAGAGCGGGGTATTGTTGCTTTCAACAAAACTGAACCGCTTGATATAGAAGGCCTTCACGGCGTTGTCCCAATACAGGACCGTGTAGGTGAGGCCCGGGTCCAGTTTCTCGATCCGGACCACGTCTCCCTGGTACTTGTTCACCAGTTCATAGTTCGTGGTGTAGAAGGTACCGTCAGAGAAGATGGCCAGGACGCGGTCGTTGCCGGAGAACTCGCCCACGTAGTCGCCGCGTCCGTCCTCGTTCAGGCGCTGGATGTCGGCGTCATACCAGATGTCCTTGCCGCCCAGGGTGGTGATGCCCTTGGCCTTGAGCTGGATCTTCTGGATGGGATACTTGGTCACGAGGTTGCCCCGGGAGCCACGGCCCTTGATGGCGAGGGCGGAGAAATCGTACTCCAACTGGGATTTCTTGATGCCCTTCTTCGGCCGGAGCCCGATCTTCACCGTCTCGGCTTCTCCGTTATGGTTCACGGTGAACCACAGGATCTTGGAGCCCTCGGCGCCCGTGGTGATGTCGTATTCCTTGTCGCGGGTGATGGAGGTGATGGCGAAGCGCTTGGCATAATGGACCGGGCCTTTGCCGTCGCGGTAGATGACGTTGTAGATGGTGCGGGCGTCGTTCCGGTTGAACACCCCGGCATACAGCAGGTCCTTCCCGAAGAAGGCTTTGTCGGCGACCTTGGTCACCCGGAACTTGCCGTCCTTCCCGATGACGATGATCTCGGACAGGTCGGAGCAGTCGGCGATGAACTCGGCGCCCTCGGAATTCTTGAGGCCGATGCCCACGAAGCCTTCCGCGAGGTTCGCGTACAGTTTCGCATTGTTGTTCACGACCTTGGTCGCGGCAATGGTCTCGAAGGAGGTAATCTCCGTCAGGCGCGGGTGCTCTTTTCCGTACTTCTTTTTCAACGACTTGAACCAGTCGATGGTGTACTCGGTCAGGTGCGCGAGTTTGTCCCGCACGTCCTTCATCTCGTCCTCCAGGGCGTAGATCTTCTCGTCCAGGGCCTTGGTATCGAACTTGGAAATCTTGCGGACCGGCTTCTCCACGAGTTTCAGGATGTCGTCCATCACGATTTCGCGGTGGAGGAGATCCTGGTACTGCTTCATCTGCGTAAAGATGTCCTCCAGCTGCTCCTCCCAGTCGCGCTGGTTCTGTTCCAGCACCTTGTAGATGCGGTTCTCGAAGAAGATGCGCTCCAGGGAGTCATAGTGCCACTGGTCCTCCAGTTCTCCGAGCTTGATTTCGAGTTCCCGGCCCAGCAGTTCGCGGGTATGCCAGGTATCGTACTCCAGGATGTCATTGACCGACAGGAACTGCGGCTTGTCGTCCTTGATGACGCAGGCGTTCGGGTTCACCGTCGTCTCACAGTCCGTGAAGGCGTACAGGGCGTCGATGGTCTTGTCGGGGGACACGTCGGCCGGCAGGTGGATGATGATCTCCACCTTGTCCGTGGTCATGTCCTCGATCTTCTTGATCTTGATCTTGCCCTTGTCCTTGGCCTTGAGGATGCTGTCGATGATGATGTGGGAGGTCTTCCCGTAGGGGATTTCCGTGATGGTGACCGTGCTCTTGTCCACCTTCTCGATGCGGGCGCGTACCTTCACCTGGCCGCCGCGGCGGCCGTGGTTGTACTTGGAGCAGTCAGCGAGGCCCCCGGTAGGGAAGTCAGGATAGAGTTCATAGTCCTCCTCTTTCAGGATGGCGATGGAGGCGTCGATGAGTTCGTTGAAGTTGTGCGGCAGGATGCGGGACTGCATGCCCACGGCGATACCTTCCGTCCCCTGGGCGAGCAGGAGCGGGAACCGGACCGGCAGTTCGGTCGGCTCCTGGTTGCGGCCGTCGTAGGAGGTCATCCAATGGGTGACCTTCGGGTCGAAGATCACTTCCTTGGCGAACTTGGACAGCCGGGCCTCGATGTATCGGGGCGCAGCATTGGAATCGCCCGTCAGGATGTTGCCCCAGTTTCCCTGGCAGTCCACGGCGTAGCCCTTCTGGCCCAACTGGACCAGGGCGCCCAGGATGGACTGGTCGCCGTGCGGATGGTACTGCATCGCCTGGCCGACGATATTGGCCACCTTCGTGTACCGCCCGTCGTCCATCTTGTACATCGCGTGCAGCACCCGCCGCTGGACCGGCTTGAGGCCGTCCACGATATGGGGCACCGCCCGCTGCAGGATCACATAGGACGAATAGTCCAGGAACCAGTCCTTGAACATGCCGGAAAGCTTGAACTTCCGGCTGTCGCTCCCGAGCAGGCGGGTGAATTTCCCCGTCTGCTGCGCTTCCCCTTCAAACGGTTGTTCCTCGTCGATGGGTTCTTCCTGGATATCGTCGAATTCTTCGCTCATAGCAGTCAGTTTGGTTTAGAACTCATACCCGAAGCGACGGAGCTCCTTGCGGGACTCGCGCCAGTCAGGGTCGACCTTCACGAAGGTCGAGAGGAAGACTTTCTTCTGGAAGAAGTCTTCCATTTCCAGCCGGGCCTCAGTGCCCACCTTCTTGAGGGCCGCGCCCTTCTTGCCGATGATGATGCCCTTCTGGGATTCGCGCATCACGTAGATGACGGCGCTGATTTCGTAGCGTTCCTCGCCTTCGTGGAAGGCTTCGATCTCCACCTGGCAGCTGTAGGGAATTTCCTCGCCATAGTTGAGGAAGATCTTCTCCCGCAGGATTTCCGAGGCGAAGAAACGGAGGTTCTTGTCGGTGAACTGGTCCTTGTCGAACCAGGCCGGTGCCTCCGGAAGGCGGCTGGAAACCGCTTCCAGGATGCTCTCGAGGTTGAATTTCTCCTGGGCCGAGGCCGGGATGATCTCCGCCTTGGGGAGCTGTTCCTTCCACCATTGCATCAGCTCGACCACCTTCTCCTGCGTGGAGATGTCGATCTTGTTGATGACCACGACCACCGGACACTCCACCTTGCGGAGCTTCTCGATATAAGCCTCGTTCTTGTCGCCTTTCTCCACCGTGTCGGTGACATACAGGATGATGTCCGCGTCGCCGATGGCCGTGTCCACGAAGTCCAGCATGTTCTGCTGGAGCCGGTAGTTGGGCTTCAGGATGCCGGGCGTGTCGGAGTAGACGATCTGGTAATCCTCCCCGTTCACGATGCCCATGATGCGGTGCCGCGTGGTCTGGGCTTTGGCCGTGACGATGGAGAGCTTCTCCCCGACGAGGGCGTTCATCAGGGTGGACTTCCCGACGTTGGGGTTGCCGATGATATTGACGAAACCTGCCTTGTGTGCCATTATACGTAAGCCCCCATCTTCAGGATGTTCACCTCGCCTTCGGTCAGGTAGCGCCAATCGCTCTTCTTGAGACCTTTCTTGGTAAGGCCGGCGAAGTAGACGCGGTCCAGGGCCTTCACTTCGTATCCGAGGGATTCGAAGATGCGGCGGACGATGCGGTTCTTGCCGGAGTGGATCTCGATGCCCAGCTGGCGGTGGTCGCGCGCGTCGATGTACTCGAGTTCATCGGCCGCGATCACGCCGTCGGTGAGTTCGATGCCGGCGAGGACCTTTTCCTTGTCCTCCTCGGTGAGGGGGTGGTCCAGGATGACCTGGTAGATCTTCTTCTTGTTGTAGGACGGGTGGGTCAGGCGCTCGGCCATCTCGCCGTCGTTGGTGAACATCAGGACACCGGTGGTGTTCTTGTCCAGGCGGCCGACGGGGAAGACGCGGGTGGGACATCCCTTGAGGAGGTCCATCACGGTTTTCTCCGCGTGCGGGTCGCTGGCGGTGGTGACATAGCCCTTGGGCTTGTTCATGACGATGTACACCTTCTCTTCGCCCTTCAGACGTTCGCCGTTGAAGCGGACGTCGTCGGTGAGGACGTTGACCTTGGTGCCGAGTTCGGTGACCACTTCGCCGTTCACGGTCACGACGCCGCTCTGGATGAGCGTGTCGGCCTCCCTGCGGGAGCAGACGCCGGAATTGGCGATATATTTGTTCAGGCGGATGACCTCCTTGATCGGGGTCTTCGCGGTGTCGTCGTCGGACCAGGCGCCGCCGCTTACCTGCGGTTTGCGACTGAGCATCGCGCTCATGCCGGCATCGGCCTCGGAACGTTTCTGGAAAGGTTTGCGGCCGGCGGGCTTGGCGCCGAAGGACGGCTTGCCGTAGCCGGACTTGCGGGGACGCTCGCCGTAGGGCTTGTCCCCATAGGATTTCCGCTCGCCGTAGGCTTTGTGCTCACCGTAGGGCTTTTCGCCATTGGGCCTGGAGCCATAAGCTTTCCTTTCGCCGTAGGGCTTCCTTTCACCCTGCGGACGGGCCGGACGGGCGCCGTAGACACGCTGCGGCTTCTCTTCGGAATCGAAACTCCGGCTCGTGCTGAAATCACTGTTGTAGGCGCGTTCTGCGCGGGGCTTGAATTCGCCTTCCCGATGCGGGCGGTATCCGCCTTCGCGGCGGCCGTATTCCACTTTCTCTGCGCGGCCTTCGGAAGGCCTTCTGGTGAAATGGGTACGTGTACCCTTCTTGTTGTTTTCCATTGCTGTTATGCCCCTCACGGGGCTGTTAATTAATTAAAAATCAATGACATCGCGTCATTGTGCGGGATATGCTTCCTTTTACTGCAACTTGAATTTGTAGGTGATGGTACCTGTCTGTAGGACGGGGGCGTCGGCGCTCTGGTTGAAGTGGGCCTTCAGAGCGGCGGCGCGGGCGGCGTTCCACAACGCCTTGTCCGTAACCGTAGTCCCTTCCACACCGGCAATCGCTTCCGTCACGTTGCCATACTGGTCCACCGTAACCCGGACGACGACGGTTCCCTCCATCTGGACGTTATAGTTGGGTTTGGGAAGTGAGCCGACGACGTTTCGGCCTTGCAAATGGGCGTTCGCATTGCCCGTCGTCTTGCCTTCCTTCGTGTTTCCGTCGGGCTGGCCGGCCTTGAACCCCTCAGACGCTTCCTTGGCGGAGTGGGGAGCCGTGGCCTTGTCATCCTTCTGACTCATTCCGGGGAACGAGGCGCGGGGATCCAGCTTGGGTTCTTCCTTCTGGGGGGGCGTAGGGACTTCCACGTCGCCGTGGTTGTTCTGCTTCGTGGCGGGGGTGGTGTTGGGCCGGTCGTTCACGTGGGGCGATTCGGCCTTCTGGACCAGCTCCACTTCCTTGGTCCGGTCCACTTCTTCCGCCTGCGGCTGCCGTCCGACCTTGGTCGGGGTCGGCTTCTCAGGCTCCAGGATTTCCTCCTCGAAGTCGATGAGGAAACTGGTCTCCGGCGGCGGGGGATCGAGATACTTCAGCCCCGCGGTCAGGCAGAAGACGAGGGCGAGGGCGTGGACGGCCACGGTGACGGCGAGGCCGGTGATACGGCCCCGCTTGTCCTGTTGCTGTCTGGTGCGGAGGTAGGGTTGCATCTCTTATTCGGGTTGGGTCGCCAGGATCACCTTGTAGTGGTTCCGCTTGGCGATGTTCATGATTCCGACGATTTCGCCCACGGGGACGCTCTGGTCGGAGAAGATGGAGAAGGTGGGATCCTCTTCGGACGAGAGGAGTTCGATCAGCCCGTCTTCCACCTCTTCATAGGTGGCAGGTTCCTGGTCTCCGTTGATGTGGTAGGTGTACTTGTCGTTGCCCCAGTCCTTGATGCTGACGCTCACGGTGGCCTTCGCTCCGATCTGCCCCGTGCTCTTCGGGAGGAGGAGCTTGAGGGCGTTCGGGTTGATGAGCGTGGAGGTCACCAGGAAGAAGATCAGCAGCAGGAACACGATGTCCGTCATCGAGGACAGCGCGAACGATGCATCCACCTTGGTGTTTCTCTTGAGTGCCATAGACTATTCCTCTCCGGGTTCGTGAAGGACGATGTCGATGAACTGCATGGTGGAACTCTCCATCTTGTTCACCAGGTTGGAGATCTTGGAGGTGAGCCAGTTGTAGCCGAAGTAGGCGATGATGCCCACGATCAGGCCGCCCACGGTGGTGAGCATGGCGGTGTAGATACCGTCGCTGAGGAGGGTGATGTCGATGTTGTTGCCGGCCTTGGACATGTTGAAGAAGGCCTT
>JAFSJK010000071.1 GCA_017439305.1 Bacteroidales bacterium | reverse complement strand
GGCCGCCGGAGAGGGTTTCCACGTCGCGGTCCTCGTAGTCGGACATCGCCACGAGTTTCAGGACCTTCCGGACACGCTTGTCAATCTCGTCCTCGGGGACTTTCTTGAGTTTGAGTCCGAAGGCGATGTTGTCGTAGACGTCCAGGTGCGGGAATAGCGCATAGCGCTGGAACACGGTGTTCAGCGGACGCTCGTGCGGCGGGATGCCGGCGAGTTCCTTGCCGTCCATGAGAATGGATCCTTCGTCGGGCTGGAGAAAGCCGGCGATCATCCTCAGGAGCGTGGTCTTTCCGCAGCCGGAAGGGCCCAGGAGGGTGAGGAATTCGCCCCGGCGGACGTACAGGTTGATGTCCTCCAAGACCTTCTTGTCGCCGAAGGATTTGGAGATATTCTTGATCTCGATGATCTTGTCCATGCGCTAGAGGATGCTGATGTTGTACAGGACTCCGGCAGTCAGGGAGACGAAGGAAAAAGTATGGTCGTAGGAAGCGACGGCGTGGACGCGGAGGTTCTCGATGGGGAACCAATGGAAGGCCAGGCCGCCCCACCAGCGCTTGAAGGTCAGGTCCTCGACATATTCGTTCGAGTAATTCTCATACCCGGCCTTGGCGAGGAGGGTGATTTTCTCGCTGGGGGAGTAGGTGACGCTGGGCATGAGGGTGATGCCCTTGCGCATGATCTCGAGTTCGTCGCCGACTACGCTGAATGCGTCCAGGCCAACGGAGAAGGTGTCGAAGTTCAGCCGCTGCCCAAGGGCAAAGACAGGCTGGAATTCACCTTTTTCCACACCCATGGCGGTGGCGCTCCAGATGGTCTCCAGCGGGCCGTGCTCACCCCTCCATTCGAAGGAGTAGTTGAACAGCTTGCTGGCGAACGGACGCTCGCCATACGGGGAGGTGGTGAACTGGAATCCGAAGGTATCGCTTTCGGACGGAGTGGTGAATGCCGCTTTGGCACCCCACTGATAGCTGGCGAAATTCTGCCAGAAGCTGGAGACCAGGGACGGATGGACTTCGAAGTCGTAGTCGTCGAACTCCAGGCCGCCGGTGGTGACCATGTCCTTGCCCACGGTAAACGCGAAGTTACCGACGGAATAGGTCAGGTACGCCCAGTCCAGCCAGTTGGTGTTGTCGGAATGGAACGTGTAGCCGTACAGGTCCTTCGTGGTCGCAAACACGTCGTGGACGGAATCGAATCCGGCCCAGTGGTTGCAGATGCTGAAGGAGAGGTTCTCGGTCAGGTTGCCTTCGAAAAGGGAATAAAGAGATGTGTTGCCGAGTGTGAATTCTGCGCCTCCGCCTTTCTCCGTGGAAAAGGTAGGATTGAGGTCCAGTCTCGGGATCACGGACAACTCGACACCACGGCCGGAGTTGTCAGCCTCTTGTGCGGACACAAGGAAGCAGGGCAGCAGACTTGCTGCGCAAACAACCAGGAGTCTCTTCATTTTTGATACGCATAAATGGGTATTTGGTGAAACATATGGTAAGTCCGTAGGACTTGCCGCTGCAAAAGTACGAAAAATTATTTATAACGGGACAATAATTTCAACTCATTGTCCGCTTTAATCTTATCGATGATGGCGCACACCAGCCGGAATGTCCTGGAATCGCGGGTGTAGCTGGCCGGGGTGATGAAATTGACCCGGCCCTGCCGGAGGAGTTTCCGCGCCACTTCGCGCTTGTGGGGGATGAGCGGATTGAACACGGCGATGGAGTTGCCGCCGAACATGTTGACGACCTTCATTGACGGGACGTCGGTGTCTCCGTCTCCGAAATAGATCATGTTGGTGAAGGGAATCCGTTTGTCATCGTCGGCCCAGCTTTCGTTCACCCGTTTCGCGTCACGGGAGGAAAAGATGCCTTTCTGGATCTTGAACAGGTACTGGGTCTTGGCCGTGTAATCCACCGCGATGCCGGGCCATTCGGCCTCTCCGTTTTCGTCATAGATGAAGCTGCCGGCGAAAACGTGCTTGAATTCGCGCGCGATGGGGGAGCCGTCGATGATTTCCGTCAGGCCGGAGGAATTGATGTAATGCTCGATTTTCACCCCGTGCTGCTCACCGTATTCGTTGACATTCCGGAACCACTCCCGGACGCCTTCGAAGAGCTTGATGTCGGCCCCGTAGCGCTTGAATCCTTCCCGGGTGAGACGGATGCCGTTTGCCTTGGCCTCGTCGTGCATGAGTTTCATGTAAGCCAGGATGTTGGAGGCGTCCTGCCCCTTGGCGATGCCGTCGCTCTTGGACCAGAACTCCGCCGGAGTCTGGCCGATGGCCTGGATGAACCCGAACTCCTGCATGTTGCCGGGGGAGAGGGTGCCGTCAAAGTCGTAGATGAGGGCGATGATGGGTTTGCGTCGCATGGTTGTTCAGTCCTTTAATTCTGCAAAGATACGAGAGTTTCGTGATTTTTTCTTACATTTGCGATTGCGTAAACTAAAAACAAACCGAATGAGCACTTATCCGCACTATCTGGAAAGACTTCAGGCCGCGACCCGGAAATACTGGGACAAGCCCGCCCTCAACACCATCGGCGGCGACAGCCTGACCTACGCCGAGATGGCTACCTCCATCGCCCGTTTCCACATCATCTTCGAGAAAGCCGGCTTCAAGAAAGGCGAGAAGATCGCCCTCTGCGCCAACAACGGCGCACGCTGGGGCTTCGCCTACCTGGCCGTCAACACATACGAGACCGTCATCGTCCCGATTCTCGCGGACTTCACTCCCGAGAGCGTGATGGGCCTGGTGAACCACTCCGATTCCGTCGCCCTCTTCACCAATGCCGCGCGCTGGAAGAAGATGGATCCCGAAAAGATGCCCGCCCTCAAGGTGGTCTTCGACGTGGACAATTGGGACGTCCTCCTGTGCCGGGACGAGAAAATCGCCGATGCTGTCGCCCATTGGGATGAACTCTTTGCCGCGAAGTATCCGAACGGCTTCGGCCCGGACGACGTGAACTTCCCCACCGACAACTGGGACGACCTCTCCACCATCAACTACACCTCCGGTTCCACCGGCGACCCGAAGGGCGTGATGCTTACCTACCGCAACTTCTCCTCCATCGTGGACTACAGCCAGCGCCACGTCCCGGCCGGCGACAAGATGGTTTCGATGCTTCCGATGGCCCACATGTACGGCCTCGTGATCGAGTTCATCTATCCGCTGTGCAACGGCACGTCCATCTACTGGCTGGGCAAGGCTCCGACCCCGGCGGCCCTGATGAAGGCTTTCGCCGAAGTGAAGCCCTACCTGCTGATCACCGTTCCGCTGGTGATGGAGAAGATCTACAAGAGCAAGGTGAAACCCACCCTGGAGAAGCCTGCCATCAAGTTCCTGCTGAAGGTCCCCGGCCTGAACAATGTCATCTACAAGAAGGTCAAGGACGGCCTCGTGCAGGCCTTCGGCGGCAACGTCCAGGAATTCATCATGGGTGGCGCGGCCCTCAATCCGGAGGTCGAGCGCCTCTTCAAGCGCATCAAGTTCCCGTACCTCGTGGGTTACGGCATGACCGAAGCCTGCCCGCTGCTCGCCTATGAGCACTGGACCAAGTACGTGGCCGGTTCCTGCGGCAAGGCCGTCGACGTGGCCGAGGTCCGCATCGATTCCGAAGACCCGCAGCATGTGGTCGGCGAGATCCAGGCCCGCGGCGAGAACATCATGATCGGCTACTACAAGAACGAGGAGGCTACGGCCAATGCGTTCACGGAAGATGGCTGGCTCCGTACCGGCGACCTCGGCATCATCGACGCCGAAGGCAACATCTTCATCCGCGGACGTTCCAAGAACATGATCCTGGGTCCTTCCGGCCAGAACATCTACCCGGAGGAACTCGAGGCCGTGGTGAACAACCAGCCGTTCGTGCTGGAGTCCGTGGTCGTGGACCGTGGCGGCAAACTGGTCGCCCTCGTCTTCCTGGATGAGCAGGCTATCGCCAAGGCCCTCCTGGATCCGGAGGCCAAGGCCGAGATCCCGGAGAACATCCGCAGGGGCGCCAACCGCCAGTTCCCCGCCTACAGCCAGATTGCGAAGGTGGAGCTGATGGACAAACCCTTCGAGAAGACCCCGAAGATGTCCATCCGCCGCTTCCTGTACAAATAAGGAATTGTTTTTTCAGAAGGTCCGGATGCAAGATTCCGGACCTTCGTGCATTTTAGGACAAACTGACTTGATATGAAAAGAATCGTTCTTCTTCTGGCCCTGCTTTTCGGTGTGCAGGCCCTGCATGCCCAGGGAATCCTGGAAAGATATCCTCAGACGGAGGTCTCTTTTACCTATTCGTTCTATCCGCGGCTGGCTGCCGAGGAATTCCTGGATGCGCATTATGGCGCCATTACGGGGCATTCAATTCCGAATTCTTCCGCATACCAGGGCAGTCAGATCCATTGTGTGGGCCTTCTGACCGGTGAAGTAGCCTTCAAGCTCCGGAAATGGTTTACCGTGGGCGTGCAACTGGCCGGAGCGAACTTCTGGGCGGATACCGTGAACGGTGGTGGCCGGATTTCCGGAACCGCCCTCTATCTGCTGCCGAATGTCCGCTTTACCTATGTCCGTTCCGACGTGTTCAAGATGTACTCGGGCGTCGGGCTTGGGCTCGGTGTCCTGAGCGGCTTCTCCGCGGAGAAGAGCGTCTTTGCCGGCATCGGCGGGGCGGATATCCAGCCTGCCTTCCAGGCTGTTCCGGTGGGCATCCAGTTCGGACGGGATATCTACGGAATCGCCGAAGTGTCCCTGGGAACGATGAATGTCGGCCTCCGGGCGGGAATCGGTTACCGGTTCTAGTGACATTTTGTCAGTCCTGCATGGGCTGGCTTGCAATTTGACTGTTCTCTGACCGGCTGCCTTCCGTGGCAGTCGGTTTTTTTGCATTTAAAAGAAAAGAGATATGGCACAAAAAGGACAGATCGGCGTAACCACCGAGAACATTTTCCCCGTCATCAAGCAATTCCTGTATTCCGACCACGAGATTTTCCTCCGTGAACTGGTGGCCAATGCGGTCGATGCGACCCAGAAGCTCAAGGCGCTCGCCGCTTCCGGCGACTGCAAGGAGGAGCTGGGCGAACTGAAGGTCCGCCTGGAGCTGGACGAGAAGGAAAAGACCTTGAAAGTCATCGATGAAGGCATCGGCATGACGGAAGAGGAGGTCGACAAATATATCAACCAGATTGCGTTCTCTTCCGCCGGAGAGTTCCTGGAGAAGTACAAGGACCAGATCGGCAACATCATCGGCCATTTCGGCCTGGGCTTCTACAGCGCATTCATGGTGTCGAAGAAGGTCACCATCGAGACCCTTTCCTGGAAGGAAGGCGCCAAGGCGGTGAAGTGGTCCTGCGACGGCTCGCCGGCCTATGAGATGGAAGAGATCGACAAGAAGGACCGGGGTACGGTCATCACCCTTTACCTGGATGACGATTCCACGGAATATGCCGCGAAATCGCGCATCGAGGGCCTGTTGAACAAGTACTGCAAGTTCATGCCGGTTCCCATCGTCTTCGGCAAGGAGCAGGAGTGGAAGGATGGAAAGTATGTCGACACCGACAAGGACAAAGTCATCAATTCCGTCGAGCCGCTGTGGGCCAAGGCCCCGTCCGAGCTCAAGGAAGAGGATTATCTTTCCTTCTACCGCACCCTGTTCCCGATGAACGAGGAGCCGCTCTTCTACATCCATCTGAACGTGGATTATCCGTTCAACCTGACCGGTATCCTGTATTTCCCGAAACTGAAGGACCGCGTGGCCGTGGAGCGGAACAAGATTTCCCTCTACTGCAACCAGATGTTCGTCACGGACCATGTGGACAACATCGTCCCGGACTTCATGACCCTGCTGCACGGTGTCATCGACTCCCCGGATATCCCGCTGAATGTTTCCAGAAGCTATCTCCAGAGCGATGCGGCGGTGAAGAAGATATCCACCTACATCACCAAGAAGGTCGCCGACCGGCTGGAGGACATCTTCAAGAACCAGCGGACGGACCTGGAGGCCAAGTGGGACAACCTCAAGCTCTTCATCGAGTACGGCATGCTCTCCGACGAGAAGTTCTGTGACCGGGCCGTCAAGTTCGCCCTCCTCAAGAACACCGACGGCAAGTTCTTCTCCTTCGACGAGTACAAGGCCGCTGTGGAGGGTGCCCAGACTGACAAGGACAAGAAGCGTGTTTACCTGTACGCGACGGATGTCGAGTCCCAGTATCCCTACATTGAAGCAGCGAAGGCCAAAGGATATGACGTGCTCCTGATGGACTGCGAGCTGGATTCCCATTACGTCAACCTGTTGGAGCGGAAACTGGAGGATACCCGTTTCGCCCGTGTGGACTCCGACGCCGTGGAGAACCTGATTCCGAAGGAGGAAAAGGTGAAGCTGGAAATGAAGGAAGACGAACGCTACGACCTGGAGAACCTGTTCAAGGCCGTCCTGCCCGCCGGGAAGGATTACTTTGTGACCGGTGACAACCTGGGTGCCGACGCCGCTCCGATCCTCATCACCCAGAGCGAGTTCATGCGTCGTTACCGCGAAATGAGCGCCCTTGGCGGTGGCATGAACTTCTACGGCGAAATGCCCGAGAGCTACAACATCACCGTCAATATGGAGAATCCGCTGGTCGCGAAGATCTGGGCTGCCAAGCAGGCCGATGTCGCCCCGCAGGGCGAATTGCCCGCAGAGGCCCCGTCCGATGCCTCCGATACGGAGAAGGATGCCGCCCGCAAGGCGCGCGAGGAGGTCCGGAAAGCCCACAAGGCCGATGTGGAAGCCTTTGCCGCCGGCAATGAGATCCTGCACCAGATCACGGACCTGGCGCTGCTGGCAAACGGCATGCTGAAGGGAAAGGCGCTGAGCGACTTCATCGCCCGCAGCCAGAAGGTCGTCACGGACGCTTATCTGAAATAAGCTGGGAGCGGACGGCTTCGAGGTAGAAATCCCGCCGCATGTCCCGGGTGACCGGGTAGCGGAGCATCCGGGAATCCTCGGACAGGCCGTCGTCCAGGTTGCAGACATAGAGGTTGGTGGCCTCCGCGAGATACAGGCGGTTGTACCGGATGTCCTGGTATTTCTGGAGGCCCATCACAAAGCGGTAGGCTTTGATGGCGTCTGCGTCATTGATCGGGTCTTTACAGAAAACGTAAAGGCCCATTTTTTCGTACGTGCCGTAGAATCCGTTGCCGGCCTTGGCCACCTTGCTCTGGAGGATGCGCTGGAGGGGGAGGGCCAGCCGCCAGTAATCCAGTTCCTTCCGGCCGACATAGTGGCCCAGTTCCAGGCCGAAGGAGTAGCCCGTCTCGATGATCCGGTCCAATTCGTCCGGATCGTCCTTGATGTCGGTGATGCCGGAGATCGCCTTGAGCATCTGCCCGGCGGAATCCTTGTTCTGTTCCATCGCCCGGGTGACTTCGATGCCCAGGCGCACGCCGTCCGGGCTCTGCAGGTCCGGACGGTCCCGGTTGACCAGGTCGTCGAACTCGTGCCCGAGGATGCTCGAGAGCGAGATGTGCGCATACTGCTCGAAGAAACAGGTGCCGTATTTGCGGATCTCCATAACAGGACAAAAATACGGATTATTTCGGAAATTATGCTATTTTTGTATTGGTATGAAACGAGTCCTATTCTTCCTTCTTTCACTGGCGGTGCTGCTGCCTTCCTGCCGGCGCTCTCCCCTCATCGGCATCTCCTGCAGCCGGTATGAAACCGGGATGTCCTATTTGAATACCACCTACACGGATGCCATCTCCCAGGCAGGCGGAATCCCGGTCATCCTTCCGACCATCACCGATTCCCTTTTGGCCGTCGAGACGGTGCGGAAACTGGACGGGATCGTTTTCTCCGGAGGACCGGACCTGGATCCTTCCTACTATGGTGAAACCATCTGGAACGAGACGGTGGAGGTCGATACGCTCCGGGACTGCAGTGACGTGCTGCTGATGCGGGTGGCCCTGGCCTCCGGCAAACCCATCCTGGGCATCTGCCGGGGTGAACAGCTTCTGAATGTGGTGCTCGGCGGTTCTCTGTATCAGGATATTCCCACGCAGATGGACACGCTGGTCATTCACGGTGGTGGATCCCGGCATCGGATCGGTGTGGAGAAGGAGAGTGTGCTCTACCGGTTATTCGGACAGGATTCTTTGACTGTCAATTCCTACCATCATCAGGGCGTGAAGCGGGAGGCTCCCGGTATCCGGGTGACGGCCCGGGCCGACGACGGTCTCGTGGAGGCCTACGAATACGGCGACCGCCTCATCGCGGTCCAGTTCCATCCGGAAGCGATGGTACGTAGCGATGCGTCGTGGCTGGCGTTGTTCCGCCATTTTGTCCGGATGTCCGGGGGAAAGTGATTATCTTCGGATCAGTTCGAGGAACTCGTTCCGGGTCTTGTCCGATTTGAGGAAGATGCCGGAGAAAGCCGATGTCGTGGTAACGGCGTTGGATTTCTCGACGCCGCGCATGGACATGCAGGTGTGCATCGCTTCGATGACGACGGCGACGCCCAACGGTTTCAGGGAATCCTGGATGCAGTCGCGGATCTGCTCCGTCAGCCGCTCCTGGACCTGCAGGCGGCGGGCATAGGTCTCCACCACGCGGGCCACCTTGGAGAGCCCGGTGATGCGTCCGTTCGGGATATAGGCGACATGGGCCTTGCCGATGAACGGGAGCATATGATGCTCGCACAGGGAGAACAGTTCGATGTCCTTGACAATGACCATCTGGCTGTAGGGTTCCGTGAAGACGGCGGACTTCACGATGGTCTCGCCTTCCTGGAAATAACCTTGTGTCAGGAACTGCCAGGCTTTCGCCACCCGCTCGGGCGTCTTGACCAGTCCTTCCCGGGTGGGATCCTCTCCGAGAAGCTCGAGAATGGCCCTGACATGCCCTGCCAGTTCTTTCGTCGTCTTCTCGTCGTATTCCTCTATCTTTCTGTATGCCATGGTATTGTATTTGCTGTGCTTTCGCGCGGATTTGGGACTGCAAAAATAGCGAAAAAAAATCTATTATATCGTTTTTTTGTATATCTTTGCAGCCCCTAATGAAGGGAGTTACTCGTTGTGACTCTATAAATAATTGATTATTAACAATTTAAACGAACGCCGATATGTATTGGACCCTTGAACTTGCCAGCAGCCTGGACGATGCCCCGTGGCCGGCCACCAAAGAAGAACTGATCGATTACGCCACCCGTACCTGCGCCCCCGACGAGGTGGTCGAAAACCTGGAAGAACTCGAAGACGACGGTGAGATCTATGAATCCATCGAAGATATCTGGCCGGATTATCCGACGAAGGATGATTTTTTCTTTAATGAGGAGGAGTATTAGGAGGCTAAAATTGATAAATAAGCTATTATCAATTAGTTATGAATAGACCAGGGATAGCTCCCTGGTTTTTTTATGCCAAAAACGAGGTAAAATAAAGCCGAAATTGGCAGTTTTTGGATATTCACTACCCCTGGGACTATCCCTGATTTTGAGAAATCTCCTGAAAAGGTAATAGTTGGTTGGAAAGAAGAGGAATAGATAGACAGATGCTCGTATGGGTCCATTCGTCGTACCCATGCAAGCGAAAACCCTACCTTTTTGCTCGTACAGGTCCACGGATTGGACCGGTACAAGCTCACATCCCTCTTCACAAAGGCATCTCGCCAAACAGCCGCACATCGCCCCCCATTGTAGGCATGTAGAATCGGCATGGCTGTGAACGGGAAGCCGTAATGGGCAGTCCGTTCACCGTGACCCTCAAATGAATGCGTATAATGGCCATTCCGGTGCGG
Organism: Bacteroidales bacterium; assembly: GCA_017439305.1. GTDB lineage: Bacteria > Bacteroidota > Bacteroidia > Bacteroidales > UBA932 > Cryptobacteroides. The sequence continues at coordinate 20,241 of JAFSJK010000071.1, read as the reverse complement.
CTATTTGGCAGCTTTGTAGGATATCTCGTCCGCGGACCTTTGCAGATGAATTTGCTAATGACTAACTTTGTTTTATGAAAACAAAGACAGTTGAAATAATCACATTGGTCACCAGGATTCTGGGTGCCCTCTTTTTTATCTACACTGTCCTATGTTTCGGTGTTCTTGAGAAATACAATCTGGGAGGCATAGGGAACTATTCCGCTTATACCCTTTACTGGAAGTGTCTTAATATCTGCTGTTTGATTCTTGTCTCTGATTTTGTAGTTCAGATTCTCAAACTGGCAGCACCGAATGCCTCCTGGCCAAAGACTGTTCAAACTATCTTGTATCTGGCTTCTTTCATCTTGGTGGCGGTGATGGTTGCAAGCTATCCCGGTTTGACATGTGATGGAGACCGTCACGAAATCACAGCCTTATGGCCGATAGACGAGCAGATCAAGAGTGTTCGGGAATGTGTGATATTCGATGGCTTGTATATGGGGATTAGAAGCCTGGTTTATTCATTGATCCTTGTAAAGGGAAAACAGAGAGTTGCAAGGTAGTTCCAACTATCCAGATACTATCCCTGGTTTTTGAATTCAAGTATAAGTGATTGATAATCAGGTTAATAAATCCAAACATGCCAGGGGTTTAACGAGGAGGAATATTAATCTCTAAATCGCTGAATATTAGTGAATTATTACCTATCCTCCCCTAGCGGGAGGATTTTTTGTACCCGTCCTAGAGCAATCTAGGGTTAATGTGAGAATTAGTTTTCCAAGATCCATAGACAGGTTTTTCAAAAATTAACAGTAAACGTATTGCAATTCTAAAAAAGTTGCGTACCTTTGTTGTGTACTCGGTAGAGTATTGGCGTAGTCCGCCATTTGAGCCTGGTTATACCGCTCGAGGAAAATGTAGCCCTAGGATTGGGACTTTATCATAGTTGGTTGGCCCTTCGACCATATCTGATAGCTACGTTGTTCCTGTAAAAAAGTGACGACGCTTTTTTTATTTATAGAAGGGTGCCCTAACGAATAATATGGAGCATACTCCAAATTTACTCTACATCAAACTTGAAAACGGTAACAACACCCAGATCTCGAGAGAGGGTCTGAAACTTTGTCGAATCTCTTCAAGCATTTCCCCTTTCACCTTCATCAAATTATTCGCAGCGGCGGATAACAAGATCAATCCTCGCGTTGCAAAAGAGAATCAGATTACGCAAGATATACGCGTAACTCTTGCCACATCTCCTGAGGTTTTTTGGCTTAAAAGCAAGGGTATTGTTATCGCAACACAGAATTGTAGACTTTCTGACAGAAATCGCGTTGGTATAACTTTAAGCGAGGATATTCAAAGAGAAGGCATCATGGATGGGGGGCACAATGCCCTGGCTATAGCGCAGTATCTTTTAATTAACCTTTTCCCCGACAATAAGTTAATCAAGGAGTGGGAGCCCATCAAGGAGTTCTGGACTGAGCATTATGAAGAGATCATCGAAAGGTTTAATCAGAAAAACGAGAGCGGCTTGTTTAGTTTTTCAGTCCCGATTGAGATAATCTTTCCTTCTGATGAAGATGGGGCGTTTGAGGAGTACCTGGCTTTTATCAACGAGATTTGCGACGGTCGAAATGCGAACGTTCAGTTGCGAGACTCTGCAAAAGATCACCAGGTCGGCATTTATAACGGGTTTAAGGACTTGATTTCTTGCAAGGATCAAGTGATCTGGAAAACCGGCATGCCTGGAAAGATAAAAGTCGAGAGTGTCGTCAGCCTGGCTTCTCTGTTACTTCTTTCATTACAAGAGAAGAACCTCCTCCCGCCTAGTCTTAGCACCCTAAACCCCGTATCAATCTATTCGAGCAGTGGGCGTTGCGTGGATTTCTTTGGGGAAGTGATCCGTCATCCAGACGTGTCTGAAAAACGCGGGGATCAGTATGTGATTACTAATCAGAGAGTGCTCTCCGCTATGACGATGGTTGATGATCTTCTTAAGTTCTACGACAAATTGTACCTTAAATTCCCGTCTATCTACCAGCGTAATCCGGGCAAATTTGGCGGAATTAAGGCCGTTGAGATGAAGAGCAGCAAATGCCCGTTTGGCTATTTCGAGGACACGATCGACTATAAGTACCCCAGTGGCTTCTTCATCCCGCTCTTCTGTGGAGTTAGAGAATTAATTATGTATAACGAGACCACAGACACCATTTCATGGATAATCAATCCAGTCACCATTAATTTGGATGATTTGGACTGCGAAAAGTACGTTGAAATGATCAAGTTCTTGAACTTCAACCCTCAAAATGTAGGTAAAGCTCCGATGATGTATCGAGAGGGAGCTGATACTTTTGCTGCTTATAAGAATAAGATGCTAAACCGGTAGACAAAGGTCTAAGAGGTCATCTTATTAAAAACCATTGAAAGTCAGCCGATCGGCTGACTTTCTTGCTTGTTTATGTGACAGCATATGTTCTTTTGATCAACTTGGCCTCAAGAATCCTTATTCTTCGGGGCTAGTCAATATTTCTTATATTAGTACATTTAAAACTTAGCCGAAGCGGAGGTTCGAGATTCGGAGTGTTTGGTCTACTAAACCTAGAGAGCAAATAGAGGAAAAAAAGGGAAAGAAAAGATTATCCTAATCTTTGTTCTATATGCCTTCTAATGAGTTAGAATGCCATTTCTTTCTTCTTTAACGAGGAAGAGTACTAATTATCAATTAGTTACAGATTAACCGGGGATCTTTCCCTGGTTTTTTTGTGCCCTGTGGGGAGGATTGGTGCTTCATTTTTATCCTGCCATCAGCGAGACAGATGCCGGGCAGGCGGGTTGGGAACCCTTGACTTTACAAGATTTTGATAATCAGTTGATTATAAAGCCGAGGGTTCCGAACCTCCTTTCTTTTGGGGAGGTTCGGAACCCGGTGCGGGATAACTTGTTCATTATCAACATCATGTGGCGGGGGTGGTTCCCAACCTCATGTGCCGTCGCCCTTTTTGTCCGGTAACACGACAATTAGATTCTGGGTTTGTGGATCACCCTCAGAATCAGAGAGACAAAGTATACGATCAGGCCATAAAGGACGGGGATAAGCCCCACCTTGATGCCACCGGCAATGATGTTGGGGGCTACGTCGTCATGTCCGGCCATAAAATCTGCCATTTGAAGGTAGCCGCAGAGCGTCCAGAAGACGCCCACGACCAGGGCGGCGATGCCGATTTCCTTGACCCAGGCAGGTGCTTTCCAGGCGGCGAAGAACAACGCGATGAAAAGAAGGGTGATGATGATCATTCCGACGGGGCCGCCGGAAATGAAGAGGGAGAACAGATTAAAAAGCAACATGGCGAAACAGTTTAATGGTTGAACGATTGACAAGGAATTCCTTTTTGCAAAGGTACGCACAGGCCGTCCATATATGCAAAGCAGAATCCCTCCGACCTCCGGTCAAATCCCCCTGACTCGCAAAAGGCCGTATTCCAAGGCGTTCATTTTCACGGAAGAATGCGTATTTTTGTACCCGGAATGAAGAAAACTGTCATCATGGTTGCCTACTGGCTGGTCGCTATCTTTCTGACGGCCGTTCTGCTCATGAGTCTGGATTACGACCTGTGGGTGGCGGCGCTGATGAGCCTGTCTTTCCTCCCGGCGGCGTTGGCCCTCTCTTTCTTCCTTCCCAAAGTGGAACGGACCAGTGACGGAAAGAGGCGTGTCCTGGATACCGCCTACATCATCCTGGGCGTGATGATGATGACATTCCTGCTCATCTATATGTGGCAGTATTTCTTCATCACGTTTATCTATGCTGTCGACTATTCCAAATGGAGCCTGCCCGCCATGCTGGGAAATCCGGTCTTCGTGGCGGCCATCCTCGCCATTCTGGCGTATGGGAACTATCTGATCGTCAAATGGCTGGACAAGAAGTATCCTGCAGATCATCCCGTCACATTCACTTCGGACTATAAGAAAGTCTCACTGAGGAAACAGGATATCCTGGTCGTGGAATCCCGCGATTCCGAGGTCTGGATCACCGCCAGGGATGGCCGGCAATACCGCAACAAGACCGGGATCGGTCAGTGGGAGAACCTTCTCGGCTCCGACTTCATCCGGATCCACCGTTCTTTCCTGGTCCAGATTGCCGATGCTGTCCTGTCGGCGTCTGATATGGTCTCCATCGGGGGCAAATCCATCCCGGTTTCCCGCAAGTACAAGGATTCGGTCCTGGAGATTTTGGGGGAAGACCGTCAACAGTAGTGTGCGTAATTGCGCTTTTTTGCGTATTTTCGTGGAGAAAACCGCTATTGATATGAAAAGGATACTTGTAAGCCTTCTTTTTCTTGCCGCCTTGTATCTTCCTGCATCGGCACAGATCAAGTTTACCCCCAATCCGCAGATGCCGCTGCCGGACAATATACACCTGTATATGAACCCGGAGTCGGGGCTTGACGGACGGTTCGTCTTTATGAGCCCGGTGTGGTGGATCTTCCCCGACGGCCCCTGCGATGCTTCGCAGGCGGAAGCATTGGTAGATGAACTCGGACTTAATGGACCACTCAAGAATTATGTGGGCATGATGGTGGCGGTCACGGGTCCGGTAAACGGCACGGCATACGACAAGGAGAAAGATTTCGCCGCCTACGAGGCCCTGTTCAACAAGATCCGCGTTTTTACGAATCTCAAGGTGGTTGGAATAGGCAGCGGTGCCACCTTCGTGAATGAGGCAATCGCGCCCGTTGCGAGTGAGGTGGCAGATATCTTCTGTTTCGGTGGCAATGCTCCCCGCGAGACGACGGGAACCTCCACCGTCCCGGCCTATCTTGCAGGAAAGAATGCCGCGAAGGCTGCCAAGGCTTATATCGCCAGGGACAAGGCGGTGCAGACAGTGAAAGGCAAGTCGCTCAATGTCTATCAGAATGCCGATGAGCCCCTGCTGCAGGTCATCGTCAACACGCAGAAGAACCTGAGCCTTAAAGAGGCCTTCGCAGATGCCTGGGAGCGGCTTTTAAGCCGGAACTACCGCTGCAGCAACCTCGGCCATACCGGTTATATGGGCGGTCTTCGCGGGCAGTATGGGGATTATGAGCTGGAGCCGTATCTGATCTGGGAACGCCTTGGTACGGAGCGTATGAAGGTGGAACAGTCGCTCTTCAATTTTAACGGTGGCAATCATCCGTACCTCTGGTTCGAATACATTCCCGCTTGCCTGAAGGATGCCTCTCCCGCGAGCGTGCCTCTGGTAATCCTCCTTCACGGCCACAACAATGACCCTCGCACCCAGGCAGAAACCAGCGGTTTTGTAGAGCTGGGTGCGTCCGAGGGATTCTTCGTAGCCGAACTGGAGTGGCAGGGAAAACCCGGATACGAGTATATGGACGATAACGGCATCGAGGCCGTCGTTCGCGAACTGCTGCGCAAATATCCCCAGCTGGATCCTTCGCGTGTTTACGCCGAGGGCCTCTCGGCCGGCGGCTTCTCCGCTACTGCGCTCGGTGTGGGCAAGTCCCATCTGTTTGCTGCCGTCGGCGCACACTCCGGTGGCGTCTTCGGCCAGGGGCTCAATCTGGGCTTTCCTTTCATGAACCCGGAGATGCTCTGGAACGAGGCCCGTCAGAAGAGCGGAAAGATCCGCATGCCTTTCTTCTCGATCTGCGGTACAGCCGACGATGCCGTTCCCTTCAACGTCCCCGGGGCTCCCAACGGCTCCATGATTACGGATTCATGGCGTCTGTATCAGCTGCTTAACGGCTTGACAGTGAGCGGCCCCACGGACTTGGAAAAGTATCCTCTGTTTGGCCTTGAACTCAAGAACCGCCGCCGCGTAGAGACAAACAAGCACCATGCAATGGAAATGGGCGACATACTGGATGCCGCCCAACTGCCTGTTATTCGCATTGTTGCCGTAGAGAACTTCGGCCACTGGAATTTCGTTCCCGGATCTGCCCTGATGTGGGATTTCTTCAAGCACTGGCGCCGCGACCCGGCAACGGGCGAGTCCGTGTACTCCGAACTATAGGTACGGGTAGATGTAGTCCCAGACGAAGTCCATCTCCTTCTGGGTGTTTGACATCCAGCCCGTAACGGCAACCACGGCATTCTTCTCAGGGAGAACCAGGATGAACTGGCCGCCGGCGCCGTCGGCGCGGAAGCCGTCCACTTTGTTGATCCAGGTCTGATAGCCGTAGCCCTGCCGCCAGTCATTCTCTGACGGCGGGAGCATGGCGTCCGCTTCTTCCGGGCTCAATTGCGCCGGAGCGCATTCGATGTGAGCTTTACCCATCTCTTCGACCCACTCGGCAGGGATGAGTTGTTTGCCGTTCCATTCGCCCTTTTGTAGCAGAAGCAGGCCGAATTTGGCCATGTCCTCGGTTTTGAGGGACAGTCCCCATCCGCCGCAGTTAACGCCCATGTTGTCGGCTTCCCACTGTGGTTTGTCAATTCCCAGGGGCTCGAAAAGACGGGGCGTAAGGTAGTCGAGCAGGCACTCGCCGGTAACCTTTTGTACGATATAGGAGAGGATGTAAGTGCCCAGCGAGTTATAGCAGAAATGGGTCCCCGGTTCGTGCACGAAAGGGTGTGAGAAAAAGACAGACGGAATGTTGACGCCTTCCTTCAGCTTGCTTGTCATGGTCTTCCGGTCTATGTCAAGCACTGGCAGTGTGGGGTCCGTGTCGTGTCCGCCACCCATCATCAGGAGGTCCTTTACGGTGGCGTTGCAGGGATTGTCTACGGCAGGGAGGTCTACGTCCTGGAAGTAGTCGACGACCTTGTCGTCCAGAGACATTTTTCCGTCGGCTATGGCCATGCCCACGGCGGCGGCAGTGAATGTCTTGCTCACGGAATACATGGTGTGGGTGGAGTCGGGGGTGAAGCCTTGGAACCATTTTTCTGCAATCACCTGGCCGTCCTTGACCACCATGATGCTATGTAGGTTCACCCACTCGTTCCATGCCGTGGGATCTGTGAGACTGGCCGCCACGCTGTCCTGGAAGGCCTGGAAAGCCGCGGCGAATTCAGGAGAGGCCTGGGCGCGGGGTAGGTCCCGCGGGGGCTCGGCGGTGCAGGCGATCAGTGCCAGGCACGCGCAGATAGACATTATTTTTCTCATAGTGCGGGAAGCAGATAATCCCAGAATGCCCATTCCTCTACCTGATGGTTCACCAGGTTGGCGCGGGCGGCGATGACGGCATTCTTCTCCGGCAGCACGATAATCATCTGGCCCCAGGCGCCGTCGGCACGGTAGCCGCCAACAGTGTTGCGCCAGGTCTGATAGCCATAGCCGGCAACCCAGTCGTTCCGCTCGATGGGATAGAACGGAGGCTGGTCAATCTGCTCGCGGGTGAGTCCGTTGGGATAGTTGTCGATGTGCTTGCGGGTCTGCTCGTCTATCCATTCGGCGCTGATGAGCTGCCTGTCTCCCCAACGGCCTTTCTGCAGCATAAGCTGGCCTGCCTTGGCCATATCCTCCAACCGCAGGTGAAGGCCCCAGCCGCCGCAGCATACGCCGGCCTCGTCCATGTCCCATTCGGGTGTTTGGATGCCCATGTACTTGAACACGCGCTCGTCAAGATAGTCGCGGATGGTCTTGCCGGTCACTTTCTGAACGATTGCGGACACCATGTAGGTGCTGAGGGAGTTGTAGCAGAAGTATGTACCGGGCTCGTGCAGGAATGGATGATTGAGGAAAGCGGCGGCTAGATCCACTCCCGGTTTGAGGGGGAGCTCCATGGCCGTAGTGTCGTAAGCGGCCATGGTATCCCAGGTGGGGTCTGTTTCGTGACCGCCCTGCATCGTGAGCAAGTCCTTGACGGTCATTGCTTTCAGGTTGTCGCTAACCTCAGCGGGCAGCTTGTCGGGGAAATAGTCGATGACCTTGTCTTCCACGGTCATGAGACCATCGTCTACAGCCAGCCCCGCGGCCAGTGCCGTAAAGGTCTTGCTGGCGGAGAAGACGTGCTGCGGCCTGTCTGCCGGCCACTCGGGGTCGAAGGTCTCCTCGATGACCACTTTCCCGTCCTTTACGATCATGATGTTGTGGAAGAACATCTGGAAGTCGGGATTGGGGTTGAAGGCGGACTTGGCAACCGTGTCTTTGAAGGCGGCAAACGCCGTCTGCAACTCCTGGCTTGCTTCTGCGCGGGGAAGGGGACCGGTACCCTGGCTATTGCATGCGATGGCGGCACCCAGTGCCGCCATCGCAAGGATGAAAGATCGTTTCATGGGATCAGAAAAACAATTTGGAACTATTCGATGCTGGTATTGGTAGCAGATAAAACGCCTTACCCAATTATTTCTTCCAAAGCTTCGGAAGGAATCCGTAGTAGAGGAGATGTCTCCAGGTGGACCAGTCGTGACCGGTTTCACCGACACAGAAGTACTCATATTCAATTCCGTGCTTGTCGAGGGCGTCCCTGAAACCCTTGACGCGCACATTGAACATGCCCTTCTCTTCCGCACCGCCCTGCCCGATGAACAGATAGTCCACTTTGTCATTGGCCTTCGGGTCATTGAGGAATTCTCCAAGGGTCTGCTCAGGATTGTTGTCACCTGCGCTGAGGACACCGAAGTTTGCAAAGAGGTCAAGGGATTTCAGACCTACGAAGATCGTGTGACGGCCCCCCATCGAGAGACCGGAAATGGCCCGGCCATGCGGATTTGCGATAGTCTTGTAGTGGCTGTCGACGAAGGGGATGACGACCTCCCGATACTCACGCGCCATGATGTCGAAAGTGAGGTCGGCGTGCCGGGGATGATTGCGGTGAACGACCTGATTGTTCACAAGCGCGATCAACATGGGCTCGGCTTTTCCTTCTGCGAGGAGATTGTCCATGATGAAGTTCACGCGTCCGTCATACATCCAGTTTGACGGGAGTTCGCCGCTTCCGCCCATGAGATAGAGGACGGGGTATTTCTTCTTGGGGTTATACTGAGGAGGGGTATAGACATAGATCTCACGTTCCCCTTGGGTAACAGGGCTATAGTAGATGTGACGGGTGACGGTCCCGTGAGGCACATCCTTCGCGTCCCACCAGGATGGTCCGTCGCCATGGACGATGAGTTCGCTGTAGGGAGGCATTGCCGTAAAGGCGGCATACGTATTGTTGGGATCGGCCATCCTGACTCCGTCGACAACGAGATTGTACTGGTACATATCGACCGGGAGAGGTCCGATGGTAAGGGTCCAGATGCCGTCTTCCCCTTTGGAGAAAGGGATGTTTCCTTGGACTCCCATGACGGTGGTCATGGCGCCCGAGAGGGCGACGGACTCTGCTTTCGGGGCCCTGAGCCGGAAAGTGACGGTATGGTCGTCATTCACCTGCGGCGAATTCAGGTTCGCGCTGAAGGGGATCAGCCCCTCGGTGTCTTTCTGGGGGTTATAGCTGAGGTTAATGTTCGACTGCTGGGCGGATGCCGTCAGGGCAATCAACAGCGAAATCGCTGCGGTAAATGCTCTTTTGTCCATAATGCTTCTGTTAATCCTCTGCAATATACGAAAAAAACTGAAACAAAGGTCCGAAGCGAAGCGTTGGCGGACAAACTCGTCGAATCCATCAAGTGATGACTGCCGTATCAATGACTGTCAAAAAGGTCCCCATCGCAAGATGAGGGCCTTTTTTGATACGACAGTCAGATTTTGGGTTTATGGATTACCCGGAGGACCAAGGAAACGAAATAGACGATCAGGCCATAAAGGACAGGGATGAGCCCCACCTTGATGCCACCGGCGATGATGTTGGAAGCGACGTCGTCATGCCCGGCCATAAAATCTGCCATTTGAAGGTAGCCGCAGAGTGTCCAGAATACGCCCACGACCAGGGCGGCGATGCCGATTTCCTTGACCCAGGCTGGTGCTTTCCAGGCGGCGAAGAACAACGCGATGAATAGAAGGGTGATGATGATCATTCCGACGGGTCCGCCGGAAATGAAGAGGGAGAACAGATTCGTTAAAAGTTGCATGGCAAACATTTTTTTACGTTGAACAAATCGGGTTCGGAATTCCTTGATGCAAAGGTACGCACGGACCATCCATATATGCAAGGAAGAATCCCTTCGACCTTCGGTCAAATCCCCCTGACTCGCAGAAGACCGTCTTCCAATGCGTTCATTTTCACGGAAGAATGCGTATTTTTGTACTCGAAATGAAGAAAGCAATCATCATCGTCGCTTACTGGCTGGCCGCTATCTTTCTGACGGCCGTTCTGCTCATGAGTCTGGATTACGACCTGTGGGTTGCGGCGCTGATGAGCCTTTCTTTTCTCCCGGCGGCGTTGGCTCTCTCTTTCTTCCTCCCCAAAGTGGAACGGACCGGAGACGGAAAGAGGCGGGTCCTGGATACCGTCTATATCATCCTGGGCGTGATGATGATGACTTTCCTGCTCATCTATATGTGGCAGTATTTCTTCATCACGGTTATCTTTGCCAGCGACTATTCCAAATGGAGTCTGCCCGCCATGCTGGGAAATCCGGTCTTCGTGGCCGCTGTCCTTGCCATTCTGGCTTATGGAAACTATCTGATAGTAAAGTGGCTGGATAAGAAGTATCCTGAGGATCGTCCCATTACATTCACGTCGGACTATAGGAAAGTATCTCTGAGGAAACAGGATATCCTTTTCGTGGAATCCCGCGATTCCGAGGTCTGGATTACCGCCCGGGATGGCCGGCATTATCGTAACAAGACCGGCATCAGCCAGTGGGAGAACCTTCTCGGGTCTGATTTCATCCGTGTCCACCGTTCTTTCCTGGTCCGGATTGCCGATGCTGTCCTGACCGCTTCCGATGTCATCTCCATCGATGGCAAATCCATCCCTGTTTCCCGCAAGTACAAGGATCTGGTCTCGGAAGTATTGGAGACATCGCGTTAGCAGGGCTCCATCACAACAAGGACAGCACTTTGCCGGGAAACTCCACGAACACCCTGTTGATGGCCATCGCCACCCCGCTGGAGGGGGTTGAGAGGACCAGGCAGAAACTGATGATCTGGAAAAGGATGATGCAGAGGATGGATTTCACCCGCCCGGGGCCGATGATGTCGGTCTGGGACAACCGGATTTGCCTGGCCCAGCAGCAGATGTGGAAAGCATACGTGAACCCGATCAGCAAGTCGATGATCAGCAGGAATATCACAGCCAACTTGGATTTCGGATCAATCGTATAGCGCCACGGCAACATGGCCAGCGTGAAGACGGGGATGCAATAGGGAGAGAGCGTAATGGCGTGATAGCCGAACCAGCCGCTGCTGTAGGAGACATAGCTGTCCGTGTCATCCACCTTGAACCGGTAGATCTTCCGGAAATGGCCGCGCTTTTTGTTGCGGCCCTCTTTTTCTTTTACTTGTTTTCCCAGGGCTGTTTCAGTCCGGGAAAGATTGCGGGCAACACGCGCTATCCCGATATGGCGCTGCGTGCAGAACAGGCAGTACGGATGAGGTCCCCGTATTCAGCAATGTCTACGGAAGCCTGTGTTCTTCAGTGGGCAGATACGAAGTGATGAGAAACAGGGGGACAAGGAACCTTCCGCGGAATCATGATTCACAGTTCCCGGTGGGTCGACCGGAACAAATGGCGCAAGTATATCCCGCTCAACGAAAAGTGCTGCCAAGGTTGCGTTACCGTTTCCACGCGCGACATGGCCTATATCAACCGCCTGGTAGGACAGGAGGAGGGAAATCTGCTCTTATGGGCGTTTTATGATGCTTGAACGGCTGCGCAGGCCATTTTCAAGAAAATGACTATTTTTACAGGTTGAATGAAACTATGGCCAGATGAGTACGATGGAGGATAAACCTAAGCTGATTGTGATGCTCACCCATCACGACAGGACTGTGGAGAATGCCGCAGAGGTCTTTGAGGCGTGTGAGGGTTCCGCTGCTGATTATTGGGGATTCAAGGAGGATCCGTTGCCTCCCGATCGGATGAAGGCGTTGTATGACCGGATGAAAGCTTGCGGCAAGACGACTTTCCTTGAGGTGGTGGCCTATTCGGAAGAGGAGGGCCTGGCCGGAGCGAGACTGGCGGTCTCATGCGGTTGCGATGTCCTGATGGGGACCTGCTTCTTCGATTCCATCAATGCTTATTGTAAGGATCACGGTTTGAAATATATGCCTTTTGTCGGGGAGATTACGGGAAGGCCTTCCATCCTTTCCGGAAGCATCGACGGCATGATCCGCGAAGCGGAGAACTATCTGGAGAAAGGGGTTTACGGAATCGATCTGCTTGCCTATCGCTATACGGGGGATGCCGGACGGCTGATCCGGGAATTCACTTCCCGGGTCCACGCTCCGATATGCATTGCCGGGAGTGTCAACAGCCTGGATCGCCTGGACGAGGTCAAGGCGGCCGGCCCCTGGGCTTTCACCATCGGCGGCGCTTTTTTCGAGAACCGGTTCGGCGCGTCTTTCCGCGGGCAGGTGGACCGCGTCTGCGCGTACATGGACAAAAAAAGCATTGAATGATGGGGAAGAAAAAGAAACTGTTCTGTGAGATCAGTCCGCTGACCTATGCGGTTTCCCTGAAGAAGGAGATCCTCAAACGTCATGTCAGGAATTCGCTGAGCAAAGAGGTGTTCGCGAAAACGAAGCTGCAGGAAAAGCTGCCCGTCCTGATCTACAGCCATGGCAACAATATGATCAAGCGGGGACCTGGCATCGACCCGAGGCTGCAGGAGAACAAGGCCGACAATATCCGGCTTGCCTGCAGCCGGATGGACGGGCTGGTCATCCGGCCCGGTGAAACGTTCTCTTTCTGGGGCCTGGTCGGTAAAACATCCAAGCGGAATGGTTTCTCCGAAGGCCGTGTCATTGTGAACGGAAAGCTCGTTTCCGGGGTCGGGGGAGGACTGTGCAATCTGGCGAATACGATCAATCTGCTGGTCTTGCACAGCCCCATGACCATCACGGAATTGCATCATCATTCTGACGCCCTGGCACCCGACCCGGGCGGAATCCGCGTTCCCTATAGTGCCGGTACATCGGTGAATTACAATTTCATCGACTATCGATTCAAGAACGAGACGGACCAGCCTGTCCAGCTTTGCACCTGGTGCGAAGGGGATGACCTTCATGCCGAAATGCGTACTACGAAGGAGTTTCCGTATGCGTTCAGGATTGTCGAGGAGGGGCACCATTTCCATTGGGAAGACAACGGCAAGCTTTACCGGATTTCCAAAATCTATCGGGAAACCCTGGACCGCTCCACCGGGGAAGTGCTCCATCGTGAACTGAATTGGAACAACCATTCAGAAGTGTTGTTTGACGAATCCCTGGTGCCCTCGGAACAAATCGAGTAGCCGGATGTAAAAAATATTTGGAGTTATAGGAATTTGTTGTATCTTTGCGATATCAAAATGATATCAATTTAGAACAACAAATTCTTTTGGTTATGGAAAACAACAAGGAAACTTCCTACAAAGGACTCGTACTGAACGGCTTCCTGGCCCTGATCCTAGCGATTGCCCTGTTTGCGGCGGCCATTTACTTCTTCGTGCGTGCGGACAGCGAAGGCGGGTTTGCCTTTTTCGGTGTGCTGACTCTTGCTTTGTTCGCGCTATGCACGAACGGCTTCTTGAAGCTGGAGCCGAACGAGGCGATGGTGCTCCTGTTCTTCGGCAAATATCGGGGAACCTTCACCCAGGACGGTTTCTATTGGGTCAATCCGTTACTGAGCAAGAAGAAGGTGAGTCTCCGCGCCCGCAACCTGAATCCCGAGCCAATCAAAGTCAATGACAAGGTGGGCAACCCCGTCCTCATCGGTATGGTCCTGGTGTGGAAACTCGAGGACACCTACAAGGCACTCTTCGAAATTGACAGCCAGTCCCTGGCGCCGGTCGGCAATGTCGGCAAGGGCTCAAGCGCCCGGTACCTGTCCCAGGCCTTCGAGAATTTCGTCCGCGTGCAGAGCGACGCGGCCTTGCGTCAGGTCGCAGGCTGCTACGCCTATGACAATCCGGACACCCCCGACGAACTCACCCTCCGCAGCAATGCCGACGAAATCAACGAGAAGCTGGTCACCACGCTGAACGAGCGTCTGGCGATGGCCGGTATCCATGTGACCGAGGCCCGCATCAACTACCTGGCCTATGCGCCCGAAATCGCGGCCGTGATGCTGCGCCGCCAGCAGGCCGATGCCATCATCGCCGCCCGCGAGAAGATCGTCGACGGTGCCGTGAGCATGGTCAAGATGGCTCTCGACAAACTCAAAGCCGAGGGTGTCGTGGACCTGGACGAGGAGCGCAAGGCTGCGATGGTCAGCAACCTCCTGGTCGTCCTCTGCGGCGATGAACCCGCCCAGCCGGTGGTGAACTCTGGAAGCCTGTATTGAGATGGCCAAGGAGAAAGAGGCCGTAAAGAGCTTCGTCCTCCGGGTCGATCCTGCTACGATGGAGGCATTGGAACGTTGGGCTGCGAACGAGTTCCGCAGTACCAACGGCCAGTTGCAATGGATTATCAATGAGGCGCTTCGGAAGGCCGGTCGCTTGAAGGACCGATAGACTCTATCCCAGCACGACATCCAGCACCATCATCAGGGCGAAACCCAGGGCGAAGCCGATGGTGCCGATGTTGGAATGCTCGCCCTGAGAGTATTCCGGAACCAATTCTTCTACCACCACATAAAGCATGGCGCCTGCCGCGAAGGCAAGCATATAAGGCATGATTCCCAGGATGGAAGTGGCCAGAAGCAGCACCAGTGCGCCGCCGATAGGCTCCACGATGCCGCTCAAAGCGCCGATTCCGAAAGCCTTCAGGCGGGAGTTCCCTTCTGCCCGGAGCGGCATGGAGATGATGGCCCCTTCAGGTACATTCTGAATCGCGATACCCAGTGACAGCGCCAACGCACCGGCCATGTTGAAATCGGCCGTCAAAGCGCCGGCGATAGCGACGCCCACGGCCATTCCTTCCGGAAAATTGTGGATGGTCACGGCCAGGGCCAGTTTGGCCGTGCGGGACAAACGGCTTTCCGGGCCTTCCGGGCCACCGGCAGGGTGGATATGCGGAGTGATGTAGTCGATCAGCAAGAGGAAGGCGAAGCCGGCAAGCAAACCGATGGTAGGTGGGACGATGGCAGATGTTCCGGTTCCCATTTCGATGGACGGGATGATCAGCGACCATACGGAAGCCGCTACCATCACGCCGGATGCGAACCCTAACAGAATCTTCTGCACCACGGGTGGCATATCCCGTTTCATGAAGAAAACAAAGGCCGATCCCAGGGCGGTTCCCAGGAACGGAATCAACAAGGCTGTAACGACGGGACTCATATGGGGAACAAATATCGGAAAAATAATTGAATAGGGGTCATGCGCCGGCCATATCCTTTCCCAGGAACTCCGATGGGGTGATCCCCGTCATCTTCTTGAAGAGACGGGTGAAATGCTGCGGGAATTCGAAGCCCAGCAGATGGGCGGTCTCACCGACGTTGTGTCCGTTCATCAGGAGATTCTTGCCCTGTTCGACCACGAAGGAATGGATGTAGCCGATGGCCGTGCCGCCGGTGGCCTTGTGAATCACATCCCCCAGATAACTGGCTGAATAAGCCAGTTCCCCGGCACAATACCGGACGGACGGGACGCCGAGGTCCAGCTGCCGGCCGTCCAGATAGTATTCCCGCAGCAGGTTATGGAAGCGTTTGACCAGGTCGGAGGAGGTCTTGTCTTCTTTCGAGAACTGGCGCAGATAGATCCGGTTGCAGTATTCCAGGATGAGCCGGATGTAGCCAAGAATCACGGAGCGAAGGGTGGGGGAGTCGGCGTTTTCCTGCAATTCATGCCGCATCTGCGAGAGCAACTGCGTGATCCGGCCCCATTCCGAGGGCTCCATCTTGAGGGTTTCTGTGGCGAAATAAGAGAAAAAGTGGTAATCCTTCATCCTGGTTCCAAGGTCCGTCCCGTGCAGGATCTCCGGCGAGAACAGCAGGGCCCAGCCGCTGATGTGGATTCTTTCCCCGTCATCTTCCTTTCCTCCGATCTGGCCGGGCTCTACGGCGATGATGGAACCGTCGGACGCATCGAACATCTTCATTCCATAGGTCAGGTTCTTGGGAAAATTCCGCTGGACGAAGAGGCCGTAGACGCCGTACCGGTTCAAACTGGAGTGGATGGGCGACACTTCGTCATAATGGATGACGTTCACCAGCGGATGCAGGACTGGAGCGCCCAAAAAACGGGCATAGACATTGGGATTGGAGACGGACAGTATATTCTTCATACCGGCTGTAAAGGTAGAAATGTTTGATAAATAATCCAAAAATCTGCGATATTGGTAGAAAACTGTCAAAAATCGGTAGGAGACTCTCCCGCCAACTCCATACCTTTGCAAAAAGAATTGAAGATGAAAAAGTTCCTCTCCTTTTCCCTGGCAGCCCTGCTGTTGCTTGCCTGCAAATCGAATACTGAAAATACTATGAGCACACTGAACCTTACCCAGGAATGGGACAAGACCTTCCCGAAATCCGAACTGGTGAACCATTGCAAAGTCACTTTCCACAACCGTTACGGCATCGAACTCGCGGCCGACATGTATGTGCCGAAAGAGGCTGACGGTAAACTGCCTGCTATTGCGGTGAGCGGGCCCTTCGGCGCCGTTAAGGAGCAGTCTTCCGGCCTGTATGCACAGCATATGGCTGAAAGAGGCTTTGTAACCGTCGCCTTCGACCCTTCCTTTACCGGTGAATCCGGTGGCGAGCCCCGCCGGATGGCATCTCCGGACATCAACACGGAGGATTTCCTCGCTGCGGTGGACTTCCTGTCCACCTGTGACTTGGTTGACCCCGAGCGCATCGGCATCATCGGCATCTGCGGTTTCGGTGGCATGGCTATCAACGCGGCAGCCCTCGATCCCCGCATCAAGGCCACGGTGGCTTCCACGATGTATGATATGAGCAAGGTCAATGTCGAAGGCTATTTCGCCAGCGAGGATACGCCCGCGCAGCGGATGGAAAAGCGCAAGGCACTGGCTGCCCAGCGTACGAAAGACTATGCTTCCGGGACTTACGAGCGCGCTGGCGGTGTCATCGACCCGCTCCCGGACGATGCTCCCTGGTTCGTGAAGGATTATCACGCCTACTACAAGACTCCGCGCGGCTACCACAAGCGCAGTGGCAACTCCAACGATGGCTGGAACGTCATCGGCTGTCAGAGCTTTATGAACCAGCCCCTGCTGGCCTGGGCCGGTGAAATCGAGAATCCCGTGCTCCTTATCCACGGAGAGAAGGCCCACAGCCGCTATTTCAGCGAGTATGCCTTCGGTCTGCTGACCGGAAGCAACAAGGAGCTCATGATCATTCCCGGCGCCTCCCACGTGGACCTCTACGACGACGTCGCCGGCGTGATTCCCTACGACAAGATGGAAGCTTTCTTCAAAGAGAACCTGAAGTAGCATGTTCCGCCCGATCCTTATCTGCCTCCTGGCATTGTTGTCCTGCACCAAGGATCCGGTCGTGACTATTCCCGATCCGCCCCAGGAGAAACCGGATGATACCGGCGGCAACAACGGAAACAACGATACATCCATGCCTACTGAGATCAAGATTACTATTTCCGGGAAGTCGCTCCCGGTGAAAATCGAGGACAATGCGGCCACAAAGGCCCTTGTAGCGGCCCTTCGCGAGTCTTCCATCACCTATGAGGCCGACGATTACGGCGGCTTCGAGAAGGTGGGCGCCCTCGGCCGGTCACTCCCGACCAGCAATACGCAAATAAGCACCCAGCCCGGCGACGTAATCCTGTACAGCGGCAACCAGATCGTGCTGTTCTACGGAAGCAATTCCTGGAGCTATACCCGGATCGGAAAGATGGAATATGGGACGTTGGATGAATTAAAGTCCTTCCTGAAGGCAGGACAAGGAAAAGTAAGCGTATCTTTGTCTTTATAGCTCTTGACTATGAAAACGAAACGAATCCTTTGCGCTCTCGTTGCGATTTTGGGCCTGGCCGTCCTGCAGGGCCAGGCACAGCAGCTGACCATCAACATCCGCTACACCGGAGAGAACGGCAGCGCCCGCAAATATGTGGAAGAAATGGAGAGCAGCGGCATCGCCGCCCGCATCCGCGCCATCGAAGGCTGCCTCGGCTACGATTATTTCTATCCGGCCGACGATCCCGAAGGTGTGCTGCTGATCGACAGTTGGGAGAATCAGGAAGCCTTGAACCGCTACCACGCCTCTTCCGCGATGCAGGAAGCCGCCGCCCTGCGTGAAAAGTACGGTCTGGGCAACAGGACGGTCCGGATGTTTACGCCGATGATGCCCGGAAGGCGGCAGAACCCTCCCCAGCAAAACGGAAAATGATGAGAAAACAGATCGTTACCCTGGCGGCTATGTTCTTGACAGCAACCGGGTTGTGGGCGCAGATCGATGTCCACAGCCATGCCATCACGGCCTCGTATATGGATTTCGTCAAGGCCCATGGGGCCGAGATGGACGAAGGATTCCCGATTCCGGACTGGAACGTGGAGGCGCACCTCGCGTTCATGGACCAGGCGGGTATCGAGACCGCCGTCCTGACGATGCCGGCGCCGCAGCCCTGGTTTGGGGACGGTGCCGAATCGGCGGCTTTCTGCCGCAAATACAACGAGGAGTGCGCAGCGCTCAAGGCCCGGTATCCCGGGCGGTTCCTTTTCTGCGCCGCCCTTCCGTTGCCGGATGTGAAGCGGGCGATGGAGGAAGCTGTTTATGCGCTGGAAGTCCTGCATGCGGACGGTGTAAAACTCGCCACGAACAGTTATGGCCAGTACCTGGGCGACCCGGAATTGGATCCGCTGATGGAGGTGTTGAACGCACGCAAGGCCGTCATCATTACCCATCCGCACAAGCCCTCCGCCGTCAATGACAAGCTGATCGCCGAGGTGCCGCTGGCCTCCTACGAGTATCTGGCCGAAACCACCCGGACCATCCTCAATATGGTCGCCCACGACGTCCTGGTCCGTTATCCCGACCTCAAGGTCGTGGTCCCGCACTGCGGCTCTTTCCTGCCGAACGCCCTTCCGCGCTTCAAGGGTCTCCTTCCCGTCATGATCAAGCAGGGGTATATGAAGCCGGTGGATGTGGACGCCAACGTCTCCCGCCTGTACTTCGACCTCGCCGGCGCCGCGACGGACGATGCCATCCGCTCCCTCCTGACCATCACGACCGCCGACCATCTGCTCTATGGCTCCGATTATCCCTATGTCGCCGCCCCGGCGCTGGTCGCGGCGAAGGGCTCCTTGCAGCAGCGGCTCCCGGCCATGGGCCTGGATCCGCAGGCGGTTCTGTCGGACAACGCCCGCAGGCTCTTCGGTGCTGACATCCCCGTGCGGTCGTATGGTGAAAAGCTGGTCCGGCTGGCGGAGATCGAGGTCGTACCGGAGAAGCTTGAAGAATATCTGGAATACGCCGCCGAGGTCGGCCGTGTTTCCATGGCGACGGAGCCCGGTGTCATCGCCCTTTTCTCTATGCAGGACAAGGTCGATCCCAACAAGGTGTACATCCTGGAGGTCTATGCCGACCAGCAGGCCTATCAGGCCCACATCCAGACCGCCCATTTCCGCAAATACAAGGAGGGCACGGCTGACATGGTCCGTTCCCTCAAGCTGATCGACACCATCCCGCTGGTGATGGCGGAGTTCGTGAAGAAGGCACAATGACAAGACAACCGATGATGAAGACAAGAATAGGCATGCTGGTCCTGTTACTGACCGCATCCGTTTCACTTTTTGCACAGAACAATATGGCACTGACTCAGAAACAGCAGGCGCTCGCGGCCATTGCGGCCAACGAGGCAAAGGGAAATATCGAGGGGCTGAAAGCGGCCCTGAACGAAGGACTTGAACAGGGTTTGACCGTGAGCGAAGCCAAGGAGGCCCTGTCGCATCTGTATGCTTACACCGGCTTCCCGCGCTCGCTGAACGCGCTGGGCGCCCTGCAGCAGGTCATCAAGGAGCGCACGGACGCTGGTCTTCGCGTGGAGGAAGGCCGCGAGGCCGACCCGCTGCCGAAGGACTATGATGCCCTCAAGCAGGGCACCGAAGTGCAGACGAAACTCGTGGGCGGCCAGCCGTTCACCTATGCCTTCGCCCCGCAGACGGACTTCTATCTGAAGGCCCATCTGTTCGGCGACATCTTCGCCCGGAACAACCTGACCTTTGCCGAGCGGGAAATCGTCACGGTCAGCGCCATCTCGGCCCTGCCCGGCTGCGAGCCGCAGTTGGTGGCCCACGTCTCCGGCGCCCGGAACATGGGCGTGTCCGATGACGAGCTCCGCGCGCTCCCGGCGTTCCTGGAGGAGAAAGTGGGC
>JAFSJK010000070.1 GCA_017439305.1 Bacteroidales bacterium | reverse complement strand
GAAGCCGGCCAGAGTGGAATTCGAAGGCTCTGTAGAAGCTACCGGTGTGTTGGAAATCATGCCCGATGGATATGGTTTCCTGCGCTCCAGTGATTACAATTACCTCAATTCCCCGGACGATATTTATGTTTCCCAACAGCAAATCAAACAAAATGCGCTGAAAAACGGTGATACTGTCACGGGTGAAATCCGTCCTCCGCGCGAGGGAGACAAGTATTTCCCGTTGGTGAAAATCAAATTCATCAACGGCCGCACGCCGGAATTTGTGCGGGACCGGGTCCCCTTCGACTTCCTCACTCCCCTGGTCCCTACCGAGAAGTTCAATCTTCTGGGTCATGGACACGAGAAAGACCAGAGCATCCGTGTGGTAGACATGTTTACGCCCATCGGCAAAGGCCAGCGCGGCCTCATCGTGGCGCAGCCCAAAACCGGTAAAACCATGCTTTTGAAGGCCATTGCCAATGCCATTGCCGACAATCATCCGGAAGTATACGAAATCATCTTGCTGGTGGACGAGCGTCCGGAAGAAGTGACGGACATGCAGCGCTCCGTAAAAGCCGAGGTCGTAGCTTCCACTTTTGACGAACCGGCCGAGCGCCACGTCAAAGTGGCCAATATGGTGCTGGACAAAGCCCGCCGTCTGGTGGAATGCGGTCACGATGTGGTGATCCTCCTGGATTCCATCACCCGTCTGGCCCGTGCCTATAATACAGTGCAGCCCGCGTCCGGTAAGGTCCTGACCGGTGGTGTGGACGCCAATGCCCTGCAAAAACCCAAACGTTTCTTCGGTGCGGCCCGGAATATCGAGAATGGCGGTTCGCTCACCATTCTGGCCACCGCCCTTACGGAGACAGGATCCAAGATGGACGATGTCATCTTCGAAGAGTTCAAGGGAACCGGCAACATGGAACTGCAGCTGGACCGCAACCTGTCCAACAAGCGAATCTTTCCGGCGGTGAACCTGGTGCTTTCCTCTACCCGTCGCGACGACCTCCTCTACGAGCCGTATGTCAATAACCGAATCTGGATCCTGCGCAAACTCCTGGCCGATATGAATCCTGTCGAGGCCATGACCTGGATGCTGCAGCACATGGATGAGTTCAAGACCAACAAAGACCTCATCGACAACATGTCCAAGTTCGGCAGATATGATTAATGAAACCATCGTTGCTCCGGCCACCATCCCTGGGACCGGAGCAATTTCCATCGTTCGCATTAGCGGTCCGGAGTGTTTCCGGATAGTTGATGCGGTGGTTCAATTGAAATCCGGAACCGTTTCGGATGCTGCTGCTTATACCATTCACTACGGTACCGTCTGGGCCGGAAAGTCCGTTCTGGACGACGTGCTGGTTTCCGTGTTCAGGGCTCCACACAGTTATACCGGAGAAGATGCCGCAGAGATTTCTACACACGCCTCTTCTTATATTGTTTCCGAACTGGTCCGTATGTTGCTGGAAGCAGGAGCACGTTTTGCCGAACCGGGGGAATTCACCCGCCGAGCTTTCCTGAATGGAAAGATGGATTTAGCGCAGGCAGAGGCTGTTGCAGATGTTATTTCATCCACTACTTCCGCTTCTCACAGGGTTGCGATGAACCAGTTGAAGGGAGGTTTCTCCGTTCAACTGGGCACCCTTCGCGGCGAACTGCTGGAGATGGCTTCCCTGCTGGAATTGGAATTGGATTTCAGTGAGGAAGACGTGGATTTTGCCGACCGGAGCAAACTGACCGCTTTGCTGGATGCGACCATCGCTCATGTAGATACGCTGGCCGCTTCCTTCCGGCAGGGAAATATGATTAAGAACGGTGTTCCCGTCGCCATTGTGGGGGCTGCCAATGCCGGCAAGAGTACCCTCCTGAATGCCCTCACCGGAGAGGAAAGGGCCATTGTGACCGATATTCCCGGAACGACGAGGGACACCATCGAGGAAGTGATCAATCTGGACGGGATCCTTTTCCGCTTCATTGACACGGCTGGTCTTCGGGAGTCTTCCGATACGGTGGAAAAGATGGGGATTGAACGAACATTCCGCAAGCTTTCCCAGGCCGAAATTGTACTGGCCCTGTTGGATGCTTCTCTTCCGGAAATCGACCTTTTGAATAATCTTGATCTTGTACTGCAGCATGTCGATTTTGCATCGCAGAAGTTGGTAATTGTTCTGAATAAGGTCGATTTACTGGGCGAAGCGGTGCGTAACAAAATTGTTAGCACATTTAACAATATTGTTTTGTTTGTTAATAATAAAGTAGATGTTGTGATGATTTCGGCAAAACAGGAAAAAGGCTTGGCCGAGTTGAAGAAACTCCTTGTTCGCAGTGAAAAGGACTTGATTCCTGATGAAGATTCGACCTTTGTAACAAATATCCGTCACTTCGAAGCACTCAAGGATGCATCGGCCGCGCTTCGGAATTGCCGCACTTCCCTCTCCCGCAACATCCCCTCCGACCTCGTAGCCGAAGACCTCCGCCGCGCCCTCTCCAGCATCAACGCCATTCTCGGCACCGACCTCCTCGACCCCGAAGAAATCCTTCACACCATCTTCCGGAACCATTGCATCGGGAAATAGCAAGCCCGAGCAATCATTGCTGATTACCCGGGCAGGAGTTCTTTTCGACAAGTCCGAATATACCAGCTAAACGCTTTTCCCAAGTTCGTATGCCTCTTCCAGCTTGGCGCTGCTTGAGATTTCCCGCGGATCATTGACGCCGCCGCAGAAAAGATGGGCTTTGAGACTTGCCTTCTCAAAACAATCTATCCAGCCCTGCAGGCCGCTCTCGGCACGCTTCGGCGTGGATTCTTCGTCCTCGGCCGCTGTGGTCAGCAGATATATGTCGCGGAAGCGGTAATCCTTGGGATACATGGCATTCATACGGTCTATGAGCGTCTTCATCTGGCCAGACATCTCATAGTAGTAGATAGGCGTCGCCCAGCAAACGACATCGGCATTCAGCACACTGTCCATAATGGTAGG
>JAFSJK010000069.1 GCA_017439305.1 Bacteroidales bacterium | reverse complement strand
TCTCCCAACTTCATGATGGTACCTTTCCCGTAATCCTTCTCGATCTTGTCGATCGTCGCCTGCAATGCCTTCAGTTTGGCGGCATTGACTTCCGCACCGGTCTTTTCTTCTACTGCTTTAGCCATAATGTTGTTTGTTATTTGTTTCCCGGAGAGGATTCTCCGATTGGTACAAAGTTATGAAAATAAAATGTTATTTTTGCAAAGATTATGGAAAAGACCAGGCTCCTGGGGATGACCCCCGACCAGTTGAAGGAAATCGCCCTCGAGGCAGGGCTGCCGGGATTCACGGGCAAACAGATCGCCCAGTGGATCTACGGCCGCCGTGTCCGCACCATCGGAGAGATGACGAACCTTTCGAAGGCGGGCCGGGAACGGCTTTCGGAGCGGTACGAAGTGGGCGTCGCCGAGCCGGTCGGCAAGGCTGAATCGTCCGACGGCACCCGCAAATACCTTTTTCCGGTGAACGGCGATCCCGGGAATGCCGTGGAGGCTGTGATGATTCCCGACGGGGACCGGAAAACGCTCTGCGTCTCTTCCCAGGCTGGCTGCAAGATGGGCTGCAAGTTCTGCATGACCGGCCGCCAGGGATTCCATGGCAGCCTGTCCGCCGCGGACATCCTGTCCCAGTTCTTCGGGATTGACGAAGCGGGGGAGCTTACGAATTCGGTCTTTATGGGCATGGGGGAGCCCCTGGACAACTGGGAGGAGGTGAAACGCGTCATCGATGTTCTCACCGCTCCCTGGGGATTCGCCTGGAGTCCCAAACGGATCACGCTGTCCACCATCGGTGTCCTTCCCAACCTGAAGCGTTTCCTGGATGAGAGCAAGTGCCACCTTGCCGTGAGTCTCCACGATCCCTTCCCGGAGGAAAGGGCGACTCTCATGCCGGTCGAGAAAGCATATCCCATCCGGGATGTCATCTCCCTGATCCGGAAATACGACTTCACCGGCCAGCGTCGGGTAAGTTTCGAATATACGATGTTCGCCGGCCATAACGATACGCCACGCCACGCCGACGCTCTCCTCCGCCTGCTGCAGGGCTTGGAATGCCGCGTGAACCTGATCCGCTTCCACCGCATTCCGGATTTCCCGTACGGGACCAGTTCCCAGGCAGCGATGGAGGCGTTCCGCGACCGGCTGGCCCGCGGAGGCCTTACTGCCACCATCCGTGCCTCCCGGGGTGAGGATATCCTTGCCGCCTGCGGGCTTCTGGCAGGCTTGCATAACCACGCTTGAATGCTATGAAACGACTTCTTCTGCTTCTGGCCCTGCTTGTTCCCGCGGTCCTTTCCGCGCAGGACGAAAAATCTTCCGGATTCGGTCTCGACCCTTCCGATGCGGATGCCGTCCAGGAAATGAAGGCCCGGATGGCGGAAATCAAGAAACACCGTCCCACCGTCGCCCTGGTCCTGAGCGGCGGTGGCGCCAAGGGAGCGGCCACCGTGGGCGCCCTCAAATACCTGGAAAAGTACAAGTTCCCGGTGGATATGGTCGTGGGTACGAGCATCGGCGGCCTGATTGGCGGTGTGTATGCGATGGGCTATACGCCCGATTTTCTGGATTCCCTGATGCGCAACCT
This sequence comes from Bacteroidales bacterium, assembly GCA_017439305.1. GTDB lineage: Bacteria > Bacteroidota > Bacteroidia > Bacteroidales > UBA932 > Cryptobacteroides. The sequence goes on along the minus strand of JAFSJK010000069.1, from coordinate 82,000 downwards.
GGATTGGGACCGCACGATGAGCGACAAGGTGGACTGGGAATACATCCCGTACGGCCGTCGGAAATACAAGGAGAAGTTCGCCCTCTCCTTCCCTTTCTTCTACAGTGTCAAGGATTTCCAGAACCAGTTGCAGGAAGATGTCCGTTTCGCGAATACCAGTGACGGCAAGCTTCACCTCGCAGCCGACGAGGGCGACGCCGACGGGATGGTCCGCAAGAGCCTGATGAGCAGCCTGCCGTCCGGTTTCATCTTCGGCCAGAACGTCCAGTACCTGATCTCCAGCCTGACGCCCGGTTATGCTGATTCCACCGATTTCCTCCACCTCCCGGTCCCGTTCGCCTGCGTAGCCACGGATATCGTTTCCGGTCGTGCCAAAGTATGGCACAGCGGAAGCATGAATACGGCGATGCGGTCCACGATGTCCATTCCCGGGCTCTTCGCCCCGGTCCGGACGCGCGGCATGGTGCTCGTGGACGGCGGGATGCGCAACAACTTTCCGGTGGACCTGGCCCGCGAGATGGGCGCCGATGTCGTGATCGGCATTGAACTGTCCGATTCCAAGTCGGGCTATGAGGACATCCACAACCTCGCCGACATCCTCTGGCGGGGTATCGACATGTTTGCGGAGGACTCTTTCGACCGGAATGTCAACAATGTCGACGTGCGCATCAAGCCGGACCTGACCGGTTTCGGGATGTTGAGTTTCGACGCCGTATCCATCGACACGATGCTGAACCGGGGATACAAGGCTGCGGTAGAAAAGACGGAGGAGCTGGATGCGATCCGCCGCTGGGTGGGAACGGATACGCTCCGGCTGGCGGGACCGCCGGCCATCGACATCAACCGGACGCCGGTACTGATCGACAGCGTGGAGGTGGTGGGCGTCTCCGGCAAGGATGCCGAATATATCCGGGCCAAACTGAAAGTCCACGCCGGAGACCGGGTGTCCCGGGCCGAAGTGGAGGACGCCGTGAACACGATCTTCGGACAGGGCGCCTACGAGTACGTGAACTATGAGCTGCTGGGCCAGGAAGAGCCTTTCCACCTGAAAATCACTTGCAAGCGAGGACCGAAGCACCTGTTGGGCGTGGGCTTCCGCCTCGATACGGAGGAATTGGTATCCCTCCTGCTCAATGTCGGCCTCAACACTACGGCGATGCGCGGCTCTTCCCTGGATATGACGGCCCGCATCGGGACGAACCCCTATCTGGACCTGCACTACGCCTACGAAACGCCCAAGTGGCCCACCCTGAACGTCCGGGCTGACCTCCGGTGGACCGACCATAACAATTTCATGATGGGGGAGAACCGTTTCAACGTCGCGTACCTTTCCACGGCCCAGGAGGTCTTTGCCTCCAATATGGAGTGGTCGGCCTTCGATGTCCAGGGCGGTTTCCGGAACATGTATTACAGCATCGCCCATCTGCTGGCGAGTGACGTCATCGGTGACTATGACCGGTCGCTCTGGAAGATGGACTACCCCGGCGTTTTCGTCGACGGTACCGCTTACACGCTGGACAATGGGTATTTCCCGCGCCAGGGCTTCTCCGCCCATTTGCGGTATGACCTTGTTTCCCGGGTCTGCGACGGTCCCGCCTATCCCGGTTTCTTCGGCATCGTGAGCGGTTCCGGCCAGATGCCCGTTCCAATCGGCCGCCGGTTCACCCTCATCCCGCAGGGCGGATTCCGCTTCATCTTCGGTGACGACATCCCTATTCCGTTCGCCAATATCCTGGGTGGGGATATGCCCGGGCGGTATGTGGACCACCAGCTTCCGTTCATCGGCATCAACAGCGCCGCTTTCCGGCGCAACAACGTCGTCGTCGCGCGGGCGGACCTGCGCTTCGAGCTGGCCAGGAACAACTATGTGACGGCGATGGCCAATTACTCCCGTGACTTCTACAGCTTCGACAAGTTCGAAAATGGTGAAAACCTGTGGGGATTCGGCCTCGGATACGCCTACGACAGCATCGTAGGCCCGGTCAAGGCCATCGTCCACTGGTCTACGCTCTCCCGCAAGGTCGGAGCGTATTTCTCCGTCGGTTTCGATTTCTGATATGGAAGAGAAGAAGGTCCTGGAACGCCTGCAGCGCCAATGTGCGCGGATGGAATACTGCTCCTCCGACATCTACCGGAAGGCCATGAAGGCGATGGAAGGGGATGAGGAAGCGGCGGCGCGGATCGTAGCTTCCCTCGTGGAGGACCGTTTTGTGGATGATCTGCGTTATGCCACGGCTTTCGCCCGCGAGAAATCCTCCCTGCAAGGGTGGGGAGCGGTCAAGATCCGCTTCCAACTCCGCGGGAAGGGGATTGCCGACGGAATCATCGCCGCGGCCTTGCAGGAAATCGATCCGGAGAAAGCGGCCTCGAAGCTGGACAAGCTGGCGGCTGACAGGTACAGGTTGCTCAAGGACGATCCGCAGTGCCGGTTGAAAATGCTCAAGGCGCTGCTTTCACGGGGGTATTCATACGATGAAGTGGAAGAAGCTGTAAAACGTGTAATGCAATGAAAAGAATTCTCTTGACGGTCACTGCTTTCCTGGCGGCCCTGGTTGGCGTGAGCGCGCAGGATTTCGACACCTGTTTCGAAGATGCCACTCTCCGGCTGGACTATGTCTTCTGCGGGGACAACGCTCACCAGGCCATCTATTTCCAGCAGGCTCTCCGGACCTCCGCCTGGGCGGGACGGCGCAGCAACCTGTCCGTTCCGTTGCTGGAGGGAAACGGCCAGGTACGCGTCCTGGATCCGGAGACGGGGAAATGTCTCTATGCGAATTCCTTCTCCACCCTGTTCCAGGAATGGCAGGTGACGGAAGAGGCAACGCGGGTTCAGAAAGCCTTCGAAAACTGCTTCCAGGTCCCCTTCCCCAAACGTCCGGTAGATATCGAAGTATTCCTCCTGGACACGCACCGGAAGCGGACTTCGTACCTGAAGCACCGGGTGGATCCGGCGGACATCCTGATTCGGAAAACGGAGGACAACGGCTATTCCTCCACCGTGGTGTGGCAGGGCGGCTCTCTGGAAGAAACCATTGACATTGTCGTCGTTTCGGAGGGGTATGACGCTTCGCAGAAGGCCAAATTCTACCGGGATACGGAGCGTGTGGCGCAGGCGCTGTTCGGTCACGAACCTTTCGCCAGCCGCCGGGACAGATTCTCCGTCCGGGCGGTGTTCGCCCCTTCGATGGATTCCGGAGTCAGCGTCCCGCGCCGGGGCGAGTGGCTCCGCACCGTGGCGGACAGCCATTTCGATACGTTCTACACGGAGCGGTACCTGACCTCCTCTTCCATGCAGAAGATTTACGACCTCGTCGGTACGGTTCCTTTCGAACATATCGTGCTGCTGGTCAATACGCCCATCTATGGCGGGGGCGGCATCTACAATTCCCTGACCATCATGAACAGCGACCATCCCACCTTCATCCCGGTGATGGTCCACGAGTTCGGACACGCTTTCGTCGGCCTGGCCGACGAGTACGCCTATGGCGACCAGGTGGAAACCTCCTATCCTGCCGATACGGAACCTTGGGAACCGAACATTACGACGCTCCACGATTTTGCGTCCAAATGGCAGGACATGCTGCCCAAGGGCACGTCTGTTCCAACGGAAACGGACGCCCTGGACAGGCAGGACGTCCGTCGTATCTGGCATACGTTCACCCAGGCACAGAAGGATCAGCTGAACCTGAAAGTGGGTGTCTATGAAGGTGCCGGCTACCAGGCGAAGGGCGTTTACCGCCCGGTCCAGGAGTGCCGGATGCGCATCAACGAGTGCGAGGAGTTCTGCCCCGTGTGCACCCGTGCCATCGTCCGGATGATCGAGTACTACACCCGCTAGCGCTCCCAGAGGATTTCCCGCACCAGGGCCGGATTGTTCGTCGTGATCTGGTCCACGCCCAGGTCGCGCATGGCTTCGATGTCCTTGCGGTCATCCACGGTCCACGCATTGACGGTCATGCCCAGGTCATGCGCTTCCTTCACCCATTCCGGGTGCTTGTAGAAAACACTGAAGTTATAGTCGATGCCATTGATCCCATCCGCGTGCAACTGGGCAGGGGAGAGATCGCCTTTCAGGTACTGGACCGTGTAGCCGGGGGCTTTCCGGGCCAGTTCCTTACAGATATGGTGGCTGAAGGAAATAAAGACGACCTTGGTGGGTTCCTGCCGGCGGGCGAAAGCGGCGAATTCCGGAGGAACATTGCGCGGCGGGGCCGGTTGCAGGGCCTGGAGGCACTTTTCAATCAGTTCATCTTCCCGCTCGGTCGTGGTTTGCGGCTTCAGTTCCAGGACAGCCATGCATTCCCGGCTTCTTGCCACCTGAGCCATGTATTCCGCAAGCGTAGGGATGGGCTCGCCGTTGGCCAGCCGGTTCACCCGGACATCCTCGAAGGCGCTTCCCTGGATATCCAATTCGCCGATAGTCCGGTCATGGTGGATGACGGGAACACCGTCGGCCGTCAGGTGGATGTCGAACTCGCTGCCCCAGCAGCCGAACTCCTGGGCCTTCCGGAGGGAGGCGATGGAATTCTGCGCATTGCCTTCCCAGTAGCCGCGGTGGGCGACAATCTGCGTCTTGGGAATCCGGTTTTCACACCAGGCCTTTACGTCGTTCCAACGATAATAAGGACCCTGCACCGCTTCAAGGGCGGGAAGTTTTGTTTCGCGTTCGTTCATCAGGAATTTAACAAGGATTTCATCGGATTTCTTGCAGCGGTAGAAAATCATCTGCAGGTTCGCAGCGAAGGGACAGAACCAGGAAGGGAGCCAGTTGGCGGCGGCTTCCTCAAGGGTGTAACGCTCGCTCACGCCTTCCAGACCCAGATAGCAAACCAGCCCCAGATAGGGCCAGTCGTGTCCGAAGCAGAGGTCGGCCGCCTTCCGGACCTTGCCGGAAATGACCGCGTCCGCCTGACTGATCAGCGTGTCGACAAGTTCCTGCGCCCGCGGCAGGCGGATTTCGCCGTTCAGTTTGGAGTCGCACTGGTTCAGGTAGGCTGACAGGAAGTTCAGCTCGTGGAACTTGACCACATTCCCGAAAGGAAGGTAGCGGAACATGTTGTCCGGGATGTCGAAGGGATCCGACACCCGCGCGCAGTCGTAGATGGCGTTCTGGAACGCGACGGCGTCAGGGATGAGTTTCCGGGCCTCGGCCGGGTCGGTAAACAGGGTCCGGTACACGGTTTCCGTATCCCACTCGATCGTTTTCCGGTATTCTGCCAAAGCCTTGTTGGTCCGCGCGGTCAGCGTGCTGTTCTCGCCACGGGCGATATAGGCGTAATACTTCTCGCCCGTGTCCAGGTCGAAGTCCAGGTCCGGCTGCAGGGACATCAGGCGGCCGGTGAATCCGTTCATCGACACGATGCAACGCGGTGTGGTGCTGGATACGGCGCGGATGTGCTTGCAGCCCTTCTTGAAAACTTCCGGGAACCGGTGATACATCCGCTCGGCCAACTGCGCATGCTCGCGGACACCGCGGGGCGTCAGGCGCCCGTCCATTCCGTTGTGCAGTTCGTAGATGACGGCCGCCTCGTGCATCAGGGAATCTCCGGCCGGAGTCAGGAGGTGCTGCCCGTTGGCTTTGGCCAGGAGGTCGCGGACCAGCCTGTACTGCGGGCCGCCCCAGTCGGACCGAGATCCATGCCGGCCATAATGGCTGATATAGAAGGGCTTGTAGCCTTTGGGCGCCGGTGTGTCCTGAATGGGAAGGAATTCGTAGGAGTGCGTGTTGAACGCCGCCCGGCGGGGGTTTTCCCGCAGGAAGCGGACCACGGGCGTTTCAGGAATGCTGGTTTGTGCCACTGCTGTCCCGGAGAAAAGGGCCAGCAGGGCCCACGTCAAAAATCGTTTCATCATGAACGCGCTTTATTCGTAATCCGATTGATTTCTTCCAGTTCTTCCGCCGTGAAGGAGATGTTCTCCAGGGCCTTGAAGTCATCTTCCAGCTGGGACACGCGGCTTGCCCCCACGATGACGCTGGTCACTTTGTCATCCTTGAGGCACCAGGCCAGGGCCATCTCGGCGAGGGTTTGGCCGCGCCGGGCGGCGATTTCGTTCAGACCGGCGAGCGTGGCGTGCAGTTCCGGCGTCAGGACGGAAGATTTGAGGAAATGCTCCTTTGCCATCCGGGAATCGGCGGGGATGCCTTCCAGATAGCGGTTCGTCAGCAGCCCCTGGGCGAGCGGGGAGAAGGCGATGAAGCCGGCTCCGTTTTCCTTCGCCTGGTCCAGGATTCCCTCCTTCTCCGGTTCCCTGTTCAGGATGTTGTACCGGCCCTGGTAAATCAGGCAGGGAACATCCCGCTCCCTGAGGTACTGATAGGAGAATGCGGCCGCTTCCGGCGGATACTTGGAAATGCCGATGTACAGCGCCTTCCCGGCCCGTACGATGTCCACAAGGGCCTGAAGCGTCTCCTCCAGCGGCGTTTCCGGATCGAAACGATGGGAGTAGAACAGGTCCACGTAATCCAGGTTCATCCGCTTGAGGCTTTGGTCCAGGCTGGCCATCAGATACTTCCGGGACCCCCATTCCCCGTAGGGACCGGGCCACATGTCGTGTCCGGCCTTCGAGGAGATGAACATTTCGTCCCGGAAGGGGGCGAAGGACTTTTTCATCATCTGCCCGAAGGTCTCCTCGGCGGAGCCATAGGAAGGACCGTAATTGTTGGCCAGGTCGAAGTGGACGATGCCGTGGTCGAAGGCGTAGTGGGCCATCTCCAGGGAATTCGCAAAGGGGTTCACATCCCCGAAATTGTGCCAGAATCCCAGCGCGATTTCGGGAAGCAGGACACCGCTCCGGCCGCACCGGCGATACCGGATACCGCTTTCATAGCGGGTGGGGGAAGGGGAGTAGACGGGATCGATCATGGGTCAGTTTATAGCGAAAAATGCTTAGTTTCTCCGTAGGCGTTCCAGTTGCGGAGGTCCAGGGTGAGGGCGGACTGGTCGTAGACGTTGCTGAACTGGGTGTCTTCGACCGTTCCGTTGTCCCAGAGGAGGTCCTTCCAATGGACGAGGGCGAGGCATTCCTGCGCCTCTTCCTTGGTGAGGGTGCCCTCGTGGGCGGATAGATAGGCTCCTGCAGTCTCGTAACGCCACCAGCTCTTGCTGTGGGGATTGCCGACGGCCGGATCGGGTTCGGTGGTATAGTATTTCTCCGAAAGGAGGTGGTTGGTGACGAGGAAGTACTTGTCGGCTTCGCCCTTGCGGACGATCATGGTTTTCCAGCCGTTGTCCTTGTCGAATTCCACGACGGCGCAGTCACCGGCGGCATCGGCCACCATATAGTGATAGCCGGATCCGACGACGGCATCGTGGCAGACATCAACCGTTTCCAGCAGGTCCAGGGCTTCCTGGACGGTCGCACAACGGTCCAGCCACAGGCGCATGATGATGGTCGTGCCGACGTTGTGCTTCTCCGTGTCCTGCTGGGCGGCCTGCTTCGGGAGCGCCATGATGGATGTGCAGAGCCCTTTTTCATTCATGCCGTCCACGGGGGCGTAAATGGAGGCAAGGCAACTCAAGCGGGTCAGGAAGGATTCCGGCAGTTTCTCCAGGGAGTATCCGAAATGGGACATGTCGCTGACGGCGATGGACGCGTATCCTTTCTTGGGGCGGGAGACGGTCACCATCGTCGGATTCTTGAAGTAATCGTAGTTGCGTCCGAACAGGAAGCCGTTTCCATCGGCATCGGCAGCCTGGAAGCTGGTGCAGTTGAAGGTGGCCAGTTCTCCTTTCTCATCCGCCACCTGTGCGCTCTTGATCTTGAGGGGAAGGCCTTTGCCGATCCGTCCGACCACGTAGTCCAGCAGTTCGGCATTCGTGTCGACGTCCTTGGAAATGACGTCATCCAGGTCGTAGGCGGCCTTGTACTCCATCTGATACAGGTAGGGATTCCCGTCCACGGACTCAATGGTCCCGAGGGTGCGGATTTCGCCGCCCCAGATGCAGGCGACAGCTAAGATGAGCGCGGCAAGGATGCCGACGATCCAGAGAAGGGCTTTTTTCATCGGTATGGTCTTTTGAGACTGCAAGTTAGTCAATTGGATCGGAAATGGCAAGTTTTGCGCCGTTTTGAATATTATTCATAATATATGCAGAATTTTGGTTGGTTTTTAAGAAGTTTATGCGGATTAATTATATATTTTTGTATATTTGTAAAAATATTTAGTTAGTAGTACAGGAGGTTCATTATGAAAATTGCGGTAATCGGCGCCGGCAATATGGGCGGCGCTGTCGCCAGGGGACTGGTCAAGGCACAGACGGTCCGGGCGGCTGACATCACGGTCAGTGACATTTCGGAGACCGTTCTCCACCATTTTTCCGAATTGGGATGCCATACAACTCCTGACAGCAAGGCGGCTGTCAAGGGAGCCGACGTCGTATTCCTTGTCGTCAAACCCTGGCTTGTGGAGGAAGTCCTCAAGGGGTTTAAGGATGAGTTGGATTATCCTTCGCAGCTGTTCGTCTGCATTGCTGCCGGCATCACTCCGGAGCAACTCTCGGCGTGGCTGGGAAGCGATGCAAACGGGGTTGTGCCCCAGTCTTTTGTCGTAATCCCCAATACGGCCATTGACGTTCTCCGAAGCATGACCTTCATCACTCCGGTCTCCGCCGGTGAGGATGCGGTGGCTACTGTCAAAGGTCTTTTTGATACGATGGGATCTTCCATGGTGATCCCTTACGGCATGATGGCGGCCGCCACGGCCGTGGCTTCCTGCGGAATTGCCTATGCGATGCGCTATATCCTCGATGCGGCACGGGGAAGTGTCGAAATGGGATTCTCTCCTTCCGAGGCGGTGCCTGTTGTCTGCCAGACGATGCTGGGTGCCTTGGGACTGATGATGCGGGAGGGTGCCGATCCCGAGGCTGAAATCGTCAAGGTCTGCACGCCCGGCGGCCTCACCCTCAAGGGCCTCAAGGAAATGGAGGACGCCGGCTTCACCTCCGCCATTATCCGTGGCCTCAAGGCTTCGGTCAAATAAGGCCTTCAAACCGTGATAGTAATAATAATTTCGTTGAAAGAGTACAACGAATGATTAAAATGTGTAACTTTATCAGCGCATTTTAATAATACTGCATTATTACTAACACTTATTGCTATGATCATTGGTATTCCCAAGGAAATCATGCACGACGAGGCTCGTGTAGCAGCCACCCCCGAAACGGTGGGGAAATTTGTCCAGGACGGTTTTGAGGTGCTCGTGGAGCGCCACGCCGGAGACGGCGCCCTCTATCACGACGAGGATTATGTCAAGGCCGGTGCGAAGATTGTCGACAACCCGCAGGAAATCTACGACCGTGCGGAGATGATTCTCAAAGTCAAGGAACCCTTGATGAACGAGGCCCTGAACAAACACGAAGTGGACATGATGCACAAGGGCCAGGTTCTCATCACCTTCATCCATCCGGCTTCCCCGGTGAATCATGAGATGGTGAAGGCACTCTCCGCCAAAGGTGTGACGGCCATCACCCTGGACGGCATTCCGCGCATTTCCCGCGCCCAGAACATGGATGCGCTCACTTCCATGAGCACCTGTGCCGGTTACAAGGGCATCCTCATGGCGGCCAACATGCTTACGACCTTCGTCCCGCAGATGTTCACGGCCGTCGGCCAGATCAAGCCGGCGAAGGTCATGGTCATCGGCGTGGGTGTCGCCGGCCTGCAGGCACTGGCCACCGCCAAGCGGTTGGGTGCGATCACGTATGCCGCGGATATCCGTCCCATGGCCTCCGAAAACGCCATGTCCCTGGGTGCGAAGGTCGTGGATACCACGGTCCCGCCGGAGTTGGCCATTGCGGAAGGCGGCTATGCCAACCGGCTGCCGGCCGATGTCCTGATCAAGGAACAGGAAGCCCTGAAGGCGACCATCCAGGAGATGGATATCGTGTTCTGCTCCGCCCTCATCCCCGGCAAGATCGCTCCGGTCATCATCACGGAAGAGATGGTGAAGGGCATGAAGAAGGGGTCCGTCATCGTGGACATCTCCATCGACCAGGGCGGCAACTGCGAGCTCACCCCGAAGGGCGGCATCGAGACCAAGTACGGCGTGACGCTGATGGGTGTGAAGAATATCCCCGGTCTCCTTCCGACGAGTTCCACCTGGATGTTCTCCAACAATCTGTACAACCTCGTGAGCTACCTGGTCAAGGACGGTAAGCTGGTCTTGGACCGCAGCGACGAAATCATCCAGAAGTCGCTGGTCTGCATCGACGGTCAGCTGGTCCATCAGGGAGCCCGCGAAGCCATGGGTTTATGATACATCCGCTGATTCTCATCGCAGTCTTCATCGTGAGCGCGGTCCTGGGATATTTCATCATCAGGACCGTGCCCAGTTTGCTCCATACGCCGCTGATGTCCGGCATGAACGCCCTGTCCGGGGTGACGATCGTCGGCGCCATCGTTGCGACGGGTGTCGCTTTCCTCGCCGGGGACGGCGTGCTTTCGCAACTCGCCGGCGGCCTGGCCATCGTGCTGGCGGCGGTCAATGTGTTCGGCGGTTTCGGCGTCACGCACCGGATGCTGAAGATGTTTGACAAGAAAAAGAAGTAGGGATGCCGGCTTTGCAGATCATAATCAGTGCGGTTCTGGCGGTGCTCGTGCTCGCCGGAATCTCGATGATGAGCAAGGTCAGGACGGCCGTCGCGGGTAACCTGCTGTCGGCCTTCGCCATGCTTTGCGGCATCGTCGTCACGCTGCTGTTCGCCGGTGTCGTATCGGTATGGACCATCTATGTGTCCATCCTCATCGGCGCGCTGGTCGGCAGCCTGCTGGCGGTCCGGGTCCAGATGATCCAGATGCCGCAGACGGTAGCCTTGTTCAACGGTCTCGGCGGCGGTGCATCTGCCCTGGTCGGCCTCCTGTCCGTCCAGGGAGACAGTGCCTTTGTCCGGTTCACTGCGCTTCTGGCCGTGGCGGTGGGCATGGTGACGCTGGTGGGCAGCCTGGTCGCAGCCGGCAAGCTGCACCGGATTCTTCCGCAGAAACCGGTCGTCTGGAAAGGCCATGCCCTGTGCACGTTGCTGTTCCTCGTACTTACGCTGGCCTTTGTTGTAGCGGGCGCTTTTACCCAGGGTGCAGTCCTGACCGTGTGCCTCATAGGGGCGTTTGTATCCGCATCCCTTTTCGGCCTCTGGTTCTCCCTCCGCGTCGGTGGAGCGGATATGCCCATCACCATCTCGCTGCTCAACTCGCTTTCGGGCGTGGCCGGCTCCATCGCCGGCATGGCAATCGGCGACGTGTTCCTGGTCGCTGTCGGCGGTATCGTCGGCGCCTCCGGCCTTCTGCTCACCCAGATCATGTGCCGGGCCATGAACCGCAAACTGATGAGCATCCTCACGGGCGGTTCGATGAAGCCGTCCACTCCCATCCCTGTCATTGAAGATAACGAAAACGAAGAACTGGTTCAACGTATTATGGATTTAGAGAAGAAAATCAAGGAACTGGAGGCGATGGTCGCCGACCTCGAGGCCCGCGTCAAAGTGCTGGACGGCCAGTTGAATGCCGCTCCCGCCCCCGCGCCTGCTGCTCCTGTCGAAGAGGCGCCCACCGCGGCATCCGTCCTCTCGAAGGCCAAGGATGTCATCATCGTTCCGGGTTACGGCATGGCGTTGGCGCAAGCCCAGCATCAGGTCCGCCAGCTCGCGGACAAGTTGGAGAGCCGCGGCGCCCGCGTCCGTTTCGCCATCCACCCGGTCGCCGGACGCATGCCTGGGCATATGAATGTGCTGCTGGCCGAGGCGGATGTCGATTATGAGAAGCTGTTTGAGATGGAGGCCATCAACGACGACTTCAAGAATGCGGATGCCGTTGTGGTCATCGGTGCCAACGACGTCCTTAACCCGGCCGCCCGCAACGCCGTGGGAACCCCGATTTACGGAATGCCCGTTCTCAACGTGGACCAGGCCCCGGAAGTGATCGTATGCAACTACGACCTCAAGCCGGGATATGCCGGCGTGGAAAACCCGATCTACAGCCGGGAAAAAGGTGTCTATCTGGAACTTGGCGACGCCAAGGAAACCTTGATGCGCCTGATGGCAGGAATTGCCTGATTCTTTCTGAAACGTTGACTGAAGCTGTCAGAATTCCATTTTTCCGCCGTCTTCTTTCATCTCTTCGTATTTTTTCCGGTTGAACCGGAAAAGGATACCGTGCCTTCCTTGCCTTCCCTTCTTCGCGGCGGCCGTTTCCTGAACGCTTGCTGTGGGAAGGGAAAGCATTGTGCTGTCCTCGAAACAACAGTACAGGCTGTTATCTGTTTCTTCTTTCCCGACGCTATCCAAAATACCTGATGCGAGGATCTTCCGCTGGAAATTCCTTCGGTCAAACTTGACTCCCAGGATGGCCTCATAGAGGCGCTGGAGGTCCGGGATGGTAAACTCCTCGTCCAGCAGATCGAATCCGACCGGCTGGAAATGGATGTCCCGGCGGAGCCGCTCCATGGCCGCTTCAAAGATTTGTCGATGGTCGAAGGCGAGGGGAGGGAGGTCGTCAACCGGGAACCAGGCCGCCTCGTCCGCGTCGTCTCCTCCGACTACCTCGTGGGGTTTTACCAGGGCGTACCATGCAATGGTAATCACGCGCTCCCGCGGGTCGCGATGGACATCGGAAAACACACCGAGTTGGGCGATGGCGGATGGTTCCAGGGCGGTTTCCTCGCGGAGTTCCCGAAGGGCACCCTGCTCGGCGTTTTCATCCATTTTCAGGAATCCTCCCGGAAAGGCCCATTTCCCCTTGAAAGGTTCGCCTCCCCGTCGTACAAGGAGGACTTTCAGTTTCCAGTCTTCATAGGTGAAGATGACGCAGTCCGTCGTGACGCCCATATGTTCGTACCTGTACTGGAACGGGAACGTATCTCCGGGCTTGTAAGTGTAGTTTTTATCCATCTCAGGGACAAATGTAGCCCAATTTCCGGGTAAAACAAAGAAAATGTGTCAAATTAACATAAAAAATTTGGATTATTTCCGAAAACCTCCTATATTTGCGTCAAAATGACACGAATAATAGAGATAAACCACATTAAAAAACGCAAAGACATGGAAAAGAAGACTGAAAAAACGAAGGTGTACAACGTGATCATCATGGACCGCAGCGGTTCCATGTGGGACATCCAGAAGCCCGCCATCCAGGGCTTCAACGAAGTGCTCGGAGGCGTGAAGGCCGCCCAGACGAAATATGCGGAGACGCAGGAACAGTTCATTACGCTGGTTCTCTTTGACAGCGCATCCATCGATGAGGTCTACTGGAATGCTGACCCTTCAAAGGCTGCCATTCTCACAGCAGAGACCTACGTGCCTGGGGCCTGCACTCCGCTTTACGATGCAATGGGGCGCACCCTTACCAAACTCGAGAAGGAGCTGAAGGGGGACGAGAACCACTCGGTCATCGTAACCGTGATTACGGACGGCTATGAGAATTCTTCCCACGAGTACAACCTGGCCGCTATCAAGGCATTGGTCGAGCACCTGAAGGACGAGGGCTGGTCCTTTGCCTACATGGGCACGGACCACGACGTGCACGGAGTGTCCGTAAGCCTGTCTATCACGAACGTGATCAAGTTCGAGAAGACCGAAGAAAAGACCCTCGAGACCTTCCGGAAGGAACGCCGCGCCCGCGAACGCTGGGTCGAGGAGGAGAACAACTTCAATCTGAACTGTCCGAACGCCTCCTATGAGGAGAGAATCCGATTTGAAAAGCAAAGGGCGGCACGGTTTTACCAGGAAGATTAACCGGATAAACATTGATCAAGACATGTTAGGAGCAATCATTGGGGACTCAGTGGGTTCCGCCTACGAGTTCCAGAATACCAAAGACTACCATTTCACGCTCTTCCTTTCGGAGAGCAACTACACGGACGACAGTGTCATGACGATGGCCGTCGCCCGATGGCTGCTCACGGACCCGGAACACACGTACCAGAAGCTGGAGGATACCATGATTGAATTCGCCGAGAACTGCCCCTGCCCGATGGGCGGATATGGAACGGGCTTCTATTATTGGCTTTTCCGTCCCCGGCAGCTGCGCCCTTTCGATGACCGGTATGGGGCATCCCCTTACAAGTCCCGGACGGGGCGGCACCCTTACGGCTCTTTCGGAAATGGTTCGGCGATGCGGGTGAGTGCCGTGGGATGGTTCTTCGACACCCTGGAGGAAACGGAGCGGGTTGCCGCCATCTCCGCGGCCATAACGCATAATCATCCCGAGGGTATCAAGGGAGCACAAGCGACCGCGGCGGCTATTTTCCTGGCCCGTAACGGAAAGACGAAGGAGGAAATTCGGGATTACATCGAGAAGACTTACGGGTATGACCTGCATAAGACCTGGGAATACTGGCATCCCATTTACGGTTGGGAGGACAGTTGCCAGGGGACGGTCCCTCAGGCGATCATCGCGTTCCTGGATTCCACGGATTTCGAGGACGCCATCCGCAAGGCCGTCTCCCTCGGTGGGGACTCTGACACGCTGGCGTGCATCACCGGAGGGATTGCAGAGGCCTTCTATAAGGAGATACCCAAGGCTATGGAGGACAGGGTCCAGCGCTTGCTGCCGGAGGAGTTCATCGAACTCCTGGTCGCAATGAGGGAAAGGACTGCGTATGGAACTATTCCTGCGTGCGGTTCCCCAGCCATTTAAGAACCAGCATGGTCAAGTCGTCGCTCTGTTCGGCATCTCCGATGAAGCGGTTGACGGCTGCGGTCATGTCTGCGACGAGGCACTCGGCGGATCTGTTCTCACCGAGGTTGGCCAGTTGCGTCAGGACCCTTTCCTCTTGGAACAGTTCTCCGTCGCTCCGGGTGGCTTCTGTCAGTCCATCCGTATACAGGAAAAGGGCCGTACCCGGAGATAGTGCCGTTTCTTGCTGGGAATAAGTCCAGTCCGCCATGATTCCGACAGGGATGTTCGCGTCAACAGGCAAAAAGGAAGGCTTTCCGTCCGTGATGACAACAGGCGCGTTGTGACCGGCATTGGTATACTGCAGCACGCCGGTGGAAAGGTCCAGGGAGCCTACGAAGAGCGTGACGAACATGAGGTTCTCATTCCGGGCAGAAGCCGAGGCGTTGATGGCGGTCATGATCCGGAGCGGGCTGTCTTCGGAATCGGACAGGGTCTGGAACATGGAACTGATCACGGTCATGACCATGGCGGCGGGGACTCCCTTGCCGGATACGTCACCGATGCAGAAGTAGAGTTTTTCGTTCCGGATCCGGAAGTCGAACAGGTCGCCGCCGACCGCTTTGGCCGGAGCGACGCTGCCGAAGATGTCGAGGTCGTTCCGGTCGGGGAAGGGGGGCCAGGTGGTGGGCAGCATGGACATCTGGATGCTGCGGGCCACGCTCAATTCACGCTCGATGGACGCGTTTTGGGCCGTCGTCTCCTTCAATTCATCGACATACCGGGCCAGCGACGACTGCATATGGTCGAAAGAGTCTCTGAGCAGGCGGATTTCGTCCTTGTGCTTGATGGTCGGGAGCGAGGTGTCGAACTTGCCGGTCGCAATCTCCTGGGCCGATTCAGCGAGCTGGATGAGCGGTGTGGAGGCTTTCTTGATGGAGCGGCGGCAGGTAAGGAAGACGAGGAGGATGCCCAGCAGGATCAGGAAGATGATGATGGCGCCGTAGGCGATGGCAGGCGTCAGCAAGCGTTCTGTCGGGACGACAACTCCCATGGACCATCCGGAATGGAGCAGCGGTGCGTAATAGACGTCGGATCGGATTCCGTCGACCACGACCGACAGATCCCCGGACTCTCCCGCTCTCATCGCATCGCCAAGTTTCCGGTATCTGTCGGCGTCCGTGCCGGTGGCAAAGTCATAGAAGTTGGTCTTGAGAATCCGGTTCTGGTCCGGATGCGCGATGTAGTCTCCTTCCGGTCCGATGATGAAGCAGTAGATCCGCTGTTTCGGGTCATCCCGCACCGGAACGTAAAAGATGGATTCCTCGTTTTCTTTCCGGAGGCTCTCCTGAATGAGGGAAGCGAGTCCGCTGATGGAAAGGTCTGCCCCAAAGACACCTGCGATCTCCTTTTCGGGTTCCATGACCACGCAGCGGGAGAACGTGCACAGGACCGTCTCGCCCCCTTCCTCGTCCAGATAGGGGGTGGACCAAACCCCTCCGGGAGATGCCAGCCCCTTGGTATACCACTCGGACTGGAAGTAGTCGTGGGTCTCGGAACCGATGATTTTCAGGGTGATCTTGCCCCCGTCGTTGAGGGCGTATGGCTCATACCAGCGGCCGACCGAAGGGTAGAAATCTGCGACGAACCCGATACCGCAACCATGGATATGGCGGTTGACATTAAGTTCATATTCCATCGTCGACAGCACCAGTTCCGGTGTGGCGAGATGCCAGCACAGTTCGTCGATGATGTTGTCCGCAGCCACTTCCACCTTGCTCATGGTCAATGCCATGTCCCGGTTGGCTTTCTCCAGGATGTCGGAATAATGCGCCTTGGAAAACACCAGGATGCCTGAAGACGCGACCAGGAAAACGAACACCGAGATAATGGTCATGGTAACCAATACCGTGATGACGACTGTCCGGGTCAGCCGGCCGGAGAAAGAATCCAGTTTCTTCATATAAGTGCAGATGGATCAGCAAAATGCAAACATACGAAAAAAAAGGACAATCCTTGTCTTTCCGGCGCAGAATAAACAAAAAAGACAGGAATCTCCACCTTGCTACTTGAGGAAAAACCGAACGGTTCTTCTTATGTCATCAGAAGCGGCTGCAATCTTTGCTTCAAATTCGCCGGGTTCGGATACCCAGGTTCCGGCCGTATCATCGTAATATTGCAACAGGTCTTCAGATATGTTGAATGTTACCGTCTTCGTCTCTCCTGGAAGCAGATAAACTTTCTCGAATCCCTTCAACTCCTTCTCGGGGCGGTCCAAAGAACATTCGACATCAGAAATGTAGAGTTGGACGACTTCTGAGCCTGCAGTCTTGCCTATATTCGTTACAGGCACCCGAATCTGGAGTGAACCTTTTTTCCTTATGGTGGCGCGGCTGACTTTGGCTTGCCCATATTCAAATTCGGTATAGCTTAGGCCGTGCCCGAATGCGAACAGCGGCTGGATGTCCTTTTTTTCGTACCACCTGTATCCTACATAGATGCCTTCAGCATAGTCGTTGCGATCCGGATTCGGAAATGCTTTGCCAGCATAGTGTGCCGGAGAGTCCCCGAGTTGTTTCGGGAAAGTAAAAGGCAACTTTCCGGAAGGATTCACATCACCGAACAGAACGTCCGCAAAGGCATGCCCTGCTTCGGAACCAAGATACCATGTCTGCAACACGGAAGGCACAGTATCAATCCATGGCATGGATACGGCATTGCCGCTGACCAGGGCAACGACGATATTGGGATTAGCCTCTGCCAGAGCATGGATCAATTCGTTCTGCCCATAAAGCAAATCAATGGATGGACGATCAAAACCTTCGCAGTCCTGACCACCGTCTTTGTTCATGCCTCCGACGAATATAACAATATCAGCACTGGCGGCGACTTGGATGGCTTCTGCAGTCAATTCGTCAGCACTTCGCTCGTCAATTAGTTCCGTTCCTACGAGAATTCCATCCTGATATGTAGTTGGACTGCCGACATATCCCCTGGCATAAATAACTTCCACATCATCCCCGGCACGGTCCTTTATTCCCTGAAGGATAGAGATTTCATGCTGTACCTTCAAAGAAGCGGCACCGCCTCCAATGGTCATCTTCTTAAGGGCGTTTTCACCGATTACCGCAATCCTGTGTACGTCTTTCCTGACAGGCAGAAGGCCCCCGTTGTTCTTAAGGAGGACGATACCTGCAGCACCAACTTTTCTGGCAGTCTCATAATGCTCATCAGAGCATAGTGAGCCGAAAGGCCTTTCCGGGTTCATAGCGGTACGGAAAATCAGACGGAGCACACGGCGACATTTGTCATCCAACTCATTCATGTCGAATTTTCCTTCCTCCAATCCGGCAAGATATGGATCGGCGAGGTAATAATCAGAATAGGATCCTGACGTTCCGAATTCCATATCCATTCCTGCCTTTACTGCAGCCTCGGTGTCATGGATCGAACCCCAGTCACTTACAACAACACCATCGAACCCCCATTCTTCCTTTAGAATCTCGCTCAGTAATTTATGGCTGTGTGATGTGTAATCCCCTTCATATTTATTGTAACTGGTCATCAGAGACCATGTTCCTGCGTCTTTTACAGCTGCCTTGAACACGGGCAGATATATCTCATGCAGGGCCCTGTCGCTCACATATACGTCCGTTTGGTTGCGGTACGTTTCTTCGTTATTGAGGCAGAAGTGCTTGACACATGCAGATACGCCATTCTTCTGAACATTCCGGATATATGGAACAACCAGCTGTGAAGCCAGATAAGGATCCTCGCCCATATACTCAAAATTCCGTCCGCACAGAGGTGTGCGGAAAATGTTCACCCCGGGTCCCAAGATGATGTTTTTCTCTCTGAAGCGGGCCTCCTCGCCAAGAGCCTTGCCGTATTGGCCTGCGAGTTCGCGATCCCATGTTGCTGCCAGAGCTGTCAATGTTGGGAAAGCGACACATGAATCATTGGTCCAGCCAGCATGATGCCAATCATCCCACAGCACTTCCTGCCTGACTCCGTTTGGACCATCCGAGCAGGAAATGTCCGGTATGCCTAAACGTTGAACTCCTGCTGAAGAAAATTTGGACTGTGCATGGAGAATGGAGACTTTTTCCTCAAGGGTCATGCGGGATAACGCATCTTCCACCCGATCCTCCAAAGGGGCACTAAAATCAAGATAAACAGGATTTATTTCAGATTGTCTTGTCGAACAAGCGGCAACCAAACATAGCAAGAAGGGGAAATAGAATCTAGCGGTCATAACTATGAAGATGATGGTCATATATATGACGGATGAAAGGCTTAGATTGATTAACTGACCGCAGGATTATTATTGGTCTTTCGTGGATGTCGATAAGAAATTCCTTGTCCTTGATTAGTTAATTTATGTCCATTATGCGTATAATTGTTGTAAAACCAATCTAATATGAGAAAATGCTTTGTAATACTGGTGGCATTGGCTGTATCTATGTCGCTCCAGGCGCAGAATCTGACGGTGAAGTTTGACAACTGCACTGTTGAGAAGGCGATGGAGCAGTTGAAGAACCAGGGCATCAGTTTCGTTTTGAAGAGTGACAGCGTCGACCTCGGCACCCGAGTTTCAGCATCATTTGAAAATGCCCCGTTGGAAGATATTGTCAAGAAGATATTCCAGGGACAGAATGTGGTGTGGACAGTCAATGACAACGCTGTCGTTGTCTCGAATAAACCGCAGAATGCTGACAGCAAGCAGAAGACAGCCCCTCAGCTGTATACAACAGGTAGAATTCTGGATGCAAAGGGAGGGGCCGTCATTGGGGCCAGCGTTTTCATTCAGGGCACAAATACAGGAACCATATCTGATCATGATGGACATTTCTCCATTCCGGTTACTAAGGAGAGTCTCCTCAATGTATCATGTATGGGTTTTACCAGCCAGATTGTTCAAGTTAAACCTGGAATGGACTACGTAATTGTCATGGAGGAGGATACCGAATATCTGGACGAAGTCGTGGTTGTGGGATTCGGCTCTCAGAAGAAGGTCAATCTGACCGGATCCGTGGCAACCGTTTCCAATAAGGATATTATTCAGAGACCGGTTCAGAGTGCCACTCAAGCTCTTCAGGGATTGGTGGCCGGATTGAACATATCGCAGTCCAGCGGACTTCTGGATTCGACGCCATTAATGGATATACGAGGTATTGGTACGATTGGCGAGGGCTCAAATGCCTCGCCTCTTGTGCTGATTGATGGTGCAGAGGGAAACCTCAATACGGTTAATCCGCAGGATATTGAGAGTATCTCGGTCCTTAAGGACGCAGCCGCATCATCCATATACGGATCCCGTGCCCCTTTCGGAGTCATACTTATTACGACCAAGTCCGGAGGGAACGGAAAACCCTCTGTGAACTACAACAACAATTTTCGCTGGTCCAGTCCAACCTTTTGGCCAAGAATCCTGAACTCATATGATTTCGTAACTCTTGCCAACGATGCCTGTCGCAACTCAAATGTGGCGGACTTCTTCAATCCGGACCAGGTTAATCGCATCAAGCAATATATTGACGGTGAGATCACTACGGTTTCGATTCAGAACCCCGACAACCCTAAATACTGGGCTGACGGCTATCTCCAGGCCAATGCGAATGTCAACTGCTTCAAGGAGTATTTCAAGAATAACTCATTTTCGCAGGAACATAATGTGAGCATGAGAGGCGGTAACGAGAAGTACTCATTCTACATGTCCATGGGATTGCTTGACCAGCATGGCCTTCTTTCTGTGACCGATGACATTTATAGGCGTTTTACACCTACGGCAAAGATCAACGCGAAGCTGACTGACTGGATGAATGCCATTTATTCATTCAGGTACAACAGGACCACTTACGACCGTCCGATATACCTTACGTCATCTCTCTTTGCCGACTGGGCACGCCAAAGCTGGCCTGAAGTTCCCGGGTATGACGATAACGGATATATCTATATGGATAATGAGCAGTTGCAGCTGATGGTCAATGGTGGCCGTTCCAATGAGGTCACCGACAATCTGAACCATCATTTCACGTTGACGCTCGAGCCGGTCAAGAACTGGGTAACTAACGCAGAACTGAACTATACTTCTCAGAACTACACTCAGCACATGACAAGGCTGATGACTTATGCCCATGATTATTACGGAGACGCTTTCGTCAGGAACGGAGAAAGCTTTGTTCAGGATAACAACGTGAAATACAATTACTTGACCCTCAATGTGTATTCCACATATAATCTTTCCCTTGAGAAAAACAATTTCAAGTTCATGGCTGGAATGCAGTATGAGGATTACTTCACCGGCAATTCCGGAATGAAGAGGGTTGGCGTCATCAGTGAGGACCTCGCTGTGATGAACCTTACGACCGGTTATACTTATTCCGGACAGTATGTGGAGCCAAGCGTCTGGGGCAGCAATGCGAGCTGGGCGACAGCCGGTTATTTCGCCAGACTCAACTATGACTACGATGGCCGATATCTATTTGAAGCCAATATCCGATACGATGGATCATCACGTTTCCGTGCCGAGAACCGCTGGAACTGGTTCCCGTCATTCTCTGCCGGATGGAATGTCGCGAAGGAACCTTTTTGGAAAGGACTCACCAAATATGTGAACACCTTGAAGTTCAGGGCATCGTATGGTACGCTCGGTAATCAGAACACAGGAAACTGGTATCCAACCTATCAGACAATGGGTGTGTATATCAAAAATGGCTCCTGGCTCCAGAACGGAAAGGCGACCAATACTGCCTATTCTCCTGAGCTGATCAGTTCGTCACTTACATGGGAGACTGTACGCACATATAACGTCGGCTTTGATTTCGGTGCGTTCAATAACCGCCTGACCGGTTCGCTGGAGTATTTCTCAAGACAGACCACTGATATGGTGGGTCCGGCACAGGAACTTCCGGCCGTTCTGGGAGCTAATGTCCCGAGCACCAATAACACTGACCTTCGCACCTATGGATTCGACTTGGAAATCCAGTGGAAAGACCATCTGAAATGTGGCGTAAACTATGGTGTCAGGTTTGTCCTTTCAGACAGCCAGACAGAGATCCTTAAATACCCAAATGAGTCGAAGCTCCTGATGACCAATATGATTTACTCATATTATCCGGGCAGCCATGTCGGTGATTTCTGGGGATTGCAGACGCTCGGCATTGCAAAGACAGACCAGGAGATGAAGGCGCATCTCGCCACTTTGCCCCATGGCGGACAGTCATGGCTCGGCACTGACTGGAGGGCCGGTGACATCATGTATGCAGATTTGGATGGCAATGGCGTCATCTCTATGGAATCCGGCACTCTGGATGACCATGGTGACCTGATCAAGCTTGGCAATGATCAGCCCAGGTACCAGTTCGGACTTGACCTGACCGCTGCATGGAAGGGTTTTGATTTCAGGGCTTTCTTCCAAGGAGTAGGAAAGAGGGACTTTTGGCCCGGTTACATTGCTTTCTGGGCTTCAAGCAACCAGAACATATGGTATATGCTTGGCTTCGAGGAGCATCTTGACTATTTCCGCAATGAGCCATCTGGCAATCTTGACGTGAATCTTGATTCATATTATCCTCGTCCTCTGCTTAACGCGAAGAACCAGTACATGCAGACAAAATATGTTCAGGATGCATCCTACATACGTTTGAAGAATCTTACATTCGGTTATACACTTCCTCAGAAGGTGACTCAGAGGTTCAAGGTCTCCAACCTTCGCCTGTTCTTTACAGGAGAGAACCTCTGGACAGGTACAAAGCTGTCCACCGTGTTCGACCCTGAAGGAATCAACGGAAACGACTGGATCAGCGGTATTGGATATCCTATCCAGAAAACATGGGCCTGCGGTCTGGCAATAACCCTCTAAATCCGACGACAATATGAACAGATATATCACATTCTTCCTGGCATCTTTGGTGTTCTTTGCATCTTGCAACAGTTTGTTGGACAAGGAACCGACCTCACAGATTGCTCCTGAGAAGTACCTTAACGAAGCCTCTCAGCTGGGTTATTATGCAAATGGGCTGTACACGAATATCCTTCCATCACATTCCAACTACAGCCTGACCTTTGTCAAGGATCAGTATACTGACAACCAGGCATACATGACACCCAGCACGAAATATATCAAGGGGTCCTGGACTGTTCCCAACAGTGGGGCTTGGTATTTCAAGAACATCTATGACTGCAACTACTTCCTTGAGAGGGTTCTCCCAAAGTTTGAAGCAGGTGAGATTTCCGGGAGCACAGCAGAAATCCGCCAATACATAGGCGAGATTTACTTTTTGCGCGCATATGAGTACTTCGTGCGCTATCAGCAGTATGGGGACTTCCCGATTATTGAGACCACTCTTCCTGACGATCAGAAGGTTCTGACTGAAGCGAGCAAGCGGTCACCACGCAATGAGGTCGCCAGGTTCATCCTTTCCGACCTTGACAAGGCTCTGGAACTTATGCCTGAGAACTTTGAACCGCGGCATACAAGAATCAACAGGGACTGCGCGCTTCTTCTCAAGTCCAGGGTGGCACTTTACGAAGGCACGTTCCTGAAATACTTCAAGGGCACAGCATTCGTGCCTCAGGGGCAGGATTGGCCAGGTAGTAAGAAAGAGTATAACTCATCTTATTCATACCCCTCAGGCAGTATTGACGACGAGATATCCTGGTTCCTTGACCAGGCCATAGAGTCATCAGCACTTGTTGCGGATAAAGTATCATTGACAAGCAACAGTGGAACTGTTCAGCAAAGCGCAGACGAAGCCGCCAATCCGTATATGGACATGTTCTCCGATACGGACCTTTCAGGTTATCCTGAGGTCCTTCTCTGGAGACAGTATGACCAGGGACTGGGATTCACGAACGGCTGTGGCGAATGGGGCAACAGGGGAAATCTAGGCGCAGGTCTGACAAGAGGAATGGTTGACGGCTTCCTGATGGCAAACGGTCTTCCTATCTATGCCGAGGGAAGTGGTTATCAGGGTGATGATTATATTGCTGACGTAAGGAAGGAACGGGATGGCAGACTCTTCATATTCCTCAAGGAACCTGGACAGAAGAATAGCATTGATGAGTATGAGGGTGCGACCCAGGCAGTACCTGTCGAACCTTATCCAAACCTGTTCGGTTCGGATTTCTCAAGGGTATATTCCACCGGTTACACAATCAGAAAAGGCAACCCTCTCCATCAGATCCATCTGGTCGGCATAGCCGGATCATACGTTGCGTCCATCACGTTCAGGGGCGTTGAAGCATTGCTGAACTACATGGAGGCATATTATGAGCGCTACGGTTCCCTCGATTCGAAGGCTACTGGTTATTGGGAAGCTATTCGCCGCAGAGCCAATGTGGATACTGATTTCGAGAAGACAATACAAGCCACTGACATGAATGTGGAAGCATTGAATGACTGGGGCGCATATTCCGGCGGGAAACTGATAGATCCTACGTTGTACAACATCCGCAGGGAGCGCAGATGTGAACTCATGGCAGAAGGCTTCCGTGAAATGGACCTGCAGAGATGGCGTGCCATGGATCAACTGATTGAGAACCCCTATCATATCGAAGGATTCAAGATCTGGGGACAGATGAAGGGATGGTACGGCGCCCAGCTTAAGTATGGCACTCAGGATGCAAATGTCTCGTCTCCTTCAAGAAGCAAGTACCTGAGACCCTATGAGAAGTCAGAGATGAGTGAAGCGTATGAAGGGCTGACTTTCTCCATGGCGCATTACCTGCAGCCGATCAGTGTCCAGGAAATGATATTGACATCGGAGAACGGTACTGTTTCAAGTTCTGTCATATATCAGAATCCTTACTGGCCTGAGGAAGCCGGACAGGCCGCTCTGAGGTAATATATTTGCCCTTGGTTGTCAATTATCGGAACTCTTGGTATTTTTGTATAACTGACAGTCAAAGAAACAATATGGATATTCGCCACGACATAGCCGCTATCGCAGCCGGGAGCATAAAGGCTTTCGAGAAGCTATATGTAGCGTATTACAACAAGGTGCTGACCTATACATCCATCCTGCTTCAGGACTCTGCCAAGGCGGAGGATGTCACTCAGAATGTGTTCCTGAAGTTGTGGCGTAACCGGGACAGGCTTAAGGAAGATGGACAGCTGGACTCCTACATTTATATAACAGCCAGGAGGGCTGTGCTGGATGTCTTCAGAGAAGAAGGATATGCCGTCAAGTACCAGGAATGGGCGAAATCAAAACAGATGGAAGAGTCGCCGGATGCTTATTGCTTGAAGGAAATTGAATCGATCGCGGCAAGCGTGATAGACGGAATGCCGCCCAGGAGGAAAGAAATCTTCATAATGAGCAGGGTGGAAGGACTGCAAGCCAAGGAAATTGCCGAAAAGCTTGGACTGAGTGTACATACAGTAAACAAACATATAGCATTGGCCTTGTCAATGCTGAAAGAGAAGATGGGTGATTTCCTGCCCATTGCATTGGCCTTATTATATTTTGACAGAATATGGTAGAATACAACAAAATACTGTGGGATGCCATTGACGAAAAGACTACAGCCTCGGAACGGTCCAAGGCAAGGGTGTCTTTTGCAAAGTTTAAGAGAATGGCAGACATTGAAAACGAGCCCCTGCGTCGCGTGCCGGGTTTCTTCCCGTGGGCCGAGAGAATAGCAGCCTTCCTGGCACTGCCCTTTGCAGCGTTAGCTTTGGTTCTGCTCTTGCATAAGGAAAGCCCTGTCACATGGCAGTCTCTGAGTACACGTCCCGGCCAGACGACCCAACTCGTCCTTGCCGACAAAACAACGATTGCCCTGAATGGTGGAAGCACTCTTGTATACCCGTCTGCATTCGGCCGTAAAGTACGGCAGGTATTCTTTACGGGAGAGGGCTATTTTGAAGTCCAGGCGGATCCGGATCATCCTTTTGAAGTGCTTACGAATGATGCCCGAATCAAGGTCAAAGGAACGAAGTTCAATCTGAAGTCATACACGGAGGATCAGACCATTTCCGTCTCCCTGGATGAGGGTAAAATTGCTTTCGAGGGAGATGCCTACAATGCACAGAACGTTCAATGTGAAATGGTTCCTGGAGATAACCTCTCTTTCAACAAGGAGACAGGTGCGTTGAAGAAAAACTATTCGGAATCTGATTCCGGATTATGGCGCAAGGGTGAATACTATTTCCGGAATGAGACACTTGGGAACATTGCCCGTGATATCGAACGGATTTTCGGAGTAAGGGTCATTGTTGAACGCGAGGAACTCCTTGGGACTCACTATCATGTCGCTCTTGTCAATGGAGAAACGGCAGATGATTTTGTCAGGATATTGTCCTTGGACCAGAGCCTGTCAGTTCATCGTGAAGGGGATACTATCTTGATCAAATAATGGAAATAAAATGAAGCGATTCTTTTTGACATTTGTTTGCATAATGAGCGTTGTCTCATGTGCGGAAAAGCCGCAGAACGAGGCCCCAAAGGATGTCTGTTTCAATATCAAGCGGGGAGTCAATATCGCATACTTCCTGTCTCAGAGCACTCACCGTGGCGATACAAGAGCAAGGTATTTTACTGCAAAAGACATAAAGACCATCAAGGATTATGGCTTTGATCATATCAGGCTTCCTGTCGATGAGGAGCAGATGTTCAAGACTGACGGCAGCAAGAATGATGAGGCATTCGAGCTCCTTAAATGGACCGTCGATTATTGTATCAAGAGCGACTTGAAGGTGATTGTCGATATGCACATCCTTCGCTCCCACCACTTCACTTCAGGAAGCAACACTCTTTTCACTGAACAGTCAGCTCAGGAGGCTTTCTACGAAATGTGGCGCCAGATTAGTGGCGAACTGCACTCTTTCCCGAATGACATGCTTGCCTACGAACTGCTTAATGAGCCTCAGGCTCAAAGAAAGGAAGATTGGAACAACCTGGTTCGCAACTGCTATGACGCCATCAGGGAACTTGAACCCGAAAGGGTGATTGTCATAGGCACGAACCCTTCCCAGAGCTACTCAGGGGCAAAGTATCTGGAAGTCCCCAAGGGAGACAAGAATATCATAATCAGTTTCCACTACTACAATCCATTCCTCCTGACACATTATAAGGCATCCTGGACCAGCCAGAAAGATTTCAATGGCGCAGTACATTATCCGGGAGTCACCCTTACACAGGAAGACTTCGATGCCGCCCATTGCATGGCTGAAGCCAAGAATGCCGTCCGTTCATATATTGGAGAGGTTTATGACCGTTCCGTGTTCCGGAAGCACTTCAACGAAGTTCTGGCACTTGCTTCCGAGTATGGCCTTCAGGTGTATTGCGGAGAATACGGTTGTCTGCCATCCGTACCCGAGGAGGACCGTCTGGCTTGGCATTCTGACATGGAAACTGTATTTGACCAATTGGGCATTTCGCGTGCAATCTGGTGTTATAAAGATAATAAGGATGGGTTCGGTATCATCAAGGACGGGAAGCCGGATGAAGCGATGCTCAAGGCCATTCATATGAAATAATTCAAGATACTGTTAATTATTTGACGCCATTTGTGCGTATACATAGAAACACGAAAACTAATCCATAGTAACATGAAGAGAATACTATCTATTTTGCCTGCAGCATTTGCTGCAATGACAATTTTGCTTGTCGCTTCCTGCAAGGATCCGAATGAAATCAAACCGATTGAGAATCCCGTACTCTCAATCGACAAAACGGATCTTCAGTTTGAGGAATATGGTGATGACGCAGCCATCACATTCAGTTGGAAGGCGCCCGCCGGAGAGACATCAGTGTCATATATCCTTATGATTACCAAGTCTGAGGACAAGGGTTTCGCATCATGCACTGATTTCGAGGTTTCCGGCACATCCAAGACATTCACCTCTGCTGGAGTCAGGGATTTTGCCAATGCCCTCAAAGTTGACCTCAGCCAGGGTGCATCCTTCATTGCAAAGGTGATGGCAACAGCTGGAGCCGGAAGGACGTCCTATTCCAATGTCGTGGAGTTTACTGCTTCCAAGAACAATGCGGGATATGAGACTATCTATCCTATCGGCGCTATGGATTGGGATTGGGATCCTACCAAGGCTGAGATGATGAAGACCGACGATGGAATCGTGTATACCTGGACCGGTATGCTTAAGGCTAAGAACAGCTTCAAGTTCCTCTGCCAGAATGACGGAAACTGGATCCCCAGCTATAACCGTGACGCCAACGCCGAGAATTACTGGACCGTATACAAGAAGACCGAGGACTGGCAGCCCGATGACTGCTTCGAGGTGGATAAGCCTGGTCAGTACACCATTACACTTAATATCAAGGAACTCACTGTAGAGGTGGTACCTTGCTCTGACGGCTTCCACAAACTGTATCCCGTCGGTGCCATGGAGTGGGGATGGGATCTTGAGGCAGCTGAAGAGATGGAGACTATCGATGGCGTTACCTATACATGGACCGGTTATCTCACTGCAGGACTTGACTTCAAGTTCGAGTGCCAGAAGACCGCATGGCAGCCCTCATACAACAGGGACGGAAATGCAGAAGATTATTGGACTGCATATTACAAGACACAGGATTGGGAACCCGATACGCAGTGGAAGGTGGAGATTTCAGGAATCTATACCCTTACCATCAATATCGAGACCCTTAAGGTGACAGCAGAACCTCAATTCGATCCTTCATCATGGGAAAAGATCTATCCTATCGGTGCAATGGATTGGGGATGGGATCCCACACAGGCTGAGGAAATGACAACTGAAGATGGCATTGTATACTATTGGACCGGTAACATTGTAGCCAACAACGACTTCAAGTTCCTCTGCCAGAATGACGGAAACTGGATCCCCAGCTATAACCGTGACGCCAACGCCGAGAATTACTGGACCGTATACAAGAAGACCGAGGACTGGCAGCCTGATGATTGCTTCAAGGTATCAGAATCCGCGAAGTATAAGATTACACTTAACATTGTTGACCTTACTGTCGCTGTTGACAAGGTCGTTGAGAATCCTGGCATGTACCCCGTCGGAGGATGCTTCGCATGGGGCTGGGACAATACTCTGGCAGAACCTATGATGACCTGGAATGACAAGGATTACTTCTGGGCAGGATGGCTCAATGTCGGCACATTCAAGTTCCTCTGCTACAAGGATAACTGGGTTCCCAGCTATAATAGGGATCCGAATGCCGGATACTATTGGACCATGAGGTATCGCGACGATGGCGCTTCTGATGATACCCTCTTTGATATCGCGGATGCCGGTGAGTATATCATTGAGCTCAATACCGAGACACTTGAGATCTCTTGCGTCAAGAATCCTACCTATGACTACCCGCTGATCTATCCCATCGGTGCTATGTCATGGGGCTGGGATCTCGCCAGCGCCGAGCATATGTTCACATATGACGGAGAGACCTACTTCTGGATTGGAGAGGTGAAGGCAAACAACGATTTCAAGTTCATGTGCAGCAATACCGAGTGGATTCCTAGCTATAATCGTGACGAGAATGCTGAGGATGAGTGGACCGCATACTATAGAGACCAGGATTGGCAGAAAGACTCTCAGTTCAAGGTTACAGAAGGCGGTATCTACAAGCTCACTCTCAATGTTAAGACACTTAAGGTCACTGCAGAGAGATTGGGAGACGTCAGATAATATTTATTTGATTTAAATCACTATTTTTGGGCGGATGGAGGAATTCTTTCATCCGCCTTTTGTTTTTTATGAGAAATACTGCTCCAATAATATCCATTCTGGCAATAGCTCTGGCTTCTTGCTCCTCTTTCAACGGTCTGGATTATGTAGACCCTTTGATCGGAACAGAAGGTGACTGTACCGAATATGGCGGGATGATGCCGTATGTCGGTGTTCCGTTCGGATCTGCCGACTGGGTTCCTATGACTCGTTTGACTGAAGTTGGAACGCTCAGTTATAACAGTTCCGATACGCTTCTACTTGGGTTCATCGGTACAAGGCAACCTGCTATCTGGATGGGTGATTGGGGACAGGTATCATTCCAGCCCCAGATCGGGGAACCCGTTGTGGATTATGCAAGTCGCGGTCAGCGGATTACGAGGGAGGAATACACGCCTTATCTTTCAATTGTAGAGGCTGGTGGAATCCGTACCAGATATTCCGGACTTGAGCATTCAGCAGTGTTTGAGTTCTCTGTGGCCGAGCATCTTGTCATTGATGCATCGCGAATCCCTGTGGGGGCTTGCTCCGACCATTCACCTCATCTCGGCCATGTCGATTTCTCTGAAGACGGCATGAGCATTTCAGGTTGGAATTCCGATCGATTCGATGCTAGTCACACCAGTCCCAAGCCAAACTTCAGGGGCTATTTCTATATGACCTTCTCCCGGCCATATGCAGGGCATGAGTGTACGGGCAACGATGAGGATGAAACGCAATGCGTTCTTTGCTTTGGACCGTCACAGAATCCACTCATAGCCAGGATTGGGCTCTCGTTGATCAGCGTTGAGCAGGCGAAGGCCAATCTGGAAAGAGAGATTTGTTCCAAAGACGTGGATGACGTGGCTGACATTTCAAAAATGTCCTGGCAGAGGGAATTCGACAAGCTACAGATTGAGGCGGATGACGATGTCAAGACCATTTTCTATACTGGCTTATACCACTCGCTGCTGTATCCAAGGGAAATTGATGAATACGGCCAGTATTACTCAGCCTTTGACGATAGTGTGCATGATGGCATAATGTACAACTGCTGGTCAATGTGGGATACGTATCGTGCGGAGCACCCTCTATTAACCATGCTGGAGCCCGAACGCATCGATGACATGATGCAAAGCCTGGTGGATATGTACCACGAGGGCGGACGGCTTCCCAAGTGGCCCAATCCCTCATATACCGGAATCATGGTTGGGTCTCCTGCCGAGACCATCCTTGCTGAGGCATTTACAAAGGGATTCAGGGGCTTTGACCTTGACGCGGCATATGAGGCCGTCAGGAAGAATGCCATGGAACCGCAGCCAAATGATCGGGAACTTCGCTGGCAGGATAGGGGCGATTTTGGAGACACCCCTGAGACGCGTGCCGGCTTATCCAGGTATATGGAGCTTGGTTATGTCGCTGCTGATGAAACCAACGAGTCCGTGTCCAGGACACAGGATTTCGGTTTGCAGGATCTGGCAGCAGCTGTCCTTGCTGAAGCAACTGGACATCTTGACGATGCCGAGTACTTCAGGAGCCGCTCTTATAACTATCGCAACTTGTGGAATGATGAGGCAAAGCTTTTCCTTCCGAGAAATGCCGATGGTTCCTGGGTTGACCCATTGTCCGGACCTCACTATACCGAATGTTCTCCACAGACCGCAGTATGGGCCGTTCCGTATGATGTCGAAGGGCTGTCGGCACTGATGGGCGGCAACGATGTGCTGGAATCCCGTCTCGATTCGTATTTCAAAGACCTTTTCTGGAAGGGTGAGAATGGCAACCGTTCCATTCATGGAAACGAGACCAGCCATCATGTAGCTTATCTGTACAACAGGATAGGAAAGCCGGAGAAGACTCAGCTGCATGTCCGTGAGATATTGTCACGCTGCTATTCTACCGACCGCAAGGGATTCGATGGCAACGAAGATTGCGGTCAGATGAGCGCATGGTACATTATGTCCTCACTCGGACTCTATATGCTCAATCCTTCCGATGGATGGTATGAGCTTGGGGCACCCTGTGTGAGCAACGCCATATTGACTCTGCAGAATGGACATATCCTGACAATCAAGACGAAGAATTTGTCTGATCTCCCTGCTCCGGTCAAACAGGTAACTTTCAATGGTAAGGTTATCAAGGAATGGAGAATCAGCCATGCGGAACTGGCACAGGGGGGTGAGCTTGTTTTTGAGTATGAGAAACCCGGACTGCCTGAAGAATCGGGTCATGTCTTTTCGATGAGTTGCAAGGTTACAAGCTGCAACGGCGCGCTTAGCAACAAGAACAAAAGAGAGGAATTCGCTGAATGGTGCAAGGAAAACCACATCACCAAACTCTGGCTGGAAAGTTACAGACACGGGGAAACCGTGCCCACCTCGCTCCTGAGAAAGGAGAGGAACTACTTCCGCAGGCATGATATGGAGGTCTGTGGAATGATTACGCCTACCCGCCTGAATGCCCCTACAGAGAACGGTGAATCGCCGATAGAGACATGCTGGAGCGATCCTGCTGCCAGAAAGAAGCTATCAAAGGAAATACAGCGCGCCGCCAAACTTTTTGATACGATAATCATTGATGACTTCCTGTTTCTTGACCATGGTGACGAGTGCCTTTCATGCTCCAATGATAAAGCAAGGAAGGGCATCGAAGACTGGGAAGAGTACAGAAGGGCACTCCTAATGGATGTATGCAAGGAGGACATTATCGAGCCGGCACGAAAAGTCAATCCTGACGTGCAGATGATAATCAAGTACCCGTGCTGGTGGCGCGACTGGGAAAAGAGAGGATATTCTCCTTTAGCGCAGGCCGAGCTTTTTGGCGAATGCTGGATAGGCACTGAAACCCGCGACGCCAATCCTGATCCACTTCAAGCGTGCTGGATTGTAGGATATACTCAGGACCTTACCGGCGGACGATGCTCGGGAGGTTGGTATGATGCGCTGGACAGCACACCCCAGAAATTCATCGAGCAGGCATATTATACGATCCTGGGAGGTGCGAAGGAGTCCCTTATCCACTGCTATGACTATATCCTATCAGACGATCCCGGGATAACTCCCTATGGAGAGAAATCAGACCGCCAGGCATCATGTAAGGCAATCTTCGAGGAACGGAGCGATGAGTTGTTCAAACTGGCAAAAAGGCTCGAAGGGACAGAGGTCTTAGGATATGGAAAGCTTGGTGATGGTTCATCCTTGCATACGTTCCGCAAAGACGGTCAGCTTTTCCAGATTACTTTTACCCAGCAGGGTTGTCGAGAATCCGCTCCAAATTGACCCCTTTGGGGCACATAGGGCAAAGAGAGCATGAAAAGAAAAACCCCGCTAGAACTATCTCTAGCGGG
Source organism: Bacteroidales bacterium (assembly GCA_017439305.1). GTDB lineage: Bacteria > Bacteroidota > Bacteroidia > Bacteroidales > UBA932 > Cryptobacteroides. The sequence goes on along the minus strand of JAFSJK010000069.1, from coordinate 49,406 downwards.
GTTTTTCAGTGACTCCAACAGGACTCAAACCTGTAACCTTTTGATCCGTAGTCAAATGCTCTATTCAATTGAGCTATGGAGCCATTCGCCTTGCGGCTTATTTCTCAGCAGTGTAGACCTTTTCCTTGATGCGGGCCTTCTTACCGGTCAGATCGCGGAGGTAGAAGATACGTGCGCGACGCACTTTACCATGCTTGTTCACCTCGATCTTGTCAATGAAAGGGGACTGGAACGGGAAGATTCTCTCAACTCCGATACCGCCGGAAACCTTGCGGATGGTGAAGGTCTTGGTGAAAGGATCAGCACCCTTCATCTGGATGACGACACCGCGGAACTTCTGGTCACGCTCCTTGTCTCCTTCCTTGATCCGGTAGGTCACGGTGACCGTGTCACCTGCCTTGAACTCCGGGAATTCAGCGGCCTTGCCACCGGCAAAAGCCTGCTCTGCTACTTTAATCAAATCCATTATTTCAATACTCCGTCTTTAGCGCAACTTTGCCGTTCATACCCTTGACAAGAGGTTGCTTGATTCGGGATTGCAAATGTAGGAAGTTTTTTTTGATTGACCAAATTTTTCTTAGAAAATATTCTTTTCCTTGTCAAATAAGGCCTTGTCGTCCCGGCTGAGGTCGGGTGTGAAGGTCGTATTGTTGCGGATGGACTCCATCATCTCCTTTTCGGAACGGGAAAGCTTGCGCGGAATCCATACAAGTACCTTCACGTACAGGTCGCCGGTTCCGCGGCCGTAGCCCTGGACGGAAGGAAGACCTTTGCCCCGCAGTTTGATCACGGTGCCGGACTGGGTCCCGGCGTCCAGTTTGACCTTATAGCTGCCGTCCAGGCAGGGGACGGAGATTTCGCAGCCCAGCATCGCGTCCATTACGGAGATGATCCGGGTGTAGAACAGGTTGTTTCCGTCCCGGCGGAGGTTGGAATGGGTCTCCTCCTTGATGACGACCAGGAGGTCGCCGTTCGTACCGCCGCGCATCGCGGAGTGGCCTTCGCCACGCACGGTCACCTGCATGCCTTCTTCAACGCCGGCAGGAATCTTTACGCGCACGGCCTCACGACGGCGCTCCAGGCCGGTTCCGTTGCAGCGACGGCAGGGATTGGTGATAATTTTTCCTTCTCCACCGCACTGGGGGCAGGTTTCGTAGGAGACGGCCCGTCCGAAAAGGCTGTTGACCACCCGCTGGACCTGGCCGCGCCCGTTACAGTTCGGGCAGGTCTTGACGTCCGACGGATTCTTGGTACCCTTTCCCTGACAGTCGGGGCAAGGACGGTTGCGCTCGATGGTCACTTCCTTCTCACAGCCCGTAGCAATCTCCTCCAGGGTGAGTTTCACGCTGGTGCGGATGTCGCGGCCGCGGTAGGTACGCGTCTGCGTGCCGCCCTGGGAGGATCCGCCGCCGAAGCCGAAGTCGAATCCGCCTCCGCCGAAGTTGAACCCGCCGCCGAACACGTTCCGGAGGATGTCGTTGAGGTCGAATCCGCCGAAGTCGAATCCGCCTCCGCCGCCCATCTGGTCGCCGGCGAAGCCGAACTGGTCGTACCGGGCCTTCTTGTCAGGGTCGCTCAGCACCGAATACGCCTCGGCCGCCTCCTTGAAGTTCTCTTCGGCGGTCTTCTTCTCGGCGTCGGTGCCGTTCACCCAGCGGTCCGGGTGCCATTTCAGCGCCAGTTTGCGGTACGCCGACTTGATCTCGTCGGCCGATGCCGACTTGGTCACGCCGAGTACCTCGTAGTAATCCCTTTTCTGTGCCATATCCTTATGCTCCTACGATCACTTTGGCATACCGGAGGACTTTCCCGCCCAGGGTATAGCCGGTCTGGGCGACGTCGATGACCTTCCCCTTGAGGTCCTCGCTGGGAGCGGGGAACATCGTCACGGCCTCGTGGAATTCGGTATCGAACACTTCGCCTTTGGCTTCGATGCGCTCCAGGCCCCTGGTCTTGAGGTAAGCCGTCATCTTGTTGAAAATGAGCCGGACACCCTCCTTGGCAGCCTCGTTCCCTTCGGTTTTCTCCAGCTGGGACAGGGCGATTTCACAGTCGTCCAGGACCGGGAGGAGTCCCTTGATGGTGTCGGCGGAGGCCGACTTCACCAGTTCCAGCTTCTCTTCGGCGGTGCGGCGGCGGAAGGTGTCGAACTCCGCCATCAGACGCAGGTAGTCGTTCTTCCGGTCCGCTTCCTTGGCGGCGGCTTCGGCCGCTTTCTGCGCGGCTTCCTCCGCAGCCTTCTCCGCCTCTTCCGCCTTCTTGAGGGCGTCGGCGAGCTGCTGTTTCAGGGTTTCCACATCTTCCAGGACTGTTTCCGTCTCCTGATTCTCCATATTCATTCTCTTTTTCTTTGCCATAGTGCTGTCAGTCCAATCAAATTATCTGCCAGAGGAAAACCTCTGCCAAAGTGTCAGTTTTTCTTCTCCTTCTTGACGAGGTACTGCTCCTCCTTGTAGGTAAGACCCATGAACAGGATGGCGAGGAGGCAGGCCGCAAGCAGCAGCATGAAAGTCGCACCCCAGCCCACATTCTGCGCGACGAGGCCGATGACCCAGTTTGCCAGCAGGAAAGTGCCGAAGAAATAGCCGAAGAAGCCCGTGAGACCCGCGGCGGTGCCGGCGGCGTTCTTCGGGGCGAGGTCCAGGGCCTGTACGACGATGAGCATCACCGGTCCGTAGATGAAGAATCCGATGCCGATGAGGGCGATGATGACGACCGTGAGATTGTCGATGAACGCCCAGTACAGGACGATGAATACGGCTACAAGCGCCATGAAGATCATCGTGGGAAGGGCCCGGCGGCCGTGGAACAGCTTGTCGGACAGCCAGCCGCAGAGGAGGGTGCCCGGGATGGCGGCGAATTCATAGGCGAAATAGGCCCAGCCGGCGCTTTTGAGGTCGATGCCGCGCTCCGTGAGGATGGTGGGCGCCCAGTCCAGGCAGCCGTAACGGACCATATAGACGAATGCATTCGCCAGGGCGATATACCAGAGGAACTTGTTGTTCAGCACGTGCTGGAAGAAGATTTCCTTCGCGGAGATTGAAGTCTCGTGTTTTTCGGAGTAGTTCTTGGGATAGTCGTTCCGCCACTTCTCCACGGACGGGAGGCCGCAGGACTGCGGGGTGTCGCGCAGGAGGAGATAGGCCAGCAGGGCGATGAAAAGGGCGACGGCCGCGGGGAAGGCGAATGTGCCGATAAGGAAATACAGCTCCTCGTGCGTCCCGTAGAACCAACTGCCGAACCAGGCAGCGCCATAGGTGGCCATCGGGCCGACCAGGGCACCGCCCACGTTATGGGCGCAGTTCCAGATGCTCATCATCGTACCCCGTTCGCTTACCGAGAACCAGTGCGTCATCACACGGCCGCAAGGGGGCCAGCCCATTCCATTGAACCAGCCCACGAGGGCGTTTAGGACGCCCATCACCGCGATGGCCAGGGTCTTGTGATCCGCACCGATGAACTGGATCGGGACAATCATGAAGCACATCGAGATAGCGGTAAGCACGAGCCCCAGGGGCAGGAAGACCCGGGCGTTGGAACGGTCGGACACGCTGCCCATCAGGAACTTCGAAAGGGCATAGGCGGCCGCGTTGAGGCCCAGGACGAACCCCAGTTCCGTCTTGTCGAAGCCGAGCCTGCCCATGGCCGGGATGGCCATCGACAGGTTTTTCCGTACAAGGTAGAAGCCGGCATAGCCGATGAAGGCGCCGATGAACACCTGCAGCCGCAGGCGTTTGTATTTCTGGTCGGCCTCAGGACCGGTCTCGGCCGGCTTGTGAGGGGGCTGTTGCAGGAATTTAAGCATTTCCATATGGTTTAGTGCGCAAATTTACTAATTTTGCAGAAACTTTAGAACGAAATGGAAGACGGATACGACTCCTACCAGCAGCATTACGACGAGAACGATTTCTGGGAGAAACTGCGCAGGTTCGCCCGGAAGGCGGGTATCAAGGTGTGCTATGCCGCCCTGCTGCTCTACTATGTGCTCAAGAGTCCGATGACCACCTCGAAGGACCGGGCCAAGATCATCGGCGCCCTGGGCTATTTCATCCTGCCCATCGACCTGCTTCCGGATTTCATTCCCGTAGCCGGCTACACGGACGACCTTGCCGCCCTGGTCTGGGGCGTGTACTGCGTCATCAAGAGCATCACCCCCGAGGTGAAGGCGCAGGCGGCGGAGAAACTGCACGAATGGTTCGGCGAGTTCGATGACCATATGCTGGACCTCTTCTTTGAAAAGAAAGACCGGTGATGAAAAAAGTTTTGTTCGGAGCGATGCTCCTGCTGGCCGTTTCCTGCGGCCAGGAAAAGGAAAAACCCTTCATTGACGTCCAGGCTCACCGCGGCGGCGCAGGCCTGATGCCGGAAAACACCATTCCGGCGATGAAGCACGCCATCGACCTGGGCGTGAACACGGTCGAGTTCGACCTGCAGGTCACGGCCGACGGCCAGGTCGTCGTGAACCACGACGCGTATTTCCATCCCCGGTATGCCACCCGTCCCGACGGCAGCCTCATCCGGGAAGAGGATCCGAAGGAATACATCTATATGATGCCCTACGACAGCGTCATGAAGTATGACGTGGGACTCCGGGAGAACGACCGCTGGCCCACGCAGCAGCACTGCGCCGTCCACCGCCCGCTCCTTTCTGACCTGGTCGATTTCGTGGAAGACTATGGAAAGCAAGCGCTGAACTATAACGTCGAAATCAAGTCGATGGAGGGCGAGCTGGAAGGAACGGCCTGGCCGGAATACCACGAATTCGTGGACGCCTGCGTCCAGATCCTGCTGGAGAAGAAACTGGGCGACCGCCTCATCGTCCAGAGCTTTGACACCCGCGCTTTGGAGTACCTGCACGAAAGATACCCGCAACTCACGCTTTCCTACCTGACGGAAGGGGAGAGCACGGATGTGGAAGCCTGGATGTCCAAACTCAGTTTCAAGCCTGTCTGGTGGAGTCCCGAAAGCATCGAGGTGACTCCCGAAAACGTGAAATGGTGTCACGAGAACGGCATCATGGTCGTTCCCTGGACCGTCGATGAACCCGAAGAGATGCGCCGCCTGGTCAAGTGCGGCGTGGAGGCCATCATTTCCAATTATCCCGACCGCCTGATCGAGGTCGTCCGCTGAGTCAATCCCAATTCAATTAGTTTAATAGTGATGAAAAAACTGTTTTTTGCATTCCTGACGTCCCTGCTGGTGGGCGTCCCGGCTTTGGCCGCTGAAGAAGATTATTCCTTGTACACTTCCTCCGACGGGAAGGTTTCCTTCGATATGTTTTCCCATATCGGCTACGGTTATCATTTCGTCAGTTCTTCCGATTTCAAGTCCAACTGGTCCGGCGAGTTCTTCTTCAATATCCTGAAGGTGGAAGTCCGTCCGGCCGAGGTCCTGGGCCTCAGCCTGGGTCTGGATGCCCGTTTCAACAATTTCAATTCCAAGAATACGGCCTTCGCCCTGGGAAACGGGGACAACCTTATCAAGGCTTTCGATTTCGGCGGGTTAGTCGACGGAAGCTTTGACAAGTCCCGCGGCGGATTCAACGTGTTCTCCCTGGATACCCCTTTCCTGGTGAAGGGTATTTTCGGTAATTTCGAACTGGGCGTCGGTGCTTTCGCCGCTTTCAACCTGGCCGGAAACACCTACTATTCTTTCATGCAGGCTAACAGGCGCACCGAGGTTTCCGAGACCAAGGCGAAGCTCAACACCTTCAACTACGGTCTGTTCGCGACCTTCTCCTATGATGACATCGGCGTGTATTTCAGATACTATCCGAAATCTTCCAGGCTTCTCCCCGACGGTAGCGTGGACCTCAGCTATATGACGCTGGGTATCGCGATCGACTTCTAAGTCGGAACGGACATGAAACAGAAAAGGCTTCGGAATTTCCGAAGCCTTTTTGGTACTGGGTAGGAGAATCGAACTCCTATTGCGAGATTGAGAATCTCGAGTACTAACCGTTATACGAACCCAGCGGTTGGGAATGCAAAGGTACTGCTTTTTTCCGGATTTCCAAATTTTTATTTGAGAAACACGAAAAAAACCGCCAGAATCAGGCAGATAAAGGCCGCGATGTGGTTCCATTGGACGGTTTGTCCCTTGAAAAGGAAAGTAATGATGACGGTAAAGATGGTCAGGGAGACCACTTCCTGGATGACTTTCAGCTGCATCAGGTTGAACGGGCCTCCATTTCCCAGGAAGCCGATCCGGTTCGCGGGAACCGTCAGGCAGTATTCGAAGAAGGCGATGCCCCAGGAGAACAGGATAATGAGGATGAGGGGCCATCCCGTGGAGATTTTCATCTCCTGCAGCTTGAGGTGCCCGTACCAGGCGAAGGTCATGAAGACGTTGGAAAACACCAACATCAAAACAGTCCAAAACCCTTTCATAAGTCCATCTATTGTTTCAAGGCCGCAAATTTAGTATTTTTGCTTGATTTAAAGAAAAGATTTATGACACTGATCAAATCTATCTCCGGCATCCGCGGCACCATCGGTGGCGCACCGGGCAATGCGCTGACTCCCATCGACGTTGTCAAATTCACGGCTGCTTACGCCGCCACGCTTCCCCAGCGGAAGCCGCAACCTAATGGTGACAAGTATAAAATCGTTGTGGGCAAGGACGCACGCCTGTCGGGTGACATGGTGGAACAGCTGGTCGTAGGTACCCTCGTCGGCTGCGGAATCGATGTCGTCAAGTGCGGTTTCGCTTCGACGCCTACCACGGAAATGGCCGTTCTTTTCGCCCATGCAGACGGTGGTATCATCCTGACTGCCAGCCACAACCCGCGCCAGTGGAACGCCCTCAAGCTCCTGAACGACAAGGGCGAATTCCTGACGGCCGTCGAAGGCCAGGCTGTCCTGGACCTCGCCGCTTCTGAGGAGTTCTCCTTCGCGGAGGTGGATGCGCTGGGAACGATCGAGGAGGAAGATTTCACCGACAAGCATCTGGATGCCGTCCTGGCCCTGCCGGCCGTGGACGTGGAGGCCGTGAAGGCCGCGCATTTCACCGTGGTGGTGGATGCCATCAATTCGGTGGGCGGCATCATCATGCCGCGCCTGCTGGAGCGGCTGGGCGTCAAGTGCATCCAGCTCAACTGCAATCCCACCGGTGATTTCGCCCACAACCCCGAGCCGCTGCCGGCGAACCTCGTGGACCTGAGCCGCACCGTCGTGCGCGAAGAGGCGGACCTGGGCGTGAGCGTGGATCCGGACGTGGACCGGCTTGCTTTCATCTGCGAGAACGGGGAACCTTTCGTGGAAGAGTATACCCTTGTCAGCGTTGCCGATTATCTGTGTGAGCTGGCGGAGAAGGAAGGAAAGCCCATCGCTACGGTCTCCAACCTTTCCTCCACCCGTGCCCTCCGCGACGTGACCGAGGCTCATGGCGGCACCTATTACGCCTCTGCTGTGGGTGAGGTGAACGTCACCACCCTGATGCATAAGGTGGGCGCCCTCATCGGCGGCGAAGGCAACGGCGGTGTCATCTATCCGGCCATCCACGCCGGCCGCGACGCGATGGTGGGTGTGGCCCTGTTCCTGTCGAACCTGGCCCATAAGAAGATGAAAGTCAGCGAACTCAAGAAGACCTACCCGCAGTATTTCATCGCGAAGAACAAGATGATGGTCAGCGATCCCGCCCTGATTGACCGGATCCTCGGGGAACTCAAGAAGGTGTACGCTAGCGAGGAGATCAACGACATCGACGGTGTGAAGATCATCTTCGAGGCGAAGAAGGAATGGGTCCATCTCCGCAAATCCAATACAGAGCCGATCATCCGCATCTATGCGGAGGCCGGTACGATGGAGCGTGCGGAAGCCCTGGGCAACGAGGTGATCGCCGTGGCGAACCAGATCATCGGCTGATGTTCTCTTTCCGCACGACCCCGCTGGAAGACCAGCTGGACAAGGCCCTCCGCGAAGGCAAGGTCGGTTGTTTCTGCACCCAGAACTGCTGGGATACGGCCCGGACGCGGTGGATGTATGACATCTTTCGCAGCCGGGGCAACCTGGAGGTGGTCTTCACCCCCCGCGACGCCGAACTGACCCCGGGCACGAACCATATCGACTTCGACCTGGAACGCTTGTCCGGGCTGAATGCGGTCGTTGTCGAGATCCAGGACGTGGGTGTCCGCTATTTCAACTATACGAAGGATGTGATGCGGCTGATGGAGATGCTCCTCCTGCTCGGGGAGGAGGCTCCGTCGCTGTATGTCGTGGACCATATCAATCCCTCCGGTCGCGTGGTCGAAGGGACGATTCCGGCCGTGGTAGGGGAGATGTTCGTTCCGAAAGTCGCTCATCGACACGGACTTACGCTGGGCGAGCTGGTGAATCTGTACGCCAGCGAGATTGGGGCGAAATTCCCGATCCACATCATTTCCGCCCGGGCTACGGACTCCAACCGCCAACTGCTGCCCTGGACCATCGCGCCCGCTTCCGACATTCCCGGACTGTTCAGTTCGTATCTGTACAGCGGGGGAGGACTGTGGAACAATACGTCGGTTACCCCCGGTATCGGCACGGCCCGGCCTTATGAGTACATCGGTGCGCCTTTCGTGCGTCCGGGACTTCCCGTGGACCTTCCCGTCGTGGAAGGTGCCCTGATGCGTCCCTGCTCCTTCACCCCGGCTGCCGGCAAGTATGCCGGAGAGCGCTGCTATGGTTTCCAGATCATGCTTTCTCCGGGGGAGGACTACCACAGCCTGATGCACACCTTGCGCTTGATGCGCTGGTTCACTGAGCATTACTCCGCCTTTGAGCTCGAGGACGCCTTCTGGACCAAGCTGGCCGACCCGGTGCTGGAGGAGTACCTCAGGGGTTCCATTCCCTTCGACGTCGCCCGCGAGCACATCAAACTGGAGGAACAGAAATGGATCCGCAAGGCCAAACGCTATCTCCTGTACGACGATCAGCCGTATCGGATGAAATAATTTGGAATTACCGGAAAAGATTCCTATCTTTGCGGTCCAAAATTGTTAACAATTAGTTTTTACGTAAAATGAAGAAAGGAATCCATCCCGAAACCTACCGTCTTGTAGCTTTCAAGGATATGTCGAATGACACCATCTTCGTCACGCGTTCCTGCGCCCCTTCCAAGGAGACCATCGAGGTCGAAGGCGTCGAGTATCCGCTGGTGAAGCTGGAGATTTCCAACACTTCCCACCCGTTCTATACGGGCAAGGTGAAGCTCGTGGACACCGCCGGTCGCGTCGATATGTTCTACCAGAGATACAAGAACCGGAAGAAATAAGTTCTTCTGTTCAAATAGGTTACAAGAAGTCCCGTTCGAGATAGCGGGACTTCTTCATTTTATTGCAGCATTTTCAGGATCAGTCTGTCGGCCGTGTCCGGGACCAGTTCCCGGATATGGGTGACCAGCCGGTCCAGCGATTCGGCAGGGGAGTGGTCCACCTCCAGGGTCCGGGCTTCGCCGAAAGGGAAGCCGCCGGGGCCGGGGAGGGCTTCCGTGCAGAACAGGGATTCCGGCGTGCAGAAGGAAGAAACTTGCCAGCCGTTGTAGTGGAGGTCAGGGCCGCGGTAGACGCGGGTGATGTCGCCGGTGACCACGCGGCACTGCATCTGCAGGCGCGTGATAAGCGCATCGGCTGCACTTTTTTTCACGCCCAGGAGACCGCGGATTTCCTTGATGCCGATGGCACCGTGTTCTTCCAGATAGTCCAGTATCTGCTGCTGTTCCGGCAGTGGCTGATATTTCGGCAGACTCCGTCGCCAGTTCATCAGCTCTGCGTACCATTCCACCGTTGCGAAGGCTGCCTTGCCACCCCAAAGGAACTTTCCGTAGGCGATGTCGCCGCTCTGGATGACGGGAATCTTCCAGTCCCAAGGGGTCAGGCTCAGGTTCTCCTGCCCGTCGAACCAGTTCTCCCGGGCGGTCATTTCCTCAATGGAATAGCGTGGAATGGGGTTTTCGAAAAACGGGACGATGCCCAGCGTCTCGATGACGCCGAGCATCGTCTCCGCTGATACAACGGACGAGGGCAGGCCTGATTCCTTTTTGCGGTCGAAAGACATCTTATCTGTGCATCGGCCTTCGGCCGCCTCCCATCGTATGGAATGCCCAACTGAGACCGAAGGATACGTGGGAGAACGTGTATGCGCTGTTCAAGTACCACTGGTACTGGACGCTCATCCTGAGGCATTCGAACAGTTCCACGCCGGCGCGGGGGCTGATGACCAGGGCCTGGATCCAGCCGGACCGGTTCGCAACGGTGTTCTTCTCATAGCCGAACCCCGCTCCGACTCCGATGCCTACGTACGGGTTGAAACCGCTGTAGGGCAGCAGGTTGACGTCGGTCACGATGAGGGGAGCACCCTGCCAGTACCACATGTCGTCGCCATACGGGTTGACCGGATCATAGGTGAGAGAGCCCTTTCCGAAAGTGGTCGACAACTGCAGACCCATATCCACCATCGGGCTGATGTCCACGCGGTATTCCCCGAAGAATCCCACCCGGTCCGGACGGTACGCCTTGGAACCGTTCTTGATTGCGGTGGTGAAATGGTTGAGAGTGATGCCGAATTCAAAGACCCCGTCCTGCATATAGCCAAAGCCGGGACCGGGGCGGTGACCGGACCCGTAACCGGGGCCGTATCCGTAGCCGGGCCTGCCGTAATGTCCGGGGCCGTACTGGGCAAAGGCCGTCATCCCGAGGGCCAGTGCGACGAGGGTGATCAGCAATCTTTTCATGGCAGATTCTTTTTCCTCCACGGAATACAAAAAACAAGCCAGCCCATGTGGACCGGCTTGAAAGGGTCGGGCTGGGATTTACACCATCAGGGCGCCGACGAGGCCGAGGATCGCGTAGAATTCCGGCAGGGCGGCGTAGATGAGGGTGTTGGTGAACACGTTGTGGCCCTGGGAGATACCCACGATACCGTTGGCGCAAACCTGGCCTTGACGGATGGCGGAGAGCATGCACACGAGGCCCACGGAGAGGCCCACGCCGAACACGACGGCCGGATTCTCCATCGACCGCATCATGAAGAAGGCGACGAAGCCGTAGATACCCTGGGTGGCCGGAAGGGCGGAGAGCACCATGTAGTTACCGGAAGCTTCCGGTTTCTTCTTGAGGGCACCTTCGGCGGCATTGCCGGCGATGGTGGTACCGATGGCGGAGCCGATGCCGGCGAGTGCCAGGACGAGTCCGAGTCCGAGATAACCTAAAATAAGTTCCATAATTTGTTGATTTATATTTGTTTATTGTTTCTTTAACGGGTTATAGTTCCGGCCGGCGGCCTCGTATCCGGAATTCTTGAAGAACTCCAGGAAATTCAGTCGCAACGGGTGCACGAAGGCGCCGAGGGCGCACATCGCGATATTGAGTGCATGTCCGATGAGGATGATGAGGATGAACGGGATCCACAGGGGAATGGACTTTCCGTCACCAAGGATCATCATGCCGATGTCGTTGAAGGCCTTTCCCAGCATCGCGCCGGCGAGTCCGAGGGCGTACAGGCGAAGGTAGCTGAGCACGTCGCCCAGCAGGCCGGTGACCGTATTGTAGCTTTCCCACAGGCCGGAGCCGATGTTGATGAGCGGATTGCGGTGCAGGTCGTTCAGCAGGAAGATGCCGACGGCCGACACGATACCCAGCGCGATGGCGATCCATTTGGTGGCCGGCTTGTCCAGCACGCCGATGATCGCAAGGAAGGCGACAGCCGTTCCGCCCACGATGAGGAGGGTCCAGCCCCAGGTGCCGAGTGAATTCGCGAAGCCCTTGACTTTCGTCGTGTTATAGGTTTTTACGATCATTGCAAGGCACAGATGGATGACACCGATGATGAGGGCGAGGACCATCGTCCCGTCGTAGCCGGCGATTTTGGCCGGCAGGAACGGGAAGCCTTTGAATATGCTCCACTGAGCGATGTCCATCGAGAAGAACGTATGGAACAGGAAGCCGATGACGGTCGTGCCTATGCCCAGGGTGACGACAAGCGGTGCGAAGGATTTGAAACTGTCCACCTTCTTGAGCAGGAAGCCGATGATGATGAGCAGGAGCCCATAGCCGGCATCGCCCATGCAGAAGGCAAAGAACAGCAGGAAGAACACGGCGATGAAGGGGGTCGGGTCGAAACCGTCGTAGGCCGGTCGGCCGTACATGTCGGTGAGGACCTCGAACATCTTCACGAACTTGTTGTTGCGGAAGCTGATAGGCGGATTGTCATCCACGGCTGCGGCGTCCTTGAGATAGAAGACACCGGTTTCCTCGATGGCGGCGGTGACGGCCTCCTCATTCTCCGAGGGGGCGTAGCCCACAAGGGTGACGAGGGTGTTTTCCGCTGCCGGGACGGCAGCCTGCTTGGCGAGGTAGAGGTCCAGCCGGGCAAGCTTGTCGCGGCTTTCAGCCTCGAATTCACCCTGACGCTCCTTGGCGGAGAGCAGGATGGCCTTTTCGCCGTCGATTTCGGCCTGTATTTCCCGGATTTCTTCCTGGATGGCTTCGGCGTTCCGTTTAGGGGCATGGACGCGGTCGGGCAGGCCGTCGGGCCCGGCAACCGTATACCAGACCTTGCCGTCGGCCTCTTTTACGACCGTGATGGCGTATTCGCGGGGCCACTCGGGATTGAAGGACTTGAGCGGAGTTACGTGGAACTGGATGGGTACGCCCGCATCGGACAGCTTTTTCAGGGTCTCAGGATCGAAAGATCCCCAAGGCTCGGCGGCAGCGGCCTCCTTGGCGGTGGCATCCAGCCGCTCTGTGAGCGTGTTCAGGTTGTCCAGCGCAGCAGCGGTGGCGTAGGTCAGGTCGCCCTCGACAGGGGCGGCTTCGAGACCTTCCGGGAAGTCGACCTTGCCGAGCGCCTGGATGAGATCCTTGCGGTGCTCCACGGCGCGAAGCAACTCGCCGGACGGACCGTCGATGGGCTTTACGCTGCGGGTGATGTCCACCAGGCCGATTTCCTGGAGTTTTTCCAGCAGGCCTTCCTGTTCGCCGTTGAGCAGGATGAAGGAATATTTGGTCATCGGGGAAATCATACCTCCGAGGCCTCCTCCTCCTCTGCCGCGTGGCGCTGCTTGACGATTTTCTGGGATGCCTTGGAGAGGTTTTCCTCGTCTTCCATGTACCGCTTGATCTTGCGGATGGCCTCCTGGTAGCCCGGGATCTGGACTTTCTCGTACAGGTTCACCTTCTGGGTGGTCTTCTTCCGCTGGTAGTCCAGGATGCGGGCCTTCTCATTGTACACTTCCGATTCGATGCCGAGCCGGGAGAGTTCCTTGAGGATGGCCACGCCGTCGGCGTACCAAGCGGGTTTGACGAAGGCGTTGAACGGGCGGATCTCGTAGTGGATCTCGCCCAGCCCGGGGGTCTTCACGCCGGCGACCTTCACCGTGTGCAGGTCCACGTCGGTGATGGTCACCAGGCCCGGGTCGAATTCGTTCCAGAGGGCGGCGAGATAGTCGTATCTCCCGAGGGCGGCTTCCAGGTCGGCAATAAGACGGTCGCTCTCGTTCTTGGCTTTCCGCACCTCAAGGCGCAGGGCGCTCTCCTTGTTCTGCAGCGTGGGGAGCGCTTTCTGCCGGACCTTGAGCTGCTTGCCCAGCTCGTTCAGCGATGTTTTATTGTATTGAAACTTGATAGCCATGGTTAAGCCTTCCAGTATTTGTCCACGAGGGCTTGCTTGATGCCGGTCTCAGCCGGCGAGAAGTATTTTGCAAAGAGTTTCCAGGCGGTGTCCAGCATCTCGGTGATGGTGATGTTCACGTCGATGGCGAGGAGTTCGCGGGCATAGTCCTTCGCGTAGGCGAGGCAGCGGACGTCATAGTCGGACAGGTCGAAGCCGTTCTCCAGTTTGGTCTTCGCGTTCTGCGCGTCGGCGTACAGACGCACGGAGGCGTTCATGACCTGGGAGTGGTCCTCGCGGGTCTTCTTGTTCTGGACAAGCTGTTTCAGACGGCTGAGGGACCGGAACGGGTCGATGATGACCTTGCCGGTGTCGGTGTCGGCGCGGAGGAAGAGCTGGCCCTCGGTGATGTAACCGGTGTTGTCCGGAATGGCGTGCGTGATGTCACCGTCGTTCAGGGTGGTCACCGCGATGATGGTGATGGAGCCTTCGGTCGGGAGCTGCACGGCCTTCTCGTAAATCTTGGCGAGGTCGGAGTACAGGGAGCCCGGCATGGAGTCCTTGGACGGGATCTGGTCCATACGGTTGGAGACGATGGAGAGGGCATCCGCATACAGGGTCATGTCGGTCAGGAGGACGAGGACCTTCTCATTCTTGTCCACGGCGAAATACTCGGCGGCAGTCAGGGCCATGTCCGGCACCAGGAGGCGCTCCACCGGGGGATTCTCGGTCGTGTTGATGAAGCAGATGATCTTGTCCAGGGCACCTGCGGCCTCGAAGGAGTGCCTGAAGAACAGGTAGTCGTCGTTGGAAAGGCCCATGCCGCCGAGGATGATCTTGTCCACGTCGGCCCGGAGGGCCACGTCGGCCATCACCTGGTTATAAGGCTGGTCCGGGTCGGCGAAGAAGGGGATCTTCTGGCCGGACACGAGGGTGTTGTTGAGGTCGATGCCGGCGATGCCGGTCGGGATGAGCTGCGAGGGCTGGCGGCGCTTGTAAGGGTTTACGGAGGGACCGCCGATCTGGCGCTCCTCGCCTTCGATTTCGGGACCGCCGTCGATCGGATGGCCGTAGGCGTCGAAGAAGCGGCCGGCAAGCTGGTCGGAGACCTTGAGCACGGGCGGTTCGCCGAGGAAGGTAACTTCGGCGTTGGTCGGGATGCCTTCGGTGCCGGAGAAGATCTGGAGGGTCACGAGGTCGCCCTTGGTCCGCACGACCTGGGCGAGTTTGCCGGCCACCACGGCCAGTTCGTCGTTGGAGACGCCTTTGGCCCGGAGCGAGACCGTCGCCTTGGTGATGCCTTCCAGCTGGGTATAGACTCTTTGGTATGCTTTCATAGGGCTATGCGATCATTTTGTTGACGGTTTCCTGATAGTTGAAGAAGTTCTCGCTCTTGAACTCGGAGTAGTTCATCTGCTTGAGCACGTTGATGAGGTCCTTGAAGAAAGCGCGGCATTTCTCGAAATCCTCGAACTCGTAGTCACGGTCGCACAGGTCCAGGACGAGGTCCAGCATGTAGCGCTGGCGCTCCAGCGGACACAGGGAGTCCACCGGGTCGAAGCCGTCCTGCTGCAGGATGATGAAGTCCACCAGTTCGGACTTCCAGAAATTCACGTGATAGCTCATCGGGACGCCGTCGTCGCCGAGGATGTTGATCTGCTCGCTGGCTTCCTTGCCGCGGCGGATCAGGTTCTTCGCGACGCGGACCTTGTCCACCCAGCCGGGTTCGACGGTCTTGTCCAGGAATTCCTCGATCTCGGGATAATCCAGGTACTTGGAGTAGGAATCCAGCGGGGAGACGGCCGGGTAGCGCTTCTGGTCGGCCCGGTTCTGTTCCAGGGCGTAGAAGCAGCGGGCGGCTTTCTTGGTGGATTCGGTCACGGGTTCCTTCAGGTTACCGCCGGCCGGAGACACGGTGCCGATGAAGGTGACGGCGCCGGTTTCCCCGTTGTTCAGCACGACCATTCCCGCGCGGGAGTAGAAGTTGGAGATGATGGCGGAAAGGTCCACCGGGAACGCGTCGGCGCCCGGAAGTTCCTCCATACGGTTGGACATCTCACGGAGGGCCTGCGCCCAGCGGGAGGTGGAGTCGGCGAGGAGGAGGCACTTGAGGCCCATCGCCCGGTAGTATTCGCAGATGGTCATCGCGGTATAGACGGACGCCTCACGGGCGGCGACGGGCATGTTGGAAGTATTGCAGATGATGGTGGTACGCTCCATCAGGTGCCGGCCGGTGTGCGGGTCGATGAGTTCCGGGAATTCCGTGAAGATTTCCACGACCTCGTTGGCACGCTCGCCGCAGGCCGCCATCACGATCACGTCGGCGTCGCCCTGCTTGGCGATGGCGTGCTGGAGGACGGTCTTGCCGCAGCCGAAAGGGCCCGGGATGAAGCCGGTGCCGCCTTCCGCGATGGGATTCAGGGTGTCGATGACGCGCACGCCCGTTTCCATGATCTTGTTGGGACGGGGCTTTTCCTTATATCCCTTGACGGCCACCTTGACCGGCCATTTCTGCGTCATCGTCACGGGAACGTCCTCGCCGTCGGCGTTGGTCAGGACCGCGATGATGGTGTCCACATTGTACGAACCGGCCGGGACGATGGACTTGACCGTGAAATCACCCTGGAAGGAGAACGGGACCATGATCTTGTGGGGCAGCCAGCCTTCCTTGACCTCACCCAGCCAGTCAGCGGCGACCACCCTGTCGCCGGGCTGGGCGATGGGGGTGAAATCCCAGAGCTTGATCCGGTCCAGCGGGTCGGTATATTCGCCGCGCTTGAGGAAGACGTCTTCCATGGTGGTAAGGTCGTTCTGCAGACCGTCATAGACGCTGGAGAGCAGGCCCGGTCCGAGGGTGATTTCCAGCATCCGGCCTTCGAATTCGACCTTGTCGCCGTTCCGGAGGCCGCGGGTGCTTTCGAACACCTGCACGGAGGCGGACTTCCCGTTGACCTTGATGACCTCGGCCATCATCTTGACGCCGGCCAGGTCGATATAGCAGATCTCATTCTCCGCCACCGGTCCGTCCACCAGTACGGTCACAAGGTTCGAGACGATACCCGTAACAATACCTGTTGTTTTCATTCGATATCTCTTTAATTGATTATTATTCAGTGTAATTTACGCCTTTGTACGTACCGCGGACCTCTTTCAGGAGGCGGCGGAACTGTTCCCGGCCCACTTCCTCGTCCAGATTCAGCCAGCGGGTCACGATGTGGAGCTTGGCGATGTAGGCGAGGACGGCTTCGATGTCGAAGTAGTGGAAGACGGAGAGCTGGTCGATCTTGTCCCAGAGGAGGTCGTCCATGCCTTTCTCCCGGGCGACGAGGTCCGTGCCGGAGAGGATGGCGTCCGCCTTGGCCGCTTCCTCGAATTCACCGCCGGAGAAGCGGAATCCGTCGATGTCCACGTCCGGGGCGTCCGGGTCTT
Organism: Bacteroidales bacterium; assembly: GCA_017439305.1. Taxonomy (GTDB): domain Bacteria; phylum Bacteroidota; class Bacteroidia; order Bacteroidales; family UBA932; genus Cryptobacteroides. Next base: position 32,391 of record JAFSJK010000069.1, on the reverse strand, counting down.
CGCCCGTCATCACGTCCTGCTCCGGTTCCCGCCCGAGCTGGGCGTTCAGGTAGCGGACCTTGGCGTTCCGGAGGTTCAGGTCGAACCGGAAGTACTCCCGGAGGAACTTGTTCCGCTGGCGGAGGGCCCGGGCATAGAAGTCCGCGTCCAGTTCCTTGTCGGAGAATCCTTTCAGGAGGAAATCCACCAGGTCCTGGTCCTGCTCGCTGAGGTCCCGCTTGATGTCGGAGATCACCGAGTTGAACCCTGCCTGGTCCGTGTACCGGAAGTCCGCGGTCAGGTAGGGGAGACTGGCGATGATATATTCGAAATTGCTCATCTTAACCGAACAGGAGTTTCTTCGTCGCAGGTCTGAGGAATCCGCTGATGAGGTCCTTGAAGGTGTCGTCGGTGAGGCTCACGAAATAGCCGCCGTCCTTGGGGCCGATCTTGAATCCGCCGGCGACCTTCTTGGAGAAGGACGCCTCCACGCCCTTGCCGAGCATCTTGCCCAGTTCGTTCTTCACGAACGGTTCCAGCCCGGCCTTCAGGCTTTCCGGAAGGACAAGGGAGAGGTCCGCCGGTTCCTCGGCGGAGAACTTCTGTGCCACGGCGGTGATGATGCCCTTGATATACTCCTCGTTCGAGAGGGCCTTGTCCACGGTTCCGTCCACGACCTTCGTGACGACAAGGTTCTCGATGTCTGTGCGCGTCGCCTGGACGGCCTGGGAAGCGGCCATCTTCACGTCGCCTTCGACCTTGACCTTGAAGTCCGCGGCTTCCTTGCGGGCCCTGGCGAGGATGGCTTCGGCTTCTTCTTTCGCCTGGTTCACAATGTCCTCGGCTTCTGCGGCCGCCTTCTGGAGGAGGGCTTCCCCTTCCTGTTTTCCCTTGGCGAGACCCTCGTCGTAAAGTTTCTGGGTGAGTTCCTGGAGTTTGTCCATATTGAGTCAGTATTTGTTATTAGCCTGGTTATCGATTCACAAATATAAAAAAATAATGGCCAAAACTCAAGGTCGTGGCCATAAAATAAGCAGGATAATCGCCTAAAAAAACAGGTAGTCGCCCTGCGGCTCAGATCTCGGAGAGTTCCAGCCAGCGGAGCTCTTTTTCGTCAATCAGGTCCTGCAGCTCGCCGTACCGGGTGGAGGCGGACTGGAGGTCGGCAGGGGAGAGGGTGCCGCTGGAAAGCCTGGCTTCGAGGTCCGCCTTTTCCGCTTCCAGGCGGGGAAGTTCCTCGTCCAGGGCCTTGAGTTCCTGTTGCTCTTTCCAGGTGAGTTTGCGTTTGGCAGGGGCTTTCACCCGTTCCACGACCGGTTTCTCTTCTTTCTGGGCCGCCTTCTGGGCGGCTTCATAGTCCTTGATGAAGGACCGGTATTCGGAGTAGTTCCCGATGAAGTCCTTGACGACACCGTCGCCGCAGAAAACGAAGAGGTGGTCCACCAGCCGGTCCAGGAAGTGGCGGTCGTGGGAGACGATGATCAGGGATCCCTTGAACTCCAGCAGGTACTCTTCCAGGATGTCCAGAGTAACGATATCCAGGTCGTTCGTGGGCTCGTCCAGGATGAGAAGGTTCGGCTGCTGGAGGAGGATGGTCAGCAGGTACAGCCGCCTCCTTTCGCCACCGGAAAGCCGTGAGACCGGGTTCATCCACATGTCGTGCGGGAACAGGAACCGTTCCAGCAGGTGCGTGCTCGGGACGGTGTCCATCACTGTCTGGTCCGGATCGAACTGCATGCCGGACTGGTGGTAGTACCCGATTTTCAGCGAATCGCCGAGGTCCACCACGCCCGTCATCTGCCCGCCCATCGACGGCTTCCATTTTCCCGTGATGAGGTTCAGGAAGGTGGTCTTTCCGGCGGCGTTCCGGCCGACGATGCCCACCCGCTCATAGCGCTGGAAATTGTAGCTGAAGTGGCTCAGGTAGCATTTGTCTTCCCACCAGAACGATACGTCCTTGCAGTTGATGACCTTGTTGCCGAGGTAGGTGCCCTTCATCTGGACTTCGGACATGTCCACCTGCTTGGACACATACGTGTCTTCCGCCCGTTCCTTCAGTTCCCAGAAAGCCTGCTTGCGGTATTTGGCCTTGCCGCTGCGGGCGCAGGGGGTGGCGTGCATCCATTCCAGCTCCCGCCGCAGGACATTCCGGACCTTGTCGGTCTCGGCATTGTAGTTGTCGATGCGCTCCTGCCGCTTCTCGAGGAAGTTCATGTAATCGCCCCGGTAGATGAAGACCTTGCCCCGGTCCATCTCCATCACCGTGTTGCATACACGGTCTAGGAAATACCGGTCGTGCGTGACCATGAACAGGGTGCTGCGGGCGTGCTTGAGATGCTGCTCCAGGAACTCGATGGCGTCGATGTCCAGGTGGTTCGTGGGCTCGTCCATGATGTAGAAATCGGCCTCGGAGGCCAGCATCTGCGTGAGGGCCACGCGCTTGACCTCGCCGCCGGAGAGGTCTTTCATCGGCTTGTCCCAGTCCGGCAGGGAAAACTGCGTCAGCAGCCGCTGGACCCTCCGCTCATACTCCCACAGGTGCTCCTGGTCCAGGTGCTCCGTCCATTCTGCGGAGCCGTCCATGATCTGGCGGAAAATGCTCTTATCCGGGTCATAGGCATACTCCTGCTCCAGGAAAGCGATACGGATGTCCTTGAGAAACAGGATCTTGCCGCCGCTGTCGGACTTGTCCTTCCCCGCCAGGATCCTTAACAGGGACGTTTTCCCCGTTCCGTTCGGGGCGATGAGCGCCACCTTGTCGCCCTCGTTGATGTTGAAGTCGATGTGCTCGAACAGTACCTTGGGGCCGTACGACTTGGAAATGTTCTCAATCTGCAGGTAGCTTGCCATATGGACACAAAGATACGTATTTTCCGCAAAAAACGAGGCCGTCCCGGTGCGGACGGCCTCAACCAACCAAATTACAATATAACCAACAGACTGTTACTTGCGGAACAGCATCGGAGCCATTTCATGCAGGCAGCGGCGCCAGGTGAGGAATTCGTGGGCCGTGCCCTCGGAGACGTAACCCTTGGCGTTGAAGCCGGCGGCCTGGAGCTGGGCGGCCGCCTCGCGGATCCGGTCCGGACCTTCCTTGCTGCCGCAGCCGATGAAGATGCCCTTCACCTGCTTCGGGTCCTTGATCTCATCCGGGGTATAGATACCGCCGCTCAGGAGGCCGTACCAGCCGAACATCTCCGGACGGTCGAGCGTGATGGCGTGGGTTTCCATGCCGCCCATCGACAGACCGGCCATCGCACGGCTGTCTTTCTTCGCTATCGTACGGAAGTTCGCATCGACATAGGGGACGAGCTCGTCGCAGAGGACTGTCTCAAACTGCTTGTAATCAAAGCTGAACCGGCCACCGGGACGGACGTCGTTGGTCATGCCGTAGGTCATCACGATGATGAAAGGCTCGACCTTGCCCTCGGCGATGAGGTTGTCCATGATCAGGTTCGCGTGCCCCTGGTTCCACCAGGCATATTCGTTCTCGCCCCAACCATGCTGCAGGTACAGGACAGGATACTTCTTCTTGTTCTTGTCATACTGCGGCGGGGTGTACACCCACGCTACGCGGTTCTGCTGCGTACTTCCGGACCAGAAGAGGACCTGCTGCACCTTGCCGTGCGGCACACGCTTCATCGCATAGAAGTCCGCATCGTGGGCCGGAATCTCGATACCGCTCTCCCAACGGGTGGAGCCATAGTAGTTGTGAGTGCCCGGATCGTTGAGGACACCGCCGTCCACGGTCAGGTGATAGTAGTGGAATCCTTCGTCCATCGGCCCGTCGGTGGTGCCCATCCAGGTGCCGTCTTCGGCCTTGTGCAGGACGGTGCCGCCCGTGCCGCCGAGTCCTAGGCTGACGATGACGGACGTGGCCTTGGGGGCATTGACCTTGAAGCGGGCATAACCCTGGGAGTTCACCATCGGATACTCCTGGCCGGGCTGGTTGAGCTCGGACGGCCGGAAGTCTTCCTTCACGACAGCGACATCCTTGGCCGGGTCGAAGCCCTTGACCTGCAGATAGGCCCTCTTGGGCTTGTAATTCTCGTCGAAAAGCAGGGGATAGTTGTTCACGCCCAGCCAGGAGTCCTTGTCGGAGACATTCCAGAAGGTGACGCAGTCAATCACATCCTTGTGCTTGCGGAGCACACGGAACAGGCGGGAATACATGTCCTCCTGCAGGGTCTTCTCCCAATCGGCGATCTGGGTGGCTCCCTGGCTGAAACGCAGGGCTCCGCCCATCTCGGTGTTCACACGGACGTCCAGTTCGGTGATATGGATATGCTTCACGACCTGGGAATAGAGGGTGAGGGCATTGTCGATGTCTTCCTGGGAAGGGCCGTAGATGTTGTAGTGGCCCTGCATGCCGATGCCGTCGACGGGCACGCCGGCATCCTTCATCCGCTTCACGAGATTGAAGATGCGCTGGCTCTTGGCAGGCTCGGCGTCATTGTAGTCGTTATAGAAAAGAAGGGCATTGGGATCGGCCTCATGGGCATACTCGAAGGCCTTGTAGATGAACTCTTCGCCTGCGATCTTGTACATCGGTGAATCGCGGAGCTCGGGGCGGCCGGGCCAGACGGGGCTGTCTGCAACGGCCTCATTCACCACGTCCCAGCAATAGACGACGTCCTTGTAGCGGTTTACGATGGCCTGGATGTGGTGCTTCATATTGGCATAGAACTCCTCCTTCGGCAGCAGGTTGCCCTGGGCGTCCTGATACATCCAGGAGCCGATCTGGCTGTGCCACATCAGGGTATGGCCGCGCATCTTGATGCCGTGTTCGCGGCAGAAGTTCGCGATGCGGTCGGCATCTTCCCAGTTGAACTCGCCCTTCCGGGGCTCGGTGGGTTCGGGTTTCATCGCGTTTTCGGCGGTGATGCTGTTGAACTCGCGGAGGATGACCTTGATCTGTTCAGGCTCCACGACGTTCCGGTTGTTCACGGCGACGCCGATCTTGAAGTAGTCCTTGTAAGCGTCCTTCAGACCGTCGGTGGGTTCGGGAATAGGGCGGGGACCCCACTGGGCCCCGGCGGTAACCACGCCCAGGATGAGGGCGCAGATTCCGGCAGTGATCATTCTTTTCATCATCGGCTGGATGGATAGATTGTGGTTTTCTTTCGACGAATATAGGCAATCCGCGTCTGAAACACAATCCTTCAAAAAGCGGAAACCGGCCATTTCCGCAGGAATGACCGATTTCCGAAACAATTTGATACGAGATTGAAATCCGGCGATCAAGGGATCACCACATTCCGGAGCGGCGTCATGAGGAAGGTGAAGGACATGTCGCCGTAGTGGATCCGGTACTCGTCCAGCGGAAGGGCACCCCAGCTGGTCACGCAGCCCAGGCCCATCTGGACCTTGTCCACGAGGACGTTGGTCAGGTCGGCCACCGGAACTTCGGGAGAGTGGAGGTTACGCTTCGCCATCCCCTCGTCGAGCGATTCCACGGTGTAGTGGAGCGCCGAGGCGGAGAAAGGTGCTTCGGCTGTGAAGCGGATGCCGTTGCCGCCGGCGTCCATCACGTTCCACCAGCGGATGTCGGACTTGGTGCCGTTCTCCTGCGGACGGATATACGGATAGAACTGTTCAGAAACGCTCTGGTCGTAGATACCCAGGAAGGTCGTCGCCTTGCGGTCGGCGTAGTTCTCGATGGGGCCGCGGCCGTAGTAGACCACCCGGTCGAAGGACTTGGGCATCGTCACCTGCATGCCGAAGCGGAACAGGTCGGGAACTTCCTTCCCTGTGATGGCGGTCATCTTTTCCGTCACCTTGATGGCGCCGGTCCCGTCGATCTCGTAGGTCATCTCCAGGGTGCCGAGGTCCACCATCTCGTGTTCGGCAACGACTTTGACGACTGAACCTTCCACCTTGGCTTCCAGGCTCTTGCGTCGGATCTGGGGTTTGTTCCACACCCGGTAGCGCATCTGCAGCCTGGCGCCGAAGTCGTTGTCGGTCGGAGCCCGCCAGAAATTCGGAACGATCTGGGTTCCGTCCTTCAGGAGGGGAGTGCCGCCCACGTCATAGTGGGTAAGCCAGCCCGTCCTGCGGTCGAAGTCCACGGAGAAACCGTTGCCCTTGACGATCAGGTATGCCCGGTCATTGTCCACGATCTGCGGAGCTGTCTTGCCGGAAAGCGTGAGGGCCGGAGCCTTATAAGCCTTGAGTTCCAGCTGCTGCCGGGAGGCGACATGGCCGGCGGGAAGCAGCCCGTCCGTCTCCTTCAGGATGTAATTGACGTTCAGGAGCCATTCTCCGTCTCCGCTGCACTTGCCCCAGTCGACAGGAACTTTCACGCGGGCCTGGGGGGCGACAGAAAGCTTGTCCACCGCACCGGTCTTGACGGGCCGTCCGTCCCGGAGCAGGGTCCATTCCATCCGGTAGTCCTTCAGGTCACGGAAGAAGTTCTCATTGAAGACGGTCAAACCGCCGTCGGCAAGTTCCGTCCAGATGTTCTGGTACCAGTAACCCACTTCGTACATATGCGGGTTGGGCACGCGGTCCGGGCTGATGAGGCCGTTGTCGCAGAAGTTCTGGTCGCCGGCGTCATAGCGGTTGAAGTCACCGCCATAGGCATAGATGGTGATTCCGTCCTTGTTCTTCCAGCGGATGGACTGGTCCACGAAGTCCCAGATGAAGCCGCCCTGGAACTTGGGATACTTCCGGATGAGGTCCCAGTACTCTTTGAAACCGCCTTGGGAATTGCCCATCGCATGGGCGTACTCGCACTGGATCAGCGGCTTGTTGGACTCGGGATTCGAAGCATACGCCTCGCTCCGGCGGTAATCCAGGTACATCGGGCAGTAGATGTCCGACTTGCCGGTCAGGTGCGCCTGTTCATATTGGCAGGCCCGGGAAGGATCCTCGGCCTTCACCCAGTCGTAGACGCGCTCGAAGTTGGGACCGTAGCCGGCTTCGTTGCCCAGCGACCAGAAGATGACGGCGGGATGGTTGAAGTTGCGCTGCACGTTGCGGGCGTTCCGCTCCATGTGGGCCAGTTCATAGGCCGGATTCTTCGCGAGGGTCTTCTCGCCGTAACCCATGCCGTGGGACTCCAGGTTGGCTTCGGCCACCATGTAGATACCATACTTGTCGCACAGGTCATACCAGTAGTTGTCGTCGGGATAGTGGCAGGTGCGGACGGCGTTGAGGTTGAACTGCTTCATGATGAGCACGTCCTGCAGCATCCGTTCCCTGGAGATCACGTAGCCGCCGTCCGGATCCAGTTCGTGCCGGTCGGCGCCCTTGAACAGGACCGGCTGTCCGTTCACGAGGATCTGGCCTCCGGTGAGTTCGATCTTGCGGAATCCCACTTTCACCGGGATGGTCTCCCCGCCGAAGCTGGCCTTCAGCGTATACAGGTAAGGCGTTTCAGCCGTCCATTTCTCCGGAGCAGCGAGGGACAAGGTCGCATTGACCGTTCCCTTGCCGGATGCATTGCCGGTAGCGACGCATTTCCCTTCCGCATCAAGCAGTTCGAGCTTGGCCGTGCCGCCCTTGCCCTTGAACTGGACGCGGACGGCGAGGGTACCGTCCTTGTAGGCCGCATCCAGATCCGGTGTGACGCGGATGTCCTGGATACGCTGCTTGGAACGGGCATAGAAATAGCTGTCGCGGGCAACGCCGCAGTAACGGAAGAAGTCCTGGTCCTCCAGGTAGGATCCGTCGCACCAGCGGAAAACCTGGAACGCGACGAGGTTCTTCTTGCCGGGAACAAGGAATTTGGTCACGTCGAACTCGGCCTCCAGCTTGCTGTCTTCGCTGTAGCCGACGAACTTGCCGTTCACCCAGAGGTAGATGTTGGAAGTTACGGAGCCGAAATGGAGGAAGACGTCCTTGCCGGCCCAGGAGGCGGGAATCTCGAACTCACGACGGTAGGAGCCCACGTGGTTGTTCTGCACCGGGACATGGGGCGGGTCGCTCTGGAACTGGTTGCCCCAGGCGTACCCCGCGTTCACGTAGATGGGATCGCCGAATCCGTTGAGCTCCCACATGCCGGGGACGGGAATCGTATCCCAGCCCTTGTCGTCGAAACCGGCCGCCCAGAAACCCGTGGGACGCTGGTCGGCGTCGTTGACCCAGTTGAATTTCCAGGTTCCGTTGATGGACAGGTAGTTGGCGGAGGATTCGGGGCATCCGGCGAGGGCCAGGCCGTCATTCTCGTAGGCGAAATAATGGGTATGCATCGGGGCACGGTTCACGGCGTTCACGGCCGGATCCTGCCACTCTTTGAAGGTCTGCGCCCGGGCCGCGAGGCCCAGGGCGAGGATACACAGAAGGGAAGTGAAGAATTGTTTCATTTACAAATGTACGAAATAATTGGATTCTGAGGGCGTCCTAATAGTGGATCGAAGGCGTCCTGGGAACTTTCCCGTCAAACGGTTTGACCTTGCCGGTCGCCACGTCGTAGATGCGTTCGTTCGTCGTGGTCATCCCCTGGATCAGTTCGTCGTAAGGGATGTTGGCGGTCGTAACGACGCCGATGTTGTAGTTTTCTCCGTCAAAACGGCCGTAATAGGGCTGGTCGACCCATTGGAAGTAGTGCATGCCCACCAGTTCGGGACGGGCGAAGCCCTGTTCGATGTACTGGCGGAAGGCGGCGGCCCGCTCTTCCTGGCTCATCACGCCCACGATGCCGGTCGCCGGAAGGGCCCGGTCGACGGCGCCGTGGTGGAATTCGCCGATCATCACGGGTTTGCCGCTCTTGGCGGCGATTTCAGCCGTCGGGGGAGGGGTGAGGCCGTATCCGTTGATGGAGAAGACGTCGAAGCGTTCTCCGGCCTTGTACAGCAGGTCCGAACTGAGCCAGGCGTAGCGCATGCCCAGGTTCATGTGGTTCTTGTCGATCTTTTCCACTTCGTCGCAGGGAATGTCGACATACCTTTTCACCATGACTTCGGAGAAGGCGTTGAAGTCCTCACCGGCCGTCTCGGACGGGTACTCCTTGAACGTCTGGGCCTTCAGGGCGTCGAAATTCTCCAGGGACAGCCCCCAGGCCGCGTTGAAGGCCTTGATGTCGCCCTGGTATTTCTCCCCGATCCATCGGACGAAGGCATCCTTGGTCGCAGAGGCCTGGTCGGTCGCGAACATCTCATAGGCCAGGTTGTGATAACCGAAGGCCCAGTTGGGTTCGTTGCGGAGGAAATAACCGACCAGATACGGGTCATCCTTGTACGCTTCCAGCTGGGAGGCGAAGGTGGCTGCATTGGCCTGGTATTCATCGGCGAACACATCCGGGAAGTCGCGGTAGATGGCCACTTTCGTCGAAGGGAAGCCGTTGAGCGGCAGGACATAGGGAATCTTGCTATGCCGGGCGAACTCCACTTCGGACCAGTTGCCCACCGTGTTGCAGCGGATCTTCTTCATCAGTTTCTCGGAGTAGTCCAGCCAGTGTTCCTTCCAGTCGTCTCCCCAGATCCGGATCATGTTGGCGATGTAGAAGTCCATCGTCTTCATCCCTCTCTGCTCGGAAACGGCGGCGGCGAAACGGGTGTCGCCCTCGTCGGGAAGCCATTCGAAGAGGTCCTCGATTCCTTGCACGGGACCGTTAGAATTGGCTCTGATACAATCAATGCCCGAACTGAGGAAGGCGTATCCCTCCGGATCCACCAGCCACCAGCGCTTGCCGTCGTGCTGGGTCCGGAAGAACCCTGTCGCCTTGAACTTCTTGGCTTTCCAGCCTCCGTACTTGCTCCATCCGGAAGGGAAGGAGACACCGTCCATTTCCTTCTCGATCGCCTTGTTGCGGGCGATCATGTCAGCCTCGTCCTTCACCTTTCCGGGCCAGTCCTTGTCCGTGCGCTGGCCCAGCATGTCGATAGCGGGCGGAGCGGCGGGATACGGCTCAGGCAGTTCCTTCGTCAGGGAGACGGAACCCAGTTCATAAGCCGTCCGGTAGTTGGTCCCGTCATACGGGCCGAACCGGAGGACGACCTTGGTGATATCCGCCGGATCCAGCCGGTTTCCGCTCAGGGTAGCCTTCAACTGGCGGGGGAAGCGGGTGAGGAAGATATTCTGGGCATCCATGTAGGAGAGCGGGAAGACGACCTGCGTCTTCAGCCGGGGAAGGACGCCGATCAGGCAGGAAAGCCAGGGGGTGTCCTTCTCCGTCCCGGATATCTCGCCGCCTTGCAGGACGATCTGCTCGCTTTTGAAGTTCTTGACTTCCTTGTAGAATTCCAGGTTGATGACGCCGCTGTAATCGGCTTCGTCAAAGACCTCGAAAACCAGGTAGTTGGCATCGGTCCAGACGGGTTTGTCGCCTTTTTCCCAGATGACGATCCCACCGTTCCCTTCCTTCGGGTCGACCTTCAGCGCTTTGCTGCCGAATATCTCACTGTCTTCCAGCCGGGTAGCCGTTCCGTTCACCTTTTCGGCGATCTGGGACAGGTCGAAAACCTGTTTCCCTCCGGAACGGTTGCCGCAGGAAACGCCCGTCACGACGAGCAATCCTGCCATGAATCCATAGAGAATCCTTTTCATGGTTATTCCTCCCAAATGTCAGGGAAGGAGCCGCCAACCCGCTCCAGTTTCTGTTCAAACGGCGCTTTCTTCCCGTCGTGGACGTCGTAGCAGTCGTCGGCGACGGCGCGGATGGCCTTGACCATCCACTTGTACGGACGGTCGGTCACGTCCAGCAGGCCGATGTTGTAGTTCTCGCCGTCTCCTCTTCCGAAGAAGGGCTGGTCGTACCAGGTGAACCAGGACGTACCGATGAGGGCCGGATGCGAGAAGGCTTTCTCGACATAGTTTCGGTAGGCGACGCCGCGGTCTTCCTGGGAGACGACCCGGACGAGGGATTCGCCGAGGCCGCGGTCGGTTGTGCCGAAGTGGAATTCGCCGATGATCATCGGCATGCCGGTGGCCTCGTAGATGATGTCCATGTTCTTCAGGTTCGGCTGGATGCCGTAGTTGTTGAAGCTGTAGACATCGAAATACTTCTTGGACAGGGCGAGGACTTCAGGCGTAGGGACGCCGGAGCCGTAGCGGATGCCCAGGTTCAGGTGGTTCGGGTCATATTTCCGGAGGGCGTCCTTGACGGTGGCGAGGAAGCGTTCGAAGGTCTCGTAGACAAAGGCTTTCCGCGTTTCAGGCGTGTCCCCCTTGGCTTTCAGGTACTTCAGGAAGGCCTGCTTGAGCGGGCGGCTGTCGTCCGCTTCCTGGATCAGTTCGCACAGGCGGAGTTCCTGGTTGCTCCAGGTGGGTTCGTTCCCCACGAAATAGCCGATCAGCATCGGATTGCCCCGGTAGGGTTCGGTGGAACGGCGGACGCCGTCCTCCACTTTCTTGCGGAATCCGTCGGCATAGACGTCGGGCATGCCCAGGATGCCGTCCTGGATGCCCAGGCCGCCGAGCGAGAGCATGAAAGGCTTCCGGTTCAGGGCGATGACGTCGCGGCTGGACCAGTTGCCGATGGTGTTCATGCCCCAGAGGGTAAGCCGGTCGGCTACGAGTTGGTTGGCCTTGCTGGCGGCTTCCTCACCCTCTCCGAAACGGAGGGTGCGGAGATCTTTCACGCCGCCTTCCGGATACAGTCCGGGGAGGGGTTCAGGCTGACCCTGACGACGGGGTGCCCGTCCCCAGGCAGGAGAGGTCCCGTTGGAACTGATGGACAGGAAGCAGTATCCTTCCGGATCGATGAACCACCACTTGCCGTCGATCTGCTGCACCCGGAAATAACCGGTGCCGCGGGTACGGCGGCTCAGGTCGCCGCCGAAGCGGGAAAGGCGGGTTTCCGTGAAAGCGGCGATTTCGGCATCCTCCGCGGCCCAGGCTTCCTTGAGTTCGGCCTCGGAGTGGATCTTGTCCTCGAACTCGCCGAGGTTCCACTGTCCGAATTCGTCCACTGCGGGAACGTCCGACAGATAGGCGTCGCCGGGATCCTCCACGGTCAGGTAGGCTTTTGCAATCTCGACCTTCTCGTCCTTCACGGGCATATGCATCCGCACACCCAGGGAATCAACCCCCTTCAGCGGGTGACGGGTACCATGGTCGATGTTGATGTAGGAGAGCGGCCGCTTGTGGTTGTACGTAGCCGCCAGGTCGTGCGCACCGGAAGGCAGGTCGCGGAAATAGGTCAGCGGAATGGCTGTCCGGATCCAGGCGCCCGGGGCGTAGAAGATGAACCGGAGTTCGTTGTAGCCTTCCTCGGTCGTGACGCCGAGATAGACCCGCTGGGCGGTGGAGGCCCTCATTTCGAGAACCAGATAATTGTATTCGCTCCAGTCGGTCGGGAACTCCTTGTCGAAGACGGTCAGGGGAACCTTGTGACCGGCCATCACCCTGTCCTTGGACAGATTGAAAGTCACCGGTCCCGGTTCGGATTTGCACCCTGCCACAAGGAAGGCGAGGGTGCAAACCAGAAGGATGAAGGGACTGCGTTTCATACGGATTTATCGTCTGGTTGCAGGTTTTTCAGCGAAGGGGATTTCAAAGGATTCCGTGAACTTGCCTTTCTTGAGGTCGACCTTGACCGTGGTGCCCAGCAGGGTCTCCTTGTCGGATTTCACGGGAAGGGTGAAGTTGCCGCGGTCCTTGATCTTCGCCAGGTCCACGACGACGGGTTTGCCGTTCTTGGGGTTGACCCAGGTCACGGTGCCGGTGACGCCCTCTTCGAGCGGACGGTACAGACGGACGGGAACGGCTTTGACATCGCTTACCGGCAGGCCCAGCGGGAAGCACCACTTGCTCCAGGCCACGGAGGAGGCATCCGAAGCGTCGCGGTCCTGCTGCGCGAGATCCGCCTTGTCGGCGAACAGACCGGAACCGACGGCCTCGTAGGCTCCGAAATCGGGGTGTCCGTCCTCCAGCGGGTTGCCGAAGAAATCGCGGCAGCCTGCATTCGGGACATACATACCCGTGTTGATGCACGGGGAATCCGGGCGGAGCATATAGCCGAGGAGTGTGCCGAGACCGGTACCGCCGGTGCCGGGGGCCACGAACTTGGGATCGGCGACGAGGGCCTCCGGATCATCCGGCATGCCGTCCAGCCAAGGTCCGAAATAGCAGTTGTGCAGGAAGATGGATCCGGCGGGAAGGGTAGGCCTGGTCTTGGAGTCGAACGAACGGTCCCAGGCAAAGCCGGTGGAATACTCCCAGCGGAAGCGTCCCTGGCCGGCGGCGTAGAAGATGTTGTTGTAGAAGTGGGCTCCCAGGTCGTTGACATCCTTGGCCCGGTCGGCGAAATCGCCGCGGAAGAAGTCCAGGTCGAGGGTGCCGTGGTCCACGTAGAATACGTTGTTGTAGAGGAAGTTGCTGTCATTCTTCAGACTTCCCTGCATCTGCACGAGATGGGTCTTGTCATTCTCGGAGATGTTGTAGCGGGCCGTGTTCTGGAAGATGTCGTACATCAACAGGAGGAAACCGTGGTTCTCCTTGGAATAGTTGTACTGGCAGAGGCAGTTCTTGCAGTAGAAGTCGAAGTCATAGGCGAAGCCGTCGCCGTTGCGGATCTGGCGGCCGGTGTCATACACTTCGTTGAACTGCATGATGGTTTCTTCGCAGCGGATGATCCAGCAGGCGGCGGTGTGCGGCCACCAGCCGTCCTTGCCCTCGTTCCAGGCCGTGTCGCCGGGAAGGTCAAGGGTGCCGGAGCGCATGCAGGAACGGTGGATTTCGTTGAATTCGATGATGGCCCGGTAGGAACCGCTCACGATGATACCGTCGCCGCCCAGGTTGTCCATCCAGTTGCGGCGGACTTTCAGGTTGCTGAGACCGCCGGTGGAGATACCCACCTTGTCGAACCGTTCGATGCGGTTGCCTTCGATGAGGACATCGTCGAAGGTGGGGGGAACGAAGGCCGGCTGCCCGGGTTCGGGCCTCCTGCGCGGTCCGCCTACGCTGACCGCAATGGCGGTGTTCCTGCTGCGGGTACCGCCCATCTGGCCCCAGACATCATGGATGTAGTTGTCCTTGATGACCAGGTATTTGTATGCGACGCCCTCGCCCGTGGCGTTCACGACGATACCACTTCGTCCGACGCCCACTTCCGGGGGATAGCCGCTTGTGATTTCAAGGCCGATGATTTCCCAGCCCGACGCGTCCGTCAGGGTGATGGCGTTGCCCTCTTCCCGGCCCATGTCGATGACCGGACGTCCGGCCACGCCATAGGAGGAAAGACGGATCGGATTCTCCGGGGTTCCGCTTCCCTTGAGGACGATCTTACCGGGGAAGGTCTTGCCGGACTCCAGGAGGATCTTGTCTCCCGGCTGGAAGGTGACGGTGTTGATCTTGTCGATGCTCTTCCAGGCATCCTTCACGGACAGGCCGGAAGCCGAGTCGTTTCCGGACGGGGACACATAGTAGGTTTTCTGCTGGGCATGGAGTCCGGCGGCCAGGAGCAGCAGGGAGGTCAGGAGAACGATTTTTTTCATAATGGGAATGCTTGGGAAGCCGTATTTCCAACGACTTCCTGGTTATCAGTTCTGTGGTTGAAGAAAAAATGGGAAGGCCCCGGAAGGAAGCCTTCCCATTTCAGGCAGGTTAGCGGCGGCGCCGCTGCTGGATCTCCTGGAAGGGCACCTCGAAGGACTCGGTAAAGGCACCGTTGTCGAGGTAAACCTTCAGGGTCGTGCTTTCCAGGGTCTCCTTGTCGGACTTGACCGGCAGGACGAACCGCTGGCGGTCCTTCGCCTTGGCGAGGTCCACGGTAATGGTCTTCCCGTTCTTCGGATTCTTCCAGGAAAGGGTTCCCTTGATCGTGGGCGTGAGGGGCTCACGGAGCTGGATGACAGCCTGTGAAGGATCGTTGGAAGCGATGACCTTGGGGAACATCCACTTGGCCCAGGCCATGTCGGAAGCCTTGCGGGCGATTTCATCCTGCTTGGCCTCCTCCACGCCGTCGGTAAAGACGCCGCTGCCCAGGAACTCGAAGGCACCGTAGTCCGGATGACCGTCGGAAACAGGCTGGCCGAAGAAGTCGCGGCCGCCGTTGTTCGGGACATACATGCCGGTGTTGATGCAAGGGGAGTCCGCCCGGAGGGCGTAGCCGCCCAGGGTGCAGAGTCCCTCGCCGCCGGTACCCGGGGCGACGAATCTCGGATCCGCTACGAGGGCTTCCGGATCATCCGGAATGCCGTTCTTCCACGGGCCGAAGTAGCAGTTGTGCAGGAACACGGAACCGGCGGGGATATCGGCCTTGAGTTCCTCGTCATACTTGCGGACGGCGGTGTCTCCGGAGGAGAACACGCTGCGGAAACGGCCCTGGCCGGTGGCGTAGAAGATGTTGTTGTAGAACTTCGCACCAAGTTCCTCCGGCTTGCGCGTGAGGAAGTAGTCGATGTCCGCCATCCCGTAGTCGATGTAGAACACGTTATTGTAGATGAGGCTCTTGTCGCCCTCGATGGGACCCTGCATCTGTACCAGGTGCGTGTGGTCGTTCTCGGAGATGTTGTACCGGGTCTCGTTCTCGAAGATGTTGTACATCAGGAGCATGAAACCGTGGTTGTTCTGCGAGTAGTTGTACTGGGCGATGCAGCGCTTGCAGTTGAAGTCGAAGTCGTAGGCGAATCCGTCACCGTTGTGGAGGTTGCGGGCGGTGTCGTACACTTCGTTGAACTGCATGATGGTCTCTTCCGTGTTCTGGATCCAGCAGGCGGCCACATGCGGCCACCAGCCGTCGTCGCCGGGCAGGTTCGGGTCACCGGAACGCATGCAGGAGCGGCGGATGTAGTTGTACTCGATCAGGCCCCGGTAGGGACCGTTCACGAAGATGCCGTCGCCGCCGATGTTGTCCATCCAGTTCCGCCGGACCGCCACGTTGTTGCGGGCGCCGCGGCACACGATGCCGCACTTGTCCACACGTTCGATCTTGTTGCCCTCGATGAGGACATCGTTGATCACGACGGGTTCGACAGGGCCGGTCACAGCCATTCCGCCGGCCATCCGGGCGGTCTGCACCAGGATGGCGGAGCTGTTGTAGCCCTGGTAGCGGCCGTTGCCGCCGAGCTGGCCCCACACATCGTGGATATAGTTGTCCTTGATGACGAAATGGTCGGAGTTGCCCGGTTTGCTGATGCGGACGACGATTCCCTGGCGGCCGATGCCGATCTTGTACGGGGCATACGAGACGACTTCCATCCCGATGACCTCCCAGTGGTCCACGTCTTCGAGGAGGATGCCGGCTCCTTCCGCGTCACCGAAGTTGATGACCGGACGGCCGGATCCGCCGTAAGACGACATCACGATGGGAGCCTCTTCGGTACCGGACCCCTTGGGCATCAACTGCCCGAAGAAGGTCTTTCCGGCTTCGAAGAGGATCTTGTCGCCGGGCTGGAACTCGACGGAGTTCACCTTGTCGATGGTCTTCCAGGCCTGGGCGACGGAAAGACCCGTGGCGGCGTCGTTCCCGTCAGGCGAGACGAAATACGTTTTCTGCTGGGCCGCCGCCGTGAGGACGGCGGCCAGCAGGAAAACAATGGAAAGTGTCCGTTTTATCATACGGCCGGGGATGATTAATAGCCTTCGTTCTGTTCGAGGGTCTGGACACCGTCATAGACGGATGCCTGGAGAGCCTGGTTGGAGATAGGCATGTGGACGTGGTACGGCTGCACGAACTTGCCCTTGTCCTGACCGGAGTAACCCGGGGAGGAAGGATCCTTCTCGTACTTCTCGTAGTATGCCTTCATCGTGTTGTACAGGCGGCCGGTACGGGCCAGGTCGTAGTAGCGGTTGTACTCCATCGCGAGTTCCACGCGGCGCTCGTGCCAGATGAGTTCGCGGAGAGCGGACTGGTTGGCCTCGAGGATCTTCGGAAGCACGCTCTTGTCGGGACCGCTGTTGCGGGCGCGGGCGCGGACCATCTCCAGGTACTGGAGAGCCTCGCTGCCCTTGCCGAGCTCGTTGCAGGCCTCGGCCATGTACAGGAGGAGGTCGGAGTAGCGGAAGACGATCAGGTTCATGCCCAGATTGTCTTCGTTACCCGGATCGGTGCGGTACTGCATCGGGCAGTACTCTTTCTTGGACTGGAAGCCGGACGGGCTGGAGAGGTTGAAGTGCGTGAAGCCGTCGAACACCTCGCCGCGCTCGATGATGGTGTATCCGCGGCGCGGGTCACCCTCTTCGAAGGCATTGTACAGGTCCAGGGTCGGGCAGTGAAGCGACCAGCCGGTCATCCGCTTGTCGTAACCGCGCGGCTCGCCCTTCTCGTCTACGAACACGCCTTCCTCCTTCATCGTATTGTACACCCAGTCATAGGTGCCGGGACCCAGGAGGTCATCCAGGACTTTGTTGTTGGGAATGGAAGGATCGGTAGAGTAGAGGTCGCTGAGCTTGACGCCGGCGTCGCGGCCGTAGAAGGACATCATGTTACCGTCGTTGGAGTCGCCCCAACCGGCCACCGTCGTCCAGAACTGGATGGAGAAAATGATCTCCTTGTTGTTACGGTTCTCATACTTGAACACGTCGCCGAAGTTCGGAAGCAGCTGGTAGTATCCGCCGTCGATGACCTGCTTTGCAGCATCATAGGCCTTCTGCCAGGTCTCCTGCTTCTTGTCAAAGCTGGCGTGATAGACGTAGGTACGGGCGAGCATCGCAAGTGCGGTACCCTTCGTGGCACGGCCGGTGTTTGCACCGTCCCAGCTGGCCGGGAGTCCGGCGGCAGCCTCAGTGAAGCCCTTCTCCACGAAAGCCCAGGTCTCGTCCATCGTGGCACGCGGCATATAGTACTCCTCGGGGGTCAGGATGTGGTCCACCAGCGGCAGGCCGCCCAGCTGGGCTGCCATGTCGAAGTACACGTAGCTGCGGAGGAATTTGGCCTCGGCGATGTACAGTTCCTTGTTGGGAATGTCGTTCTTTTCGGCATTCTCGATGATGTAGTTGGACTTGGTCACGACCTGCCAGTCCTGGTTCCAGGTGTTGTTGCAGGCGTAGGAGTTGGTAGTCAAGATGTTGAACTGCACCAGGGACTTGGCGTTACCGGCCCAGGCAAGACCGTCGGAACGGGAGTTGCCCAGTTCGGAGTCGTCGGAGGTGTTGTCTCCCACGTGGAGGTAATGGTACAGACCGAAATTCTCAGTCATAAACACGTGATAGACACCGAGGACGGCCGTGTTGACTTCTTCCTCCGTGGTGTAGTAGTTCTCCACCGCCAGGGAACCGAGCGGGCTCTTTTCCAGCAGGTAGTTGCAGGAACCGAGCAGGAGAACCGAAGCGAGGACAGCGATTATTCTGTTGAGTTTCATAATGTTCATAGATTAAAGGTTCACATTCACACCCAGGAGGAAAGTACGGGGCTGCGGATACTGGCCGCGGTCGATGCCCTGTCCGGGAATTTCCGGATCCAGGCCGGAGTACTTGGTGATGGTTACCAGGTTCGTGGCGGCGACATACACGCGGAAGTTCTGCGTGGTGCCACGGGTCAGGTTGGTCTTGAAGGTGTAACCCAGCTGAATGTTCTTCAGGCGGAGATAGGAGCCGTCTTCCACATACATGGAGGACTGCCACCAGTTCTTCTGGTTGCGGGCGTCATCCTTGGAATAGGCGAGGGTGATCGGAACCTCATTGGTCGATCCCTTGCCGCTCCAACCGGCCTTGTAGGCGGAACCGAGGACGTTCTGGCGGCCGTCGAACTTCACGAAGTAGAACTTGGAGGCGTTGAAGATGTCAATGCCCTGGACACCCTGCCACAGCATGGTGAGGTCGAAGTTCTTCCAACCGAAGTTGAAGTTGATACCGTAGGTGGCAGCCGGGTTCGGATTGCCGATGAAGGTCATATCCTTGGAGTCAATCTTGCCGTCGGGGGACTTGCCGTCCTCACCGCCGCCGGCGAGGTCGGCGAACTTGGAGTCACCGGGCTTGGCGTCCGGCATGATCGGCTTGCCGTCGGGTCCCGTGTAGGCGTCGATTTCGGCCTGGTCCTGGAAGATGCCCAGGAACTTGTAACCGTAGAACTGGTTGAACGGATGGTCGGGTTCACTGCGGACCACGCCGGAGAACTGGCCCTGGAAGTCGATGAGGGCGTAGTCATAGGCGAAGGTGCTGGAGAGGTAGCCGGCCTTGCCGAGGTTGGTGACCCGGTTCTTGATGAAGGAAACGTTGCCGTCGATGCTGTAGTGGAAATCGCCGATGTCGTCCTTCCAGCCGAGGGTGATTTCAACACCGCGGTTCTCCATGCCACCCACGTTGCGGGTGATGCTGCTGGTACCGGAAGTTCTCGGAACACTTTCGGAGAGGAGGATGTTGTCGGTCTTGCGGATGAAGTAGTCGCCGGTGAAGGTGAGGCGGTTGTTCAGGAGGGCGAGGTCGATACCCACGTTGAACTGCTCGGAGGTCTCCCACATCAGGGAAGCGTTACCCAGGCCGCTCGGCGCGGCACCGTTGACACGGGTCGGGGAGTCACCGATGATGTAATACTGCTTCTGGCCGATGTTGGTCTGATACGGATAATAGGAGCTCATCCGTTCGTTACCGATCTGGCCCCAGCCGATACGGAACTTGGCGTCGTTCACGGCCGTCACGTTCTGGAAGAACGGCTCCTCGGAGATTCTCCACGCGAAGGAAGCGGACGGGAAGTAACCCCACTTGTTCTTGCCCACGAAGCGGGAGGAACCATCAGCACGGAAGGAAGCGGTGAGGAGGTAGCGGTTCAGGAGGGAGTAGTTGATACGTCCCAGGTAGGAAAGCATACCCAGCGCACTGCCGGATCCGCCCACCGAAGGCGTGTTGTTCGTTGCGGCGCTCAGGAAGCGGAGTTCCGGTTTCTCGGACGGAAGGTCCATACGGGAAGCATTGAAATCTTCCTGATAGAAATCCCGGGCGGACATGGCGCCCATCACGGTCAGGTCATGGACCTTGCCCCACCTCTTGTTGAAGGTCAGGATGTTCTCCCAGGTCCAGTCCTTGGAATAGGAAGTGCTGCGGCTGACGGAGTTCTGGCCGCTGGCGATGTTGGACGTCTCCATGTAGATCGGGCTGAAACCGTTGCCGTAGGTGAAGTGGTAGCGGTAGCCGAAGCGGGACGTGAAGGTCAGGTACTTGAGGAACTTGATGTCGGCGCTGAAGTTGCCGATGAGGTTGTTCCGCATGTTGGAACCGCCGTCGGCGTTACGGTAGACGACACCGGCCGGGTTCGCGAGACGGAACACGGAAATACCGGAGTAGTAGTTGGTGGCGTCATTCCAGACCGGCACATTCGGCGGGGCGATGAGGGAGGACAGGAAGACGGTGCCGTTGTTGGTACCGTTGGAACCGAGGGTGAGGGTCTTCGCGAAGGAACCGGTAAGGGTGGCCCGGAGGGTCATCCACTTGAACGGCTTGAACTGGGTGTTGCTCGTCAGGTTGATGCGGTTGAAACCGGTGCTCTTGACGGTACCCTTGTTGTTGTAGTAGTTGACGGAGAAGTTCTCTGCCACGGCTTCGCTACCGCCGGCCAGGTTCAGGTTGTAGTTCTGGTAGGTGGCGTTCTGCATGACCTCGTTGAACCAGTCGGTGGTGGCCAGGCCGGAAGTCTTGTCATACGTGGCGGGAATGCCGGAATTGGCGTTTGCGAGGTTCGTCATCTCCGTGTACTGGTCGGAGGTGAGCATCATGGGCTTGCGCGGCGGGGTGGTGATACCGTATTCGGCCGTGACCCGGGTGCGGAGCGCCTGGGCCTTGGCCTGCTTGGTGGTGATCATCACGACACCGTTCGCACCGCGGGAACCGTAGATGGCCGTCGCGGAGGCGTCCTTCAGGATCTCGATGGAAGAAATGTCGTTCGGGGAAAGGAACTCGATATTGCTCATCGGGAAACCGTCCACGACGAACAGCGGGTCGGTGTTGTTGGTCGTACCGGTACCACGGATCTTGATCTGCGCGGAAGCGGTCGGGTCACCGGTCGCGGTGACGATGGAAACACCGGCGGCGCGTCCCTGGAGGGCGGACAGCGGGTCGCTCGTTGCGGTCTTGGTCATCTCCTCACCGCTGACGGAGGCAACGGCACCGGTAACGTCACTCTTGCGGACGGTACCGTAACCGATGACCACCAGTTCCTCCAGGAGGTTGGTGTCTTCCTCCATGAAGACATTGATCAGCTCCTGGGCGCCCACGGTGACTTCCACGGTGGTGTAACCCACGAAGGAGAACTGGAGGACGGAGCCGACGGGAACCGACGGAAGGGAATAGGATCCATCCGTGGTTGTCATCGTGCCGACGGAGGTGCTGCCGGCGACCACCACGTTCACCCCGGGAACGGGGCCGCTGGCGTCGGTGACGACACCTCGAACAGCGTGAGACCGTTGCTGTGCGGCGGCCGGGATGGCCAGAAGCACGAGGCATGCAGCGAGCTGCATAAAAGCAAAAAGTCTTTTCATACTGATTTAGTTTGTGTTAATAAATGATGGTTGTTATGGTGTGGATACACTATTTGCTCTGGGTAAGGAAGTACTTGGCCCATACGTTGGACGGGTTGACTTCCAGGGAACGGGTGAAGTTCTGGCGCGCCTCGGCCTTGTTGCCCTGGGCCAGGTTCACGAGGCCCTGGAGGTACAGGTTGCGGGCGGTGATGGTGGCGCTGGTACCGTCCTCGCCGAACTTGGAGTAGATGTCCACGACGGAGGTGGCGCCGCTCTGGGCCAGCTGCTGGTTCACATATTCCTGGAGCTCCTTGATGGACTGCTCGCTCTCCGCGTTCTTTCCCAGGTGCTTCTGGGCCATGGCGACGAAGTACTTGCTCTCGTCACCGAAGCCGCGGCGGCGGGAGAAGGCGTTGCCGCCACCAGCCGTGGTGATGCAGCGCTCGAAGGCTTCGCGGGCCTTGTCGGCCTGGCCGAGGGCTTCGTAGGCGAGACCCTGGTGATAGGCGACCTTGGCCACCACCGGACCGGTGGAAAGTTCGTTGGTCTCCAGGTTGCGCGGGAAGGTGCCGGCGGCGAGGAAGTCCTCGAGGGCCTTGGCATTCTTCTTCTTGGAAAGGAGGCCGAGACCGCGGAGCAGGTGGGCGTCCACGAACTGGGTGTAGACGGTCTGACCGCCTTCCCAGACGCGGAAGTGACGGTCCTTCAGGATGTCAAGCGCCTGATCGTACTTGCCGTTCTCCACATACAGGTAAACCAGCCGGGAAGTGGCATCGTCGGACTTGAAGACAGTCTTGCGGTTCTTGTCCATCAGGGCGAGGCGCTCCTTGGACGGGGTGCCGAGGGCTTCGGCCAGGATGTCGTATTCGGTGAAGTACTTCGGATCGGTCGGGTCGACGGCGATGGCCTTCTTGTAGAGGTCAGCGGCGGCGGCCTTGTCGTTCAGGTACTTGTCGGTGGCGAAACCGAGATTGCGCCAGGCCAGGCCGTAGTTCGGATTCACCTGCGTGGATGCCTTCCAGGCCTCGATGGCCTCGTCCTTCTGCTCATAGTAGTAGAGCAGGTTGCCCAGGTAGTAGCGGGCCTTGGCGTCGGACGGGTTCAGGGCGATGACGTCCTCCAGCATCGATTTCTCCTCCACGCGGGACGGGAAGCAGAAGTCCGGAGACATCGCGGCGGCCTTCTGGTAGTAGGCGAGGGCCTTGTCCTTGTCACCGGCGAGGGAGGTGTAGTAACCGGCCATGTAGTTCAGCAGCGGGGAGGCCGTGAAGGGCTCGACGGCGTTCTTCTGCATCGGGGTGGAGGCATACGGCGTACCGTGGGCCATGGCGTAATCCAGGAGCCAGGTGGCCTGCTTGTAGGCGCCGACACCACCGTAGAAGGTGGACACTTCAATCACTTCCTGGAGCGGAATGCCCATGTGGGTAAGGGCGTGGTTCAAGCCGGCGTCGCTGCCTTCCAGGCGGGCGAGTTCAATCTGGCTGAGGAAGTCGAGCGGATCGAAGGCGATGTTCTCCTTGAGGAGGGCCTTCGCGTCGGCCGTGCGGCCCTGCTCGCTCAGGAAGAAGGATTTCAGGAACTTTGAGACGGTGCTCTTGCCGCTCAGGTCGATGGAACGGTCGATGGCATCCATCGCCTTGTCCTTCTTGCCCTGCTTCCAGTAGAGTTCGGCCAGATAGCGGTAGGAAGCGCTCTGGAAGCCCGGATACCAGGTGGATTTCCAGAAGTAGCTCTCGGCCTCGGAGCACTTGCCCAGTGCAGAAGAGACGACGCCCAGGTAGTAGAGCATCTCGCCGTCCTTCGGATTGGTCTGATACAGGATGCCGGTCTTGTCCACCTCAGGCATGAAGTGGAGGCCGGTCAGGCGCTGGTAGGCCGTCTGCAGATAGCCTTCGGCCTTTTCCCACTGGGCGTGACGGGCATACCAGATACCCAGGTTCACGTTCACGCGGGAGTCTTTCGGGTCGCGGCGGAGAGCTTCCTCATAATAAGGAAGAGGATTCACGCGCGCGTTGTGGAATTCCTCGAGGCGCTGTCCGGCGAGGAGGAGTTCTTCCACGGATTCATACTCCGCGGGCTCCTTCGGACGGTCGGCCGGGTGCGGGCGCTCGATGTCATCCTTCACCACGGGGCTGTAGCTTACGAGCTCGACGCCCTTGCTGTCATACAGGGCGGCGCAGATGTCCTTGTCCGGAATGGCGGAAGAAACGTTATAGTCCTTCAGGAACGGGGTGTTCGGGTCGATGGTGATGGTTTCCTCGGCAAGCACGGTGCCGCCGGCTTTCACCACCACCTTCGCGCCCTTGTACAGGGAAGTGGCGTTGAAGCCCACCATGACGGTGGTCGGGGACTTGCGCTCCACGTTCACGGCCGCTTCGAGGGTCGCGTTCTTGGCACCGCCGATCTTCTTGATCGGATACCAGTACTGCTTGGTGATGCGGACTTCGTTCGGGCCGATCCAGCTGTAGTCCGGCTGGTTGTCGGAGAAGGTACCGACCATCAGCTCGAGGTAGGCGCCATCCTCTTCGGTAAGCATCTCGTTCCAAACGCTTTCGGTACCCCACAGGAAGAACTTCTTGCCGGGAACCACGTGGTGGTTCGCGAAGTGGACGGTACCGGCGTCCTTGCCGAAATCATAGCCGGCCAGGAAATCCTGGGCGTAGTTGACGGCGAAGGTGGAGTTGCTGCCTCTCCAGTTCTTCCACCAGCTGGTGTCCCAGGCATCCTGGGCACCGGCCGCTGCAGTGAAAGGCCAGTCGGAGTAGTTGGTCTTGCTGTGAGTGGTGCCGTAGACGGTCTGCGGCGGGAACTGCACCTGGTAGTTCTCGTTGGCGTGGACCGACACGTTGGCCCAGTACAGGAAGGACTGCATCATCGGGGTGCGGTTCTGCATCTGGAAGGTGGCCTCCACATAGGACTTGCCGGGATACATGGTCAGGCCGATGTTCCACTTGAGGCGCTGACGGAGTTCGGTTTCGCCGATCCAGATGGTCTTGCTGCCGTCGGCGTTCTCGACGATTTCATAACCGGCGTTGAGGGTGGAGGAAGCGCGGTGGTGGTGCGGGATGTTCCATTCCACACCGCCGGAAATCCAGGAACCGATCATACCGATCAGGGCCGGACGGATCACATGCTGGCGATAGAAGAAGTCATAGCTGTTCTCCTTGTCGCGGGCGTGGAAGATACGGCCGCCGATTTCGGGAAGCACGCCGATCTCGGTGTATTCGTTCTCGAGGGTCAGGTACTTGTATTCCCGGTCCACGCGGTCATCCGTGAGGATGTCATAGATGGGATACGGATAAATGTGTCCGGCGGCACCCTGGTAGGTACGACCGGTGAAGAAATAAGGATCCAGTTCCGGATCTCCGACCAGGTAGGTCGGGATCGTCGTCTTGGTTTCCTTGATCTTGACTTGCGCTGAGGCGGCTGACGCCAGGAGAGAGAAGGCGGCGACAGCCAGCAGGAAACGGATGGGTTTTCTCATATAGTTGATAGTTAGTGTTATTGTCTTGCGGTCTCTTTTCTCTGACGCCCGGTCCTCCGGCAGCGGTGGTTTTTGCCGGAGGACGGCGTCATACCAAATCAACCAACCATTTTTCGCCTTAAATTTAGTAAACGAAACCCCGGGAAAGGGTCTGTTTCCGTTCAAAAATGGTCTTTTTCCGGTCAATGCACGGATTCCATACGATAAATGGTTTTTTTTGAATACCTTTGATACAGAAAACAGCTGCGCCTCCATGAAACGCCGAACCTTCCTTCTTTTTGTATTATTCCTGGCGAGCCTGTCCCTTCCGGGGGCAGAGCCGGCGATGCCCGTCCAAACCCAGCGCCTGACGACGGGACGGGGTCTATCCAACAATTTCGTCGTCTCCCTGGACATCGACCGCTACGGGGCGGTCTGGATCGGGACGGAGGAAGGGATGAACCGGTTCGACGGGGTTTCCGTCCACGATTATACGCAGGCTTCGGGCAGCATTCCCGGGAACAACCTGAACCAGGTGCTGGCCGACCGGAACTCCGACGTGGTCTGGGTCGGAACGCAGCGCGCCGGTCTCGGCCGGTACCATTATCTGACGGGACAGTCGGACCTTTTCTATCCGGACGGTTCCGAGACGGGCATCTCCTCCCCGGAAATCACCCATATGGAGCAGGACGGGAACGGGAATATCTGGATCAGCACCTACCTGGACGGCATCGACCGCTTCAATCCGTCGACAGGAGCGATCGACCATTTCAATTCCACCAACGTGGAGGGCATGCTGGACTATCGTATCCACTGTTTTACAATCGGTGCGGACGGCAAGATATATATAGGTCACTACGGGGAGGGCGTTACCGTCCTGGATCCCGAGAAGCGGACCGCGGTCCGCTATGAGGCCAACGGGCAGGAGAACGGCCTGCCTTCCAACATCATCGGCTGCGTGTATCGCGACCCGGACAACAACATCTGGTTCGGTACCTGGTCGGGCCTGGCTTTCTTCCGGCCTGTCACGCGGGATTTCCATGTTTTCAACCGGGAGAATTCCGACCTGCCGGAGGGGGAGATCTTCTCCGTGATGGTCACCCAGGACCGGAAACTGTTGGTCTCTCCTGATTTCCAGGGGGTCTGGACGGCGGACCTGGATGCGATTTCCGGCCATCCCGCTTTCACCCGGCTTCCGCAGACGGAGGAGCTTTCCGACATCGGTGTCCATGCCATGTGCGAGGACGCCTTCGGTAATCTCTGGCTGGGATCCTATGGCCGCGGAGTCCTTTTCGTCAGCCGGCGGCCGAAGCCCTTCTCCGCCTATCTTTATCCCGACCCCCTGTCCAGTTCCAGCGTGACTTCGGTGGCTTTTTCCCGGGATGGCAGGCTGATTGTCGGAGGTGAGGGCGGCCGGATCGACATCCTGGACCGCGATTTCCACCGGATGGACGATCCGCGATCGGGCGATACCGGGAAAAGCATCCTGTCTTCCCTGGTCGACACGGACGGAAACCTTTGGGTGGGTTCTTTTACCGGAACGACGGCCGTTTACGACGCGGCAGGCAGGAGGAAGTTTCAGGTGCCTGTCGTCGAAGTCCGCTGCATGCTCCAGCAAGGAGATTCTTTATGGCTTGGAACCGGAACCGGACTCTATCTCGCAGACCGGAAATCCGGGAATCTGCTGCACCGTTTTTCCGCGCAGGACCGCCTGCCGGAGAACTTCCTGCGGTCCCTGGCCCTCGATCCCCAAGGCAGGCTCTGGGTGGGGACTTTCGGCCGAGGGGTCATTGTCTATGACCGGAACATGGAGACGGTCGCCCACTTCCAGACAGGATCGGTTTCATCGGCCAACATGGTCCTGGACCTGCTGGCTGACCGGGAAGGAAGGATGTGGGCGGCGACCGGACGGGGCCTGGTCCGGTATGACCTGTCCGGTCCTGTCCCTGTCGTGGATTCCACTTTTTCGGTCCGGACGCCGCTCCGGTCCGAATTCATCCGCGCCCTGGTGGAGGACCGGGACGGAGACATCTGGTTCGCCACCAACCTTTCCATCTGCCGGGTCGACCGGAACGACGGGGAAGTCACGGAATTCGGCTATCGGAACAATATCGCTCCGGGCAATTACCAGAACGGGGCCGCCGCCATCCGGGATGACGGCTACCTCTGCTTCGGCTCCACCGAGGGCATCACTGTCTTTTACCCCGGGAATGTCAAGCGCGGGGATGTCCCTCCCCGGGTCCATTTTTCGGAACTGGGCATCTTTACTTCCGTGTCCCAGGAACAGGACCGGCAGACCGTCTTCCTGGGGAACCGGAAAGAGATTGTCCTGAACCACCGCCAGAACAATTTCTTCATTTCCTTCGCTCCCGACGACTTCGGCCTGATGGACCAGACCGAGTTCTCCTGGCGGATCGGCAGCGGGGACTGGTATCCGGCGGAGAACAGCCATGTGCTGAATTTCCGCCAGTTGCCTCCCGGAAAATACCTCCTCCAGGTCCGTTCCCGTCTCATCAACGATGACTGGAGCCGCGATGTAGCCTTCCTCCAGATCCGGATTACGCCCCCCTGGTGGCTGTCGAAGGTCGCCTTGATCCTGTATGCCCTGCTTGCATTGCTGTTGGCGGGAATCGTGGTCACCGCCCTCTTTGCGCGGGCACGCCGGAGGAACAACCTGAAGCAGGAACAGGCGGCCGCCCGGATGGAACAGGAAGCCAATGAGGAACGTTTGCGGTTCTATACCAACATCACCCACGAACTGAGGACCCCGCTGACCCTGATCATCAGCCCTGCCGAGGACCTGAAGAACGACCCTTCCCTGTCGGAGAAGGCCCGGGCCAAGGTACGGGTCGTCCAGCAGAACGCCAACCGGCTCCTGGACCTGATCAATACGTTGTTGAATTTCCGGAAGACCGAGACGGAGAACATGCAGGTCCATGCCGCTTACGGTGACCTGAGTACGATGGTGGAAGGAGTCGGGCGGGGATTCGTCGAAGCCAATACCCACCGGGAGACGGCCATCGCCCTGGAGGTGGAGAAAGGAATCCTCACCGAATTCGATCCGGACATTGTTACATCCATCCTGAACAATCTGATGTCCAATGCCTTGAAGTATACCCCTTCCGGAACGGTTACCCTGCGTCTTGCCACGGCGGAGGACGGCCGGACTGCGGAAATGAGCGTTTCGGACACGGGATACGGCATCGCCCGGGACGAACTGGAGAAAATCTTCCAGCGCTACTACCAGATCCGCGGGGACCATCTGGCCCAGGGAACCGGCATCGGCCTGGCCCTGGTCAAGAATCTCGTGCAGTTGTCCGGATGGCAGATCCACGTGGACAGCGAGCCCGGAAAGGGCAGCATCTTCACGGTCTCCATCCCGCTGGAGGGAAGGGCGGCCAGGGAGGAACTGTCCGGGCAGGAGCCTCTGCCGGATCCGAGGCAGGATTCCAAACCCATCCTGGTCGTCGTGGAGGACAACGAGGACATCCGGAATTATATCCGGGAAACCCTGGGGGAGGATTATACCGTCGTGCTGGCCAAGGACGGCGCCGAAGGCTGGTCCGCCATCCTCAAGTCGGTGCCGGACCTGGTGATCAGCGACATCATGATGCCGGTGATGGACGGCATCGAACTCTGTTCCCGTATCAAGAAGGACGTGCAGGTGAGCCATATTCCCGTCGTGCTCCTCACCGCAAAGGACACGAATGAGGCGCGGAGCGAAGGTTATGAGGCCGGTGCCGATTCCTATCTGACCAAGCCCTTCACGGCCAGCATGCTCCGGAGCCGCGTCCGCAACCTGCTGGAATCCCGCCAGCGCCTGGCCGAACAGTTCGGAAGCGCCATCCGGGAGCGGGAGGAGCAGGAGGTCGCCGCCAATTCCTTCCTGGCGATCGACAATGAATTCGTCCGGCGGATCACCGAACTCATCGAGGAGAATCTCTCTTCCGAGAATCTGGATGTGGTCTGGCTTTCGGAAAACCTCCACATGAGCGTTTCCACGCTCTACCGCAAGATGAAATCGCTCCTGGGCATCTCCGCCAACGAGTATATCCGGAAGATCCGGATGCGGAAGGCGGCCGAGATGCTGGCCTCGGGGAACTTTAACGTCTCCGAGACCGCGTGGAATGTCGGCATCAACAGTCTCATCTATTTCCGCCAGTGTTTCCGGGAGGAGTACGGTTGTTCTCCGTCCGAATACCGGCGTATGAAAAACCCATCCTGAAATACTGATTAGAGAATGAAGCACTTGATTCTGAAGACTTCGGCCTTTCTGCTCCTGGCCGGTTCCCTGGCCCTCCGGGCCGAAGAGATTCCCCTGGTCGGGAACATTCCCGGACGGAATACCACTACGCTCGCGGGGGAGTGGAGCTACATCGTGGATGTGCAGGAGGAGGGCTATTACGACTACCGGATGAATCCTACGCCGTGGGGCTTTTTCCAGAATGCCAAACCTCAGACGCCCAAGGACCTCATCGAATATGATTTCGACAAGTCCGACAGGATGGTGCTTCCCTCCGACTGGAATACCCGCGACCAGCGGCTGTTCTTCTACGAGGGAACGGTGTGGTTCAAGAAGGACTTCACCTGGCATCCCGCGGAAGGGCGGCGGACGCTCCTGTATTTCGGTGCCGTGAACTATGAGGCCCATGTATGGGTGAACGGCAAGCAGGCTGGTCATCATGTCGGCGGTTTCACGCCATTCAACATGGACATTACGGACCTGGTCGTGGACGGGAACAACTTTGTGGTCGTGAAAGTGGACAACAAGCGGCACGCCGAAGACGTCCCTACGCAGATCTTCGACTGGTGGAACTACGGCGGCATTACCCGGGACATCCTGCTGGTGGACGTGGCGCCGGTCTATGTGGAGAATTACAGCCTCCTACTGGACCGGAAGGATTACGGACTCCTTCATTGGAAAGTCAGGCTCAACGCTCCGGTGGCGGGAAAGAGAGTCCGGCTTTCGGTCCCGGAACTCAAGGTGGACAAGACCGTGGTCACCGGAGCGGACGGCACGGCCTCGCTGGATGTGAAGGCCAGGCCGGAACTCTGGTCCCCCGACAATCCCCGGCTGTATGAGGTCTGCATCGATCTGGACGGGGAAACGGTGAAGGATGCGATCGGGTTCCGCAGCATCGAGACCCGGGGAAAACAGATTCTGCTGAACGGAAAGCCCATTTTCCTGAAAGGAATCAGCATCCACGACGAGAAGGCTTTCGGCGGCGGTCGGGCGAATTCGGCGGAGGATGCCGCCGTCCGGCTGGGATGGGCCCGGGAGATGGGCTGCAACTTCGTCCGCCTGGCGCATTATCCGCACAATGAATACATGGTGCGGGAGGCTGAGCGGGAAGGATTCCTGGTCTGGTCGGAAATCCCGGTCTACTGGACCATCGCCTGGACCGACCCGGGTACCTATGCCAATGCGCAGGCGCAGCTGCGGGACATGATTGAGAGGGACGTGAACCGGGCGAACGTCATCATCTGGAGCATCGCCAACGAAACGCCGCATTCGCCCGAGCGGGACAGCTTCCTGGGGCGGCTGGCCACATATGCCCGCTCACTGGACAATTCCCGGCTCATCAGCATGGCCATGGAGGTAACTTCCGCTTCCAATTACCATAACCGCCTGCAGGACAATATGCACGAGTTTGTGGACGTCGTGAGCTTCAACCAGTACATCGGTTGGTACCGCGATGTGGACGACGCCCCGAAGATGACCTGGGAGATTCCTTATGAGAAACCGGTGATCGTGAGTGAGTTCGGCGGAGGTGCCAGGGCCGGCCTGCATGGGGACAAAGGCGAGCGCTGGACCGAGGAATTCCAGGAGAACCTGTATATCCAGAATACGGCGATGCTGGACCGGATCGACGGACTTTCCGGCACTACGCCCTGGATCCTCAAGGACTTCCGTTCCCCACGCCGCGTCCTTCCCGGCGTCCAGGACTACTATAACCGCAAAGGCCTTGTCAGCGACGACGGCCGGAAAAAGAAGGCGTTCTATGTCATGAAAGCCTGGTATGAAGGGAAATGACGGCCTCTGAAGGTATTGCAAGTCCGCGATTCTGTGCGTAACTTTGTCCTGTATCGACCATACAGGACATGAAAGAGTTCGGCTATTTCGACGACGCCCACCGCGAGTACGTCATTACGGATCCCGCCACCCCGTGGCCCTGGATCAATTACATGGGGACGAAGGACTTCTTTTCCCTGATTTCCAACACCGCCGGCGGCTATTGCTTCTGCAAGGACGCCAAGTTCCGCCGGATTCTCCGGTACCGTTACAACGGAGTGCCGATGGACGCGGGCGGACGCTATTTCTACATCAAGGATGGGGATACCGTCTGGAATCCGGGCTGGAAGCCCTGCAAGACGCCGCTGGATTCGTATGAGTGCCGCCATGGCATGGGATATACCCGGCTGACGGGGGAGAAGGACGGCCTGAGGGCTGATGTCCTTTTCTTCGTGCCCATCGGCCATCGTTGCGAGGTACACCGGGTGAAACTGACAAATACGGGTGCGGCGAAGAAATCCTTCCAACTGTACTCCTTCGTGGAATGGTGTCTGTGGAATGCCTCCACCGACATGGAGAACTTCCAGCGCAACCTGTCTACAGGCGAGGTGGAAATCGAGGGAAACGTCCTCTATCACAAGACCGAATACCGCGAGCGCCGGGACCATTACGCCTTCTACGGCGTGAATCGGCCGTTCGATGGTTTCGATACCGACCGGGAAACGTTCATCGGCATGTACAACGGGTTTGACGCTCCGCAGCAGGTACTGGCCGGAACTTCCGGGAACTCCGTCGCCCATGGCTGGAGTCCCGTAGCCTCGCACCGGTTCGACCTGACGCTCGAGCCTGGGGAGACGGAGGAGATCATCTTCGTGCTGGGGTATGTGGAGAATGCTCCCGAGGAGAAGTTTGTCGCCCCGCAGGTCATCAACAAGGCCAAGGCGCAGGCAATGATGGACGCGTTCGCGACCGGGGCGCAGGTCGATTTGGCTTTCGCCGCGCTGAGAGCCTTCTGGGACGACCTCCTGGACCGCTTCATCGTGGAATCCGGGGTCCCCGAACTGGACCGGACCGTGAATGTCTGGAACCAGTACCAGTGCATGATCACCTTCTTCTTCAGCCGGAGCGCCAGCTACTTCGAGAGCGGCATTGGCCGGGGCATGGGTTTCCGCGATTCCAACCAGGACCTCGCGGGCATCGTCCACCTCATCCCGGAGCGGGCCCGGCAGCGCATCATCGACATCGCCTCCACCCAGTTCCCGGACGGCGGGTGCTACCACCAGTACCAGCCCCTTACCAAACGCGGAAACAACGACATCGGCGGCGGTTTCAATGACGATCCGCTCTGGCTCATCTTCGGCACCGTCGCCTATATCCGGGAGACGGGGGATTTCGGCATCCTTCAGGAGCCGGTGCCCTTTGACAACCAGCCCGGAACTGAGGTTTCGCTGCTGGAGCACCTGAAAATCAGCTTCAAGCACGTGACGGACAACCTCGGCCCCCACGGCCTACCGCTCATTGGCCGGGCCGACTGGAACGACTGCCTGAACCTGAACTGCTTCTCCGACAACCCCGACGAGTCCTTCCAGACCACCGAGAACAAGACCGAGGGCTCGAAGGCGGAATCCCTGATGATCGCCGGCCTGTTCGTGGCCGAGGGC
>JAFSJK010000068.1 GCA_017439305.1 Bacteroidales bacterium | reverse complement strand
CCCGTGCGCGGCCAGAGCACCAAGAACAACGCCCGTACCCGCAAGGGCAAGAAGAAGACCGTCGCCAACAAGAAGAAGGCCACCAAGTAAAGACTGACAGTTATGGCAAAGAAAACTCAAACCACCAAGAAAAGAGTTGTCAAGGTCGAGGCTCTCGGCGAAGCCCACATCTCCTCTACCTTCAACAACGTGATCGTCGCCCTGACCAACGCCCAGGGCCAGGTCATCAGCTGGTCTTCCGCCGGTAAGTGCGGTTTCCGCGGTTCCAAGAAGAACACTCCGTACGCCGCCCAGATGGCCGCCGAGGACGCTTCCAAGACCGCTTTCGATGCGGGTCTCCGCAAGGTGAAATGCTACGTCAAGGGCCCGGGTGCCGGTCGTGAGTCCGCCATCCGCACCATCAACAACGCGGGCATCGTCGTCACCGAGATCATCGACGTCACCCCGATGCCGCATAACGGTTGCCGTCCGAAGGGCCGCCGCAAAGTCTAATTGAACGCTGTAAAGAACAAGAACTATGGCAAGATATACTGGTCCTACCACTCGCATCGCCCGTAAGTTCGGCGAGCCCATCTACGGCCCTGACAAGACCTTTGAAAAGAGAAACACCCCTCCGGGACAGCACGGTCTCGCCTCCAAGCGCAAGAAAGCCAAGGAGTACGGCACCCAGCTCAAGGAGAAGCAGAAAGTGAAGTACATGTACGGTGTCCTGGAGCGTCAGTTCCGCAACACCTACGCCCGTGCTGCCCGCATGAAGGGCCAGACCGGTGAGAACCTCCTCTTCCTGCTCGAGTCCCGCCTGGACAACCTGGTGTACCGCCTGGGCATCGCCCCGACCCGCGCCGCCGCCCGCCAGCTGGTCCTCCACCGCCACATCACCCTCGACGGAGTTGTCTGCAACGTCCCGTCCTGCCTGGTGAAGCCCGGCCAGACCATCGCCGTCCGCGAGCGTTCCAAGAGCCTCGAGGTCATCCAGGCCAGCGTCGCTTCCGCCACGAAGTATTCCTGGCTGGAGTTCGACCCCAAGACCCTCGTCGGCAAGTACCTCAACATCCCGGCCCGCACCGAGATTCCGGAGAACATCAACGAGCAGCTGATCGTCGACATCTACTCCAAGCAGTAATCGAATCTAACACCAAGAAACAACAATTATGGCAATCTTAGCATTTCAGAAACCCGACAAGGTGATCATGCTCGAAGGCACCGAGACCGTGGGTCGTTTCGAGTTCAGGCCGCTTGAGCCCGGCTACGGACAGACCATCGGCAACGCCCTCCGCCGCATCCTGCTCGCCTCTCTGGAAGGTTTCGCCATCTCGCAGATCAAGGTCGGCGGTGTGGACGAAGAGTTCCAGACCATTCCCGGCGTGATCGAGGGAATGCAGGACATCATCCTGAACCTCAAGCAGGTCCGCTTCCGCCGCATGGTGGAGACCGTGGACAGCGAGACGGCGAACATCACGATCAGCGGAAAACAGGAGTTCACCGCTGAGGACATCTCCAAAGGATTGTCTTCTTTCAAGGTGTTGAATCCCGAGCTTCACATCTGCTCCCTCGAGCCTTCCGTCCGTCTGGAAATCACCCTCACGATCACCAAGGGCCGCGGCTTCGTCCCGGCCGAGGAGATGCGCGACGAGAATACGCCCATCGGCACCATTCCCGTGGACGCCATCTACACCCCGATCAAGAAGGTGAACTGGACCGTGGAGAACTTCCGCGTCGAGCAGAAAACCGACTACGAGAAACTCCTCCTGGAGATCGTCACCGACGGTTCCATCTCCCCGGAGGCAGCCCTGCAGGATGCCGCCAACATCCTCATCTACCACTTCAAGCTGTTCACGGACGACAAGAAGATCTCCCTGGAGAACGCCGTGGAGTCCGACAGCAAGGAGCTGGACGAGGAATCCCTCAGGATGCGTCACCTGCTGCTGACCAAGCTTTCCGACATGGGTCTGTCCGTCCGCGCCTTCAACTGCCTGAAGGCCGCTGACATCGACACCTTCGCTGACCTTGTGTCCTACAGCCGCGCCGAACTCATGAAGTTCCGCAACTTCGGCCGCAAGTCCCTCAACGAAATTGACCTGCTGGTGGAAAAGATGAAGCTCAGTTTCGGAATGGATGTCACCAAGTACAATATTGAACCTAAGAAAAAGATCGTTTAACAATGAGACACAATAGAAAAGTCAATCATCTTGGGCGTAAGAGCGGTCACCGCAAAGCGATGCTCTCCAACATGGCATCCTCCCTTATCCTGAAGAAGAGGATCGAGACCACCGAGGCCAAGGCCAAGGCCCTCAAGCCCTATGTGGAGCCGCTGATCACCAAGTCCAAGGAGGACACCACCCACAACCGCCGTGTCGTCTTCAGCTACCTGAAGGACAAGAACGCGACCTCCGAGCTCTTCCGTACGATCGCTCCGAAGATCGCCGACCGTCCGGGCGGATACCTCCGGATCCTCCACACCGGCTTCCGTCAGGGTGACGCTTCCGAGATGGTCCTCGTCGAGTTCGTCGACTTCAACGAGGCTGCCCTCGCCGCCCCGAAGGAGGCGAAGAAGAGCACCCGCCGCAGCCGCGCCAAGAAGGCCGAGTCTGCCGCTGAGGCTCCCGCCGCCGAGACCGAGGCTCCCGCTGCCGAGTAATCACGGACAACACACGTTGAAAGACACTTCCCTTTGCGGGGGAGTGTTTTTTTGTGCTTTCTCTGGGCAAGGTCTGCAGTAGTTTTGGGCACGGTTTGAAAAATGGTTGCAGACCGTGCCTATGGAAATGGGCAGTGAGACTGGGCCAGGGCCGATGGGGTGGGTATGATCTGATGACAGACCTTGCCCGACAAAGACGGATTGTTCGGGCCGCCGTACAAGTCTCGCTTGTACAGGAGAATGCCTCGCAGGGCTGCAATTACTGTTCAAGTCTGTTCGGCTTAGGCCACAGATAGGCACTTCCCATGAGACTTGAGCATGGAAACGACGTCCAGATGCAAATCCAATGTACAAGTGAGATTTGATCACACTCACCGTCGTCGACATTTGGAATGGGTTTTTGCGGGGAAATGATTTTTGATTATATTTGCGGTTGAAAAAACGATAAATACACGATTTCTATAGGAAATCTTGTTGTGACGGGTGTCCGAAAAATCTGCTAAATTTTAACTAAAACCCTGTCCGCAAGGATTTCCATGCCGTTGGGCGTGGGAATTTGGACGGTTTTAGGGTTCTTAGCAGTACCTTCGGACAGGTTCATTTCCCACGTACTTTATGTCGTGGTCGTGTGTTTTCCCGTCACCGGATCTGCTTTAGCGGTCGCGGGCCGGGAGTTTTTAGCAATCTCCAATGTTTTCATTTGTGCCGGCCTGCGGCCGCTTTTTCATCTCCAGCATTTTGAGGAAAAGGTCCGTGTCAGGAGCACCGGATTTCTTAATCTCCTTGCGAAAGCGGGAACGGGCAGTCTTAAGACTCTCGATGGAAACCTTGTTCAATATCAATTTGACAATCTCATAGGAATAACCGGCGAAGAATAAAGCGATAATCCGACGGTTATCCCCCGAGATTCTTGGCACCTGACTGCTCAGTTTGGACATAATGCCATTGCAATAGCGATCTAGGTCTTTCTCCAAAGACAGAAAAAGGTTGTCGTCTTTCCTTATGGTCGAAACGAGTTCTTTAATCTGCTTGAAGGCAAGTTCTTTGTCCTTTCCCTCATCCATTTTGAAATAGGAATCGGACAACCTGTCCAGATGGTCGATTTTTTCGCTGAACAGGGACCCGACAAGATGGGCGTTGTCCCGGTTAACCCGTTCCAATTCCCGTTCCTCCAATGCAAGTCGAGCCATCTGTTTCTGAAGCAATTGGTCTTTCTTTCGTGACCTGATAACTGCGGACATGGCCAATAATGAAATAAGCAGGATACCAAACACGATTCCGAAAATGGTCCTTTGCCGCATGGATTGAATCTTTTCTTCCCGTAAAAGCGTTTCGCTTTTGTAATAATCCCTCTGGGCAGAACTGACTGATTGTTGAAGTAAAACGCGTGTTAGTGAGTCTTGGACGGAAGCGGCATGATCGACAAGGAAGTATGCTTCTTTTGGCTGTCCGTGCGCTAATACAACTTTTGATTTCATATAATCCAAAGTTGCGGAATCTGCTTGATCTCGACAGAGGGAATATCCTTTTAGGAACCAGTATTCTGCTGAGTCAATTTGTGAAAGACGATCGAATGCCAATGCACGATATGCATAGTGCATTAAGCGTTGAGATTGTAATGGCGTCTTTTGATAAAGAGCGAGGGCTTCTTCGAGATGTATATTATTCTTAACGAGAATATTAGCTTGTAGAAGATCGCTTTGCAGGAGAAGATTATGGTCTTTGTACTTGGATTGAATAGAACGGAGAACGCTATCGGCGGCATGAAGGTCTTGGGTATTGAATAAATCAATTGCAAGTGCTAGCTCGGCATAGGCGAGATATAGTGGCGCATCCGCTTGCTTAAAAAAATGGATTGCCTTCTTTCGACTGCGGATAGCCTCCACGTTGTTATTGGTTCTATTAAAGATATCCGCGATATTACGATGGATTAATCCCCTTTGAAATTGATTGTTTTCCTGTTCTGCCAGTTTGTCTGCCTTATCAAAGGCAACGATTGCTGATGGATATGAGTGGTTGTTTTTAAGTACAATTCCCTCATAGTACCAAGCCAACATCGAATGATGTTGGTCATGATGGCTGTCATAGTAATTAACAGCCTGGTTAATTAAAGAATCGGATTTAACATCTATGTAATTTTTGTCTAATGCAGCACTCACGATTAGTGCATAATACGCCTGTGTTTTGTGTTGTCTTAGTGTTTGTGGGTCAATAGTCTGTATCAATGCTAATGATTGAACAGGATTATCATGAAGAAGAGATTCTGCTTGAGATAATTGTTTTGAAACATGTTGTTCACAAGACAATAAAGTGAATAATAGTATTATAAGGATTCGTCTAATAGACATAGGTGTTTTTTCTTTCAAAAATAGATAAATCCTTTGATTATTTGTCACACATACACTCTTTTGTTACGTTATGTTTTGATTATATATTTGAATATCAGTAGGATACGATTAATAAATCGTTACCAACTAAGCTTTATTTGTCAAAATGAAATGATGATTTTTGTCTTGCTAAAAACAAAATAACAATGAAAACCAGTACTTTTTTGGGAGTGACTGTCGGTATACTGATAGCCTCCATCGCTTACGGTGCGCCCATTAGTGTATTATCATTCCAAGGGAATGACGGAGAAGTAATTATCATCCGACAGGATACAACGGATGAATTAGGCGCACCTCGTACGCCTGTGCAAATCCCTTTCTTCGCCGAATTACTGAACGGATACGTCATCCTGGGAGCATCGGCACCGTGTGGAACGGTATCGGTCAGTCTCACCTCAACCGCGGGTGATAGCTATTCCACCAGTTTCGACACGACGGATGGTGCGATTCTTCTTCCCGTCAGCGGAGATGCGGGGTTCTACACCATCCGCATCACGACTTCCGCGGGCGTCCAATATGTCGGCGAATTCACCATCTAATCCACGGATGAGATGAAAGCGCGGCATATCATCATTTGCCTGGCCCTGTCCCTTTGGGGAACAGGGCTTCAGGCGTTGGCACAGGACCTTCCGCAGGTGTTCTCGATTATGAGCCGGATACATTAAAGGATACACTATGAGCGGAAAAACCGACAGTGTTCAGGAAAAGACCTTCAACGGGGGAGATCCATTTAAAGGGCTCATGTTGAAGGTGGGTAAGCTGGTTCGCCTGCTGCTTCTTGTAATGCTCCTACCGACGGTCGCGAGTGCTCAGAGTCTAGTCGAGCAAACCTATGTTCCCACCGATCCTCAGGTATGGAGTTTCATCAAATACGGAGGACAGACTCCCGATCTCCATACGGGGACTGTCAGGGTAGAAATACCCATCTACACATACAAAGATCCGGACTTTGAACTTCCGATAGCCCTTTCTTATGCCTCAAACGGGTATATGCCCAACGTCCAGGCCAATTTTGTAGGATTGGGATGGTCCTTAATTGCCGGAGGTGTCATAACCAGGCGTGTCAATGGGAAAAAGGATGAAGATAACAGCAATGGTGTTTACGGGTTCTTCGCCTTCTCACAAGACAACACGCAATCTGATATTTCACAGAGAGAAACCACCTATCGAAATGGTCAGCTATACTACGAAATCGGCAACAAAGCATATGAAACAGAGCCTGATGTCTTTATGTTCAATTTTCCGGGTCATACGGGAAAATTCATGATCCGGGAACAGGGCGGTTCTGTAAAAGTATTTGACACGAACCATCCTCATGGAGAGTATAAGGTTGATATCAGTGAGTTGGAGGTGAGCGGGATGTTTCGTTCACGAATATCAATAACCACCGGAGATGGGTATATTTATGAATTTGGCGTAACTCAATCGACCGTCAATTATCATACTTCATTTGAAACTTATGAAGAAGACAATAACCCCGTCCCGCCACCGACGTTGAGCCAAGAACTCAATAATGACAGCTGGGTATTGACGAGAATAACAGCTCCAAACGGAAGATACATCTCGTTTGATTATGACCTGGACCAAAGCACGATTGGAGTAGGCAATTGCCAGCCATTCATCCAAAAGACAATCAATGAGGTTTACACTAACTACGGGTATGGCAATTACTTTTTCAATGCGCCATCAGTTTTTGACTCCTATGTTCGAAGGTATGGCAGGACAGTAACAACCGTCCCGGTAGCAAGACTTTCAGGCATTACGGTTTATGATCAGGATCATCAAACACAGATATGCCACATTTCCCTGTATTATGAAGAACGAACTCCGGAGAGATACAAGAGGGCGGTTGGAAATACCATTGAACTGCAAAATCCGG
Source organism: Bacteroidales bacterium (assembly GCA_017439305.1). Classification (GTDB taxonomy): domain Bacteria; phylum Bacteroidota; class Bacteroidia; order Bacteroidales; family UBA932; genus Cryptobacteroides. The sequence continues at coordinate 130,420 of JAFSJK010000068.1, read as the reverse complement.
GACTTCTCCGGTCCATTACAGTAGCCGGGAAGAATAATCATTTCTATCAGACATACCGACTTTCCTATTCATACACCAGCTCGTCAGGAAACAGGGTTTTATTATTGAAGACAGTTTCCATCCCCGGATTAGGAGAATACAGCTTTACTTATTTCAATGAGGATGTTGCTTTCCCATATCATGGATGCGCATCGGTTGATCATTGGGGATTCTGGAATGATTATCAAACCGAATACTCTCCTTTGCATCTTCTTCCCCGTACCTCCGTTTATCTTTCAACGGGGCTGGAAACGATTCTGGACACACAGAGGGATCCGGATGCCGATGTTTCCATCAGTGGGATGCTCAAAAGAATCACTTATCCAACCGGAGGGTGGACAAACTTTGAATATGAGTCGAATGACTATAGGAGAAGAATAGGCAGGAATGCTTCCGACCCTGTTCTGGTATGGCCACATGTTGATTTGCTCTCCAACAATCAAATCGCTGGTGGACTTAGGGTAAAAAAAGTCACGGACTATATTTCCTCCACTACCGCAGTTACTAAAGAGTACCTCTATTCGGATACCATTGATTCAGTGAACGTCAGTTCAGGCCTGATGTACAATTTCCCAAGATACTACGAAGTCGTGCTCTATAAAGATACCCCATCTCCTTCTAAATGGTTATTTGGGACCAGCCGGACTGACAGACCGGCCTATTTACTGGATCAGAGCTACATGGGATATTCCAAGGTGACAGAACGTTTTGCTGACGGATCCTATGCCGAATACCATTTCACGGATTACGAAGATGTACCGGATGATGTCGGATATGACGGGGTCTGGCTCAATGAGTATAACGCCGCACGGGAATTGAATTCAATTCCTGTTTATGCTGATTATTTCGCAAGGGTACCGCAAAGTCTGTCTCGTTGTAGAGGGAAGCTGAAAGAAAAGCGTATTTATAATGCGACAGGATCCTTGGCCGAAACTACGGAATACACCTATAACGTCAACATCGCTTCGTCAAAAGTCTCAGCATTGAAAGAAACTTTCGACTCTGTTTATGTCTATCATTCCTATGTTGGAAACAATCCGCTTGTCTCAACCAAACATACGACCTATAGCTCTTCTGGAATCCAGCCTGTAGTCCTTATCACTTCGTATACTTATAACTCCTCCGGACAAGTAAAGAGTAGTTCTGAATCAACGGCGGATGCCGAATACAAGAAAGAATACCTCTACGTCTTAGACCTGCCTTCTTTTGCCAGGACAGATGTTGAACAAGCGATGGTATCGCGTAACATTGTTTCGCCTTTTCTTCGCTATACATTATCGCAGACAAAAACAGGAATCACAGGCGCACGCTTGATTGAAGGGACAAAACAGGATTTCATGTTGAAATCAATAAACGGACAGGTATTACCGGTATTATCAGTCCTTTCCTCAGCGGTTGTATCATCGACGGAACGGTTTTATTCGCCTTATTCCGTAACTTGGCAGCCCAAGACAACAATTACAAACGTTGACCGGTACGGGAGGCCCATGGAAATAAAGGACGCCAACGGCATTTATACCACATACTTTTGGGGGTATGGAGGTTTGTATCCTGTCGCCAGGTTTATTAACTGCAGGATTCAGGATTTGAATCAGCGTTTTCACACCAGTTTTAACCAATTTGACGGAGGATGGTCCGGAATAGCAGAATCCAATGCATCTGCTTTCAGAAATGTACCTCGCGTCCTCTTCACGAACTGGAAGTACAGAATCCTCGTCGGAATCAGCGAAGTAACAGATCCTTCAGGTCGAAAGACATCCTATTCTTATAACACTTACGGCCAATTGACAGGTGTTACAGGGCCGGATGACAACCCGGTTGTTGAGTATGATTATTCTACCGAATAACGATGACGGTGAAATGAAAAAGCAAACTATACTATTGAGAACAATCTCCCTGATTGTCAGTCTTTGCTGCTCAATCTGCACGGGGTATTCGTTCCAGACAGTAACCATCGACTTGCGAGGGAAAGGGACTTTGGAAGGACCTCCCGGCGAGGTGGTGCATCTTCAGAATCCATATACGGGGCCCATGTCGATTCGGTGGGATAATGCTTCCACAGTCATGGATGAGAATGAATTGAGTCAGTTTTTCCTGCAAGCATTGGGACCTGACCATTTTGAAACACTCCATGTCACAGCAGTCAGTAATCTCGTCACATCCTTTTACATAACCATCGCTGCCAGCGATACGGAGTCCCTGGAACTGCACTGTATGGGTACCCATGGGATGAGGAAAATCTTCATTGATATTCCAAAGGATTATCTTACCACGCAGGCCAATTGGGTTCGTTCCCGAACCTATACGGGGACAGGGGGAAATGACTATGTCCATGACATCGTATACTACGATGGGCTGGGACTGCCCGAACAGAACATAGCGGTCTCAGCCTCGCCTTCCGGTAAGAGTATCGTAACATATGTACACCGGGACAGCCTTTTCCGGACGGATTCCCGAACCTATCTTCCGCATGTGGCTGTCAATGGAAATGGAGCCATAGAGCCTGTCCCCGCCGCCGCATACAGATATGAGAATCTTTATGGCGCAGATGACGCAGATTACCCCTATCAGGAAACCCGCTTCGACGGATTTGCGAGCAACCGGCCTGCGCTTGAGATGCTTCCGGGTAAAGTGTTCCGCGAAGACGAGCGATACACGAGTATTACATATGGATCAAATACGTCCGGTTTTCCGTACGTTTTCAGGATGAATCTCTCCCTTGACGGCAAGTCGCTGTCGGTAGGTTATCCCTATTCCAACAATTCCCTGCTTCGGGAGACCCGCATCACAGCTGACGGCAAGCGTCATGACTCATACACGGATAAAAGGGGAAAACTGTTGCTGTCCCGAGACTGGACGGGCGAGTCCACTTATGCCGACACCTACTATATTTACGACGCAAATGACCGCCTGGCCTGGGTCGTATCACCTGAAGGAAGCGTCCTTTTAGGGCCTGCCTCTCCCCTTTATACCGATGCCGCCTTCGCTTCGAAGTGGGCGACTGTATATGAGTATGATACGGACAATCGTATTACCGGCTCCCGTCGCCCCGGATGCGGATGGGAGTACTTCGTCTATGACAAGGGAGGAAGGATGGTGCTCCAGCAGGATTCGACCTTGAGAGCCGATAACCGCTGGATGTATCACATCTACGACAATGCCAATCGGGAGATCAACCGAACGATAGTCTCTTCTACGCTCTCCCGTGACAGTATCCAGGACCTGTATAATGCTTCGTCTTTCGACAACACCTACCCAGCCCTGGGGGGCTGCACGGATTGGCGGGTTCCCCTCTCCACGAACTATTTCTCCTTCGTGCAGGAACTGGAGACAGTCCGTTACGGTTGTGACCATTACCGGACCGGAACGACAGGTTTGGGGACTGGGAAATTCAGCATTCAACTTATCTTTTATTTTTTACCTGTCTCTGGAGTAGTGTCTTTTGCCGACCTGGACACAACTTCACGTGGGATGAAAATATACGAAAAAGAAGCGATCCTGGGGCTCGCCGCTTCTGATGTCACCGGCGGAAGATCATATATCGAACGGGCCTTCCACTATGACAAAAAAGGACGGGTCATCCAGACGGTAGAAAGAAACGTTCTCGGGGGCATCAGCCGCACCAGCGTCAAATATGACTTCCAAGGCCATCCGCTTGTAATTCACGAGGCGCACAGGACCTCCTCCACGGATACAACAGACGACATCAAACGGACAGAATATGTGTACGATTCCCGAGGGAGGGTGCTGTCCGAAACGGTCACGCTTAACAATGGAACTCCGGCAACGGTACAGTACACGTATGATGAGGTCGGACGCCAAACGGGGGCTGTCTACGGAAACGGCATCGAGGAGGGAAAAGAATATACCTCGCAAGGCTGGGTTAAGGATATAGCCGCTGTAGATACGGCAACGTCCGACTCGCTGTACACCCAACACTATCACTATTGGGATTCACCGTCTTCTTCTCCACGTTACGACGGAGACATCGCGTCGATAGATTGGGCCGACGGATCAGCGTCACATACCTACGCATTCGGTTACGACCGTATGGGAAGGCTTTTGTCCGCCATGCAACCCAATACGCTTGCTTTGGCAGAGACCGGCATCACCTACGACAGGAACGGGAATCTCAAAACGTTGACAAGGTACAATCCCATTGGGGAGATACAGAACGAGCTCGCTTATACCTACCAGGGGAATACCCTGAGTTCTCTCCTTGACAATAACGTGCAAAGCACATATACTCACGATGGCAGCGGCAATCTCTCTCTCGACGGCCGGAAAGGAGTGAAGGTCTCATATAATGTTCTGAACCTGCCCGATAGAATAACCCTGGCATCCAATGACGATACAGAAAAGGCGGTTTTTTTGTATCTTGCAGACGGAACCAGTGTGGGTATGTTTTCAAAGGTCAGTGATTACTACACCGGAAACCTGAGTATGGGCTCATTGGTGTATAGAAAAGCCCTTTCGACAACGCTTCAAAGCACAGACTTTGCAGCGGGGAGGATCTACGCCTCGACCACCGGTACGGGTTCGGACGTGCGGTATTACACTCGTGACCATCTGGGCAGCACAAGGCTGATAACGGACGGGAGCGGTACCGTATTGGAGCGTAGCGACTACTATCCCTTCGGCCTGCGCATGGCAGGAGGAACGCAGGCTACCGGGAACCGCTGGCGTTTCGCGGGGAAGGAAGAGCAGAAAGAAGGCATCTCGCTGGACTGGCTCAACTTCGGCGCACGCATGTACGACCCGTTCCTTGCCCGATGGACTACACAGGATCCGCTGGCGGAGAAGTATCCCGGGATCAGTCCGTATGCGTATTGTGCGGGGAATCCGGTGAATTGTATTGATTCAGAAGGGAAAAAGATTGTATTCGTTAATGGACTCTCCAGGTATTACTGGGGTCTTGCTAATTACTTAGTCCCAGGCAAGGATTATTGGCATCCGACTACTGTTGATAAAGCAAAAGAAACCCTCAATGATCAAAATGTGGTTTTTGAGGCAATTGAACATATAATAACGAGTAGCGCCAATCAAAGACGTAATCGAGGTTATAGGTATGCAAGAAGGCATTTTTCGCGACTCGCTGAAGGGCTAAAAGAAGGAGAATCAATCAAGTTTGTTACGCACAGTATGGGGGCTGCCTTTGCTGAAGGAATGGCTGATTATCTAAGAGAACAAGGACTTACCGTTGATTACATGCTCCATTTTTCTCCTTACCAAGCCGCGGATATTGAAGCCAAGAATTCTTCGGATGTCTTGACGATTGACATTCAAACGAAAGAAGATTTTGTTTTGAACTATCGTATTAATAGTAAAGGGAGTATTAAAAATGCAAAGACAGTAAAATTACCTCAACAAGGCATCGGTAATAGCCATACAGAATCGATGATCAATGACCTATATTGGCGGGAGATTATGAGAATCATTAATGAATACCTTTATAATGAGCAGAATGATTAATGGCCGCAAGTTTTTATTTATAATTATAACGACAATCTTATTATACTTCGAGGCAGGAGCTTTGCTGTTTCTTCTAATTCAAGGGACATTATTTTATGGCGTTTTCCCTTCTTTGACTTTTATTTTGCCATTGATCCTATTTGTAGTCATTGCTGCTGATATTGGAACTGTCATATGGCTTCTTATGAGAAACATAAGGAGGTGCGTTGTGGTGGATTATGAGAAAAGGAATATCTTCCCTTTATACAAGGAGACAAAAATCATCTACCCGATATTGCACATTGTTCTTAATGTAGTTGCCGGTCTGTTTATCGTATATGGATACATACATGGGTGGTTTTTCGACACTTTAGGAGTAGTTAATTCCAAGGCAACGAATTTCGCACATATTTATGTATTGCTATGGGGTGTTAACGATCTTGCCTTAATCGTACTGCAGATTATCAATGCCATTCTTTTATCAAAAGAAATACGGCTTTCCGATCAGACTTGAAAGCATTTCATTACAGCATTGCAAGATAATTGATTAAGTCACCACTATCAGAAGTTAGAATCCAGAGCTTTTTATGCAGCGAATTATCGCATTGAAAAACGGGATGGTTACGATGATCCACACAGATGCAGGCTACTACACCCCGACGGGGCTTCCTCCGGGAGCGTCAGGGCCGTCGTACGTACACCTGTGGTACCTGAAGGACCACCTGGGGAACAATCGGGTGCTGACGGATGCGGGAGGCAGTATGGTTGGGTGGAAGGATTACGATCCTTTCGGTGAAGAGATCGCTATCTCCGTCACAAATCAATCCGGTCTGACTATTATTGGTGACTACGACAGTCCGTACCGCTACGGCGGAAAGGAGCGGAATGCCACCACGTCGACCTACGACTTCGAGGCGCGATACCTCTCGCCAAGTTTCCACCGCTTCACGACCATGGATCCGCTGTGCGAGAAGTATTACAGTATCAGTCCGTATGCGTATTGTGCGGGGAATCCGGTGAATCTGGTGGATCCGAGCGGGAAGGATTCTTATCTTATTATTTGGAGAACGGATGACGGTGAAGTGGGTCATGCGGCTTTTGCAGTCGAGAACTTTAAACAAGAAAAATACAAGGATAAAAACGGAAAAGAGAAAACCAGATATGTTCCTGATGGTACAGTAACAATCTATGATTTATGGCCACAGGAGTCCGTTGGCATTAATAATTTCCGCGACGATGTGCCCGCAAATTATCACAAAAGATTGTTATCTCTCCATGATGCAATCGAAACAGATTTTACTGGTAACGAAAATAGAAAACCGGAGGGAGTAATTCAATTTAAAACCAGTTATGAGGTCGACTCTATCGCAAAAGAGAATTTGTCAACAATAGCAAAACAGAATTCAAATTACAATGCTTTATTCAATAATTGTTCGGATTTCGCAAAAATAGGTGTTAATTCTATCTCAAATGAAAAAGTTTCTGGCCAAGAATTATTGTTAATTTGGAGAGCAACTACACCAAACGCGTTGTTCCGAGAAGCCGCATCGTTAAATAATGCTTCAATAGTAAAAGATCCAGGCAAAAATGTTAATAAAAGATTTCTTCCCGGTATTATCAAAGGCTTATAAAAGAGTTTCCATTATTGTTCAACGTGTAGCATTAATGACATGTGTAATTATTGTTTGCAGTTGCGGAAAGCGTTTCAATCTTTGTACAGAAGATATCGCTTATATTGGTTTGAAGAGATTTGTAGAGGATAGTACCAGTACAAACATATGTATAGATATAGATAATAAAGACTGGCAGAGTGTTCTCAACGAGATTAATCGTTGTAGACAAAAACCTGGGAAGTATTATCCGGAAGCCACATTGATAATAGAATATGGTTCTGGAGTAATAAAAGAAATCAATTTATTGTCCGAGGCCAATCTTCTGACCATTGGTCGTGGAGGCTCGCCATATATGTCAAAAAAACCACATCCGGTGTTGGATAGATATCTTGATTATTATCGGGAATCAGAATGAAATCGATGATCCACACAGACGCAGGCTACTACACCCCGACGGGGCTTCCTCCGGGAGCGTCAGGGCCGTCGTACGTACACTTGTGGTACCTGGCGAAGGACGCAGGTGCCGCTGGACCACTGTCAGCACTTGCGGGAAGCATATGACGGCGACTACAAGCCGTTGCCCCCGGAAATCCGGGCGCAGCGGCCATACTATGATTTGCAATCTAATCCATAGCCTTATGAGAAACATACTGTTCATATCCTTTGCTCTTTTTACAGGAGCCATCGCTGCCTGGGCGCAGGAGCCCGCAGATACCCTTCAGGACGTCCGTCCTTTCGGGACGCATGCGCTGGAGATGCTCACGGCCCGCGAGCCCGGGGTGGAGGTGATTTCTTCGCCCGGGGCGCCGGGGATGACGCCGACGATCCACATCCGGGGGCTCGGCGTGCTGCCGGGAATCGAGCCGGTGTATGTGGTGGACGGGATGCGGCGGAGGACGCTGGACGGGATTGCGCCCGAGTCGATCGAGAAGATCGAGGTGCTCAAGGATGCGGCGGCGATGGGCCTGTGGGGACCGGATGCCGCGGCCGGTGTCGTGGTTGTGACCACCCGCCGTGCTTCTCAGAAAGGGTTCCATGCGGGGTATGACTTCGTGGGCGGGGTGCAGCGCCTTTCGTATGTGCCGGAGCGGATGACCCTGGCCGACTGGCAGCGGTATGACCCTTACCGTTACTCCGGAACCGCTTACCGGGAACCGGACCCGTTTTTCCCGGAATCGACTTTCTTGCAGCGGCATCATCTGTTTGCGCAGTATGGCGGGGAGAAGTTGTCGGCCTATGCCGGGTTTTCCTTCCTGGACAATGACGGCCCTTATCCCGGCAAGGTCGATACCCACCGTCGCTATGCGGCGTCCTGGTCGGCCGAATACCGTCCGGTCCGGTGGCTGTCGCTGGAGACGACGGGTCGATGGGGGCAATCCGCGGTCAGCAGGGGGGTGACCCCATGGTTGCCGACGTATCTCGTTTCCCGGCCGATTGATACCCGAAGGGAGTTTTCCGTCACTCAGTTTACGGACCGTACGGATTTCTCCGAAACGGTTGTGCAAGGGAAACTGGAAATCCGTCCGCTTCCGGGCCTGTACGTCCGGGGCTTTGGCGGATTTGCCGGAGGAAAAGCGGATCCTTTCTATGCTTACTGGGAGGATTATCCCTCTGAGAGCTACGCGGACCGGCTGACGGCCAAGGCCGGATACGAAGGGAAGAAATGGTTTCAGTGGGGGGCCGAAGCGGGATGGAGCGGAACCTGGCGGGGCCATCGGCTCCGCGTGGACGGGACGTTCCGCCGGATGAAGGAGAAGCAGGACAACCATGTCATCGGAGGGGCCTGTGATATAACGGAATACGGTCTTACCTTCGGAAATGATGCACAGGTGGTGGAGAAGTACCTGGATCCGGCGTATGAGAAATTTCTGGAAGCCGGAGGAAGTATTGCCGGCTTTGAGGCCAGCGGGCTGACGAGCATCGGGGTCAATACCCCCGAAACGAAATGGAAGGAAGGGGTCCTGTCGGTGGGCTACGACTGGAAAGGCCGGTATGAAGCGGGATTCTCCTATTATCGGGCCTGGGAGCAGAAGCTCTTCTCCAGCGAAGGATACCGCATCCCGGCTGTTACGCTGGGATGGAACCTGGCCGAGGAGCCGCTGCTGCAGCGAGTCCTGCCGGCGTGGTGGAAGGACTGGTCCGTGAAGGCCTCCTGGTCCAAGACGGATCCCTATATTCCCATGCTGGACGCCAGCCGCTGGTTGATGCCCAGGGCGGGCTGGGTATTCAACTCGGCCTCCTCCACGGATGCCCGCCACCGGGATCTGACATCCCGACTCGGCTTCCAGTGGGGGAAGGCGGCCTTGGACCTGTCTGCCTCGTGGTTCATCCATGACGACGGCCTGACCGGCTATTATGCCGGCTATTATACCGGTCCGGACGTTGAGAACAAGCTGATTACGGGAAGTAAAAGGTATTATGACCTCCGCAACCGGGGCGTGGAGCTGTCCGCAGACCTTCGGGGCGAAGCGGGGGCGCTTCGCTATGCGCTTTCCGCTTATATGACCCTTTACAAGAACCAGGTAACCTTCGAAGACGGGCTGAAAGGAATCAGTTATTTTTCCTGGTATGAGGGTGTTCCCGTGTGCTTGAAGGACGGCGAACCCCTGGGCGGGCGCGATGTGATCCCGTTTGATCCGGAAACGGGTCATCCGTCTTACGCTGACGGGTATTGGACCGGCTCCGCCTTCCCGTCGATGACCGGCGGACTGCGGATGGCGCTGGGCTGGAAGCATTGGCAGCTGACCGTCTCCGGACACGGCGACCGCGGGCAGACGATCCTGCATCACGATGATTACGATGCCCTGTCCCGGTATTATCTGGAAGATTATCGGACAGTAAACAATCCGGACGGGAAATATGCCATTGTCGATGGCCCTGATTTCCTCCGCTCCCCGTATTCCGTCCTTGACGCATCCTTCTTCCGCATCGACCAAATCCGGCTGGACTATGCTTTCCCGTTCCGCGGGGTACGGCTGGACCTGTTCGCATCGATGGAAAACGCCTTCCTGTTCACGCGCTATCCGGGCACCGATCCGGAACTGGCCCTCGCCTGGCAAGGGTTCGGGTATGAATCGGCTACCTATCCCTCCACCCGGCGCGTGCTTTTCGGCGTGAAAGTCGGCTTCTGAAAGCGCGGATAGTCCGCGAAATAATGTATCTTTGCCCCTATGGGAATCAAGGTCAACTGGGGCATTGCCCTCCTGGCGGTGCTGCTCGCCGGCTGCGGGAAACCGATGCCGGACGAGTTCAAGCGGCTGGACCCGGAGACCCGGGCACTGCGGCAGGACGTCAATATGTTCGCCTGGGACGTGATGGACACGTATTACCTGTGGCGCGACGAGATTTCGCCGGCGATGGACGCGTGGCAGAACTGGGAGGAGCCGATTGCGAAGATTGCCGCCATCCGGTACAAGGATGCGGCGGGGGAGGACATCGACCGCTGGACGGAATTGACGGATGATTTCGCGGCGATGAAGGGCGGCATCTCCGGCTATACCCGGACCCTGGGGATGGATTTCAGCCTGTATTATGTCGATAAGAACCGCCAGAAAGTCTGCGCGGTGGTGACCTATGTCTATGCAGACTCGCCGGCGGCGAAGGCCGGACTCGGGCGCGGGGATGTGATCCTGACCCTGGACGGCCGGGAAATGACCCCGGACAATTATCGGGACCTTGTCCGCAGCACCCTTCTCGGGGGCGGGACGGTCCGGCTGGGCCTGGACGGCGGCGCGGGCCTTACGGTCACGGCGGTCGACATGTACGAGAATCCCGTCCACACGGTCCGCATCCTGGACCGTCCGGACGGCCGGAAAGTGGGTTATCTGCATTACACGTCCTTCACCCTCGACTCCTGCAAAGAACTCTCCAATGTTTTCAGGAGCTTTACGCAGGAAGGCATCGACGACCTGGTCCTGGACCTTCGCTACAACGGCGGCGGCTACGTGACCGCCGAGACGGTCCTGGCGTCGATGCTGGCCCCGGTCCGGGAGGTGGAGGCGAAGAGCGTCTTTTCCCGGGAAGTCTACAACGAAAGCCTGGCGGAAGAGCTGGACGACAAGCCTACCTGCTTTGATACGGGATTCACCTTCCATGTCAACGATGCCCTCCAGGTCGTCACCACGAAAGGCTGCAATCCGGACCTGAAGCGCCTGTACGTCCTGGTCACGGGCGGAAGTGCCTCGGCCTCGGAAAGCCTCATTTGCGGCCTCAAGCCCTATATGGACGTCATCCTCGTCGGCAACCGGACCTACGGAAAATACTGCGCCGGTCTCCTGATTAATGCCGAAAACTGGCTGGACTCCGTGAAAAAGTACCTGAAAGACGGTGACTTCGAGCGTGCCCAGCCCCACCTGGACAACTGGGGCCTCTACGTGATGTACGCCCGCTACGCCGACTGCAACGGCGTCACCCTCTCGATGCCCGACGGCATCGCCCCCGACGTGGAACTGGACGACGACCCCCTGGACGGCCACCCCCTCGGCGACCCGGACGAGACCCTGCTCTCCGCCGCCCTCGCCCTGATGGACGGCGGCCCTGTTTCGGGCGGCACTCGCACTGCGGAAGGCGGCACTGTTTCGGGCGGCACCCGCGCTGCGGACGGCGGCCCTGTTTCGGGCGGCACTCGCGCTGCGGACGGCGGCAACCCGGTCGAGACCGGTCGTCCCACCGGAGGAGTGTCTCCCTCAGCGTCTCCAGCCCTCCTTCCCGTTCCCGACGCGCCTCGCCGTCCCGGTTTCGGCCTCTTGGTGGGCAATCGGCCGGTCAATTAGCCATCCAGCCCTTTAGCCGCCCTTCCTCTCGACGACAAAATCGGCATTATTCGTCGTTGACCCCGCCGAATTCTTCGCCTCGACGACAAAAGTGGGGATAATTGTCGTTGACCTCGCCAGATTCCCTGCCTCGACGACAAAACCGGGGATATTTGTTGTCGACCTTGCCAAATTCCCCGCCTCGACGACAAATTCGACGTTATTTGTCGTTCGAAGGGCCATCGACATCAAGCCTACTGCGTATTATTCGTATTGGTTCTTGGCGGAAAGGGGGTAGAGGGCATCGACCTTCGATGGCGGGAGGTGGGTGAGGCGGGCGATTTGGCCGTTAGAGGCGTAGTAGTCGTCCTTGAGTCTTTTGGCCAGGGCATATCGTTGTTCCTCGGTCAGGCCGTAGGTCCCTTTGGTCCCGAGCTCCTTGTCGCAGATGCCCATAACGACGGGAAGCAGTTCATCGTCACCCAGGAACGGCCTTTCCCCGAATCGAAGGGCGGTCTCTACCTGCGCTTCCACGTTTTTGAACACGTGGAGGACGAATGCCCGGGCATTGCCGAACAGGATTTCCACCAGCCGGTAGTTCACGAAACTGGGCGGGAAGACGCGGCCGTCGAGGAACGAGAGGCCTTCCGGCAGGCGCAAGTCATTCGATTTGAGCAGTTTGGCCTTTTCCCGGCAGGTCAATGAAGACGCAGGTCTGGGCCGCATCCAGGACAGCATCGGATTGAAATAGAGGAACCCGGAGCACCACTCGTAGGCGAGGGGGTTGATCCCTTTCTGGACGACGAAGGGATTGCGGACCACGTAGACGACCTCGTCCCGGAACTGCTTCAGGGTCGTGATGGGCGTCGGCGTGGGCCTTGGGATCCCTTTCAGCACATTCGACCGCCCATGCCGGGTGAAAAAGAGGGAAAGCCGCCGTTCGAATCGTTCCCAGAAATCCAGGCATTGCGCCTCCGTCCCTTGGAGGATGAAATGGAAGTGATTGCTCATCAAGGCATAAGCCACGACCTGGACCCCCGCCGCCCAGGCCGCGACGGCCACATACAAGAGGGCGATGATGTATTCCGCCTCCTGCTTGAAAATCATGTCCGAAGTCAATGGTTCCGTATGAAGATGAAAGAACGGCCCGCTCTCCAGAAACCGCCGCTCCAACTCCCCCTCGCTCCGCCACTGCGGTTTTGATGCAAACTTTTTCATGGCGCAAACATAACCGAAATCCCCCATCGTGTCAATGCCCCCTCCGCAAGTTTTAACGTTTCCGTATGTAAATTAACGTTTTTTACGCTTTTCTTATCGATGATTTCTCCTCCGGAGCCCCGCCTCGACGACAAGAATGGGGGGACTTTGTTGTCGAAGGTGGTGATAACCTGTGTCTCGACGACAAAACCGACTTAAAATGTCGTTGAGGCCGCCGATTACCTCGCCTCAACGACAAATACGGGGAAAAACGTCGTCGAGGATGGGGCTTACTGGTACCTCGACGACAAAACCGGGGGGTAATTGTCGTTGACAAGGCCCGCGCCCCGCTTAATAACGGGCCGCAGCCCCCCTCGCCCCGCCAGACTGGGGATTCGCCTGCAGCCGGATTTGGTTTTTATTTAAATATTTCTTTAATTTGCATCCGGTCCTTCCTTTAGGAAGGGCTTTTTTTACAGCACAAGCATATGGAAATAACGAAACGGTCCACACGGAGCCCCTATGAGGCCCCGGAAGCGGAAGAGTTGAAATTGTCTCTGGAAACCGCCATCCTCTCGGAGCAGCTTGCTCCGGGGGAAGAGGATGATTACGATGAATTTTAGAACAAGGGGAATATGATGAGAAAGTTTTCATGGACAGCCCTTGTCCTGCTTGTGGCCACGGTGGGCTGCAAGGTGACGGAAGAGGATCCGGCCCAGAAGGCTGCCCGGGCCGAGAAGATGTACCCGGTCCATTTCGTGGCGGATGAGATTGAAACCAGGACGGCGTTCGGCGAGGCGGAAACCGCCGGCGGCGCTACGTCCTACCCCACTTTGTGGACGGAGAATGACAGCAAGATCGCCGTTTCGCTGAACCTGAACGGGGCGAAGGGGGCGGAGGTCCATCCGGCCGACGATTTCAAGTCGGCGACCTTCGATGCCGATTTCTCCCAGTCCGAGGTGGTGGCGCCGTATACGTTCTATGCAATGAGTCCGTTCTCGGCTTATGTCGGCACGGCAACGAGTCACGGTGGGTTCCATTTCAACATTGCGGCGGAGCAGACTCCGCTCGCGGCTTCCTGCGACGAGGCTGCGCAGGTGATGGCTGCCATGCAGGAGGCCGAGTCGATCGATGATTTCAGCAGTGTCGACCTTCATTTCTCCCACGTGACGGCATACGGCAAGTTGACCCTGAAGAACATGGCCCTGCCGGAGGACGCGATGCTGCAGTCCATCGACCTGACTGCCAGCACTCCTTTCGCGGGACGGTTCTACTATCATTTTGAGGACGGTTCCCTGGAGGAGAGTTCCTCTTCCCGCACGGTGACCCTGCTGCCGGATAATCTCACGATGGAAGGCGGCGTCATGAGCGACATCTGGTTTGCCTGCGCGCCGGCAGACCTCAGTGGCGGTACGCTCAAGGTCGATGTGAACACGTCGGCCGGCGTCCTTTCCCGGACGGTGGAAATCGGTGAGGGAAAGCTCGCTTTCAAGGCCGGCCGCGTCTCCAAGTTTGCGGTCAATATGTCCAGCGCGGTGTTCACCCCGGTCGCCGACCGCTGGGTGCTCGTGACCGACGCCTCGACGCTCGCTGCGGACGATGAGATCATCATCGCCAATTCCGCCACGGCCGGGGCGGCGTATGCGATGAGCACGACGCAGTATGATAATTATCGCGGATATACTTCGGTCGAAATTGCTGAAGATTCCGATGGTCAGAAGGTTATCAAGAATCCGTCGGCCCAGGTCGAACATCTGATTCTTGTGGCCGGATCCGGAACCTATTCGTCCTGCTTCCGCCTGAAGGATGCGACCAATTCGTCGGAAGGTTATTTGGCGGCCACGAGTAGCGGTAAAAACAATTACCTTTTGACGGGAAACAACAATAACGGATACGACAATTGGAGGATTTCGATTTCGGACGGGCTCGCCGTCATATCGACTTACAGCACGGTATCGAGCAGTGGAAGTACATACTACCGCCACATCCGTTTCAACAGCGACCGCTTTGCGACCTACAGGAGTTCTTCCAGGACGTCTTGGGACAGTACGACGACGGGAACCAAAGGAACATATATCTTCCGCAAGGAATCCGGCGTCGACATCGACAATGACCCGATCCTGAAGCAGGAGGTCTACGGCGCTTATCTGGCTGGCAGCAACCATGTGTACGGAGCGGGTGACCAGTTGAGCCGCGAGTACATGAACGATGGAACGGTCACTTTCGCCATCCTGTCGCCGGCCACGTTCGAGGTCGCCGAGTTCGGTGGCATCCCCACCAGCCCGGCGAAGGGCGAGACTTTCACGCTCAACTACAACCTCATCTCCGGCCGCAACCAGTCCGATACGGACTACAACGTGACCGTGGTCAAGGTGGACGGTCCCAAGGTGTGGCTGTCCGCCGGAGGCGGCAAGGGTTTCATCGTCAAGAAATAAGGAGGGAAGATCATGAAAAAGACTATCGTAACAAGCATTCTGCTGATGCTGTGCACCCTCTCCCTGACGGCCGCTCCGGCCCGTCCCGGAAGGATTACCTATACCCAGCCTGACGGTACCACGATCGGGATTTACCTCCACGGTGACGAGTTTTATCACTGGATGACCGACGGCAGCGGCAATATCGTCGTGGTCAATGAGGAGGGTTATGTGGTTGCCGCCAGTTCGGACGAACTGTCGGCCATGGCGATGAAAAAAGAAGAGGCCTCGATCCGGCGTGCCCGGAACATGGAGGCCCTGAGGGCGTCGTCGTCCAATAATATCGGCTCTCCGAGGATTCCCGTCCTGCTTGTCGGTTTCTCTGATGTCAAGTTCACCAAGACGCAGGCCCAGTTTGACGCTATGCTCAATACGCCCGGGTATTCTGACAACCATGCCATCGGGTCGGTCTACGACTATTACAACGAGAACTCCTTCGGCAAGTTTACTCCGCAGTTTGACGTCCTGGAGCCTGTCACGCTGAAGAATACGCTTTCCCATTATGGAAGCAACAACGATGCGCTGGCCTATACGGCCATGACCGAGGCCATGGAGCAGTTGGACGGCAAGGTGGATTTTTCCAAGTACGACAATGACGGAGACGGCGCCATCGATTTCGTCATCTTCTATTATGGCGGTTATGATGAGGCGCAGTGTCCTTCGGGATCCCAGTATTACAAATATATCTGGTCCCATGCCTCCGACGTGTCTTCCCTGGGAAAGAAATTCGACGGAAAGACGGTGAGCAAGTATTTCTGCACCTCGGAACTGAAGGGTTATTCCGGCGATACGATGTGCTCCATCGGCACGACCTGCCACGAATTCGCCCATACCCTCGGCCTTCCGGATTTTTACGACGTGCGTTACCAGGAAGGGCTTTCCTCGACGGAGTCGGCGAACATGTACAGTTTCGACCTGATGGCCTCCGGCAGCTACAACGGCACTTACGAGTCGACGGTCCCGCCGTACCTGAATGCGGAAGAGCTGATGGAGATCGGCTGGCTGGACGCCATCCCGGAAATCGCCGGCAATGGGTCCTATTCCCTGTCGTCCATCAATTTTGAGGGCGCCCAGAAGTATTCGGCCTATATGACCAAGACGAAGGTCTCGAACGAATACTTCGTCTATGAGACCCGCGGCGGCACCCGATGGGATTCGGCTCTGCCGACGGGTTTGCTGGTCTACCATGTCGACAAATCCACCAACAAAATCCAGGGCAGCGTGACGGCGGCTTCCGTCTGGAGCCAGAATTATGTGAATTCCTATGCCACCCACCCTTGCTGCTATGTCATTCCGGCCTCCAATCCGACGCAGCTCAGCGTGTATACCGGATCGGCAAAGTATATGCTTTTCGGATCGAGCTATAAGAGCTATTCTCCGGTTGCGTGGGATGGGAACAGCAGCGGTTTCCAGTTGTCCAGTATCCTCTATTCCAACGGGACGACGACATTCAGTGTCGTCAACTCCAACACGTTGGGAATTGCCGGAAAGGTCATGGATTCCGACGGTAATCCCCTCGCCGGCGTGACCATGACGGTCGTGCCCGGATCGGGCGTGTCCAACGCTCCGGCCAAGTTGGATGCCGGGAAAGGAACGTCCCTGTTAAACAAGGTCAGAATGCTTTTCCGGCCTTCCCGGAAGAACAGACTGCCTGCCACCAGGGCGGCCGCCTCTTATTCCGCCGAGACGGACAGCGGCGGCAGTTTCCTGATCGAAGTCCCCGCCGGGACCTACCAGGTCGAGGCGTCCTTGAACGGGTATGTTCGTCAGCAGCAAACGGTAACGGTGACCAGCCTGATCGAGTCTGTAGTTTTCTACCTGATGCGCGAAGGGGAAGAGGCACCCTCCACCCTGTATGCCTGGCCGACGGATATCCTGACGGAGGAGGACGAGTATTACGTTGGTGCTTCTATCAATTCGATCACGGGGCAGAACCTGTATCCTGCCTCCGAGATCGGGAAGTATGCCGGTAAGCAAATCAAGGAGATAACTTTCTTCCTCTATGGAGATGAGAGCACCACATACAAGGGCGTCAATGTCATCATCGATTATGACAGCGAAAGGAAAGCGACCGTCGCCGTGGATTCGGATGCGCTGACCGTGGGTGGGTACACCACCGTGGATTTGCGGGACCAGGAGCTGATTATTCCGTTCAACAAGGATGTCTTTGCGGGTGTTGGATATAGCGAGGGTGGTTATTTATACGAAAATTACTATTATTCTTTCGGCGCTTATTACAAGACCGATGAGGATGAGAATTACTACGATTGGGCCGTCGGCTGGCCGTATGACGGCCTCGTGTCCGAGTACAGCCTCACAGCTACCGGCGAGCGGTACAGTTGGGACGTTATCTTCGATTTCACGCTCACCATCGGCGACTACGAGGCTCCCGATACGGGGTACAACTACATTGCCGATCCCAAGAACGGTACCTATAGCGCCGGTGACGTGTTCGCCCTGACGCTGGTGGAGACATCCGGTGCCCGCAAGCCCGGGACGGACATCTCCTGGTTCCTGGATGACGAGGCCGTGTCCGGAACGTCCGTGACGCTCACGGCAGGTGCGCACGTGATTGAAGCCCACTTCACCACGACGGAAGGCAAACGGAAGGTCGTTGAGCTGGAAATCACGGCAGAATAGGCCCTGGCATGCATTCTGAAGGGGCGGACCTTGGTGGTCCGCCTTTTTTTTCATATATTTGCAATCTTTGCATATTGATTATGAAAGTCTTCAAAAACATAGCCAGACCGGCGGCCGCGGCACTTCTCTTTCTCCTGACCGGATGTGCTTCGGTCCAGGAAGTCGAGATGTCCGTTCCGGCCGGCGCTTCCTTCGAGGTCTTTGCCACGCAGGCGGACACCCGGACCGTCAATGACGGCCTGTCCACCCTGTGGGTGGAAGGGGACCGTTTCAGCCTTTTCCATGCAACAGCCGGTGCGTCGGCCTTTGTCTCCGACGGCGCCTTTACGGTCGATGACATCGAAACCGGTCATGCCACCGGTACCATCGCCTCTCCCGTAACTGCGGCATCCGACTGGTACTTGGTATATCCGTACGCTTCGGCCGCGACGTCCCCGAAAGCCGTCCCCGTGACGGTCGGAGCCCCCTCCGGCACCGCCCAGGTCCAGGCCGGCGAGGATAATATGGCCCATCTCGCCGGTGAGGCCATCCCGCTTTCCGGCAAGGCCACCGCCGTTGCCGCCGAGGTGACGCCCGCCCTTTCCGTTTCCCCGGCCGTATCGGTCATCGCCGTCAACGTGACCAACCCGGGCGAAGGGACGGTCACCGTTACCGACGTCCGTTTCCGGGCCCCGGAGTCCATCGTGGGTTCCTTCACGTTGGATGTCACCGGCGACAGCCCCGTGTTCACGGCCGTGTCGGCCTCTGACGAGGCCTCCCTCAAGGTTCAGGGCGATGTCACCCTGAAGAAAGAGGAGAATGCCATTTTCTATTTGGCTGTCAAGCCTTTCACCGCCGGTGCCGGTACTACGCTCACTTTGACCGTGAACGAAGACGTCCGCACCATCACCCTGACCCGCCCTGTCGCTTTTACGGCCGGCAAGATCAAGACGCTGAACATCACCCTGGAGCCTTCGGATCCGGATCCGGTGGGCACGTACTACTTCAAGCGAGTTTCCTCCTTCTCCCCTGGCAAGAAATACATCCTGGTGGCGGCGGAAACCGACGACCAGGATAACGTGACGCTCCGGATGGCCCAGGCACTGCCTGCGGAGACCACGAACGGACGCCTGTACTGCGAGGATGTGGAGGAAGAGGACGGAATCATCACCTTGTCTTCCCAGGAAAACGCCTTTACCTTCTATGAAAGCGAAAGCGGTACGCTGATCCGCCAGGCCGACGGACGTTATCTGTACACCAACACCTCCAACGCCAACTTATACGCCGGTACGGAGCCTGCGGCCGGCTATTACTGGACCATCACCTTCGACAATCAGGACCAGGCCTCCCTCGTAAACCGCCAGCGGCAATTGAAGTACAATACGACGTCTACGGTCCGTGCTTTCCAGGCTCGGAAGACGACGGAGAGCGGCCTTCCCGTCCGGCTTTATGAGCTCCAGAACAGTGACGACGCCGTGGCGGAGTTCATCAAGAATACGACGCCGGGCGTGTACGCTTACGAAGGCTCTGACTGGTTGTACGAGGACGGATCGATGCAGTTGAGCGTCCGGACCGGAAACGGCGAGACGGCCTTCCGCATCTACGAACCTTCCACCTATACGGTCATCCAGGTTACGGGTATTCCCGAAGCCATCGCGGAGAATGATCGGCTGGACATCCGGCTGGCGCGCTACGTCAAGCAGGCGGCCACCCATTTCTCCGACCTTTCCGTCCAGGTCGTCCATATCGAGGACGGCAAGGCCTGGCTGATGGCGGGCAACGGAACCGGTTTCATCGTTTGCATCCAGTAGCCATGAAGAAGATCCTTGCAACCCTCGCGCTCCTCGTGGGCGCCCTCCATATCCTTTCCGCGGTCCCGGCCTATCCCGGCAAGATCCGGGTGACCCAGCCGGACGGCAGTATCATCACCATCCAGGTTCACGGGGACGAATGGTTCCACTATGTAACGGACGAGAACGGCCGGGTCATCGCCCGCGGGGCGGACGGCTTCTTCCATCCGGCCGAAATGCCTTCCGCCGCCCAGCGGGCCGAAGCCGCCGAAGCGCGGCGGGCCGCCCGTCAGATGCGGGCCGAGGCGGTCGCCAAGGCCTCGTCCCTGACGCAGGGAACCCATCGGATTCCCGTCATCCTGGTCGAATTCCAGGATGACCGGTTCTCCGTCGACAGCCCCCAGGCCGCCTTCGACGCCCTGCTGAACGAGAAGGGGTATTCGGCCAATGGCGGGACCGGGTCGGTCCGCGATTTCTATGTCGAGAATTCCCATGGCCTGTACGACCCCGTCTTTGACGTGTACGGCCCCTATCTCCTTTCCAAGAACCGTTCGTCCTATGCCAACAACGCCTCCGGCGCCCTGCAGGAAGCGTGCAGTGCCCTGAACAGTTCGGTGGATTTCAGCGTATACGATTCGGACGGTGACGGTTACATCGACATGACGTTGATGTATTATGCCGGCTACAACCAGGCGGAAGGGGCGGATGCGACGCACATTTGGCCGCATCAGGGCAATGTGTACAGCAGTTCCCGCCTGGACGGGAAGTACCTGGGCACCTATTTCTGCACGTCTGAACTCAAGGGGGCGTCCGGTACGCGGATGTGCGGCATCGGAACGACCACCCACGAGTTTGCCCATTCCCTCGGCCTTCCGGACTTCTACGATACGGATTATGCGACCAACGGCGAGGCCGGCGGCCTGTACACCTATTCCACGATGTGCAGCGGCCCTTACAACAACAACGGCCGCACACCTCCTTATTTCAACGCCGAGGAACTGATGATGCTGGGCTGGATGGACGGCTTGACCGAGATCGACCGGCAGGGGACCCTGACCATCGCTCCGGTGCAGAACCGGGTCGCTTACAAGGTCCCGACCTCTACGGCCGGAGAGTATTTCCTCCTGGAGTGCCGCACGAAGACCGGCTGGGACCGCTACTTGCCCAGCGGTGGACTCCTTGTGTACCATGTGGACAAGAGCCAGCGACAGATTACCATCGTCCAGACCGGATGGAACGGAACCGAGTACGAGTATTCCTATTCGGCAGCAAGCCTGTGGAACAACTGGCGCTCCACGAACGCCATCAATGAGAATGGCTCCCACCCCTGTTTCTATCTGATTCCGGCGGCCGACCAGCAGTCCCTGTACTACTACAATGACGAGTCCCGGATTCCTTTCCCCGGCACCCGGAAGGTCTATCGCTATACCCCCGTGGACTGGGAGGGCGTCCAGACCGACTTCAAATTCACGGATATCGCCTTTTCCGGAGACCAGGTGACCCTGACCGTCTCCTACACCACTACGCCGGGCCTCCAGGGCCGGGTGATGAACACGTCGGCCAAGCCGGTCCGGGATGCCAAGGTAGAACTCTACGCCGGCACTTCGCTGAAAAAGAGCGCTACGACCGGTGCGGACGGAACCTTCTCCTTCCTGGACGCCGCCCTGGCCGATGCCACCTATACCGTCAAGGTCTCCTGCAGCGGTTACGAGCCCTCCGAAACGGAGGTTACCCTGGGCCGGAAGGTGGAGTCCGTGGACATCTATCTCCGGAAGGAAGGGGAATCCCCGGAAGCGACGTTCATCAAGTATGACCCCGACGGGCCGGTGACGGTCTTCGGCGCGGATATGACGGACATCGCTGCCGCCATCCTGGTGACGGCGGACGAGATGGCTCCTTATGCCGGGAAACAGCTGAAGTCCATTTCCTTCCAGCCTGCCGCAGAATCGGGTGCCGTCTCCGCTTATGTCTTTGTCGAATCCGGCGGCCGGCGCCAGTTCACCCAGCGGGTGGACAATCTCCGGCTGGGAGAGATGAATACGGTCAATGTCGTCGCCCAGGAGTACTGCCTGCCGTCTGGCTCTTCCATCTACGTCGGGTATGCCCTTCTGGGATGCAGTGGCGGAGAGCCCTTGACGGTGCAGTCCTGCACGGCAGACAAGGCGGGTTATTACGGAGCCTACAACGGCAGCCGGGCCATATCCTGGGTCAATTTGGGAAACTACACGCCTGTCCTCTCCGCCGCCATCGGAGAGCGTGTCCAGCCCGAACTCGGGTTCAACCATATCGCCAATCCGGGGAATGGGGCCTACAAGGCCGGTGACCGGTTCGAACTGACCCTCGTCCGGTACGAGGACGATGCGCCGTCCACGGTCTCGTGGGTCTTTGACGGCAGCGCCGTCCAGGGCGGCTCCGTCACCCTGACGGCCGGCAGCCACACGGTGGAGGCGCACCTGACCTATCCGGACGGATCCGCCGAAGTGATCCGTCTGGTGCTCAAAGCAGAATGACAAAGTTATGGAAATGAATAAGACAATGTACGAGACTCCGCTCGTGCGGGTAGTGGATACCCGCCTGGAGTTGAGTTTCCTCCAGAGTGGAGGGGACGGGAACATCGATCCCGGAATCGACGATCCGTGGGGGGATTATTGATGGACACGACTATGAAACAGAACAGCAGATCATTCCTGATGGCGCTGGTGGCCGTGGCCGCCCTCGCTGGCTGCCGGAACGTGGAACAGGAGGTCCCGGAATCCGCTTCCCTGAAGACCGTCCGCTTCCACGCCGGAACTGAAGAAACCCGTACGGCTTTCGCTGCCCCGGAGGAAGGTGTATACCGGACCCTGTGGACGGAGAATGACCGTGAAATCCTACTTTCCCTGAATTACGGGAAAGCGGAAGGCTCCGCCGTCGCCATCTCGGCAGATGGCCGTACGGCCTCTTTCGAGGCGGCATTCGATGCCTCGACGGCGACGGCTCCCTATACTTTCTATGCCGTTTCTCCTGCTTCCGCCGCCCGGGCCATCAGCCCCAGCCGCACGGCCTGGAGCGTGAACATCGCCGCGGTGCAGACTCCGCTTCCGACGTCCGTGGACGAGGCGGCCCAGCTGTTGGTGGCAAAGTCCGACGGGATGACCTCCCTTCCGGACGAAGTGGACCTTCATTTCTCCCATCTGACGGCCTATGGCCGGGTTACCCTCAAGAACCTGGATCTGGGCGAAGAAACGGTGAAGAAAGTGGACCTCATCTTCAGTACGCCCGTCGTGGGTGAGTGGTACTGGGGCGAAGACGGGACGATCGTCTCCAACGGCGCTTCCCACACCATCACCCTGAACACGGATGCTTCCGGCGACCTGTGGTTCGCCTGCGCCCCCGTGAGTGTGGGCGGTGCGACCCTGACCGTGAAGCTGTATGGCGAACAGACGGTGTTGAGCAAGGTGATCACCTTCCCCGATGGCCGGACGTTCGCATCTGGAAAAGTGGCCCGTTTCTCGGTGGACATGGCCGATGCGGAAGCCGTTGTCTTCGACGGAGCCTTCCTGCCCGTGACCGACGTGTCCGAACTCATGGAAGGCGGGGAATACCTGATTGTCAATGTAGACAAGACCTATGCCCTGGGCGCCCAGAGCACGGACGGCACCGCGCACCGGGAGCAGGCGGAAATCGTCGTGGAGGACGGGAAGGTCATTGACTACGGTGAAGCGACCGTGCTGGTCCTGGAAGCCGGAGCCCAGGAGGGAACCTGGTCTTTCCAGACCGGCAGCGGCTACCTGTCGGCCGCCGATTCCAAGAATATCCTGGAAGAATCCTCCGGAAAAAACACGCTTTCCAGCTGGACCATTTCTTTCCCGGGCGACGGAACCGCCACCATCCGGGCGCAGGAGGGTGCTTCCACCCTGATCAAATACAACGCTTCGGCGACCCGGTTCTCCTGCTATAAGGAGTCTGCCACCAATATGCACGACGTGATCCTGTATCACCGGGCTACCGGGTCGGAGGATCCATCCGCCGTGGATCCTTTGACGGAATCCGTCGAATACGGATGCTATCTGGACGATGCCCGGTGGGTTTACACCCGGGGAACCGACCAGATTTTCCGTAACTACGCCGACGATGGTTCGGTGACTTTCGTCCTGCTTAACCCGGCCAGCAAGAAGCAGTTGGTCGTTTCCGGCTTCGATCCCACCCTTACGCAGGGGCGGGAGGCCGAGGTTTCCGTCCAGTACCGGATCGGCAGCCAGACGCTTCTCGTCAAGTCCTGCCGGCTCACTGTCGTCCGTGAGGATGGCCCGAAAGTGTGGCTTTCGGCGGGTAACGGCAAGGGTATCATCCTTAAAAAGTAGCGCAGTATGAGAAAGTATTTCCTGTTGGCGCTTGCAGCGCTGCTTCTGGGTTTCCAGACGCTCTTTGCCATTCCCGCCCGTCCCGGCAAGATCGTTTATACGCAGCCGGACGGATCGAAGATCTCCCTGGTCCTCCATGGCGATGAGTTCGGCCACTGGGTGACCGACGTCTCGGGCCGCCTTCTCCGTCAGGATGAGGACGGATTCTATCGGGTAGACACGGAGAACGACCTCGCTACGGTCCAGCGCCGTGCCGCCGAGAACCGGATGAATGCCCGTCGCGTCCGGGCCTCCCGGGCCGGGGAACATATCGCTATCGGACAGAAACATTTCCTGGTCGTCCTGGTGGAATTCAAGGATCTGTCCTTCAGGGTGAACGATCCTCAGGAAGCCTTTACCGCGCTCCTGAACGAGCCCGGTTACTCCTTGAACGGAGGAACCGGTTCCGCCCGGGATTTCTATTATGACAATTCCAACGGGGTCTTTGAACCCATCTTCGACGTCTACGGTCCGGTAAAAGTGAGTCAGAACTATTCCTATTACGGACGCAATGTGGGGCAGAATGACAACTGTCCGGAGGAAGCCCTCATCGAAGGTTGCAAAGGCCTGGACGAGGAGATTGATTTCTCCCGGTATGACAATAACGGCGACGGAAAGGTGGATATGGTGTTCATGTACTACGCCGGCTACAGTGAGGCGGAAGGTGGTCCTGCAAGTACCATCTGGCCGCACCAGTGGAATCTCTCCCAGGCCGGGAAGATGATCACCGTGGACGGGGTCAAGGTAGACGCGTACGCCTGCACTTCCGAACTCAAAGGGTCCGCCGGCAGCACCATGTGCGGCATCGGGGCGGCCTGTCACGAGTTTGGCCATGCCATGGGTCTTCCGGACATGTACGACACCGATTATGAAACGAATGGTTACGCCGGCGGCCTGTATGCCTATTCCACGATGTGTGATGGCCCTTATAACAACGACGGATGTACGCCTCCTTACTTCAATTTCGAGGAGCGGATGTTCCTCGGATGGGTGTCCGACTCGGACTACCGGACCTTCAACAAGGCCGGCAAGTATACGATCGGTCCTGCTTCGGAGAACATCGCTTACCGGACATTCACCGACATGGACGGAGAGTACTTCGTGTATGAGAACCGGCCGAAGATCGGTTGGGACCGTTACATTCCGGCCGGAGGCATGCTGGTATACCACGCCGATAAATCATCCCGCATGGTAAGGATCGGCGGTTGGACATCCGTCCCAGCCCGTGACCTCTGGGAGAATTGGGAGCAGACGAACGCCCTCAACGAGAATGGCTCCCACCCTTGTTTCTACCTGGTTCCCGCCTCAAACCAGTCGTCTTTGTACATGTATAACCAGGCCGGAATTCCTTTCCCCCGTTCGAACGTGACTTCCTATACGCCGATGAGCTGGAACGGAGTGGCCGGGGAGATATCCTTCTCGGACATCACCTTCTCCAATGGCGTCCTGACCCTGGTTGCCGATGTTCCGAGAGTGGAACTGGACTATCCTACCATCTCCGGTGCCGGATCCTACAAGGCCGGCGATCGGTTCTCCTTCGTCTTGGATATCCCTGAAGATGTGGCCGCTCCCATCTCCGTGGAATGGTATTACGACGACGAGCCCGCCGGGGCCGATTCCGTCACCCTCACTGCGGGCGTACATACGGTCGAAGCCCGTTTGGCCTACGCGGACGGAAGCACGGCGGTCGTTTCCCTGGAGATCGAAGCGGAATAGCCCGCGAGGTCATCGTTTTTCCCCCGTTTTGCCGGTATTTGTGCAAAACGGGGGTTTTTGCGCAGTTGCCCCACCCTTCCAAAAACTTTGTAAAATCTTTTCATAATTACTTGAAAAATATTACCTTTGATGTACGCAAGAAACCAAAACACTAAACAATATCTGATATGCGTAAATTATTTTATTTGATGACGGTCCTGCTTCTCACCGCTTCGGTGGCCTGGGCGCAGAAGAGACCCGTCAAGTACAACCAGTACGGTGTGGCCGTCAAATCGGACCGTCTGGACGTGGAGGCCCAGGACGGCATCCTGGTCCTCGCTTCTCCCACCTCGGCTTACAAGCTTTGGTTCGACATCCGTGTCCAGGCCGACGGCGCCGTCTTCTTCGGCGCCCCCGACTATGCCGACCCGATCGGTAACGGCACCAGCATCCGCCGTGCGCGTTTCGCCGTGAAGGGCCAGATCGACGAGGACTGGTACGGCGAATTCGACATGGACCTCGCGAATGGCCTGGTGGAACTGAAGGATGCCATCATCCGTTACACCGGCATTCCGAACCTGGACCTCCAGGTCGGTAACTTCAAGGAGAACTTCTCCCTCCAGCGCAACACCACTTCCCGGTACCTCCAGTTCATGGAGCGTCCGATGGTGTGCTCCGCCCTCACCCCGTCCCGTCACCTGGGCTTCAACGCCAAGTATGCCAAGGATTGGCTGTGGTTCTCCGCAGGCGCTTTCACCCAGGAGGTCGCCGGCAACGAGGAATGGACCAACGTGGCCGACAACAACAAGGACTTCGGCCGCAACTCCGGCTACTCGCTGACCACGAAGCTGGTCATCCGCCCGCTCTACAAGCTGGACAACGCCAGCCTGCACCTCGGCGCCGCCTATTCCTACCGTACTTCCCTGGTCAGCGAAGCGACCGGTGAATGGGGCACCTACCGGGCCAGCGCCCGCAACTCCACCAGCATCAACCGCAAGAAGTACCTGGATACCAATAACGTTCCGGGCCTGGACCACCACAACCTGTGGACGGTGGAACTGGCCGGCCACTGGGGCGGTCTGCGCTATGAGGCGGCCTATGTCGCCGACAACGTCCTTTTCAAGGAGACTCCCGCTCTCAATTTCAACGGCTGGTACGCCCAGGCAGGCTATCTTCTCTTCGGCGGCAAGCAGCGTTATGACGCCAACGGTGCCAAGTACACCCGGATCGATCCCGGCCACAAGTGGGGCGATGTCGAGCTGTGCGCGCGTTACGAGTTCTGCAACCTGAACAGCGGTGCCGTCCTCGGCGGCTGCGCCGAGGCCTATGCCGCCGGCCTGAACTTCTGGGTGAACAACAACGTGAAGATGCAGATCAACTACCAGTTCAACAACAACGACCGCTATGCCAACGGCAAGGGCAAGCTCAACGTGGGCAAGGACGCCGCCGGCAACCCGGTCAAGGACTACACCAAGGTGGCGACCCCGACCGGCAAGGCCGGCGTGGACTACCACATGCTCGCCGTCCGTTTCGAGATCGACTTCTAAACCCCTAAAAGGAAACGCGATATGAAAAAGATATTTTTGCTCTCCGCTGCGGCTCTCCTCGCTTTCACGGCCTGCGTGAAGGATGAAATGTACAAGGGCCCTTCGACCATCGAGAAAGTGGTGTTCACTCCCGAAGCGCCTACCTCCATCTCCCCGGTGACGGTGACGGCGACCGTGACGGGCCTCCAGAAGGTGACGTCCGCCAAGCTTACCTACAATGGAAAGGACGTGGACATGACCGGTTCCGGTGAAAGCTTTTCCGGCATCATTCCCGCCCAGCCGGACGGCACGAATGTGGAATTCACCGTCTCCGTGACCAACGAGGCCGGTTTCACGACCACCTCCGACAAGTTCTCGTTCAAGGTGGGCGATCCCGCTACCGATTGGAGCAAGCTGAAACTCAACGAGGTCTATGGCGCCGGTGCCGACGAGGAGAAGTTCTTCGAGCTGTACAACGGCAGCGACTATCCCATCAAGCTCAATGGGGTGACCATCAACAAGGATGAGGAACTCACCTGGACCGGCATCGACGGCGAGGTGGTGCCTGCCAAGGGATTCTTCGCCATCATCGGTGGAAAGGGAACGACCGAAAGAGGCTTCTCCAGCGGCTTCTCCGCCAAGAAGGCGGTCCTGATCGAGCTGTTCGACAACAAGGGCAACCTGATCGACCGCTTCCAGCGCGGTGAAAAGGGAGACGCCTGGGGTGCGTCCCTGCCGAACAACAAGGGCTCCTGGAGCCGTATTCCTGATGGAACGGGCATGTGGATGATGACCGAGGCTTTCACGCCGAACGCGGCCAATTCCACCGCCGGAGTCGAGGACCCCGACGTCGTTCAGTAAACTTCTTAACACATTGATAATATGGCAGAATTGAAAATCGGCGAACAGTCGAAGCCCCGCTTCGAGTTCCGCAGTTTCGGGCAGTGCTTCTGCAACGCCCACAAGCGGATGGCCCGCCTTTCCGTCCCCGTCCCTGAGAAGGTATGGGAGCGCACGAGCGACGAGATCTACATCATCTCCGCGAAGAACGACATCAACAATACCAAGATCCGCGACGGCAAGATGGACATCAAGACGTTCGTCCAGAGCGTCGACGGTCTCGAGCAGTGGAACCCCCTGATGAAGGGTGAGTTCCCGATCTCCCGCGAGGTGCTGGAGAAGGAAGTCTTCCCGGCCTTCATGGTGGAGATGCCCAAGCTGGACAAGGACACCTACACGTATGACGAGTTCATCGCGATGGTCAAGGCCTGTCCGGACCTTGCCGCGGTGCGCGTGCACAAGCAGCGCTTCGGCTACATGGTGAACAACACCATCTGCGAGGTGGGCAACGTCCTCATCAACGGTGCGAAAGTCGTCACCATCAACTCCGAATCCACGGAGATCGAAGACATCAAGAAAACCATCGCGGACTGCGGTCTCGAGGGCGTGGAGAACATCAACTACCTCCAGGCCATCAAGCGCGTGATCGGCATGAGCGACAAACCCCTTGCAAACGAATAGGCTATGGCACAGGAAATTGAAAAGAAATTCCTCGTGAAGGGCGACTTCAAGGCCGACGTCTTCAAGGCCACCCGTATCACCCAGGGTTATCTCTGCAGCGTTCCGGAGCGCACCGTGCGCATCCGCGTGAAGGGGGACAAGGGTTTCATCACCGTCAAGGGTATCGGCAACGCTTCCGGCGCCGCCCGCTTCGAGTGGGAGAAAGTGATTCCCGTGGACGAGGTGAAGGCCCTCCTGGACCTCGCCGAACCGGGTGTCATCGACAAGACCCGCTATCTGGTGAAGAACACGGACGGGAAGCACACCTGGGAAGTGGACGAGTTCTACGGGGACAACGACGGCCTCACGGTCGCCGAGATCGAGCTCACCGACGAGAACGAGCCCTTCGACAAGCCGGCCTGGCTGGGAGAGGAAGTGACGGGCGACCCCAAGTACTTCAACTCCATGCTCATGAAGAACCCTTACAAGAACTGGAAGTAATCCTACGATGGAATCGGCAGAAGACAAGACGAAGGCGGCGGCGTTCGATCCGCTGGACATGGGCAACTACAAGGTTGAAAAGCTGCCCAAGATGCAGAAATCGAAGTTCGAGGTGTGGATGGCCCGGCTGGGCGGTCCGCTGGCCCTCGTCGCCTTCGTCTGGATCTGCTGGTTCTGCCATATCGGGTTCATCGACAACCTGGACACGGGCATCCTGGCTTCGTCGGCACAGAAACGGCTGGAGGCCCTCGGGCTGGACGGCTTCATCCGCGCCAACTACGCCATGCTGGCGATTTTCGTCGCCAGCCTCATCCTGTGGATGACGGAGGCCCTGCCCAACTACCTGACCTCCCTGATCCTGATGCTGGGCGTGGTCCTTTTCAACGTGACCACCCAGAAGGAAGCCCTCGCCCAGCTCGGCCATCCGGTGATGTGGCTCAATATCCTGAGCTTCGTCCTGGCGTCGATGCTGGTGAAGACCCAGTTCGCCAAGCGGCTGGCGCTCGCCTTCGTCATCAAGTTCGGCAAGAGCGCGAAGGGCGTGCTGTGGAGTTTCCTCCTGATCAACCTCGTCCTGTCGGCCTTCATTTCGGCGACGACGGTCAAGGCCACCATCATGCTCCCGATCTTCATGGTCATCTGCGCCATTTATGGGGCTTCGGGCGGACATCGCAACAACTTCGGCCGTAACCTCGTGATCCAGAATCTGTTCCAGGTGAACATCGGTGCGAATGCGTTCTACACCGGTTCCGGCGCGCACCTGCTGGCCATCTCCCTCATCGCCGGCTTCGTGGGCTCCTGCGACTTCGGTTACAAGGAATGGCTGGTGGCCGTCGGGCCGATGTCCATCATCATCCTGGTGGTGGGCCTGCTCCTGGGCATGTACGTGTTCTTCCCGATGAAGAAGGAGGAACAGGTGCCCCAGATCGAGGGCGGCATCGACCGGCTGAAGAAAGAACTTGACGCGATGGGCAAGATGACGAAGGAGGAATGGAGGGCGGTCGCCATCTTCCTCGTGGTCCTGTTCCTGTGGATCACGAAGGGGACTTTCCACAACATCGACGAGACCATCGTCGCCCTGATCGGCGCGGTCCTGGCCCTGCTGCCGGGCATCGGCGTCGTCAAATGGAACGATGTGGACATTCCCTGGCACCTGATGCTCTTCTCGGCCGGCGCCTATGTCCTGGGCAGCGGCCTCAATGCCACCGACCTTCCCAACACGATGGTCAATGCGGCCTTCGATTCGATGGGCATCACGTCCGATACGCCCTTCTGGGTCCTGTATGTCATCCTCACCTTCCTGATGATGTATTCCGGACTGGTGTTCCAGTCCAAGACCATCCGGACGATGGTGTTCGTTCCCATCGCCCTGGGCGTGGAGAAGCGCTTCGGCTTCCCTCCGATGAGCCTCGCCCTTCCGGTGTCCATGCTCATCGAGCACTGCTACGTACTGCCTTTCAACAGCAAGCCGGCGGCCCTGCTGTACAATACGAACCAATACAGCCAGACCGATGCCTTCAAGTTCGGTATCACCATGATGACTTTCTCCTGGCTGCTGATCCTTCTCTTTGGGGCGACCGTCCTCAAGTGGCTCGGTATCACCCCCGGACTCTTTTAATCGACTGACACCATGATAATTGACTGGAATCTGATTCTCCGCCTCTTCCTCGGCGGACTGATGGGCGGGCTGATCGGCCTGGAGCGCGAATTCCGCGCGAAGGAAGCCGGCATCCGTACGCACTTCATCGTGGCGCTGGGCAGCGCCCTGTTCATGATCATCTCACAGTTCGCCTTCCCGGATGCCGGAAAGTTCGACGCCTCCCGCGTCGCGGCGCAGGTGGTCTCCGGCATCGGTTTCATCGGTGCGGGTGTCATCATTTTCCAGAAGAACGTGGTCCGCGGCATCACGACTGCCGCCGGCCTGTGGGTGTCCGCCGCCATCGGCCTGGCGTGCGGTGCGGGCATGTTCCCCATCGCCATCGCCGCCACCCTGCTCACCATATCGTGCCTGGAACTCCTGCACTTCTTCCATCTCCGGTATGGGGAGAAGGTCATGGAAATGACGCTCTCGGCGACGGAAAACGGCGATCTCCTGTCGGTGATGGATATCCTGAAAAGGAACGGCATCGACGTGGAGACCTATTCCGTCTACGACGGAAAACTCCATCTGACGCTCCGGCTCAAGCTCCACAATTACCTGGAGACCCTCCGGATCTTGGTTTCGTCCTTGGAAGGATACCGGATCGAGGAGATGAATTAGCCGCTTATCGGGATGAAGCGGACACTTTTATTCCTGTTGCTTTTCCTGCTGGCCGTCCCCCTGGGCGCCCAGATGGACTACCATCGCCGGATTCCACCGATGCCGTATGCCCGCATCGACCGGAATCAACTGCAGTTTCCTGGAGGGGATGCGCCGACGTTCGAGACTTTCCTCCGGAAGCTGGACACGCTCCTCCTGACCGGCCAGGGCGACGTCCGTATCCTCCATATCGGGGATTCGCACATCCAGGCCGGGACTTGGACCAATACGTTCCGCAAGAACCTGCTGTCCCTCCGGTACGGGATCGATGGCGGCCGCGGTTTCGTCTTTCCTTTCGCCGCCGCCGGGACCCATACGCCGATGGGTTACCAGTCTTCCTATACCGGCACCTGGTCTTCCAGCCGTTGTCTCCGGCCCGAAACGGTGATGGGACTCAGCGGGATGACGGTTTCGACGGTGGATACGGCAACGGTCACACTGGACCTGGCCCCGTCGGACCGCGGACTGTGGGATACCCGGTATATGTTCCGGTCCGTCGATGTCCTCGGCTACGGGGACCTGGAGCCGGTGGTGCTCCTGGACCGGGAAAAGATCCACGGTCGGCTTCAGGACGAAAGATGGCATTTTGAACTGCCGTATTTCACGGACCGTGTCCAGATCGGTTTTGAGAGCTTTCCCGGCAAGTACACCATCAAGGGCGTCTACCTGGACAGGCCGGAGGAAGGCCTGACAGTCAGCGAAGTAGGCGTGAACGGCGCGCAGACGTCATCCTTCCTCAAATGCGAGGATTTTACGCGCGACCTGAAAATGGTGAAGCCGGACCTCGTCATTTTCTCCCTGGGCATCAATGACCTGCAGGGGTCGAGTTTCGAAGCCCGCCGTTTTGTCACCAATTTCAGCAAGCTGGTCCAGCTGGTCCGTCACGCCAACCCCGATTGCGCCTTCCTGTTCACGACCTGCAGTGATACCCGGAAAAACGGCCGTACCAATCCCTTCGGCGCCCAGGCGCGGGATACTTTCAAGGAGATTGCCGCCGGGAGCGGCGCCGCCTTGTGGGACCTGTTCGAGATCATGGGCGGAGAAGGGTCGATGGAGGCATGGGTCAGAAACGGCTTAGCCAGCCAGGATTACATTCATTTCACCCAGGCTGGCTATACCGTTCTCGGAGATTTGCTGTTTAATGCCCTGATGGACAGCTACTACCGGTTCTCTGCGGCCTCGACGGCCTTGAAATAACGATAACTGTTCACCTTGACTTCACCGATGGAGGCCTCGTCGCAGACGATGGTCCCCGCCGGGTGGTTCTGCAGGCCGCTGAGCGTGCAGTAGTGGGACATCGGGCCTTCGATGGCATCCTTGAGGGCGCGCGCTTTCTTGGAACCGAAAGCGAGGATCACGACCTCCTTGGAAGACAGGACGGTGGCGACGCCCACGGTGAGGGCCTGGGCGGGAACCGCTTCGGGATTTCCCCCGAAGAAGCGGGCGTTGACCTCGCGCGTGTCCTGGGTCAGGGTGATGACGCGGGTGCGGGAACTCAGGGACGAGAAGGGCTCGTTGAAGGCGATATGACCGTCTTCACCTACGCCGCCGAGGAACAGGTCGAAACCGCCGGCTGCCTCGATGGCCTTCTCGTAGGCCTCGCATTCGGCCGTGGTGTCGGTCGCGTTGCCGTTGAGGATGTGGATGTTCTCCGCCGGTTCGTCGATGTGGTCGAACAGGTAGCGGTGCATGAACGAATGGTAGCTTTCCGGATGTTCCACCGGCAGGCCGACGTATTCATCCATATTGAAGGAAATCACGTTCTTGAAGGATACTTCACCGGCCTTGACCATGCGGATGAGTTCGGCGTAGGTATCGATGGGGGTGGATCCGGTGCAGAGGCCCAGGACGAAGGGAGCGGAGGTCTGGGCGGCCTTCTCGTTGATCTTGGCTGCGATGTAATGGGCGGCCCAGAGGGAACCCTCTTTCGCGTTGTCACGGATGATGACTTTCATGGTTCGTAAGGATTTATACTGACTAACTAACAGAGTTTCAGGAATACTTCGATGGCCTGGTACTCCGCCATGCCCAGCTGGTCATACAGTTGGGCGGTGTTCTGGGTGCGCTCTTCGGCGCGCTGCCAGAACTCGCGCGGATCCTCGCCCGGGAACGGGACGATGTCCTTCTGCGAGAGATGGCGGAAGATGGCGTGACGCTTCTTCACGACCTCGTCCGGGCTCAGCGGAACGGCCATGTCCACGCGGCCCAGCTCCCACTCCATCCAGGCGCCGCGATAGAGCCAGATGTGGGTGTCGGAGATCCATTCGTTGCCTTCGGCCTTCAGCTGCTCCACGGCGTCGAGGGCGGCCTCGGTGCACACGCGGTGCGTCCCGTGCGGGTCGGCCAGGTCGCCGGCCATGAAGATCATGTGCGGCTTGAGCTGCCGGATCAGGTCCTTGATGATGTCCACGTCGGCCTGGGTGCGCGGATTCTTCTTGATGCCGCCGGACTCGTAGAACGGCAGGTTCAGGAAGTGCGCGTTGGTGTTGTCGTTGAGGCCGAAGGAACGCACGGCGCCGCGGGCTTCGCTGCGGCGGATGGCACCCTTGATTTCCAGGAGGGCCCGAGGCTCGGGTTCGCCCGGACGCTTGCTGTCCACGAGGGCTTTCACTTCGTCGAACTTGTCGGCGAAGCCCAGCTGGAAGGCGGCGTCCATGTGCTGGAGCACCACGTCGTCGTGGACCGCCACGTTGCCTGAGGTTTCATAGGCGACATGCACGTCGTGGCCCTGGGAGGCCAGGCGGATGAAGGTACCGCCCATCGAGATGACATCGTCGTCCGGGTGCGGGGAGAAGATCAGGACGGTCTTCGGGAACGGCTTCGCCGAAACCGGACGCGTGGCATCCTCGGCATCCGCTCCGGGCTTGCCGCCCGGCCAGCCGGTGATGGTGTGCTGGAGGTCGTTGAAGACTTCGATGTTGATTTTGTCGAAGGGACCGTATTTCTCGAGCAGTTCGCCCAGGTTGTTCTCCAGGTAGTCCTTTTCCGTGAGTTTCAGGATCGGCTTGCCGACGGTCTGGCACAGCCAGACGACGGCCTTGCGGATGAACTTCGGGGTCCAGTCGCAGGGACCGACGAGCCAGGGGGCGACTACGCGGGTGAGGAGGCTGCCGGCGGTTTCATCCACGAAGAAATGGATGTGGTCGTGGCGCTGCAGCAGGGAGGCCGGGCAGGCCGTGGTCATTTCGCCTTCGGCGATGGCCTTGACGGCACGGGCCTTGTCCTCGCCCCAGGCCATCAGGACGATGCGTCCGGCGGTGAGCATCGTGCCGATGCCCATCGTGATGGCGCTCTGCGGCGTGGCCGTGATATCGTGGTTGAAATTCTTGGTCTGGCGCTTGCGGGACTTGTAGGACAGGCGAACGGTACGGGTGCGGGTTTTCTCGTTGCTACCGGCTTCGTTGAAGCCCACCTGTCCGTCCTCGCCGATGCCGATTACCAGCAGGTCCAGGTTGCGGGCGACCTTTTCGAATTCGGCACAGTACGCGGACACGAACTGCTGCGGGACGGTTCCGTCGGGGATATGGACGTTCTCTTTCTGGATATCGATCTTGTCGAGCAGGGTCTCGTGCAGGCGGTGGTTGCGGCTCTGGACGGCGTCCTTGGAGCACGGGTAATACTCATCGATGGAGACGACTTCCACGTTGCGGAACGAAACCTGGCCGGCCTTGTAGCGGCGGGCGAGCTCATTGTACAGGGACGTCGGGGTGGCGCCGGTGGTGAGGCCCAGGCGGAACAGCCGTCCTTCCGGGGTTGCCTTGATGGCGTCGACGATCAGGTCGGCGACGGCATAGGAGGCGGGACGGGATTCCGGATAGATCTCCGTCCAGATTTTTTCATAGTTGTGCAGGATGCCTTTGGGGAGATTCTTCTCTATCAGGCCTCCTTCGTAAGGCAGTGTAAAATGCTTACTCATAGCTGATTATCATTAAGTTCGAACGTGTTTCCCTGACGGATGTCGCCCGTCTGCAGGCCTTTCTTGAGCCATTTCATGCGCTGGGCGGCGGTACCGTGGGTGAACGACTCCGGCATCGCGTAACCCTGGGATTTCTTCTGGAGGTAGTCGTCGCCGATGACGGAGGCGCACTGGATGGCCTCCATCAGGTCGCCGTCCTCGAGGGAACCGAACATCTGGCTCTCGTAGTGGCCCCACATGCCGGCGTAGAAGTCGGCCTGGAGCTCGATGCGGACGCTCACGCGGTTGGCATTGGCTTCGTTCATGCGGGCCATCTGCTGATGGGCCTGTCCGAGGGTGCCGAGAAGGTTCTGCACGTGGTGGCCCACCTCGTGGGCGATCACATAGGCGTAGGCGAAGTCGCCGTCGGCCCCGAGCTGCCGTTTCATCGTGGAGAAGAAGCTCAGGTCGATGTACAGTTTCTCATCGGCCGAGCAGTAGAAGGGGCCCATCGCTGCCTGGCCGGTACCGCAGCTGGTGGAGGTGGTGCCGGTGTACAGGACGAGGGTCGGATTCCGGTAGGTGCCGATACCGTTCTGTCTGAAATAGGCGCTCCAGACGTCCTCGGTGGAGGCGAGGATCTGGCGGGAGAACTTGGCGAGGGCTTCGTTCTCAGGCGTGGGCTCATAGGAACTCTCCTGCTGTATGCCGCCCAGACCGCCGGAGTTCGAGACATTCTTGATGACGTCTCCGATGTTTCCGCCCATCAGGAGCGTGATGATGGCGACCAGGGCGACACCGCCCAGTCCCAGGCCGGCGACCGTGCCGCCGCTCATTCCTCTGCGGTCTTCCACATTGGAGCTTTCTCTTCTTCCGTCGAGTTTCATATCCGTGTTATTTTAAGATTTGTTCGATTCGGTCCAGTTCGCCGTCCACGGGGGCGGGCTTGATGCCGAGGAGCTTGCAGAGCATCGGATACAGGTCGATGTTCTTGAAGCCTGCGAGGCGGCCTTCTTCATAGGGTACGGCCTCGTAGCCCCGCTTGAAGTCCGGTCCCACGGCCCGGAAACAGACGAGCATGTCGGTTTCCTGCGGCGCATAGCCGTGGGTGCCCTTGTTCCTGGACGGGGCGAAGTTGAACTGCCAGCCCAGGTCCGGGGAGACGATGATGTCCCCGGTGCGGTCGGAGGTCCCGTAGTTCAGGGAGTCGGGCATCTGGCCGTGCCGGTATACGTTCAGGTGGGGAATCCGGGACAGGGCGTTGTAAACCGTGTCCGCATAGCCCTCCTTGCAGAATATGCTCGTGGGAGTCGCCCCGGCGATGTCCTCGATCCAACTGTCGTCCAGGGCTTCGGCCCAGGAGACGAAGCGGTCGGGACTGATCGCAGTCATTCCGTGGTCGCCGGCGAGGATGAAGTTGATCCGCTTCGCGTGCGGGAGTTGCATCAGCCGGAGGTAGAATGCGTGCATGAGGCTGTCCATGTGGTGGGTCATCTCCGCTGTTTCAGGGGAGACAGGACCCGTCACGTGGCCGGTATGGTCCGGTTCGTCGAAATAGACCATCAGGAGGCGCGGGCGTTCCTTTTTCGGAAGGGACAGCAGCCGGACGGCCTCGTCCACACGCTCTTCGAAGGTCCAGTGGGGCTGCTCGTTCCAGTTGCGCCAGTAGTCGGGATGCATCCCCTGGATGGGGACGTCGCCGCCCAGCCAGTAGATGTTGGCGGTTTTCACGCCCTGTTTCCGGGCGGTGATCCAGATGGGCTCCTTCAGGTAATACTTGGGGTTGAACCGCTTGGTGGAATCGTTCATCGCATAGTGCGAGCCGTCGTCCGGATCCCGGAAACTGTTATGCACCATTCCGTTGTGGTCGGGAACGCATCCGGTTGCCATTGTATAGTGGTTCGGGAAGGTGGAGGCCGGGAAAGACGGCTCCATCGCGGCTTTCACGCCGACGGTCGCCAGGGAGTCGAAGAACGGCATTCCGTAGAGCTCGGGATAATCCCAGCGGTTGCCGTCCAGGGACACGATGACCGTATAGTTCCGCTGGCAGGCGGTGACCGCCAGGAGAAGGGCCGTAAGGGTCGACAGAATGTGTTTCATCGGCGTCCGTTTTTCTCTTATGAATCACAAATATAAGAAATACCGCCGGAAAATCATATCCCGGGGGCGACTTTTCTGCAACCGGCGGTTTTAAGGTTTTTTTAAGCCGGCTTAATCCGGGAGGCACAAAAATAACCGCCTCTCCTTCATATTCGCTTAAAAAACGGTAGGACAGGCGGATTAATGGTAGCTATTAAGCCTTTTTTAAGCCGGAACGCAGCCGGGGAAGCGTTATTCCTGCGTCTTCCTCTTCATGCGGTTCGCCAGGGAACGGACCTCGCCGAAATTCTGATTCTCCGGGGAGGCGGTGGCGATGAGCTTCAGGATGGATTCCGGGGCGAGACGCTGGTCGGCCAGGAGGATGGCGAAGACGGCGCAGGGATCTTTCTTGTGCTGCGAAACGAAGGCAAAAAAGGCTTCTTCCGCGGCTTTGTGGTATCCCTCCTTATCGCCGGAATGGGCTGTCCGGATGTCCTTCAACTGCTGGATGAAGGCCTTGTTCGCGTCATTGAGCGGGGTGCCGACGGGCCGGCCGTCTTCGAAAGTGATGGTTCCCTTTTCGAGGATGACGGAAGGGTAGAACTGCTGTTTCCCAGTGGAGGAGATGAACTTGGCAAGGACGGGATTCTCGACCTCTCCCTGGAAGGAGAAGGCGCCGTCCGTAACGGTGGCGGTCAGGGGCTGGGCCAGTCCTTCGGAAACCAGCTGGATGGTTTGGGTGTCTTCGGGAAGTCTGGCAGCGGCGAGATCGCCGTTGATCGTGAACTTCTGCATGCGGTGGCAGCCTGTCAGGATGCACGCGGCGGCCAGGAGATAAAAGACGGTACGTTTCATCGTATTGATTCTTCTTTCTTTAGTTTTCCAATCTGCGAATATAAGCATTCGTCCCGGCAAATTTACAAAGAATTTTCATATCTTTGTCCAAAACAGTATGTGTATGAGAAGAAGACACAGGGGCAGGGCCTTGGCCGTCCTGCCGTTTTTCCTGGCCGTCCTGGCCGCCTGTACGGACCCGGTCCGGCAGGATTTGGACGAGACCCGCGCCAAGCTCGACGCCCTGAAGGAACTCGTCTCCTCCGTGAACCGGAACCTCACCAGTCTCCAATCCATTGTCTCTGAACTGGATGACAGCCATACCGTCATCGGGATGTCTCCCGTGGATGCCTCGGGGTACGACCTCTCTTTCAAGGACGGAAAACTCGTCCGGATTTCCTTTGGAAAGGACGGTGTGGACGGTCGTGCCCTTCCGCTCGGCGTCCGCCAGGATGAAAATGGCCGTTATTGCTGGACGGTAGACGGGGAATGGCTGCTGGACGCAGATGGGAACCCGGTCCCGGCCGCGGCTGCGGACGGGAAAGACGGTTTCGCCCCGCAGCTCAAAGTGGAAGATGGCTCCTGGTGGATTTCCCTGGACGGGGGCGACACGTTCGACGTGCTCGCCAGTTGTGAGGACATGGACGGCTTCACGGTCTTCAAGGCTGTCGACCCCGTCTCGGATCCGGAAAAGGTCCTCCTGACCCTCTTCGACGGGACGGTCCTGGAGCTTCCGAAATATGTCCCGGTCTATCTGACTTTCGGTTCACCCGTCCTCGAACGGCAGATTGCTCCCGGAGAACGGCTGGCCATCCCTTATTCGGTCACCGGGTCCGCCGCATCCTCGGCCTTCGTGACGACCGGGACCGACGGGATCTATTTCTCCGAAATCGATCGCCAGCACAATCGGGTCTGGGTGACGGCGCCGGAGGAGTATTCCGACGGCTACATCCTCCTGAACGCCTTTGCGGACGGTTATTCCGCCGTCCAGATGGTCACCTTTTCGCAGCGTGTGATGGACCTTCCGGACGGAGACATCTTCGATTTCAAGGCCGATGGCGGCGCGCTGACGGTCGCTATTGTCGCGAATTTCACATACCAGGCCGTCGTGGACGGGGAAAGTGCCGGCTGGTTGCAAGTCCACAAGGCCGAAGATGGCCGGTCCATCTTCCTTTCCGTCGAACCCTACTTTGACCTCACACCCCGCGAGGGAAAGATCATCCTGCAGCCGGAAGACAATCCGGGATTCCCCTACGCGTACCTCACAGTCCGGCAGACTTCCACTTTATAATCACCCTTTCCTAGCAAATGAAGATGAAAAGATATATCGTATGTCTGGCCGCGGCCGCGCTCCTTGCCTGCGGCTGCGGAAAGTTCGTCCGGGACGAACTGGTCACGATGCAGAATGAAATCGACCAGCTGCACAAGCAGGTGGCCGACATGAATGAATCCCTCCAGACCCTCAAGACGGTCGTCGACCAGCTGGTAGCTGGTGGCTATGTGGTTGACGTAAAGGAATTTACGGACGAGGACGGCCGAGGCGGCTTCACGCTTGTCTTCAATGACGGCTCGCTTCTGAAGCTGTACAGCGGTGTGGATGGCGTGGACGGCCAGGATGCCGTGCCGCCGGTCATCGGCCTGCAGCAGGATGGGGAAGACGGCCTCTGGTACTGGACGCTGGACGGTGAATGGATCCTTTCCCCGGACGGGGAGCGCTTCAAGGCCGTCGGTGTGGACGGAGTTACGCCGCAGGTGAAGATTGAGGAAGGCCTCTGGTTCGTGTCGATGGATGACGGCGAAACCTGGACCGAGTTCGGCAATGCCAAGGGAGAGGACGCCGTGGAGGTGTTCTCCGGTATCGATGTGACCACCTATGAGGACAAGGTCGTCCTGACCCTTGCGGACGGAACGACCCTGGAACTGCCGCGGACGGGCAAGCTCGTCTTCGATGTGGAACTTACCCTGAGTCTCGAGGGAGAGGAACAGACCATCGGGGCGGGAGAAACGATCCCGATCCTGTACACGCTCACGGGCACCATTACGGAAACCACGCTCGTAACTGCCGGGACGGACGGACGGTACAAGACCCGTATCGAACGGACCTCCGACACGGAGGGTACCGTGTGGGTGACCTGTCCCGACCCGTATGTCGACGGATACATCTACCTGATCGCCAGTGACGGAAAGGGCTATTCCAAGATCTGGACGGTCGATTTCATCGACGGTACCGTCCGGCTTCCGGGCGAAGAGGAAAGCGGCGAATAGGGAGGGCCAGCGATGAGAAAGTTATTGATCACCGGTCTCCTGGGGCTGCTCCTCCCCTTGACCTGCGCCGCCCAGAAGTGGTCGGTCCAGACCAATTTCCTGGACTGGGCCGCCCTCGGGACCGTCAACGCCGAAGTGGGGATGTCCGTGTCCCAGCACTTCTCGCTGATGGTCGGCGGACGCTACAACCCTTGGGAATTCCAGACGCACAATCCCGACGCCATCGTCCGGAACCAGCAGCAGACGGCCTACCTGGGCGTCCGCTATTGGCCCTGGTATGTGAACTCCGGCTTCTGGATCTCCGCCAAGGCGCAGTACATGCGCTCCTTCTCCAACACCGGCCTTTGGCGCGCCGCCCTCAAGGAGGGGAAGAACGGATTCGGCGGGGCACTTGCCGCCGGCTACACGTTCATGCTGTCCAAGCACTTCAACCTGGAAGCCGGCATCGGCGGCTGGGCCGGGGTGTTCCAGGAATACGGCTTCTACAGCAGTTCGGAAAAACTGTTCGTCCGGGAGGAAGGCCGGAAGACGTTCGTCTACCCGGACCAGATTTCCCTCAGTCTCGTTTACATTTTCTAGATGAAGACCAAGATCGTACTCATAGCAGGGCTCCTTTCCGTCCTCGCCCTCGCGTTTTCCTGCAGTTCGCAGCGGAAACTGGCCGCCATCAAAAGCGGTGACCCCGCGGCTACCCTCGCCCTGGGGAAGGACGTGTACATCCCGGAAGTGAAAGAGGCGAAAACCCTTCGGGACACGCTCCGGATCAAGGATGACGAGGGCCGTGAACTGATGCTCATGAAAGCCATCCGGGACGAGGAGACGGGCGACATGGTCGCCACCGAGACCCTGGACGCCGCCAAGGTGACCGCCCGCTTCCGCAACATCGCGGAGCGGCACGGCAAGGTGGACCTCGCCTTCCAGATCATCGTTCCCGGCGCCATGCAGGACAGCAAGTGGCAGCTCCGTTTCTATCCCGACATGTACATGTTGGGCGACGTGGAACGCCTGGAGCCGGTCATCATTACCGGTAACGCCTACCGGAAGGCCCAGTTGCGTGGATATCAGCAGTATGAGCGTTTCGTTTCCCGCATCATCTCGGATACCACGCGGTTCATCAATGTGCGGGCGCTGGAAATCTTCCTGCGCCGCAACATCCCGC
The DNA here is from genome assembly GCA_017439305.1 of Bacteroidales bacterium. Lineage (GTDB taxonomy): Bacteria > Bacteroidota > Bacteroidia > Bacteroidales > UBA932 > Cryptobacteroides. Next base: position 88,351 of record JAFSJK010000068.1, on the reverse strand, counting down.
AGCTCTACGCTTTCAAGACGGACAGTACCTATGTGACGGATGAGCAGTTCTATACGATGTACGGCGTGTCCGAGCAGGAGGCCATCGAGCACTACACGAACAAGATCGCGCGGAACCTGAACGAACGCCGCAAGCGCAGGATGGACGAGATGTACCGGAAGTACGTGCGCGTCCCGATCGTTACCGAAGGCATCCGCCTGGATACCGTGATGGTGGGAAAGAACGGCGATTTCATCTATAACTACGTCCAGACCATCGCCACCCGGCCGCGCCTGCGGAAGGTGGACATCGTCCTGTCGGGTGACATCTACGAGTCGGACAGGAAACTGTATGGAATTCCCGAGAGTTCCCCGCTCACGTTCTACATCAGCTCGGTTTCCGGCCTGGCCGACCGGACGGAGCATTACGTGGAAAAGGTGATCGAGCGTCACGCCGATGCGTCCACCACCAGCCGGATCGACTTCCGGGTGGGCAAGAGCAACATCGACCTGGACCTGGGGAACAACCGCCGGGAACTGGGGCGGATCCGCCGGACGCTGTCGTCCCTGCTGGAGAACGATACCTATCTGCTGGACTCCATCATCGTTACGGCTTCGGCTTCGCCGGACGGCCGGGAAAGCCTCAACTGGAAGCTCTCCCGTTCCCGCAGCGAGTCCATTTCCCGCTACCTGGACGAACAGATCAAGGTCCTGCAGGATTCCCTGGACCGCCGCAACGGCTTCCTGTATGACGAGGCCGGCCGCCGGATCCGTCCGGTGCACGTCCGCATTCCGTTCGTGAGCCGCTACAAGGGTGAGAACTGGGACCGCCTGGACGTGCTGGTGGACGAGGATGATTATCTGACCGAGGGGGACAAATCCCGGTACGAGCTGCTGGCCCGCGTCCCTGACCTGGACGGCCGCGACGCCCTGCTGGGCCGTGAACGTTTCTATCCCTATCTCCGCGACCACCTGTATCCGAGGCTCCGCACCGTGGCTTTCGATTTCCACCTGCATCGGAAGGATATGGTCAAGGACACCATCCACACAACCGTTCTTGACTCTACTTACATGCGTGGCGTCCGGGCGCTCGTGAATATGGATTACGATGCGGCGCTGGCCTTACTCCGGCCGTACAACGACTACAACACGGCCATCGCCTATATGGGCCTGGACCGCAACCAGAGCGCGATGTCCATCCTGTCCGGCCTGAAGCCCACCGCCTCGGTGAACTACCTGATGGCCATCCTCTATGCCCGTCAGGGCGACGAGGAGGAAGCCGTGTCCCGTTATCTCGCGGCTTGCCGCCAGGAACCTTCCTATGTCCACCGCGGCAACCTGGATCCGGAGATTTCCCGGTTGATCAAAGCCTATAAATTGAATGGCTATGACGGGGAAGACGTGCCCCCGGCAGAATGACCGTAAGATAACCGAAACAAAATGAGAATTAAAGGATTAGCCTGTGTCGCTACTGCGCTGTGCCTGCTTTCCGGAACGATTCCGGGAAATGCCCAGCGGGTCTATTTCTCCACGGAAGAACTTCCCGACCTCATCCACTGTCTGCCGGCACCGCCGGACTCCCTGTCGCAGGGCTTCACCTACGATATCATGCGCTATCTCTGGGGAAAGACCCAGCGCCGGGATTCCGTCCGGGCGGATATCGCCTGCCGGGATGCGGTCTGGTCCTATGAGGCGCTGCTGGGAGAATTCAGTGTTCCGTTCGGCCTGGTGGTTTCCCGGGAGGGGACGCCGGCCATCTGGGCGTTGATGACCAACAGCCTCGCCACGACCGACCAGATGCGGGTCGCTCCGAAGGCCTATTACCATCGCAGGCGCCCCTTCGAGGTGTTCAACGAACCGATGTTGACCGGAGAGGAGGAAGGATTACGCGGGGAGGGGAGCTATCCCTCCGGCCATACGATGCGTGGATGGACGACAGCCCTTCTTCTTGCGGAAATCAATCCCGCCGCGGCGGATACGCTGTTCGCCCGCGCGTGGATGTACGGCGAGAGCCGCGTCATCGCCGGAGCCCACTGGCAGAGCGATGTGGATGCGACCCGGGCAGCGGCCAGTATCGGCTATTCCCGCCTGCAGACCAGCCCCCGCTTCCGGGCCGACATGGCTGCCGCGCAGGAGGAATTCCGGCGCCTGACGGCGGCTTCCGGCCAGCAAGGCCGGGAGCATTTCGTGCTGCTGGCCGAGGCGGTTCCCGACGCCATCCTGGAGATCCGTTATTACGGAACGTATAATTTCGTGGGCGACCGGATCGATGGCTACCTGGCCCCGACGGCCCTGCTTACCCGCGCTGCTGCGGACAGCCTGCGCGCCGTGAGCGACGACGTGATGCGCCTGGGTTACCGGCTCAAGATCTATGATGCCTACCGTCCGCAGGAGGCCGTGGACCACTTCGTCCGCTGGGCGGCTGATGTGAAGGACACCCGGATGAAACAGTACTTCTATCCCGATCTGCGCAAGCAAGTACTGTTCAAGCAGGAATACATCATGGAGAAAAGCGGACACACGAGAGGCTCCACCGTGGACCTTACCCTGTTCGACATGAATACGGAAAAGGAAGTGGACATGGGCGGCACCTTCGATTGGTTCGGCCCGGAAAGCCATCCGGATTTTTGCGGCAACCCCGAGACCGGTGTCTATGATGCCAAGGCGGGTGCCAGGCGCCGCGGCCTCACGGAACAGCAGTTCCGGAACCGCATGATCCTCCGCGAGGCGATGCTCCGCCACGGCTTCAAGCCGCTCAGCTCCGAGTGGTGGCACTTTACCCTGAAGGACGAGCCCTTCCCGGATACCTATTTCACCTTCCCGGTCTATTGACGGACGAAGACGGGAATCGTTCCCAGGTCCACGTCCGTTTCCACATACTGGCCTCCTTCATACTGCTGACCGGTCCAGAAATCCTTCCAGCCGCCTTCGGTGGCGGGAAGGTAGGTGCGCCACGAAGTGACGCCGGGAGCGGTGACGGGATGCACAAGATAGTCCGGTCCGAACAGGAATTCATCGTCCTGCCGCAGGGCTTCCGGGTCATCCGGGAAGTCGAAGACCAGCGGACGCATCAGGGTATACCCCTCGTTTGAAACGCGGGCGGCGCATTCCAGGATGTAAGGCTGCAATTGTTTCCTCAGATCCAGGTATTTGGCGATGATTTCCTGCGTCTCCGGCGCGTAATGCCAGGGCTCGGTATTGCTCATGTAGCCGTGGACACGCATGAAAGGCAGGAAAGTGGCCGCCTGGATCCATCGGACCAGCCTTTCCTGGTATTCGGCCGAGGTATATTGGTCGCCCGGACGGAAGAAGCCGCCGGCGTCGAAGGTCCACCAGGGCAGGCCGGAGGCCATCTGGCCCAGCCCGCCGGCAATCTGCCGCCGGAGCGTGCCGAAGTCGTTCCCCACGTCGCCGGACCAGGTGACGACACCGTAGCGCTGTGCTCCCGGGAAGGCGCTCCGGGTCAGGATGACGGGCTGCATCACCGAGCTCAGCGTTTCATGCATCGTCCGGTTGACCATCAGGGGATATACGTTGCGGAACCACTCTCCGGGAACCTGGTTCTTGCCGACGCGCCGTCCGGCAAGGTCGTCGTTCTCCGGCTCCGTGGCATCGAACCACCAGGCGTCGATTCCGTACGGAACGGCCAGGCTGTCCCGGAAATTCCGGGCATAGAAGGCTGCGGCATCCGGATCGAAGAAGTCGATCCAGTCCGTCCCGTCGATGTAACAGCCGTTCTCTTCCAGCCGCTTTCCCAGGGCTGAAGCCTTGTCCACTTTGGACCAGACAGAAATCATGAACCGGGTGTCCATCGCGTGCAAGGCGTCCGTAAGGGCCTTTGGATCAGGATAGTTCTCCCGGTCGAACTCCATCGAGTTCCAGCCGGTGGGCCCCCACCACTGCCAGTCCTGGACGATGACATCCAGCGGGAGGCCGCGGTCCTTGAACTCGCGCGCATTCTCGAGGATTTCTGCCTGCGAATGATACCGTTCGCGGCAGTGGATGTAGCCAAACATCCAGTCGGGCATCTCGGGAACGGGCCCCGTCAGGGTACGGTACGCGCCGATGGCCTCATCAGCCCTTCCGGCGAAGACCGTGTAGTCCAATGCGGCGGCAACGGGAGAAGAGAAGGTGGTGGAACTGTCCACCTTCCGCCAATAAAGGACAGGGGCATCGCCATGCACGCCCTCCACCGTGATGTCGTGCGTTCCGGCTTGGAAGGTTCCCAGGGCCGATGTCGTGGGAGGCAGCCAGGTGTTTGTAACGTCCACCAGGGGCGTTCCATCGATGGCGAGATAGTGCCGCCGCGCCATTTTCTGGCCCACATCCAGCAGCAGGGCGTACGTCCCGTCTTCGGGAAGGTCGATGCAGCCGTGGAACTCCTTGTACATCCGCCGTTCCTGCCGGTTGCCGGAAGTTCCGGTGGCATTGACCGTTTCGGTGCGGCCGTCCTGGTCATCCGCAACCAGCGGAAGGGAATGATCCGCCGGATTGAAGTCCGTAAGGCCGTAATTGTTCCAAAGCAGGGCGTAACCCTGGCTGGACAGGATGAACGGCAGGGCGATCTGGGTATTCACCTGCGTGAGGCGGCGTGTGACACCCCGGATGTCCAGGAATCCGTCTTGGAACTGGCCTGTTCCGAAGAGAAACTCGTCTTCCGGGGACAGGAAACGCTGGGTAGCTGCATAGGCAGGCTCGCCTTGAACGGTTGTTTTCTCCAATCTGTGCCCGTCCTCCTGAAGAAGCATTTTGCCATCAGCATCGAAGAAGGAAAGATTTCCTTTTTCGTACCGGGCCGACATCCTTTCCGTTCGCACTTCCACAACTCCGTCCTTGCGAGTGACGGAGAACTTGGGCATAGGTGCGTCCTCCGTGTACACCAGTTCGGGGAGCGGCTTGTAATCAGCAGGTTCCAGCCGGATTCGGATAGCATTGTCCAGCAGGGGGTGCAGGACCAGGACGCCATCTTCAGTGGGAATCCGGACTTCCTTGGGGGTACATCCCGCAAGCAACAGGATGCCGGCAAGCAGGGCAGCGATTCTTTTCATGGTCAGTGCTGTTTCGTCAGGGTCAGGACGCCGGCGGAGAGGGCTGGTATGTTCAGGAACACGGCGTTGCCGAAGGTCTCGGGCGAGGCGTGATGGAGTTGGATGGCGTGTTTGTGATTCATTTTGTTGGCGGCGTCCAGCGAGCCGGGGGCATAGTACTCGTACACGGCGTCCGAGAGACCTGTCCAGTCGCCCGAAATCGTCAATTGGCACGCCTTGTCCGTAGGATTCACGACCTTCACGATGACGTCGCTACCGTCTTCGGACCGGGTGGTTACGATGCTCAGTTCGCCGGTGTCTCCCTCCTGGGCAACCAGATAGGGAGAGAAGTGATTATACCAGAGTTCGGTGACCAGATAGTTGGGCGCGACGAACAGGCCCTTGTAGTCGAAATTGATGAACGCGTTGTTCCAGTCCGGTGCGTCGGTCCGGCGGATGAACAGGGCCGCGGCGCCCATCGCCACGACGTCACGCTGCTCGCAGGTGTTCAGGAAACCGCCGGCAAAGAGACCGGTTCTCCAGTCCGTGCTGTTCAGGTTCCACTCGGAGATGAACAGTTTCACATTCGGGTTCGGGCAGCCGGCGATCGTCTTTGCATAGTTGTCGAACATCTCACCCAAATGCTTGGGCCCTGTCGCATAGCCGTTTACCTGCTCGTAGTGGTGGAGGCTCAGGTAGTCGAAGTACTGGGCCGACCGTTTCAGGAAATCCTCGTCCTCCCGGAAACCGCCGCAGGCGATGACCTTGATGGACGGATCGGCCTTCCGCATCGCGTCAGAGAACTCCCGGACGCAGGCTTCGTACTTGTCGATGCCCATTTCCCACATCTCATTGTCAATCTCCCAGTATTTTACGCCGTAGGGCTCCGGATGGCCGTTCGCGGCGCGCACGGAGCCCCAGCGCCCGGTAGCGGGCTCGTTGCAGTAGGCGAGCCAGTCCAGTGCGTCCTGCAGGAACTGCGGATGCTCTTCCTCGGGCCGGTCGAAGCCTACGGGAACGACGATGACCGGTTCCGCTCCCACTTCACGGCAGAACCGGATGAATTCATCCGTGCCGAAGCAGTTCTGGTCATAGTCCATCCACATCCAGTGCGGCCAGCGATGGCGCTTTTCCTGAGGGCCGATGCCCCATTTCCAGTGATATTGGGCGACATAGCCGCCGCCCGGCCAGCGGAGGCAGGTCGGATGCAGGTCTTTCACGGCCTGCAGGATGTCCGGCCGGAAGCCGCCGAGGGCCTGTCCGGTGGCCGTGGACAAAGTGGCCTGGTCCACCAGGACGGTTCCTTCCCGGGCCAGGATGGCGAAGTCGGCATCGCCGGACAGTTCACCGGCGGGCAGGGAAATATCGAGTTTTTTCCATTCCGGACCCGGGACGCCGAGCGCCTGTTCCAGCAGGATGCGACCGTCCCGGACCAGCGCGACGGAGAGCTTGGCTTCACCCTTGGCGTATACTGAGCCGACGAAGGTCTCGCCGGGGATGACGTTCTGCGGTCCCTGGGAGACGCCGGCCGGGGAAGGCCCTGCCGTGATTTCCTGCGCATAGTCCATATTGACTGCATCGCCCTTTACCAGGCGGTACCGACCCTGACCGAAGGCATTCCACTGCGGCGCCACGTCGGGAATCCTCACCTTTTCCGGCGTTCCTTCGAAATACACCTTCTTGCGGTTCAGCGAGGTGATGCGGAGGTTCCGGTACAGGGCCTCGGTGTAATTGACCCAAAGGACGATGTCATTTCGGCCGGTTGCATCGAGATTGTCGTATGTCAATATCTTTTTATTGTCCCAAAATATCTGCGCCGTCTTTCCCTTGCACCGGATGCGGAGCTTGTGCCACACGCGGTCCTCGTTGACCTGCCGGGTATCCGCCATCTTCTGCACCAGCGGTTCCAGGGTTTTGACCTTGCGGACCTGGCCGAACAGTTCCCTCTCTTTCTCCGTCATCGTCGCGATGGAGAAGTTCGATTCCGTCTGCTCCGGATTCGGGGTCCGGGCTTCATAATACGGGTTGTGGACGCGGAAGTAGTAGGGTTCCCCGTCGGCCTGGTTCCGGAAGGCGAAGCGGATGTCCAGCAGGCCGCCGCTCCACGCCCGGCGCGCAAGCCGGTAGGCCCGCCAGTTCACATCGGCCGTAATTTCGTAATCGTCCGTATCCAGCGGGACGATGGGTAACGGTTGCTCGTACCGGGTCGGGGAATGCAGGACAGCCTCGTCATCCATGAACCATCCGTCAAAATAGCCGTCCCGCGGCGGGATGCCCGGATAATGCTCCGGTTCGAACGACCGTTCATAGATCAGTTCCTGCCACACACCGTTGTTCGCCGAGAAGTAGATGTGCTCGAACAGTTGCCCGTATAGCATCGGATCGACCGTCCCTGCCGGTTTTTCAGACTGTACGCGGATGGACACTTGCGCCGAAGCCGTCACGCACGCCGCGCCCAGCACCAGCATCAGAAGGAAACGTTTCATAAGGGATCAGTGTTTTCACAAAGATACGATTTTGTCCTTGAATTTCTTCCCCGTTTTTGCTACATTTGTTATCCTATGAGCAAGGTATCAATTCTCCTGAAGAAGTGGACCGGGATGAGCCTCGTGGTGAGGATCCTCATCGGCCTCGTAATCGGCGCCGTGCTGGGGCTGGTGTGCCCCGGATGGACGGCGATCGGCATTCTGGGTCAGGTGTTTGTGAGCGCTCTCAAGGCCATTGCACCGATTCTGGTGGCACTGCTGGTGACATCGGCCATCGCCAAGGCGAAGGGCGGACTGGGGGCCCGGTTCCGGACGGTTATTATCCTGTATATGGTTTCCACGCTGTGTGCTGCGGTTTTCGCGGTGCTGGCGAGTTTCCTGTTCCCGGTCACGATTACGCTGCAGGGGACGGAGGGTGAGACCGCGGCGCCCGGAGGTTTGGCCGATGTGTTTATGACGCTGCTCACCAACATGGTGATGAATCCCGTCCAGGCCCTTGCGACGGCCAATTACATCGGCATTCTGTTCTGGGCCATCATCCTGGGCTTCGCCCTGAAGCTGATGGCTTCCGAAAGGACGATCCACGTGGTGGGCGACCTGGCCGATGCCGTATCCCAGATCGTACGCTGGGTCATCCAGTTTGCACCGTTCGGTATCCTGGGTCTCGTGTTCTCTTCCGTCTCGGAAAGCGGACTGGAAATCTTCGTCCAGTATGGCAAACTGATCCTCCTGCTGGTGGGTTGCATGTGCTGTACGGCGTTCATCGTGAATCCGTTCATCGCCTGGCTGCATATCCGCGAGAATCCGTATCCGCTTTATTGGAAGTGCTTGAAAGAGAGCGGTCTGAATGCCTTTTTCACCCGCTCCTCCGCAGCGAATATTCCCATCAACATGGACCTGTGCAAGCGACTCGGACTGGATGAGGAGTTCTACTCCGTGAGCATCCCGCTGGGCTCCACCATCAACATGAACGGCGCGGCAGTGACCATTACGGTCCTGGCGCTCGCCGTGGCCCACACGGTGGGCATCGAGGTGAGTTTTGCCTCTGCCCTGTTCCTCTCCATCGTCGCGACCCTTGGTGCCTGCGGCGCTTCCGGCGTGGCGGGCGGTTCTCTCCTGCTGGTGCCGATGGCCTGCTCGTTCTTCGGCATCGGCAATGACATCGCGATGCAGGCGGTGGCCGTGGGCTTCATCATCGGCGTGGTCCAGGATTCCGTGGAAACGGCCCTGAATTCCTCGAGCGATGCGTTCTTCACCGCCGTCGCGGAGTTCCATGACAGGAGGAAGAAACAATGATCACCGACACCATCCGCATCCGGGGCGCGCGGGAAAACAATCTCAAGGACGTTTCCCTGGACATCCCGAAATACAAGATCACCGTCTTCACCGGCGTTTCCGGCTCCGGGAAGAGTTCGCTGGTACTGGACACCATCGCGGCGAAGTCCCGGCGGGAACTTAACGACACTTTTCCGACCTTCGTGCAGCAGTACCTGCCCAAGTACGGGCGGCCGCACGTGGACTCCATCGAAGGCCTTCCCATCGCCGTGGTCATCGACCAGAAAAAGCCTGCACAGAATTCCCGGTCCACGGTGGGCACCTATACCGACATCTATGCCCTGATGCGGCTGCTGTTCTCCCGCGTGGGAAAGCCGTTCGTGGGGTATTCCGACTCCTTCAGTTTCAACCATCCGCAGGGCAGCTGCCCCCGCTGTTCCGGCCTCGGCGAGATCCGGGAACTGGACATCCACAAGCTGGTGGATTTTGACAAGAGCCTGAACGACGAGGACACCATCCACTACATCGCCTTCGGCAAGGGCGGCTGGCGCTGGATCCGCTATGCCCACAGCGGCCTTTTCGACCTGGACAAGAAGATCAAGGACTACTCGCCGGAGGAACTGGACCTGTTCCTGAACAGCCCCCAGATCAAGCTGAAGAATCCGCCTTCCAATTGGCCTAAAACGGCGAAATATGAAGGACTTATCCCGCGGATGTACCGGAGTATCATCAATTCGGAGGAAGGCCTCCTGCATGCGGCTGTCTTGAATCCGATGTTGACGATGGGCACCTGCCCCGATTGCGGTGGTACACGCCTGAATCCGAAGGTACTTACGTGTAAGATCGAAGGAAAGAACATCGCCGAGGTTTGCGCCATGCCCATTTCCCGGCTCAATGCCTGGATCAAAGGTTTGTCCGACCCTTTGGCGGTAGATATGAAGGCGGCGATCGGCGCGCGCCTGACGGCCCTGGAGGAGATCGGGCTGGGCTATCTGAGTCTGGACCGTCCCGTCGGGACCCTCTCCGGCGGTGAAGCCCAGCGGTGCAAGATTGCGAAATACATCAACTCGTCCCTTTCGGACGTCCTCTATATCCTGGATGAGCCCAGCGTGGGCCTGCACAACCGCGACATCGAACGGATGAAACGGTCGGTCAGGCGGTTACGCGACGCGGGCAACACGGTCCTCCTGGTAGAACACCATCCGGAGATGATCCGCATCGCGGACCATATCGTGGACATGGGCCCCGGTCCCGGCATCGACGGGGGCCGGATTGTGTTCGAGGGCTCCTACGACGAACTGCTGCGAAGCGGGACGGCCACCGGCTCCATGATCGGCGAACCTGTACCGTTCAAGGAATCGCCGCGTCCCGGAGCGGGTTCCTTCCGTCTGGAAAATGCCACCCTGCACAATCTGAAGGGCATTTCCATCGACATTCCCCTGGGAGTGTGCGGCGTTGTCGCCGGCGTGGCAGGATCCGGAAAGAGTTCCCTGATGGAGTGCTTCCGGCTGGCGTATCCGGACCCGGAGAAGGTGGTTTACATCAGCCAGAAGAGCATCGGCGTGAGCCTGCGGTCCACCCCGGCAACCTATATGGAGGTCGCGGGCGATATCCGGAAAGCCTTTGCAAAGGCGCACAAGATCAAGGAAGAATACTTCACCTTCAATGGCAAGGGGGCTTGTCCCGTGTGCGGCGGCAAGGGCGTCATCGTTTCGGAGATGGCTTTCATGGATGCCATCGAGACCACCTGCGAAGCCTGCGGCGGCCTGCGCTATGCGCCGGAGGCATTGGCCTATACCTTGAAGGGACCTCTGTCGGAGGTGACACCCGAAGGGGTAAAGGAATCTGTCCACGAACTGAACATCGCGGAGGTGATGGACCTTTCCGTCCGCTTGGCATCGGCTTTCTTCCGGGGAACCGTCATTGAACAGAAACTCAAGCCCCTGCGGGACGTGGGCCTGCAGTATCTCCATCTGAATCAGGCCCTTTCCACCCTTTCGGGCGGCGAGCTCCAGCGGCTCAAGCTGGCTTCCTACCTGGGCGTGGAGGGGAAGATATTCGTCATCGACGAACCTACCGACGGCCTGCATACGAAGGATATCCGTCACATCCTCCGCCTGTTCGATGCCCTCGTGGACCGCGGCAACACCGTCTGGCTCATCGAGCACAACCTGGACGTTATCCGTTCCGCCGACTGGCTCATCGAACTGGGCCCCGGCGCCGGCGAGGACGGCGGCACCGTCCTCTACGCCGGCCCGCCGGAAGGCGTCAAGGATTGCCCTGAATCGGTGACGAAGGGGTATCTATAGCATCTTCTTGATCAGCGGGAAGAGCTTGTAAGGCATGTAGCGGAACCTGAGGTCGATCCAGGTGGGCGACTTCACGACGGCGCGCTCGTGGCTGAAGGCCAGGAAAGAGCGTTCGGAGTGATAGGAGCCCATGCCGGAATTGCCCACGCCGCCGAACGGGATGTTCGGGTTGGCGATGTGCATGATGGTATCATTGATGCACGCGCCGCCGGACGTGGTCCGGCCGATGATGTCCCAGCCGTCGGATCCCTTGCCGAAATAGTAGAATGCCAGCGGTTTCTCGCGGCCGCTCACAAAGTCGACGACCTCCTTGCGGTCCTTGAAGGTCAGGATCGGGAAGATGGGGCCGAAGATTTCCTCCTGCATCACCGGGGCGTCGGGAGAGACGCCGTCCAGCAGCGTGGGTTCGATCCAGAGCCGTTCACGGTCGGACCGGCCGCCGGCGAGGACCTTCCCGTCCTTGAAATACCCTACAAGCCGGTCGAAGGCTGATTCCTTGACGATATGGACGAACTTGTCCGAGTTCTCCGTGCCGTCGGGGTAGAGTCCGGCGAGTTCCCGCTTGAATGCTTCGACAAAGGCGTCCTTGATGTCCTCGTGCAGGAACAGGTAGTCCGGGGCGATGCAGGTCTGGCCGCTGTTGAGGCACTTGCCCCAGGCGATGCGGCGGGCAGCGATCGTCAGATCGGCGTCTTTGTCCACGATACACGGGCTCTTGCCGCCGAGTTCCAGCACCATCGGCGTGAGATACTGCGCCTGGGCGGCCATCGCGATCTTGCCGAGGGACGGGCTTCCGGTCAGGAACACCAGGTCATACCGGTGCTTGAACAGTTCTCCGTTCACGACGCGGTTCCCTTGCACTACGGCGATAAAGTCCTCCTCGAAGGTATCGGTAATCATATCCTCCAGCACCTTGGACACGTTCGGCACATAGGGAGACGGCTTCAGGATGGCCGTACACCCGGCGGCGATGGCCCCCACGAGCGGGTTCAGCAGCAGTTGTACCGGATAGTTCCACGGCGACACAATGAGCGTGCAGCCGAGAGGTTCGCGGACGATGTAGGAGGAAGACGGAAGCACCGCTGGCGGCGTAGGCCTGGAGCGGCGGCGCGCCCATCGGCGTACCCTCTTGTACGCCTCCCGGATTTCTCCGTACACGAGGCCGATTTCGGTCATATAGGCTTCTTCATAGCTCTTGTGGAGGTCGGTCCACAGGGCGTCGGCAAGGGGCTTCTCCCATTTCTGAAGACCCTTCTGGAACTGCTTCAACTGAAAACGGCGCCAGTCGATGTCACGCGTGGTGCCGGTGGCGAAGAAGGCCCGCTGCTTGCGTACCAGTTCTTCGATCCGTTCGGGGGTGGTGTTCTCAAGTGCCATATTATTTCTTTCTGCCGGTAAAATGGTCCATGACGGTGTACAGGCCGCAAAGGTCGCCGAAGATGAAATCCAGCCAGCGGACGGGGAGGAGACCCTGCATCAGGCGGATGAAGTGGTAGGTGAAAGGCATTCCCTTGTACCAGCGGTTCCGCTCGATGGCGCGGATGGTCTTCCGGGCGACGCTCTCCTGGTCCTGGATCTTGAAGAAAGAGTGGATGCCGTCGAACATGCCCGTGTTGATGAAGTACGGGGCGATCGTGGTCACATGGACCGGGCTTTTCTCCCGCTGCAGTTCGATGCGGACGGAATCGGACCAGCCGAGGGCCCCCCACTTGGCGGCCGCGTACAGCGACATCTTCGGCATGGACAGCATGCCGGCGGCGGAGGTGATATTGCAGATGTGTCCTTTTCCGCGGGACCGCATGCCGTTGATATACCGCAAGGTAACATACATGGCACCCTTGGTGTCAATGTCGATGGTGCGGTTGATGTCGGCATCCGTCTGTTCGTGGAACGGCTTGTTGTTCGTGATGATGCCGGCGCAGTTGATGAGGATGTCCACGTCGCCGCAGGCTTCCTTTGTGTCGGCACAGGCCTTGTCAATGGAATCCGGCGAGGAGATGTCGGCCACGTGCCCATATACTGAGCCCAAGGCGGACAATTCCTGAATGGTGGCCTCGATGGCTTTTTCGTTGATATCCCAGATGACGAGGCGGGACGCTCCTTTCTCCAGGCAGATCCGGCCCATGATCTTGCCGATTCCGGAGCAGCCTCCGGTAATCAGCACGGTGTTTCCTTGTATTTTCATCCTTCGTTCAGGTTTTAAGCGCAGCAAAGGTACGGAAACTTTCGCTTCCGTACCTTGTCATTCGCCACGTAGGGCGGGATTTCGCCACATTTACCGGCTGCCGCCACCGAAGCCGCCGCCGGAGAAACCGCCGCCACCGCCGAAGGAGGTGTGGCCGCCGGTGCCGCGTATGCTGCCGGCCTGCTGCTTGGAGACCGCCCGGTTGATCGCGGAGGCGGACATGTTGTTGTTCACGCGGATGGTCCGCATCATCACGTTCGGATCCACGCCTACGGCCTGGGCCATCTCCTGGAATTCCTTCGGGAAGAGTTTCTGGAACTGGGTCGCTACTTTGTCGGCGATGCCGTACAGCTGGGCGAACACGAGGTAGTCCTTCCACAGGCCCACTTCCACGGCTCCGCGTTCCTTGGACAGGGTGAAATCATTGAGGAAGTTCTTGAACTCCACGACGTGACAGGCTTCGCGGGCACCGTCATTGTTGGTCGTGACCCCGTGGGCGAAGTAGTGCTTGTCGTGCATGTAGCCCTGGCCGCGGGCCTTGGCGCGGGTGGGCCAGGCTGTCATCTTCTTGAAGTGGCGTTCCGACCATTTCTCGAATTCGCCGGATTCCAGCAGGAGATTGGCCCCGCTGGCCTCCCGGGCCATGTTGAACAGGGCGAGTTCGACGTCGTCCTGGATGTCGGGTTCCATCGAGAAGTCCAGGTTCACCCGTTTCTCATTCTGAGAATCGGTGTGGACCTTGACCTTGCCGTCCAGGATCCAGCGCAGGAAGAAGGCGCCGATCAGTCCTTTCGAGGAGTTCTGCCCGGAAGGGAACCGCCAGCCGTTGTCCAGCACGAAGCTGGAAGCGAACAGGTTGCCGTCCATGGGCGCTTCCCGGTACCATTCCGTGATCTTGGTCTTTCCGTACATGGACTTCTTGTACTTGTAGCCCAAGGCCGTGAGGATCCAGGCACGGATGAGGGCGAAGACGCTTCCGCCGGCAAAGAGCGCGAAGAAAGCGAGGAACAGTTTCTCCATCCAGCTGTCCTCTCCATAGGAACTGCCTTCCATGGCGCGTTCCTTCAACTCTTCGAAGGTCATGTCCCGGCTCACGGTGGGGGAGAAGAGCCCCTTCTCGAAGCGGACGAGGGCGATGACCGAACTCTCATAGGAGAAGGGTTCGGAGGATTCATAGACGATCTGTCCGTCCGTAACGTCGATGTCGCCGTAGGAGCCATAGCCCCAGACACGTGTATTGTCATAGGTCCATTCCGGGCCGCCCGTGGCATTGACGATGGTCAGCTTCACGTGCTGCGGAGGTGCCACGAGACCGGGGTTCACGAACTGGAAATTGAAGCCGTCGGCATCGGTGAAAGACTGCACGAGGCCGTTCAGGGTGAACTGTGCGGTCCAGACGTGGGGGCCGTAGGAACCCTGTCCCCAGCACAGTTCGACGCCGTCATGCTTCGAGACGATGCCGCAGCGTCCGGCCTTCTCCCCGATGGAACGGTGCACGTCCCAGCCGCGTCCCTCGTTGATGTACTCCTCCCCGTTCTCGCTGACGGAGAAGTCGGAGACGGACATCTTTCCGAGGTTGTCGATGGGGATGTACCACTCGGTCCCGTCCACGACGGAGACGTCCCAGACCTGGGTGACCCGTCCCGATCCGTCCGGATTCAGCTCCACCCGGACGTCGACGTCCCGGATGCTCTGGGCATGGACGCACCATGTGCCGGCGAGAACCGCCAGCACCGTAAGGAGAAGCTTTCTCATCACCTAAATGACCGGATAGTCCTTCTTGGAGGTGTCTTCGGCGAGATACTCGCGCTTGGCGAAGCCGAGGATGCCGGCAACCACGGAGGCCGGGAACATCCGGACCTGGTTGTTGTACTTGGTCACGGTGTCGTTGAAGGTCATGCGGGCGAGGCGGACATTCTCTTCGTACTGCTTGATGTCGGCCATCGTCTGCTGGTAGGTCTGGTTCGCCTTGAGGTCGGGATACTGCTCGGCGACCGCGATCAGTTTCGCGCTCATCGCCTGGAGGGCGGCCTCATTGGCGGCGATGTCTTCCACGGTGGGGTTGGGGGAGGCGGTGATGCGCCGCATCTCGATGACCTTCTGGAGCGTCTCGCTCTCATAGGAGGCATACTCGCGGGTGAGCTTCACGAGCGCCTGGAGGGCGTCGTAACGGCTGACCTGCTGGACGTTGATCTGCTTGAGGGCGTTGTTGCAAAGTTCGTCGCTCTGCACGAGCTTGTTCTGGATGCCGATGCCCCAGATCACGAGGGCGGCCACGATGACCAGGATGACGATAAGGGTTGTGGACATGTTGTTCGTTTTTAAATGGTTGATCAATCGAACAAATTTACAAAAAAATGTGTAGTTTTGTACTATGATGCGAAAAATGATGATTCGAGGCGCCTTGCTCGGCGCCCTTTCCCTCCTGGCCTGCGGATGTCTCGACAACATGGCGGGAGGCAGCCACTATGAAACGACCGTCATCGTCCATTACGAGCCGGACTACTACTATGATCTGGACGATTTCCTCGATGTTTTCTTCGATGGGGGCAAAGATACCGTCTCCGTGACCAAGTACCTGTCCCTGGGGCCGCTCTGCCACAACTCCACGGTCGCGGCCGACAGTTCCCTCATCGGCGGTTTCGCCATGTGCATTGGCGTGGATACGCTGGCCGCTCCGGACCGGAAGCCGTCCCGCTTCGCCGTTTTCGACAAGGGCGGCAAGGATGAATCCATTGCCTATGCCGTCTTCCACGACACGCTGGCTACCCTGATGCCGGAGCACGCCATCACGTTCGCCATTCCGAACGAGAGTTCCACTTGTTCGCCCCTCAGCGTCTATGTGCAGAATGTCCAGGCGGTTGTCCAGGCCTCCCGATACGGTATCGGCCTGGCTGACGGTCCTTTCGGGCTGAATGACCATCTGACCTTGACAATCAAGGGCTTTATGAAAGGGAAGGCCCTGGGCAGCAAGTCCGTGAAACTGGTGGACGGCACCCATATCCTGGAAGGATGGACGGAAGTGGACCTGTCCTCTTTCGGGGATGTGGATGCCATGGATTTCTCCCTGGAGTCGAACCGGCCGGACCTGCCGCTTTACTGCTGTCTGGACGACCTGATGTTCCACTATGTCGAAGTCTATTGATCCTGTTATGAAAACGAATACCGAGTACAAGAATTCCGCCTTGGCAGCCCTGAGGGGCAACTGGGCCCCCGCCGTCCTCGCGACGGTCGTTTTCCTCCTCATCACCGCCGCCATCGTCCTTCCCGCCGAGATTCCGCTCCTCAAGATGCAGAACGGGATGGAGGATATCCTGTCAAGTGCTTCTTCCGGCGACATTACCGGAATGATGGCCTTCTATTCCGAGATGACTTCCTGGAGTTCCCTGGGGACGCTGCTGCAGGTCTTCCTGTACAATGTGCTTGCGGTGGGTTTCTACGTCGCTTTCCTCCAGCTGCTCCGGAACGGTGACAACCGGCTGACTTCGAACATGTTCGATGTCGCTTTCCGGAACTATTGGCACAAGGTGTGGGGCATGCTCCTGATGCAGATCTTCATCGTCCTGTGGTCCTTCCTGTTCATTATCCCGGGCATTGTCAAAGCCTTCTCCTACGCGATGACTCCCTATATCCTGGAAGAGAATCCGGAGCTCTCGGCGAACGATGCCATCGACCGCAGCCGCGCGATGATGAAGGGACACAAGTTCGACCTGTTCTGGCTGTACCTGAGTTTCATCGGCTGGGGAATCCTGTGCATCTTCACCCTGGGTATCGGCGTTCTCTGGCTGGCTCCGTATATGGAGACGTCCGCAGCCGCCTTCTACGAGGACGTGAAAGCCGATTATGAATTGCACGGAGGATTGATTTAACGGAATTTACATATGAAACGAATTTGCCAGCTCCTTTTCCTTTCCCTGCTCGTTGCCGGATGTTCCTCCAAGCCGGAGGTGAAATACGTTTTCTATTTCATCGGGGACGGCATGGGCGTCAACGAAGTCATCGGCACCAACCTCTATAACGAGGCAAACGGCCTGGGAACCGTCAATTTCACCCAGTTCCCGGTGCTGAACTTCATCACGACCGTTTCGGCCAATTCCCTGGTCACCGACTCCTCGGCCGCCGGCACCGCGCTGGCATCGGGCGTGAAGATCAACAACAGCGTCGTGGGCGTGGATCCGGACGGAAATCCGGTCAGCAACCTGACGGAATGGGCCCATGCGGCCGGATTCGGCACGGGCGTCGCTACCAGCGTGGGCGTGAACCACGCCACGCCGGCGAGTTTCGTGGCGCACACTGACAAGCGCAGCAGCTACGAGGAGATTTCCAACCAGATGATTGCTTCCCCCGTGGACTTCATGGCCGGATCGACTTTCCTGACAGACCGCGGTTCCGGTCACGATGCCGCCCTGTTCGAGCAGAAGGCCGATTCTGCCGGCATCGCCGTGTACAAGGGCGCGGAAGCCATCCGTGGACTTGACCTTACCAAGGAGCGCGTGGTGTGCCTGAGCGGCAAGGCGGAGGACTCCCTTCCCTATGCCATCGACCGGAAGGAGGATGACACGCAGTTGTCCGACTTCACGGAAGCCGGCATCCGCTACCTGGAATCCCGCTACGGAAAGAAAGGCTTCTTCTTCATGGTCGAGGGGGGCAAGGTGGACTACGCCGGCCATGCCAATGACGCCGCTACCTGCTTCCAGGAAGTAAATGACCTGGCCAAGTCCGTGGACCTCGCCCTCGCTTTCCTGAAACGCTATCCGAAGGAAACCCTGATCCTCATCACGGCCGACCATGAGACCGGCGGCCTCATGCTGGGCAGCGGACGCTATGAGATGCACCCGGACCTGCTTTCCGGCCAGCACGCTTCCGTCGATGCGGTCACGGAGAAATTCCGCGAGGCCTTCTTCCCGGAGGACAAGCCGTTCAAGGCCCCTACGTGGGACGCCGTGAAGGCCTTCTTCGCCGAGAACCTGGGCCTGTGGGGCGTCGCTGAGGTGAGCGAGCGGATGGAACAGCAGCTCAAGGAGGTCTACGACCGCACTTTCGGCAAGGGCGGCGACCGCAATCTGAGCGAATCCAACCTGTATTCGGAGAACTACCGGCTGGTCGCCGAGATGGTCCGTTCCGTGGACCGCATCGCCGGCTACCAGTGGAGCTTCGGCTCCCATTCCGGTTCGCCGGTGGGCCTGTACGTCATCGGTGCCTGCGCAGAGGAATTCAACACCGTCAAGGACAACACGGAAATCGCCCCGCTCATTGCGAGGCTTGCCGGTTACGCCAAATAATCAGTTGATTATCAAAGATTAAGAAGGCCCTCTGGAATTGTCATCCGGAGGGTTTCTTTTTGCTCGTCCACGTCCAGGACAAGTTCCTCGCGGAGGGGGACAAGGACTTCGCCGTGACCGGTTTCCACCCAGATGCAGGGGTTCCCGGGGATGTCCTCGTGGGCCGTGACGGTCCCGACCTCCGTGCCGTCGGCATCCAGGACGGTCCAGCCGGTGAGGTCTTCTTCCTCGTCCTCGTAGAGGTCGTCTTCCGCGCAGACGTCGCGTCCGACGAGTTCTTCCGCGTCCGTCAGGTTCCGGACACCGGTCAGGCGCACGAGGGCGCGGGTATTGCCGCGGGGCGTGAAAGACTCGAAATAAAAGGGAACCGGCAGTCCATCGAATTCGATGAACACCGGTTCCTCAAGGTCGATATCCTCCGGCGCTATGCCGACAAAACCCACGAGGAGTTCGCCTTCGCGGCCGTTGGATTTCAGTACCTGCGCGATTCTCTGCATTATTCGGCAGGGGTCTCGGCGGCGTCAGCGGCCTCGGCGGCAGCCTCTTCGGCAGCCTTGCGGGCAGCTTCCTCAGCCTCGGCCTTCTTCTTGGCGATCGCTTCGGCGCGGGCCTCGTTGACCTTGGCCTCGGCGGCCTTGGCTTCCTTCGCCTTGGCGATGGCCTCGTTCTTCAGGCCGGCCTTCTTGGCGGCGATCTTCTCGTCCTGCTGGGCCTTCCAGGCGGCGAACTTCTCGTCGGCCTGAGCCTGGGTGAGAGCGCCCTTGGCGACACCGTCCTGGAGGTGCTTGCGGAGGAGGACACCCTCGTAGGAGAGGATGCGACGGGCCGTCAGCGTGGGCTGGGCACCGACGTTGAGCCACTTCAGGGCCTTCTCGCCATCGAGAATGATGGTAGCAGGGTTGGTGTTCGGATTGTAGGAGCCGAGCTGCTCGATGAAACGTCCGTCACGCGGGGAACGGGAATCGGCCACGACAATGTGGAAGAATGCGAAATTCTTCTTTCCGTGGCGCTGGAGTCTGATTTTAACAGCCATTGTGAATCTGTTTTAATTTGTTTGTTAATGCGTTATGCAAGCCTACCCGAGACTTGCGGACGGCAAAGATAGCACTTTTTTTCCGAATACCACCATGGTTCGGTGATTTTTCCTTAATTTTGCACAAACGGGGAGAGGGATGTCGCATCCCTCTCCCGAAAGCAGGTAGGAAATGATCATCGAGGCAAAGGGAATTGAAAAGAGTTTCGGCGCGCTGAAGGTGCTGAAGGGCGTTGATTTTCAGGTGGACAAGTCGGAGGTGGTGGCCATCATGGGCGCTTCCGGGGCCGGGAAGTCCACTTTGTTGCAGATCTTGGGTACCCTGTCCACGCCGGATGCGGGAACGCTGCTGGTGGACGGGACGGACGTCCTGCATCTGGGATCGAAGGAACTGTCGGCTTTCCGGAACCGCCGGATCGGCTTCGTGTTCCAGGCCCATCATCTCCTGCCGGAGTTCGATTCCTTGGAGAATGTGATGATTCCGGCCCTCATCGGGGGGGCTTCCGCCCCGCAGGCAAGGGAAAAGGCCCGCCGCCTGCTCGGCGAAGTGGGCCTTTCGGAAAGGATGTCCCATAAGCCGTCGGAATTGTCCGGCGGCGAGCAGCAGCGGGTGGCGATCGCCCGCGCCCTCGTAAACGATCCGGCCATCCTGTTCGCCGACGAACCGTCGGGCAACCTGGACAGCCGGACCAAGGAAGAGATCCACCGTTTGTTCTTCGACCTTCGGGACCGCCTGGGCCAGACGGTGGTCATCGTGACCCACGATCCCTCGCTCGCGGAGCTGTGTGACCGGACGCTTGTGATGCGGGACGGTCAGTTCATCGACTGAGTTACTGTTCGCCGTCCTTGTTCTGGCCGGTCCAGTCGCGGAAGCGCTCTTTCATCTGTTCGCTGCGCTCCCTCCACTTCTCCTTCTGTTCCTCGCTCATCTGCAAGCTCGGGAAGTTGCCGTTTCCGAGGCGGCCGATCTGCTGGTGGCGGAATTTTTCCTCAGCCACATAGTAACGGGCGACCTTTTCGGCCGGCAGTGCCTTCATCAGCTTGTTGAAGGCCTTGGTTTCGAAGCCGTCGCTCTTGTCCTTGGCGTCGACATAGGCCTTCACCAACTTTTCCATTTCTTTGCCGGTCTTGCCTTCTTCGAGCCCTTTCGCCATCGCATCGTAAGCCTGTCTCACGGCTTCGAAGGACTCGCGCTGCTCCTTCTGGATTTCGTTGTAGATGGGCCAGAAAACCTGGGCCTCGCTTTCGGTCAGGTCGATTTCCTCGGTCAGGAAGGCAACCTTCTCGGCCCGGACCCTTTCCCGCCAGCCGTTGTCGCGGCCCCGCTGGCCGTGTCCGCCGCGCTGGGGCTGCGTCTGGGCGAAGGCGCCTGCCGCCAGGATGGTCAGGGCGCACAGGATGCTAATAACCTTCTTCATAGTTCACATAATTTAAATAATCAACGGTAATGCCGTCTGCGAGCAGGTAATTGACGATATCCTCCTCGTACAGGCCTTCCCCTTCCTCCCACGGGGCCTCGTCGACAAGGGCCGCACCGTCCGGATCCAGGGCGGAGGCGAGATAGGAGAGGTAGGTCCATCCATCGTCCTCCTGCGGGACGGCCGTCTTGCGGAGGAGGGCGTTGCCGAGCATCACGGCCAGGAGCATGCTGGCGGCGATGGCTGCATAGGGAGCCATGCGCCGGACCGGGCTCACCCGGACCGGACGGGCCGGAATCCCGGAGAGCCGCTGCTGCAGCCCTTCGAAGTAGCCTTCCGGCGTGGAGATGTCATTCCTTTTGCTCATAGACATTGCCTTAGACACAAAGCCAGGTTGAAAGTTTAATCCGTTCCGTCAAAAAGGTTTTCCCTGCCCAGGGCGGCGCGCACCTTTTCCTGCGCGATATGATAGGAAGCCTTGAGCGCGCCCACGGAAGTGCCCAGCACTTCGGACATTTCTTCGTAGGGCATCTCGTCATAATATCGGAGAATAAAAACCTGCCGCTGCTTTTCGGGAAGCCTGGCCACGGCCTTGGACAGCGCGCGCTCCGCCGCATCCCCGTCGAAGAAAGGGTCGCTGTCGATACGCCGCTCCATCTCCGTGTCGATGGACGTGAAACGCAGGGCGGCCCGCACTTTTTCACGCCGCAGCCAGTTCAGCGCCTCGTTCGTGGCGATACGCCATACCCACGTGTACACCTGTGCTTCTCCGCGGAAGGCGGGTAGCGCCGTCCAGATTTTCAGGAAGATATCCTGCACCAGGTCGTCGGCCTCCTCGTGGGAATTCACAATCCGGCGGACGTGCCAATACACACGCTCGCTATACTCTTTCACGATCTGGTTGAATATCTGTTCCGCCCCGTCCATTGCGCTCCCACTCACTGCCAAACGCGTGCCAGAAAGGTCTCACGCTTCCCTTGCTTGCATCTCCCGGAAAATGCGTATCTTTGCAAGTTATGAAGAAAATCCGCAATTTCTGCATCATCGCGCATATCGACCATGGGAAGAGCACCCTGGCGGACCGTCTGCTGGAGCTTACGCGTACGCTGAGCGACCGGGAGATGGAGAACCAGGTGCTGGATGACATGGACCTGGAGCGGGAGAAGGGCATCACGATCAAGAGCCACGCGATCCAAATGGAATATACGCGCGACGGGGAGACATACAGGTTGAACCTCATCGACACGCCCGGTCACGTGGACTTCAGTTATGAGGTGTCGCGGTCCATCGCGTCTTGCGAAGGGGCGCTGCTGGTGGTGGATGCGTCGCAAGGTATTCAGGCCCAGACGATTTCGAACCTGTATCAGGCCATCGACCATGGGCTGGAAATCATTCCGGTGCTGAACAAGATTGACATGGATTCGGCCCAGCCGGACGTGGTGACGGACCAGGTGTGCGACCTGCTGGGCTGCGACCCGGAGGAGGTGTACCGTGTGTCGGCCCGGACGGGCGAGGGCGTGCCGGCGGTGCTGGATGCAATCGTCGACAAGATCCCGGCGCCGAAGGGCGATCCCGATGCGCCGCTGCAGGCGCTCATCTTTGACTCGGTGTTCAATTCCTTCCGCGGCATCATCGCCTATTTCAAGGTGGTGAACGGCAGCATCCGGAAGGGCGACAAGGTGAAATTCTTCAATACCGGCAAGGAATACGAAGCCGAGGAAATCGGCAATCTCAAGCTCAAGCTGAACCCCACGGGCGAGGTGCGCACCGGCGACGTGGGCTATATCATCTCCGGCATCAAGGCTGCCGTAGAGGTGAAGGTGGGCGACACCATCACGCATGTGGAACGTCCTTGTGACCAGGCGATTGCGGGATTCGAGGAAGTGAAACCGATGGTCTTCGCCGGCTTGTATCCGGTCGATGCCTCCAAGTTCGAGGAACTCCGCGCCACGCTGGAAAAGTTCCAGCTCAACGACGCCTCCTTCGTCTATGAGCCCGAGAGCTCGCTCGCCCTCGGATTCGGTTTCCGCTGCGGCTTCCTGGGACTGCTGCACCTGGAAATCGTGCAGGAGCGGCTGTTCCGGGAATTCAACATGGACGTGATCACCACCGTCCCGAACGTTTCGTACAAGGTCTATACGACCAAGGGCGAAGTCATCGACGTGCACAATCCGTCCGGTCTTCCGCCGCAGACCCTCATCGACCATATCGAAGAGCCCTATATCCGCGCCCAGATTATCTCCAAATCAGACTTTTACGGGCCCATCATGAAGCTGTGCATGGACAAGCGGGGCACCCTCATCGGCCAGCACTACATCACGACCGACCGTGTGGAGCTGAACTACGACCTGCCGCTGTCCGAGGTGGTCTTCGACTTCTACGACAAGCTCAAGTCCATCTCCAAGGGCTATGCTTCCTTCGATTATCACGTGACGGATTTCCGGCCTGCCCGCCTGGTGAAGCTGGACATCCTGCTGAACGGCGATCCGGCCGACGCCCTTTCCACCCTCATCCATGAGGACCACGCCTACGATTTCGGCCGGAAGATCTGCCTGAAACTCAAGGAACTCATTCCGCGCCAGCAGTTCGACATCGCCGTGCAGGCGGCCATCGGGGCGAAGATCATCGCCCGCGAGACGGTGCGCCAGGTGCGTAAGGACGTGACGGCCAAGTGCTACGGCGGCGACGTCACGCGCAAGCGCAAACTGCTTGAAAAGCAGAAGGAAGGCAAGAAGCGGATGCGCCAGATCGGCACCGTCCAGGTGCCCCAGAGTGCGTTCATGGCCGTTCTCAAGCTCGACTAGGCCCGATCAGCATGAAGACGGTTGCCCTTCTCATCTATGCCGAGGCCCTCGAGCCGGTCATCGCGGAATGCCGGCGGCAGATCGACCTCATTCCTGCCGACGAATACACGTTCGAGGTGTTTGTCAATCCCGACCTGGACGAAGCGTGGCGCTCCGCCGGGGAACGCGATTTCTACATCTGGCTCCACGGTCTGGTAACGCCGGTGGACGGCGCCCTGTACAGCCTGCTGGACAATTCTTCCTTCCTGGGCGACCGGGCCCTTCTGGTCGGAACGGTCCAGGACGGGGAAGGGCGCATCGTCAGCGGCGGCTTCAGCCGGAACCGGCGCCTGATGCAGCCGGATCCGGTGATTCCCGTCGCCTGCCGGATGTTCGACGGCCTGTTCGCCCTCGTGCCGCAGGTCGTGTACCGGCGTCTCGGCGTGCTTGGCGGCCGTTACCGCGGCCAGCTGGCCGGTTTCGACTACTGCATGCGGGCCCGCAAGGCCGGCTATCCCAGCGTGATTGCGCCGGGCATCGCCTGCACCTGTCCGGTGCGTCCGGACCCGGACCGCACCCTGGCGGCGGATTTCCTGCTGGACCTCCGTTCCAAAGGCCTCTTCATGGCCATCTGGTATTTCCTGCGTTCCGCCTTCCGGCGTTTCGTAATCCATAACTTGTCTGTCTATGAATAAGTTCCGCGCTGCCGTAGCCTCCATGCGGCTCCGTACCCTGCCCCTCTCCACAGGCGGTGTCCTGCTGGGCATCCTGCTTGCTACGGCTGATTTCAAGGTGGATATCTGGGTAGCCGTGCTCGTCGTGCTCACGACCGTCTGCCTGCAAATCCTGTCGAACCTGTCCAATGAGCTCGGTGACGTGCTCCACGGCACGGACACCGCCGACCGGAAAGGTCCGCAGTATGGCCTGAACGGCGGAGTGCTGACCATCCGGGAGATGAAAGTGCTCATCGGGGTGTTCGTGGGGCTGTGCATCCTCTCCGGCACGGCAATGACGCTTCTATCCTTCGGCACGCTGTGGGACATGACCGCCATCCTGGTTCTTCTGATGGGCGCAGGCGCCATCATGGGCGCGATGAAATATACCCTCGGCCGGAACCCTTACGGGTATCGCGGCCTTGGTGACGTGTACGTGTTCCTGTTCTTCGGACTGATTGCGGTGATGGGTGCCTACTTCGTGGTGAGCCATACCCTCTTCTGGCGGTTGCTGCTCCCTGGCGCCGCCGTGGGGTGTTTTTCCGTGGGCGTGTTGAATGTCAATAATATCCGCGACATGGAAACCGACGCCGCGAATCGCGTTACCGTGGCCATCCGCCTGGGTGAAAAGCGCGCGAAAGCCTATCAGACCGTGCTGATCGTGGCCGGCTGGCTCCTGATGCTGGCTTATTGCCAGTTCCGCATGTTCTCCTGGTGGCACTACCTTTTCGTGGTCACGCTGCCGCTTTATGTCCTGCATCTTCGCGGGGTCTGGCAGCGCACCGGCAAGGCGCTCGACCCGATGCTGCCGCTCCTCGTAATCAGCACCTTCCTGTTCTGCCTCCTCGCCGGCCTCGGCTTCTGCGCACACCTGTTCTAGCGCTTCAATACCCGTATCGCTTGCGGTAGGCGAGGATGAGGGAGACCGCCAGGATCAGGGTGCAGAAATCGGCCGCGTCGACGGCGAGCCAGATGCCGTTGGGGCCAATCAGGGCAGGGAGGAGGAAGACGAAGCCCAGTTCGAAGACAAGGTTCCGGATGAAAGACAGCACGGCAGACACTTTCCCGTTCCCGAGCCCCGTGAACCAGGCCGAGGCGAACAGGTTGATGCCCGCGATGAAGAAACTGATCATGTACAGCCGGATGGCGTGCTTCGTAAGTGCCGTCAATTCAGGATCATAGCCTACGAACAGCCGGGCAGCGGGCCCTGCCGAGAGTTCCGATACCAGCATCATCAGGGCGCCCAGCACGAGCAGCAGGATGACCGAATGCCGCAGCAGGCTCTTCAGTTCGGCCTTGTTCTCCGCCCCGTAGTTATAGCCGATGACCGGCGTTATGGCGATATTGTAGCCGAAGAAGACCGCGGCGAAAATGTATCCGTAATACAGGAGGACCGAATAGGCCGCCACGCCGTTTTCGCCCATCATCCTGAGCAGCTGCAGGTTATAGCAGATGGCCAGGACGTTCCAGGAGATATTTCCCACGTATTCGGAAAGACCGTTGCTCGACGCCTGCAGGAGCGGTTCCCGCTCCAGTTTCGTGCGCAGAAGCCGGAGTGAACTCTTGTTGTGCCGGCTGGAGAAATACCATAGCGGGAAGAATCCGCCCACGCAGCAGGCAAGCATCGACGCGGCCGCCGCTCCGGCGAGCCCCCAGTGAAACACGACGATGAAAAGGGCGTCCAGCACCATGTTCGTGGCGGCGCACACGATGGACATCACCGTCCCGAGCTGCGGCCGTTCGGCCGTCATGTAGAATGACTGGAAGCACATTTGGAGCATGAATGCGGGCAGGCCGACCGTGCAGATGCTTCCGTACACCACGCACAGGCGCGCCGTTTCCCCTTCTGCCCCCAGCAGCCGCGCCAGGGGTTCCATGAACGCCAGCAGCGGAATCATGAATGCGAAGGCCAGGATGACCGTGAACCGGATGAGCATCGTGAAAACCTGGCTTGCCCGGTAATAGTCCCCTTCGCCCATCGTCTTGGAAACCAGGGCCGAACCGCCCGTCCCGACCATCAGTCCCAACGATCCCACCAGCATCACCGCCGGCCATATGATGTTCAGGGCCGCGAAGGCCGATGTCCCCACGAAATTGGACACGAACAGCCCGTCCACCACGCTGTAGATGCTCCCTACCAGCATCATCAGGATGCTGGGCAACGAGGATACGGCGAGTCTCCGGTATCCGTAATGTCCCTGTAGGGCGATTTCCATCGAAGGTGCAAAGATAGTCCTTTCCCGGTAAAAACCCATAAGAATGGTTATTGGAAAAAGTACAAAAAGTATCAAGGCGGGAGGGAATGTCGGCAAAAATCATTATATTTGTACGATTCGCAGAAAATTACGTAACCAACCATATGCACGACAACAAAACACTCCAAGAAGTCTCGACGCAGGTGCGGCGGGACATCCTGAGGATGGTGGGCATGGCGAAGTCCGGTCATCCGGGCGGGTCGATGTCCTCCACCGACATCCTCACCACCCTGTATTTCAACGTGATGAAGCAGGATCCGGCCACGTGGACCCGGGACGGGAAGGGACAGGACATGTTCATCCTTTCCGCCGGCCACATGACGCCCGTGTATTATTCCGTCCTGGCCCGTGCCGGTTATTTCCCGGTGTCCGAGCTGGCGACGTTCCGTTCCTATGGCGCCCGCCTGCAGGGCCATCCGTCCATCCGGAAGCAGCTTCCGGGCATCTTCCAGGCCTCCGGTTCCCTGGGTCAGGGCCTGTCCGCCGCCTGCGGCCTCGCGCTCGGCAAGAAGCTGGACAAGGAAGATAATTTTGTCTACTGCCTGTGCGGTGACGGCGAATCCGAGGAAGGCCAGATCTGGGAAGCCGGCATGTTCGCCGTGTTCCACAAGCTGGACAACCTCATCGCCATGACCGACTGGAACGGCAAGCAGATCGACGGTCCCGTCGAGGAAGTGGCCGGAGAGGGCGACCTCGCCGCGAAGTGGGAAGCCTGGGGCTGGAACACCATCGTCGCCGAAGGCCACGATTTCGACTCCATCGCCAAGGCTTTCGAGCTCGCCAAGGCCGCCAAGGGCAGCGGCAAGCCCACGATGATCCTCTTCAAGACCGAGATGGGTCACGGCGTGGACTTCATGGCCGGTACCCACAAGTGGCACGGTTCCGTCCCGAAGCCCGAGCAGCTCGAGGACGCCCTCAAGCAGCTGGGTGAAACCTCCCTGGGTGATTTTTAAACCATTGACATCATGAAAAAGTACATCGATACAGGCAAGAAAGACACCCGCAGCGGATTCGGCGTGGGTCTTCTCGAAGCGGGCCGTGCGGACAGCCGCGTCGTCGCCCTCACCGCCGACCTCAAGGGCTCCCTCAAGATGGATGCCTTCGCGGCGGAGTTCCCCGAGCGTTTCATCCAGTGCGGTATCGCCGAGGCCAACATGGTCGGCGCCGCCGCCGGTCTCGCCATCACCGGCAAGATCCCTTTCATCGGCTCCTTCGCCGAGTTCGTGACCGGCCGGGTCTATGACCAGGTCCGCCAGGAAGTCGCCTACGGCAAGACCAACGTGAAAATCGCCTCTTCCCATGCGGGCATCACCCTCGGTGAGGACGGCGCCACCCACCAGACGATGGAGGACCTCGCCCTGATGCGCGCCCTTCCGGACATGGTGGTGATCAACCCCTGCGACTTCAACCAGACCAAGAACGCCACCATCGCCGCTGCGAAATACGTCGGCCCGGTGTATCTGCGTTTCGGCCGTCCTTCCGTCCCGAACTTCACCCCTGAGAACGAGGAGTTCGTCATCGGCAAGGCCCAGATCCTGAATGAAGGCAAGGATGTGACCATCGTCGCCTGCGGCCACCTCGTA
This sequence comes from Bacteroidales bacterium, assembly GCA_017439305.1. Taxonomy (GTDB): domain Bacteria; phylum Bacteroidota; class Bacteroidia; order Bacteroidales; family UBA932; genus Cryptobacteroides. Next base: position 60,024 of record JAFSJK010000068.1, on the reverse strand, counting down.
TGGGAAGCCCTCCAGGCTGCGGAACTGCTTGAGGCCGAGGGCATTTGCGCTGAGGTTATCAACATGGCCACCATCAAGCCGCTGGACGAGGAAGCCCTCCTCGCCTCCGCCGTCAAGACGAAGGCCGTGGTCGTGGCCGAGGAGCACAACATGGCCGGCGGCCTCGGTGAGGCCGTGGCCGGCGTGTTTGCCCGCACCGTCCCCACCCCGGTCGAGTTCGTCAATGGACAGGACCGGTTCGGACAGAGCGGTACGCCCGCCGTCCTGATGGATGCTTACGGCCTGGATGCGAAACACATCGCAGAGGCCGCCAAGAAAGCGATGGCCAGGAAATAGCCGTCAGGCTTCGAGCCACTGAAGGAAAGCGTCGGCGCGGGAACGGGACACAGTGAGGTCCGTTTCCGCGTCGATGCCGCGTTTCAGGGTCAGGCGAAGGCGCCCGCCCAGCAGCCGGGAGGCACTTTCGATGACGTCCTCGGAAATGATGACGCCCCGGGAAATGCGGAAAAACGCCTTGGGCGGCAGGGACATCTCGATGGTGTCCAGCGAGTCGTCCAGCACATAGGTGACATTCCCCTTGGTGACGATGTAGGAATTCTTGGATTCGGAGAAGAAATAGGCGATGTCGTGCACGTGGACCGGAACGATCCGGTCGTTCAGGCGGATCAGGAATTTTTCCCGGAACTGTCCCGGGGGGGCAGTTGCCGGCGCGGGGATGTCCTCCGCTTTCTGCAGATTCCGGAAGGCCTCCAGCACTTTCTCATAGTCGATGCCCTTGGGGGCGTCCATCCGTTCCCGGACCCGTTCGATGGCCCGGGCCAGGTCCTCCTGGTCCACCGGCTTCAGGAGATAGTCCACCGAATTGACCTCGAAGGCCTTGACGGCGTAGTTGTCATAGGCCGTGGTCATCACGACATGGGCGTCCACCGCCGTCTGGGCGAAGATGTCGAAGCAGTTGCCGTCCGCCAGTTCCACATCCATGAAGATGACGTCGGCCTTCATCCGGGAAAGCCAGGCCACCGTTTCCTTTACGGATGCGGTCATGCCCGCCACTTCCACTTCCGGGAAATGGGTCCGGAGCAGGTTTTCCAAAACGCGCCTGGCGCGGGGTTCGTCTTCTACGATCAGGGCTTTCATAAGGGTTACAGCAGGGGAATACGGACCCGGAAGGTATCGTCCGTCTGCCCGACGTCGATGTCCTGTCCGGAGATGTCCATGTATTGTTTCCGGATATAGGGGAGGCCCAGGCCCGTGGAAACGGGCGGGGAAGCCTTGGGAATGCGGTTGTTCTCCATCGTGAGGAATCCGTCACCGGTATGGACGCGGACGTGGATGGGATTTTCGGGGGAAATCGCGTTGTGCTTGGTCACATTCTCCATCAGCAGTTGCAGCGTGCAGGGGACGATCCGCCGGGAAAGGTCCTCAGGGGCTATGTCACTTTCCACGGAGAACCCCTCCGGGAACCGGATTCGGAGGAGATCGCAGTACATGGTCACGAAGGTGACTTCTTCACTCAGGCGCACCAGCTTCTCCCCGTCGTGCTGCAGCATGTAGCGGTAGATGCCTGCGAGTTTGTGGATATACCGGCTGGCTTCCTCCCGGTCCCCTTCCTGGACGATGGAATCCAGGATGTTCAGGGAGTTGAACAGGAAATGGGGATTCACCTGGTTCTTGAGAGCCATGTAGCGGTATTCCGCAAGGTGGCGCCGCTCCCGCTGGGTGCCGAGTTCGCGCCGGATGTTAACGGCGTATTCAACCATGTAGGTGATGCCGAACAGGGTCATTTCCACGAGGATGGCGATGACGATGTTGCGTGACAGCAGGGCCAGGTCCAGCGCTGGCGTCCAGTGGAAGGGGAGCCCGAGGGTGTGCAGCAGTGCACCGAGGATGGAGATGAGGCCGATGAAAAGGGTGGTCCCGATGGTGGCGACGTCCAGGCTGTAGTGCCTGTTATGTCCGCTCCGGATAAAGAGGAGGGTGCCGATGAGCATCATCAGCAGGACCAGGGAGTTGCTCAGGAAGGACCGGAAGGCCGCAACGACGTCCACCCCCTGGAACGGTCCTCTCCGGAAAAGGAAGAGTTCGATGAACACCCGGAGGGCGAAGACCGTGACGACGGCGAAGATGAGCCATCCCAGGTTCTCTTTCCACGGGCGGCGCATCCGGGAAGGGAGGTGATAGGTGCGGGCGAACAGATTCAGCGACCAGCCCAGGGCCTCGGTCGTGAGGAAGGTGGCCAGGGAGCGGTTGAGGATTTCCGAGGGAAAGTTGAAGATCTCCGCGCCCAGCCGTCCCAGGACATAGCCCAGGATGTTCACCAGGACGATGAAGACGGCGGTGAATTCCACCGTGAGGTTGCGCCGCTGGCAGATGAGGACCGTAAGGACCATCGTGAGCAGGGTGAGGATGACCGAGTCCGGCCATCCGAGCAGGGCGCAGATGACGACGGTCGCCACGTGCAGCGCGGCGAAACCGTGGATGAGCCAGCCAGTACCGATCCGTTTCATAGCCACCGCGAAAATAGCAAAAACCGCCGGATTAAGCAAAACCGCCGCACCGTTCGTCCCGAAATCCGCACCGCCCGTCCGGCAAAACGGGACCCTCGGATGATTCCCGTAGGGAATTGCCGGAGAAAGATTTTATTTTTGTGTTGCGAAAAACCGCAGATTAGTAACCATGAGCAATCAACGTGACTTGACATTCCGTCAGCTGGTGGACCTGAGTTTCGGCTTCCTGGGCGTCCAGATCGCATACGCCCTGCAGAGCGCGAACATCAGCCGCATCTTCGCCACCCTGGGCGCCGATCCCCATCAGCTGTCGTTCTTCTGGATTCTCCCCCCGCTGATGGGCATGATCGTCCAGCCCCTCATCGGCAAGTACTCCGACCGTACCTGGACCCGGATGGGCCGCCGCAAGCCGTACCTCATCGTGGGCGCCGTCATCGCCGTCCTGGTGATGGCTTTCCTGCCGAACGCGGGTTCCCTCCATTTCTCCACCCGGGTTTTCCTGGGCCTGAACATGGCGATGTGGTTCGGCCTGTTCTCGCTGATTTTCCTGGACACCTCCATCAACGTCGCGATGCAGCCCTTCAAGATGATGGTGGGCGACATGGTCAATGAAAAGCAGAAGACCACGGCCTACTCCATCCAGAGCTTCCTGTGCAATGCGGGCTCCCTCCTCGGCTACCTGTTCCCGATCTTCTTCACCTGGATCGGCATTGCGAACGAGGCGCCGGAAGGCGTGGTTCCCGACAGCGTGGTCTACAGTTTCTATGTGGGGGCCGCCATCCTGATCCTGTGTGTCCTCTATACTTTCCTGCGCGTGAAGGAGATGCCGCCGAAGGAGTATGCCGAATTCCACGGCATCGACCTCCAGAAGCAGGAGAGCAAGTCCGACAAGGGCTTGATGCAGCTTCTGAAGGAAGCTCCGGCCACCTTCTGGACCGTGGGCCTGGTGCAGTTCTTCTGCTGGGCCGCGTTCCTGTACATGTGGAATTACACCAACGGCGCCATCGCCGTGAATTGCTGGGACGTGGACATGGCCGTGGAAGGCGCCGCCGCCTCGGCCGGCTTCCAGGCCGCCGGCAACTGGGTGGGTGTGCTCTTCGCCGTCCAGGCCGTGGGCTCCATCCTGTGGGCGACCGTCCTGCCGCGTTTCAAGAACATCAAGACCGCCTACGTGGTGAGCCTCCTCATCGGCGCCGCCGGCTTTGCGTCGGTGATGTTCATCCACAACCAGTATGCGCTGTTCGTAAGCTACTTCCTCATCGGTTTCGCCTGGGCCGCGATGCTCGCCCTGCCGTTCACCCTGCTGACGAATGCCCTGGAGGGAAGTCCCTACATGGGCAGTTACCTCGGCCTCTTCAATTGTACCATCTGCCTGCCGCAAATCGTTGCGGCGGCCACAGGCGGACTGGTGCTGAGGCTCGTCGGTGACAGCCAGCCCGCGATGCTGCTGATGGCGGGTGTCTACCTCGTCGTCGGCGCGCTCTGCGTGAGACTGATCGGAAAGAAATAATTCCAACTAACCAAAATATCAACTAACTACACTCTAATGAAAAGGTTATTAACCGCAATCGCAGTGCTCCTCGCAGCCTGCGCGACCGTATTTGCCCAAGGCTATACGGTCAAGGGAGTTGTGGTCGACGAACAGGGACCGGTCATCGGTGCCGCCGTCGTGCAGCAAGGCACGACGAACGGAACCTCCACCGGCCTGGACGGCGACTACACCCTCACCGTCCCGAGCGGCGATGCCCTGATCGAAATCAGCTGCATCGGCTATGCGACCCAGGTCTTCAAGGCCTCCGAGGTCCCGTCCGTCATCACCCTCGCCGAGGACGCCGACTTCCTGGATGAGGTCGTCGTCATCGGTTACGGTACCGTCAAGAAGAACGACCTGACGGGATCGGTCGCCGCCCTCAAGCCCGACACCAAGAACAAGGGTGTCGTGGTGTCCGCCCAGGACATGCTTTCCGGTAAGGTTGCCGGTGTGGCGATCACCAATTCCGGCGGTGCTCCGGGTGCCGGTTCCAACATCCGCATCCGTGGCGGCTCCTCCCTGAACGCGTCCAACGATCCGCTCATCGTCATCGACGGTATCGCGATGGATCCCAACGGCGTGAAGGGTCTGTCCAACGCCCTGAGCATCGTGAACCCGGCCGATATCGAGAGCTTCAACGTCCTGAAGGATGCTTCCGCCACCGCCATCTACGGATCCCGCGGTTCCAACGGTGTCATCATCATCACGACCAAGAAGGGCTCCGCCAACCAGGCTCCCCGGGTGACCTACTCCGGTAACGCCAGCGTGAGCTTCCGGACCAAGAGCGAAGAGGTCCTGAACGGAGACGAATACCGTAACCTCATCCGCAGCGTCCATGCTCCCGACAGCCCCGCCGTGGCCGCCCTCGGTACGGCCAATACCGACTGGCAGGACGAAATCTTCCGCACTGCCCTCGGTACGGACCAGAACATCACCCTCACCGGTGCTGTCAAGAACCTGCCCTACCGGGTATCCCTGGGTTATACCGGCGAGGAAGGTATCCTGGAAACCTCCGATTTCCAGCGTTATACCGGTTCCGTCAACCTGAACCCCACCTTCTTTGACAACCATCTCACCGTCGCGCTCAGCGGCAAGGCCATGTATGCTCTCACGAGCTATGCGGACCAGGGTGCGATCGGCTCGGCCGTCCGGATGGACCCGACCCAGCCCGTCCGGGATTACACTTCCCTCGACGCGGCCAATTTCGGCCATTATTATCAGTGGAAAGTGGACGGCAGCTCGCTCGGTGACCCGACCTGGCCCAACACCATCAACCGCAACGCCCCGTACAACCCGGTTGCGCAGCTGGCCCTCAAGTCCGACAAGGCCAAGAGCCGCTCGCTCATCGGAAGCGCGGAACTCGACTACCGGGTCCATGGTTTTGAGGACCTTCGCCTGCACCTGACCCTCGGTGGTGACTATTCCAGAGGTACCCAGCACACCTGGGCTTCCCCGAAGTCCCCGCAGAACATCTACTACGGCTACACCGGTGATGATACGATCGTCAAGCGCAACGCTTCCCTCACCGCCTATGCCCAGTATACCAAGGACATCAAGGACATCCATCATTTCGACGTGATGGGCGGTTATGAATGGCAGCATTTCTGGCGTCATCAGAACTCGGACGGCTGGGGCGTGTATCCCTCCACCTCTCCCGATGCCGGCAAGCAGACCGACCACGTTCCGTACGAGTACCTGACGGAGAACTACATCGTCTCCTTCTTCGGCCGTGCCAACTACAGCCTGCTGAACCGTTACCTGCTCACCGCCACGGTCCGTTACGACGGCTCTTCCCGTTTCCGTGACCACTGGGCCCTGTTCCCGTCCTTCGCTTTTGCGTGGAAGATCAAGGAGGAGAGCTTCCTCCGGGACAACCACGCCATCAGCGACCTCAAGCTCCGTCTGGGCTGGGGCCAGACCGGCCAGCAGGAAGGTATCGGCGACTACAACTACGCCGCCGTCTACAATGTCAACAACGGCACCAAGACTTTCTATCCCGTGACGGGCGACGGTACGCTCTACCGTCCCAAGGCTTACGATCCCACCCTCCGCTGGGAAACGACCACGACTTCGAACGTTGGTCTCGACTTCGGATTCTTCCACGGCCGTCTGACCGGTAGCATCGACGCGTATTACCGCCTGACGACGGATCTGCTGAACAAGGCGGATGTGCCGGCCGGTACGAACTTCCGCAACCAGGTGATGACCAACATCGGTTCCCTGAGCAACAAGGGTATCGAATTCTCGCTCGAGGGCCGGATCATCGAGACCAAGGACTGGTTCTGGACCGTGAGCGGAAACCTCACGTACAACATCAACCGGATCGAGTCCCTGGTGGGCGGTGACAAGGATTACACTGTTTACACGGGAGGCATCTCCTCCGGTACCAGCAACACCGTCCAGGCCCATCGGGTGGGTTATCCCGCCTACTCCTTCCTGGTGTACAAGCAGATTTACGACACCCAGGGCAAACCGATCGAGAACGCCGTCGTGGACCTCGTGAACGACGGACAGATCAACGAGAGTGACCTGTACATGTATCACAGTCCCTACGCTCCCTGGACGGCCGGTCTTTCCTCCCGTCTGGAATGGAGGAACTTCGACCTGGGATTCTCCCTCCGTGCCAATATCGGCAACTACGTGTTCAACGACCGCGAAGCCGGACAGGCCAATGTCGCGCCGAATGAGCTCTGGGCCCTGTCCACCTATCTGGGCAACCGTCCCCGTGCGGCGCTTGTCAACGCCTGGCAGACCTACAACACGACGGCCATCCTGTCGGACTATCACGTGAAGAACGCTTCCTTCCTGAAGATGGACAACATCACGCTCGGTTACAGCTTCACGAACCTGTTCGGCGGCATCTTCTACCGGGATTTCACCCCCATCGAGGAGAAAGGCATGGACGGCCGCGTTTTCGTCACGGCCAACAACGTCTTCTGCCTGACCAAGTACAACGGCATCGATCCGGAAGTGTTCGGTGGTATCGACAACAACATCTATCCCCGTCCTTTCACCCTTCTTTTCGGTGTGACGCTTAACTTCTAATTCCCTCTAGCAATGAATATTTCCTTGAAAAATATATCGATGATTGCAGCAGCGGCCCTGGCCGTCAGCGTGGCTGCAACCTCCTGTGTCCGGGACTTGGATGTCACTCCGATCGACCCGAACCTCGCGCTGCTGGACGACCCTGACTATCTGTTCAACAAGTGCTATGCGACGCTCGCCATGGCCGGCAACTCCGACGTGGACGGCGACTGCGACGTGGACGGCATCGACGGCGGTACCTCCGGTTTCATCCGTCAGATGTGGAATGCCAACGAGCTGACCACGGACGAGGCCTACTGCGTGTGGGGTGACCCCGGTATCGACGGCTTCGACTTCAATACCTACGACGCCGCCCATCCGATGCTGCGCGGTTACTATTACCGGCTCTATACGGCCATCACCTTCTGCAACCATTATCTGGAGGTGGCGTCCGAGGCCGATCCCGTGAAGACGGCGGAAATCCGTTTCCTCCGCGCGTTCGAATATTTCCTCGCCCTGAGCGGCTACGGTCCGAACATCCCGTTCGTCACGGCGGTGTCTTCCGATAAGCCGGTGCCCGGCAAGGACCACGAAATCTATGACTTCATCGAGAGCGAGCTGCTGGACATCGAATCCAAGCTCTCCGCCCCGAAGGTGGTAAAGGAAGGCGAGGCCGGTTACGGCCGCGTCAGCCAGGCTGCCGCATGGCTCCTGCTCGCCCGCCTCTACCTCAATGCCGAGGTCTTCACCGGCACGCCCCAGTGGGTCAAGGCCGCTGAATATGCCCAGAAGGTGATTGCCTCTCCGTTCAAGCTCAATACCACCGGCACGCCGAACGCTACGGCGTACGAGATGCTGTTCATGGGTGACAACGGTTCCAGCTCCGCTGCCCAGGAGGCCGTTTTCGCCATCATGGGCAACTCCCTCAAGACGGCGAGCTGGGGTATGACCCTTTTCCTGATTGCATCCACCTACAACGGCGATATGCTGGCCCAGTACCCGATCGGAACCTCCGAGGCCTGGGGTGGCAACGTGGCCCGTCCGGACCTGGTCCAGAAGTTCTTCCCGAACCTTTCCTCGGTTCCTGCGGAAGCGATGAAGGACGAGTTCGTCTCGGCGGCCGGCGATGACCGCGCCCTGTTCTGGAGCGTCGGCCATTCCCTGAACACCGGCGTCATCACCGACTTCACGGAGCAGATCGCCGTGGTCAAGTACAACAACCTGTACAGTGACGGCGGCACCTCCCCGACCGAAGGCCAGTATGTCGATACCGACTTCTTCCTCCTCCGTGCGGCCGAGGCTTACCTCACCTATGCGGAAGCTACAGCCCGCCAGAACGGTGGTAAGGCGACCTCTGACGGTCTTGCCCGCCTGAATGACCTCCGCAACCGCGCCCACGCTTCGAAACTGGCTTCCGCCAACCTCGACCAGATCCTGGACGAATGGAGCCGCGAGTTCTACTTCGAAGGCCGCCGCCGTCTGGACCTGATCCGTTACGGCTATTACGGCGGAGAAAACAGCTACAATTGGTGGAACAAGGGCGGCGTTCCCGCCGGAGCCTCTTTCCCGGCCTACCGGAACATTTTCGCCATTCCGACCACGGACCTGACCGCCAACAGCAACCTTTCCCAGAATCCGGGTTACAACGTGACTGCTGAATGATGGTCTTAAAAGCAACCAAGAGATGAAAAAATTCGTATCCATACTTTCTGCCGGCCTGGCCCTCCTCTTCGCCGCGTCATGTAACGTGAAGGAGGACCTCACGGTGCTGGATCCCAGCCTGTGCACGCCTCCGGTCGTTACCTCCAGCGACGTGACGGAAGACGGTATCACCGTGAACTTCACGCCGGCTACCCTGAACGTGAAGGCGCCGGTATACCACGCCCTCGTCATGAAGAGCCTCGACGGAAATCCCGTCGATGTAGTCCTGGGTTCCATCGAGAAAGGCGGGGTCCTGACCCTGACTCCCGATGCCCTCAGCCGTACCCTGATGTCCCTCGGATGTGAGGATGGCGACGTTGTCAGCCTTGAAATGGTCGTCCGCGCTTCTCCGCAGCAGAAGCAGACTGGCAACCATATCGGCTATATCGAGTCCGATGCCCGTATCTCCGTCAAGGACTTCACGGTGATCGTGCCGAAGGGAAGCCCTTACATCAATTACACGATGGAGAGCGACTGGTCGCTGATCGGCGCCATGTCCGCCTACGGCATCAGTTGGGACGGCGACCTGAACATGTGGACCGACGGCAACGGCAATCATGTCGCCGCGCACGTCACCCTTAAGGCTGGCGATGAGGTCAAGTTCCGCAAGGATCTGGCCTGGGCCGAAAACATGGGCGGTTCCTTCACAGCCCTGGACACCGAGTTCGATGTCACCCAGGATGGTCCGAACATCGTGATTGACAAGGACGGCGTATATGACCTCTACCTCTATACCGGAAACGGAAAGGCCATGGTCACGGCCGCTTACGACCCGTATCCCGAGTTCACCGAGGCCAGCAACTGGTCCGTGATCGGTTCCCTGACCCTGCATGAAATCAACTGGGACGGCGATATCGCCATGATTTCCGACGGTACCTGGCATGTGGCCCTCGGCGTCAAGCTCGACGAGGACGACGAGTTCAAGTTCCGTCAGGATGCCGCTTGGACCGTGAACCTCGGTGGCCCCTTCGAGGCGCTCGACGCAGAGTTCACCGTCGTCCAGGACGGCGACAACATCAAGGTCGGCGCGGCCGGAGAATACGACATCTTCGTGAATCCGGGTGCCGGCACCGCCAAGGTGACCGCCGCTTCCGGTGCGAAGGTCAGCTCCGTCATCGGCGGCGAGGAGCCTCCGACCCCGGAGACCGTCACCGGCTGGAACATCATCGGCCTGAACGGCGACTGGGAGAACGACGTGCTCGCGACCCAGGATGGCAATGTCTGGACGGCCTTCATCACCGCGGAAGGCGACACTGAGTTCAAGTGGCGCAAGGATGGCGGTTGGGACGAAAACTATGGTGGTGTGTTCGTCGAACTCGGCAAGCCCTTCGAGGCGGTCGCCGGTGGTGACAACATCAAGGTCGGCGCCGGCTTCTACAAGGTCGAGCTGAACCTGGACGACATGACCATCACCGTTTCCAACGGCCAGGTCTGGTCCCTCATCGGCGACTTCAACGAGTGGGCCGGCGACGTGGACATGACCCTCACCGACGGCAAGTGGGTGAGCCCTGTCACGAAGATCAGCGGCGGGTTCAAGATCCGCGAGAACCACGGTTGGGACAACAACCGCGGCGGTGCGTTCGTCAAGGTCGGCGAGCCGTTCGCGGCCGTCGCCGGCGGTGACAACATCACCGTGGAGGAAGGCAACTATGTCGTGACCTACGACCCCGAGGCCGAGACCATCGTCATCGATGAGACCGGCTGGGGCCTGGTGGGTACCATCACCGGCTGGGGCAACACCCCGGACATCATCCTCAAGGAGGACGGCCACTTCCTCGTCGCGAGGAACGTCGCCCTGACTGCGGATGACGCAATCAAGATCCGTTACAATTCCGACTGGGATGTGAACCGCGGCGGACGTTCCGCCGTCGGCCACGCCGTCAAGGCTGAACCGGGCGGAGCTGACATCAAGCCGGGTGCCGCGGGCAACTACGATATCTGGTACCGTCCGGACAGCGAGGTGCTCTTCGTGATGCCTGCCGGTACGGTCCTGACCTACTGGGGTGTCGTGGGTACCATCAACAGCTGGGGTGCGCCCGACCGGATCATGTACGAGAACGAGAACGGCCAGTTCGTTTACGAGGACCTCGAGGTCACCGCTACCGATGAGATCAAGATCCGCGTGAAAGAGGACTGGGCCGACAACCGCGGCGGCACCTTCGCCGAACTCGACCGTCCGTTCCCTGTGGAGAATGGCGGCCCGAACATCGTGGTCGGCCGTGACGCCACGGTGACGGTCACCTACGACCCGTCCGCCGAGACGATCACCCTCACCGGCGAGTATCACGGTGAAGCTCCTGCATTCCCGGATTACATCTATGCCATCGGCGGCGACACCGACTGGGGCGGCGTGTATCCGCTGTTCGGTAAGAACGGTCATTACAAGGGCTTCGGTTACCTGAGCCAGGAGTTCAAGTTCAAGCCGAACGAGGCCAACTGGGACGGTGACTGGGAGTGCGTGGGCGAAGGCCAGATCGGCCAGGGCAGCGACAACTGCCCCGCCCCTGATCCCGCAGGCTACTACATGATCGAGGTGGACCTTGATGCGATGACCTATGCGCTCACGCTCATCGAAGGCATCGGCATCATCGGCCCGGCACAGGCAGGCGGTTGGGACACCGATACCGACATGACCTACAACCAGGATGGCGGCTACTGGGAGATCAAGGGCGTCTCGCTCTCTGCCGATCTCATGAAGTTCCGCGCCAACGACGGTTGGGACATCAACTGGGGCGGTGCCCTCGACAACCTGGTCCAGGGCGGAGACAACATCCCCGTGGATGCCGGTACGTATGACATCGTGCTCTATGCCCTCTGCGACGGAAAGGCTTATGCCACCATCACCGCCGCGGGCGGACAGCCCGCCGCCGGCATCACCATCGACGGTGACATGTCCGACTGGGAGGGTGTCCAGGGTGCGGCCGGAGAAGGCATCAATTCTGTCTTCAAGGTTGCCTCCGACGAGCAGAACATCTACTTCTATGTCAAGCGGACGACCGAGCGGATGGCTGATATCTGGGGCGGTGCTGCATACCACTACTACACCTTCGACCTGGACAACGATCCGACTACCGGTGTAGAGTTGTGGGGCAATGGCCCTTACGAGCTGCTTCTGGTCATCTATCCGTATGCCGGTTCTGCCGACGCACCTGCCTTCGGCATCGCCAAGGCGGGCGCAACGGCTCCCGACAATTACACGGTGGACAACGCCGTCATCAAGGGTGTCGTGACCGACAGCGGCGTGGAGACGGAAATCGCCGTCCCGCGTTCCGACATCATGGCGATGCCCACGACGCCGGTCAAGGTGTATTCCTGGAGCAACAAGGGCGGCGGTGACAAACTGGAAGTCACGGTGACCCTGTAATTCCTGTCCTTTTCGGGCCGGGGCCCCTGACCGGACCCCGGCCTGCCAATCATCAATCCGAAAGCCTTATGAGACGGAAACTGATCCCCATACTGCCCCTCGTCGCGGCGTTGCTGGCAACCTTCTCCTGCGATCCGGCCCAGACGGATCCCGAGGTGAAGGACTCTTTGACGGTGAATCCCACCTCGCTCGAATTCGATGCCGAGGACACGTCGACCAAATTGGTCTATATCACCACGGAAAAGGACTGGACGGCCACGCCTTCCGGTTCGTGGATCCATATGGAGAAAACCTCCGGCACCGGCAAGGGAACCCTGGCGGTATCGGTCGATGCCAATGCGGGAGACGAGCGCACCGGTTCGATTTCCGTCAAGGGTTCGAGTACCGTGACGATCGCCGTTTCCCAGAAAGGAAAGAATGTCATTCCCCTGGTGCCAAATCCCGACCCCATGGGCAACACCAAACTCTCCTCCACGACCTATCAGCTGCTCATCTATTCCTTCGCCGACAGTGACGGTGACGGAATCGGCGACTTCAAGGGAATCCAGGGCAAACTGGATTATCTGGACGGCTTGGGCGTGACGGGCCTGTGGCTGTCGCCGGCGCATCCGTCCGACAGCTATCACGCCTATGACGTGACCGACTATTATGACGTGAACCCGCTGTACGGCACGAAGGAGGATTTCAAGGACCTGATCGACGCCGCCCATGCCAAGGGGATCAAGATCTACATGGACTATGTGCTGAACCACTCCGGAAAGGGCAACGCCTGGTTCCAGCAGGCACTGGCCGACCCTTCCAGCCCGTACCGGGATTATTATTTCTTCAGTTCGAATCCCGCGAAGGACTACTCCTCCTTCCCGATGCTGAAGGGAACAACCTATAATTCGGGCGAGTGGAAACAGGCGACCAGCGGCTCTCCCAAGCTGACCATCAGCAAGACCATCGAGAATGTGACGAACGGAAATGCCTCCTGGAACCTGTACATGTGGGACGGTACGGGGGACAAGGCCGTCAAGTTCGTGGACAAGGGTGACGGCTCCTACTATCTGGTGACGGAGATCAAAGGCAAGTGGGGCATGCTGGTACGCAAGTACTTGAATTGGGACGCGGGTTCCAAGTTCGGCGCCCAGGAGAAGGATCTCCAGCTGCAGGAGGGAACACCCGTGGACCTGGTGGCCGAAGGCGGCGACATGTGGTTCACCGGCAGCGGCCGCTACAAGATCGAACTCACCAACGTCACGACGGAAACCCTCTATTACATGGGATGCTTCAGCGACTGGATGCCCGACTTGAACTACGGCGATCCCGCCCAGGCGGAAAACAACCCCTGCTTCCAGGATCTCGCCGCCTCGGCCGACCAGTGGATTAACCTGGGTGTCGACGGCTTCCGGCTGGATGCGGTCAAGCATATCTGCGGCGGCATCGCTTCCTTCAGCCACACGGCCAACCAGACGCTGCTGAAGAAGTGGTACGAGCACTGCAATGCCACCTATCAGGCCGCCGGTCACAGCGACAACATTTTTATGGTTGCAGAGGAGTGGGATGACCACGGAACGGAAAGGCAGTACTATAAGAGCCTGACCTCCTGCTTCGAGTTCGAATACTTCGGCACGCTGACCCGTGCCCTGAACGGCAATGCCTCCGGATATGTGTCTGCGGTGAGCCGGTTCGTGACGGACCATACCGCCGTCCGGCCCGATGCCGTCACCTCGCTGTTCATGACCAACCACGACCAGGACCGCGCCGCGGAATCCCTGGGTCGCAACGCCGCCAAGGAGAAACAGGCGGCGGCGATGCTCCTCACTTCGCCCGGCAAGCCTTTCGTCTATCAGGGCGAGGAACTGGGCTATTACGGTACGAAGAGTGGTGGCGACGAGTATGTCCGTACGCCGATGCTCTGGGACAAGGCCGGCAAGCAGTGCGCCAAGCAGGGCGTGAACAACAAGGTGGACAACAACATGCTGAAGGCGGAAATCTCCGTGGAGGCCCAGGAGGCCGATGCGAATTCCCTGCTGAACGTGTACAAGACCTGGAGCCGTCTGCGCAACACCTATCCAGCCCTGGCCGAGGGAATGATGACGGACGCGGGTATCGGCGGCAGTTCCTTCGCCTCCTGGTATATGACCGCAGGCTCGCAGAAACTGCTTGTGATCCATAATGTCTCCGCCAAGGAGCAGACGGTAACGGTCAGTGATGACACCTCCCGTCCGGTTGCCGTCCTCGGAACCGTAGCCCGAAGCGGTAAGGACCTCGTCTTCAGCGCCAACTCCTCCGTGGTGTTCAAGCTGTAGGACTGGTTTTTGCAGTGTTGCGGGGGATGAAAAGAATCCTTCCTATCGTTTTGGCTCTGATCCTGGCGACGGTGGGCGCTTCCGCCCAGCGGGTGCAGGATGCGCATTACCGGACCGTCGGTTACATCAAGTCCGACGGGGTCATCCAGGACGCCCATTACCGGACCGTGGGCTATATCAAATCGGACGGGACGGTCCAGGACTCCCACTACAAGACCGTCGGCTATGTCAAGCGGGACGGTACCGTCCAGGATTCGCACTACCGGACGGTCGGTTACGTCAAGTCGGACGGCACTATCCAGGACTCGCATTACCGGACCGTCGGCTATGTCAAACCGGACGGAACGGTCCAGGATTCACACTATCGGACCATCGGTTACGCGAAAGGAATCCCCTTGGCCTGGGCGGCATTGTATTTCTTCTTCAACTGACGGGGCCGTTTGGGTTTTCCGCTGAAAAACACTATCTTGCAGCGCAATGAGAAGATGGATTCAGATTGTTGCGCTGCTTTTTCTTGCGCTGTCGCCCCTGGAAGGACGGGAGCGGGAGCCATGGTTGGACGAACTGGATGCGGAACTCGCCCGGAAGGCGGAGTATGATGCGCAGAAAGAGGCCCGGATCGGGCAGCTGCGCGGACGGCTTCGGAGCGTATTGGACGACCAGGAGCGTTACGTTGTCACGCGGGATCTGTACGAGGAGTATCAGAGTTACAAGTACGATTCGGCATATGCGTATGCGCAGGAGATGGCCCGGCTTGCGGCCGCGGCCGACTTGCCTGATGCGCGCGTGGAGGCAGGCTGTGCCACGACTTTCTGCCTGATATCCGCCGGCCTGTACAAGGAGGCGTTTGACGTGATGGCCGGCCTCCGGACAGAAGGGGTTTCTCCCCGGATCTTACTGGAATACTACAAGATGCAGGTGCGGCTGAACTATTCGGCCCGGGGCTATTCCCAGACGGCCCCGTACTGGGACGAGTATTCCCGGGCGGGAGAGGAGTACAGCCGGAAAATCATGGAGATGGTGCCGGAGGATTCGCCCACCTGGTTGGAATACCGGGCGAACTACCTGATGGAGAGCGCCCAGTATGAGGAAGGGGTTGCGGCCTTCAACCGTCTTCTGGCCGATGAAAACCTGGACCTGCATTCCCGTGCGATCTTCGCCTCGTCCCTGGGCTGGCTCCAGCACTGCCTGGGTTGGGATGACGAAGCCGTCAAGTCCCTGTGCGAATCGGCCATCTTCGACCTCAAGTCATCCACCAAAGAGACGACGGCACTCCGGATGCTGGCCGAATACCTGACCCGCCGGGGCGAAGTGGAGCGGCCGTCCCGCTACGTGCGGGAGTCTTTCGACGACGCCAATTTCTATAACGCCCGCCTCCGCAAACTGGAAGTCGGAGCGGTGCTTCCCCTAGTGGAAAAGAACCATTATGACAGCTTGCAGCGCGAACGGAACCTGATGGCGCTGGTCATCCTCCTGCTTGCGGCGGTTATCATTGCAGCCATCGCCGCGCTTTTGTTCATCCGGAGGCAGAACCGCCGCCTGCACGAGGCCCGCGCGACCATCGAGGAGCGGAATGCCCAGCTGGAGGCCGCGAACGCCCAGCTCGCCGAGGCCAACGAAATCAAGTCGGAATACATCGGCAACTCTTTCTACATCAATTCCGAATTCCTGGACAAGATGTCGCAACTGTACAAGATGGTGGACCGGATGATCGTCACCCGGCAGTACGACGAACTGCGCCGGTCCCTGAAGGAATCCACCATCGACAAGGAGCGGGACGAGATGTACGAGTCCTTCGACCATACCTTCCTCAAGATCTTCCCGACCTTCGTCAACGACTACAACGCCCTGTTCCCGGAGACGGAGCAGCGGTTCCCGGCGGAAGGCCTGACGCCGGAGATGCGTATTTTCGCCCTCATCCGGCTGGGTATTACGGAAACGGACCGCATCGCCAGGTTCCTGGACTATTCCGTCCACACCATCAACACCTACAAGACCCGCGTGAAGAACAAGTCCTGGGTGGAGAACGAGCAGTTCGAAGCCGAAATCATGCGGATCGGGGCCCGATAGGGCCAATACAACCCTTATATTTTTACGCTTGAGTCTATGGCTTAATGTGTTGTAAGCCAGCGTATTAAAAACTTTTACGATTATATTCTCCCTATTTATTTCGGACGCGCGTGAAGGGTAGCGTAATTTTGCGGTACACTGACAACAGTAACCCAACATAACCAACTACCTACCCAATGAAAAGGATTCTTTCCGCATTGACCCTCCTGTTTGTAGCAGCGGGTCTGGTGTCCGCCCAGGGCGGATACCTGGTCAAGGGCGTGGTCGTTGACGCCCAGGGTCCGGTCATCGGAGCCACCGTCCTCGAACAGGGGACGTCGAACGGCACCGTAACCGGCATGGACGGAGACTACTCCCTCCGCGTGCCGAATGCGGATGCACTGGTGGAAATCAGTTGCATCGGCTACGCCACGCAAGTTTTCAAGGCCTCAGAGGTTCCTGCCCAGGTGGTCCTTCTCGAGGACACCGAGTTCCTGGACGAGGTCGTGGTCATCGGCTACGGTACCCTGTCCAAGAAAGAGGTTTCCGCGTCCATCGTCCAGGTGGACAGCAAGGACTTCTTCCGCGGAACCACCAACAACCCGATGACGATGCTCACCGGTAAGGTGGCGGGCCTGAACGTCGTGACGAGCCAGGGCTCCAACCCGAACTCCGGTTCCGACTATCAGATCCGTGGTGCCACCTCCCTGCAGGCCGGCAACGGCCCGCTCGTGGTGATCGACGGCGTCCCGGGTGGCGACATCCGCTCCCTGGCTCCGCAGGACATCGAGTCCATGACCGTCCTGAAGGATGCGGCCTCAGCTTCCATCTATGGTACGGCCGGTGCGAACGGCGTCATCCTCGTCACCACCAAGAAGGGCTCCAAGGACGAGGCCGGTACGGCCCATGTCACCTATGACGGTGCATTCAACGTCAACTTCGTGAAGGCTCCCATCGAGGTCCTCTCTCCGGAAGAGTGGGTCCGTTCCCGCCGCGGCACCGACTACGGCTACCGCACGGACTGGTACAACGCTCTCCTGCGCGACTTCTCCTATGGTCACAGCCACTATGTGGGCGTGGACGGCAGTACCGCCAAGGGCTCCTACAACGCTTCCGTGAGCTATAAGAACTCCCTCGGTGTGGACCTCGTGGACGCCCGTGAGGAATTCGGTGCCCGCGCCGCCGTGGAGCAGCGCCTCATCAAGGACATCCTCCAGCTGAACATCAGCCTCAACGCGCGTCGCGTGAACGAAGAATATGGTAACGACGGCTCCTTCGGCACCGCCCTCACCATCAACCCGACGTTCCCGATCTACAACGAGGATGGCTCCTATTACCAGCCTACCGCACCGACCAATGCCACGAACCCGGTGGAGGCGATGCTCAACAAGACCGCGAACGGCCAGCGCCTCTATACGACCGGCGCCGTGTCCCTGAAGGCGAACTTCATCAAGACGGATGTCCACAACCTCAGCTCCACGGTCACTTACTCCCTGGATTACAACGATTACAAGTCCAACAACTACACCCCCATCGAGTCCCATGACAAGTATTGGAACGGTTATGAGGGTACCGCTTCCCTGAGTTACTCCAAGAACTGGCGCAACCAGCTGGAGTGGTTGTTCAACTACTCCTTCCACCAGGGTGCCCATCACCTCAATGCGGTGGCCGGCTACTCCTATCAGGACCACAACTCCGAGAGCATGAACATGACCAACCGCGGCTTCACCTATGACTCCATCCTATGGAACGACATCGGAGCCGGTACCGCCCGTACCGAGAATCCAGCCCAGACGGGCATGGGTTCCGGCAAGTCCCTGTCCAAGGTCATCGCCCTCCTGGGCCGTGTGAACTACAACTGGAACAACACCCTCTTCGTCTCCCTGTCCCTCCGTCGCGAGGGTGCCACCAACTTCGGTGCGAACAACAAGTGGGGTAACTTCCCGGCTGCATCCATCGCCTGGGAAATGGCGAACATGGAGTTCATGCAGGGCGCCCGCTGGATCAACAGCCTCAAGCCCCGTATCTCCTACGGTGTCACCGGCCGTCGCGGCGGATCCAATGTCGCCCGCCCGACTTACGGCAGCCATGGCCAGTACTTTATGGACGGCGAATGGGTCCGCGGTTACCGCCCGGCCACCAATGCGAACCCGGATCTGAGGTGGGAGAAACTCGTCGCCGTGAATGCCGGTGTCGACTTCGTCTTCTTCGACAACCGCCTGCGCGGAAGCCTCGACCTGTATGACCGCCGCAGCCCGGACCTGCTGTACAACTACACCGCTCCTCAGCCGCCGTTCATCCACAGCTCCATCCTCGTGAACGTGGGTGAGACCCAGAATCTCGGCGCCGAGCTTTCCCTGGACGCCGACATCGTGAAGGCGAAGGATTTCAGCTGGACTTCCGGTATCAACGCCTCCGTGGGCTATTCCAAGATCAAGACCCTGTCCAACCAGATCTACGGCGCCTCCTACATCGACATGCTGGGCACCGGCGGCCTGGGACAGACTTCCTACTACTACCGCTATACCGAGGGTAGCCGGATCGGCACCCTGTACGGCTACGAGGCAGCCGGTGTGAACGAGTACGGCGACATGATGGTGTATGACAATGAAGGAAACGTTATCACGGCCGCTTCCGCCAACGCCGAATACAAGCGTTATATCGGCAACACCATCCCGAAGCTCTTCCTGTCCTGGAACAATACCTTCCGGTATAAGAACTGGGACCTGAACGTGTTCATGAACGGTGCCTTCGGCCATATGATCTACAACAACCGCCGCGCCGGGAACCTTCAGAGCTCCGGTAACGCGAATGTCTTCCGCACGGCCTATACCCGTGACAAGGACGTCCGCGAATACGGCGGTGTCGTCACCTCCTACTTCCTGGAGCACGGCGACTTCATGAAGATCCAGAACGTCTCCCTGGGCTATACCCTGACCCCGAAGAGCGATATCATCCGCAGCCTCCGCGTGTTCCTGACCGCGACGGACCTCTATACCATCACCGGTTACACGGGCACCGATCCGGCCCTCCTTTCCACCAACGGCCTCACCCCGGGCGTGGACAACGGTATCGGTTACCCGGAGACCCGCGTCGTCACCTTGGGCGCAACGGTCACCTTCTAATCAGCGAGCGACATGAAAAAGATATTCAATACCATCGCATTGGCAGCGGCAGCCCTCAGCCTGACCGCGTGCTTTGACCTCACCGAGCAGGCCTTCAACCGGATTGAAGCCGACAACTTCTATCAGAATGAAAGCAGCGTGAAAGGCGCCATCGCCTCCGTGTACTACACGGCGGAAGGCTCCTTCGGCGAGTATTTCTTCTACCTGAACGAGTTCTCCGCCGACCAGATCGCCTGGCGTGTGTGGAATGGCGGAACCTGGGGATGGGACAATGCCGAAAAGTTCGTCCTGTCCTCCCATACCTGGACTTCCCAGTCCTCCATTATCCAGAGCGCCTGGAACAACACCTGGGGTGCGATCGGCGAGTGCAACAGCATCATCAACGACCTCCGTACGATGGACCTGGAGGCGATCGGCGTGTCCGATGAGAAGGCCGCCCAGTACATCGACGAGATGCGTACCCTCCGTGCCTGGTGTTACTACAACCTCTTCGAGGTCTGGGGCGGCGCCCTCCCACTGAACACCGAGGTGACTTCCGACGTTCCGCCGACCGCGGATCCCGACTTCGACACCTCCTGCAAGAAGATCTGGCAGTTCCTCATCGACGAACTGGATGAGAGCCTGGCCGGTCTTCCGAAGAACAACGTGAACCGCATGAACCAGGCGACGAACCGGATGATCAAGGCCCGCCTGCTCTTCAACGCCGAGGTCTTCGTCAAGGAGAACCACTACAGCGAGGCGGCATCCATCTGCCAGGAGATCCTGGGTGGCACGTACGGCACCTATGCCCTGGCCAGCGATTTCCGGGACATTTACAACATCGACAATGTCAACTGCCCCGAGGTCATCTTCGCCCTCGCTTCCGAGTATGGCAAGTCCCACGGCAACGCCTACAACTGCCGCGACGTCACGTTCCTTCCGTACAATGCCTTTGGTGATCCGCTCTCCATCCTGGGCTCCAACAATGACCAGGGCCGTTGGAACTGCGTGATCATCGCCCCGTCCCACGACAACTCCGGCACCGTCCTTCCGACCGGCGGTACCGACACGGGCGGCAAGTCCTTCGTGTTCGACTATGGCGACAAGCTGGGTGCCGTGTACGACCGTTTCGACAACCGTGACATCCGCAAGAAACCCTACCATGCCGACGAGAAAGGCAACTGGGAAGGTCTCTTCCTGATGGGTCCGCAGGTCGATTACTACACCGGTGTTCCTCTTCCGGCCGACGCTGACCGGGAAGGCCAGGACCTCGTGTATGTGGACCAGGTAGGTACCTTTCAGAACAAGGGCCGCGATCTCACGGACGTGATGTCCCCGCACTGGGGCGAGACCAACTCCGGTTTCCGGATGCTCCGTTACCCGATCCTCCCGGATGTGTGCGGCGTGGATTTCCGCGACATCGACGAGGTGGAATTCCGCCTGACCGAAGTGTACTACATGCTGGCCGAATGCAAGCTCCGCACGGGTGATTCCGCCGGTGCCAAGGAACTCGTGAACCAGGTCCGCAAGCGTTACTTCAGCGCATCCGACTGGAATGCCGTCCAGAACGAGCCGGGTCCGGGCTTCACGGACTTCGACCTGGACTGGATGCTCAACGAATGGGGCAAGGAATTCCTGTGCGAAGGCCGTCGCCGCCGTACGGATCTCCGTCGCTTCGACAAGTTCACCCAGGGCCAGTGGTGGTTCTTCGGCCGTGGCGAGGGTGACGACTCCTATCCCGCCAAGCGCGACCGCAAATACGAGTGGTTCCCGCTGCCGCAGGCTGCCTTAACGGTGAACCCCGGCCTCGTGCAGAACCCTGACTATGTAACTAACGCAGCTGAGTAAAGAGTATGAAAAGATTCTTATCCTATCTGACGATACCGGCCCTTTTCCTCGCCGCCGCTTCCTGCGCGCCGAAGGAAGAGATCGAATTCGCCCATGAGGCACAGGCTTTCGAGACCCGGAGCGACCGCATCCTGGTGGAGGCCATCCTGCCGCAGGCGACCGCGGCCGACGACGAGGTTTACATCATCGGTGCCTTCAACGGCAGCGAGGCGGCCGTGGGCAACAGCGCCTACCGGCTCACCCGTTCGGCGGCCATCCCCGCCAAATGGGGCGTCTATCTGGATCCTTCGGCCTTCCAGGGTGGCAAGACCCTCGCCGACGGTTTCACCTTCTTCAATGTCCAGCAGGGCATCGAGCGCTCCCCGAAGAATGAGGATGTCCTCCACACCCTCACCATCGGTCCGGGCGAATGGGCCAATGTCTACGCCGACAAGTGGGCCAAGTACTTCGAGCCACCGGTGGATCCGTCCGGCCCGTCCCTGCCCGAGCATGACGGCGTGCGCGTGTATGTCATCAACGAGTCGGGCTGGGGCTCCAGCCTCACCCTGTATCAGTGGGGCGACGAGAACAACCTGGGCGGCGGCTGGCCGGGCATGGCCATCAGCGGCACGGTCACCATCGCCGGACAGTCGTATGACTACTTCGAGTACGGCGAAGAGGTGTACGGCCTTTCCCAGAACCTGATTTTCTCCAACAACGGCGACAGCCAGCTGGCGGACTACAACCTCAAGTTCGAGGACGGCGTGCAGGATTACTTCCTCCTGGTGACGGCCGACGGCGTGTCTGAGGCTCCGGATCCGACGCAGGGAGGTTCCACCGATCCGCGCGCCGCGATGACCGAGACCAGTCCTTGGGGTGTGATCGGTTCCATCGCCAGCACCGGCAACAGCTGGGGCGCTGACGAGCCGATGGTGACCGACGGCACCTGGCATGCCTGCCTGGGTCTCGAGCTCACGGCCTCCGACGAGTTCAAGTTCCGCAAGGATGCCGACTGGGCCGTCAACTTCGGCGGTGAATTCGTGGCGCTCGGCGAAGCCTTCGAGGTGAAGCAGGACGGTGCCAACATCAAGGTGACTGAAGACGGCACCTATGACCTCTTCCTGAACCCGGATGCCGCCATCGCCATCATCGTGAACGCGGGCGACCCGGTCAACCTGCCTTCGGGCGGCGGTGACACCCCGGAACCTCCCGTGGAGGAGGTCAAAGATCCCGTCACGATCTATGTCCAGGATGCCTCCGGCTGGGAGAACCTGTACCTGTACATGTGGGGCGACAAAGAACTCTGCGGCGGCTGGCCGGGTGTGGCCGTGACCGAAACGGAGAAGTTCGGATCCATCTTCTACAAAAAGATCGTTGTCGACGATGCGGAAGGCCGCGCCGAGAACCTGATTTTCAACAACAACGACGGCACGCAGACCGAGAGCTTCGCGGTTACCTTGTCCGGTGAAATGTTCGTTTCCCTGGATGCGGACGGCGTGGTCACCACCCTCGATCCGCGCCATCCGGACATCCGGATCTATATCCAGAACCAGACTAACTGGGATGCGATCGCCCTGTATGCCTGGGGTGACGCCGAGGCCTTCGGCGGCTGGCCGGGTGCCACGCCGGTGAACACCGAAACCGTGGGCGACAACGACTACCTCGTGTTCGGCCTGCCGGCGGACATGGCCGGCAAGGAACTGCACCTCATCGTGAACAACAACGGTGGCGGCAAGCAGCTCGACGAACTCGTTATCACCGTTCCGGAGGATGAGATTTTCCTCGTGATCAATGCCAGCTACTCCCTGGGCGAGGTCGAGGGCAATCCCCGCGGCGGCGACAAGAAGCGTGTAGCCGTCTTCGTAGACGACCAGACCGGCTGGGACGGCTTTACCCTGTACCAGTGGGGTGACGTGAACAACCTGGGCGGCGGCTGGCCCGGTGCACAGGTGGGCGCCACCGTCACCATCGGCGAAAAAGACTGGAAGTTGTTCTTCTTCGAGGATGCCTTGGGACTCAGCCAGCACCTGATCTTCAATAATAATGGCGGCGGAATCCAGCTCCCGGACTACGACCTTAAGTTCGAGAAGAATGAGTACTTCCTGACGGTCACCGCCGACGGCGTCACCGCGGTCGATGCTCCCGAGACGGTCGTCGTCTTCGTGGACGACCAGACCGGCTGGGATGCCATCGCCCTGTATATGTGGGGTGACGTGAACAACCTGGGCGGCGGCTGGCCTGGCGTAGCCGTGGGCGGAGAGGCCACGGTGAACGGCATCGCTACCAAGATGTTTGTCGTCGACGGGGCCCTGGGCAAAGCTGAGAACCTCATCTTCAACAACGGCGGCAACGGGGCCCAGCTTCCGGATTACGCTCTCAAGTATGAACGCAATGCCTATTACCTGACGGTAACGGATACCGGCATCTCCGTGTTCTAAGTCATTCGGGCCGGGGCCCCTGACCGGACCCCGGCTTGCCAATAATAAACCCATAAACCATGAGAAAGACTTTATACCTGGCCGTTTCGCTCCTCGTGCTCGCCGCCTGCGGGTGCGGAAAGCCGCAGACCCTGCCGGTCATCCCTACCGATCCGAATTCCGGTTCCGGCGGAAAGGAGGTCATCCCGGAGCCGGGCATCACCTATGCTACGGAGGTACTCACGCTGCCGGCGACGGCTCGCGACCATTATCAGATCTATCAGGTGAACCTGAAGATGTATGGAAACTCCGGTGCATTCGGAAAGGTTCAGGGGCGCCTGGATGACATCAAGGCTCTGGGAACGGACATCCTGTACCTGATGCCGGTGTATGACGAGGGGAAGGATGTCTTGCCGGGAATGCCCGGAAACAGGCCTTTCGGGTCTCCCTACTGCATTCGGAATTACAAGGCGGTGAACGGCCTGTACGGCACGCTGGATGAACTGAAAGCCCTGGTGAAAGCCGCTCAGGGAAAGGGGATGAAGGTGATGTTCGACTGGGTGGCCAACCACACCTCCTGGGACAATGTGTGGCTGACCGAGCACCCGGAGTGGTACGAGCATAAGGCCGACGGCAGCATAGCCTGGCCCACCAAGGACGGAGAGTGGAAGG
The DNA here is from genome assembly GCA_017439305.1 of Bacteroidales bacterium. GTDB lineage: Bacteria > Bacteroidota > Bacteroidia > Bacteroidales > UBA932 > Cryptobacteroides. Next base: position 35,534 of record JAFSJK010000068.1, on the reverse strand, counting down.
ACGTGGCCCAACTGGACTTTGGCAAAAAGGAACTGTGGGCTGCGATGGAGGATGCCCTGGAGTACTGGGTGAACGAAGTGGGCATCGACGGCTATCGCTGCGACTATGCGCACGGGGTGCGGGATGACTTCTGGAAGGAGGCCATCGGCAGACTGAAGGCCCTCAAACCCGGTTTCATCATGCTCGCGGAGAGTGATTTCACCCGGATGTTCGACGACGGGTTTGACATCATCTTCGACCGGAAGATGAAGAGCGAGATGCGGAAACTCATCGGCAGCACAGGATCTTCCAAGAGTTTCTTCAACTGGTACAAGAGCGATCAGGACGCGGCTCCTGCGCCCAAGACCAAACTCTTTTTCGTGACGAACCACGACGATGCCACCGAAGCGGCGCCCGCCGCCCAGTTCAAGTCTACGGAAGGTGCCCTGGCCGCGTATGTGCTGATGGCCGCCCTCGACGGCTCCTCCATGCTGTATGGCAGCCAGGAAACGGGATACAACAAGACCATCAACTTTTTCAACACGATGACGATGGACTGGACGGCCAATGCCGCCCTGACGGAGAAATACCAGAAGGCCCTCCAGGCCCTCTCCAAGGTGGACCGCAGCGGCGCCATGGTGGCCAGCGAATCCGAGGGGGTGGTCTATGTGGCCTATCCGAACGCGCTCGTGGGTGTCAATGTCAGCGGAAAGGCCTGCAAGGCCTCTCTCCCCAAGGCGAATGCCGGCAAGGGCGGCGTGCCCACATCCCAGGATTTCGGTGCGTATGAATTCATGATCTGGAATCTCTAGCCTATGAAACGTTTCCTGACCCTGGCCGCCGGCCTTTTCGTGGCCGCAGCCCTTTTCGCGGGAGAAGTGACCCGCGTCGAACCCCTGTCCTGGTGGACGGGCATGAAGACCGACCTCCAGCTCCTCGTGCAAGGGGAAGGAATGGGCGCTTACACGGTTTCCGTTGAAGGAAAGGGCCTGAAAATCAAGGAGGTCCATCGGGCTGACAACCCGAACTTCCTGTTCGTGGACGTGGAGGTGGGGCGCAAGGCAAAACCGGGCACCTATACGTTGGTCTTCCGCAAGGGGGACGATGTCATCCGGTATCCCTATGAAATCGCGGCCCGCAAGCCGGGTTCCGCCGACCGGGAGAGCTATACCACTGCCGACCTCATCTACCTGATCGTTCCCGACCGCTTCGCCAACGGCGATCCGTCCAACGATTCCACGGACGATACCACGGAGAAAGTGCGCCGGGAGTCCCCGATGGGCCGCCACGGCGGCGATCTGCAAGGAGTCATCGACCATCTGGACTATATTGCCGACTTGGGTGCCACCGCCCTGTGGAGCACGCCGCTGCTTGGAGACAATGCCCCGCGCGGTTCCTATCACGGTTACGCCTGCTCGGACTACTATCACATCGACCCGCGCTACGGCTCCAACGAGTTGTACCGGGAAATGGTCTCGAAGGCCCACGAAAAGGGCATCAAGGTCATCCTGGACGTGGTGACGAACCATTCCAGCACCGAGCATTGGTGGATGAAGGACATGCCGTTCAAGGACTGGGTCCACATGAACGACCCTTACGTGAACTCCAACCACCAGATGGGCCTGGCCCTGGACCCGAACGCCTCCAAGGCGGACCTCGCCATCATGGAAGAAGGCTGGTTCGTTCCGTCGATGCCGGATATGAACCTGGACAATCCCTTCATGCTGAAGTACTTCCAGCAGTGGGCCGTGTGGTGGATCGAGTATTCCGGCCTGGATGGCTTCCGCGTGGACACCTGGTTCTATAATGAGAAAGTGCCGATGTCGCAGTGGGCGAAAGCGGTGACCGACGAATACCCGAACTTCAACATTGTGGGCGAGGTGTGGCAGGCCAATCCTGACTTCGTCGCCTACTGGCAGAAAGACAATCCTAACTCCGACGGATTCAATTCTCACCTGCCTTCCATCATGGACTTCCCGTTACAGGCCGCCCTTACCGGCGCGCTGACGGCCCCGATTCCGGGGCAGGAGGCGGAGCGGCAGGGCCCGCCCCAGGGCCGCGGCCGCCGGGGACCGGACATATCCGCCGTATACAATGCCCTGTCCCACGACTTCCTGTACCACGACCTGAGCCATATGCTCATTTTCCTGTCCAACCACGATATCGCCCGCATCGGCGACACCTTCGGCCATGACCCGCGCCGGATGAAGATGGCCTTTGCGATGCTGGCGACGCTCCGCGGCATCCCGCAGATCTTCTACGGGGATGAGATGATGTTCGTGACCGGGAACCCGCGCCGCGATGACGGCCGGCTCCGGATGGACTTCCCGGGCGGCTGGGCCGGCGATCCGGTGAACCTGTTCACGGCGGAAGGCCGGGCCGCTGCCGGCGGCGAATGGGCCCATGCGGCCGGCCTGCACGATTATGCCCGGACCCTCTTCCAGTGGCGGAAGGGCTCCACGGCCGTGCAGAAAGGGAAGACGCTGCACTTCATTCCCCAGAACAATACGTACGGTTATTTCCGGTACGACGACCGGGAGGTGGTGTTTGTGTTCGTGAACAATTCGGAAGAGACCGTGAAGGTTCCCTGGACACGCTTCCGGGAGATGACGGCCGGTCTCGGCGAGGGCACTGACGTCTTGACGGGACGGCGTGTGACCATCTCCGACGAGACGGAGGTCGCCCCCCTGTCCGCGCTGGTCGTGGACTACCGTTTTTGACATTTTTTGGTTTGTTTGGTTGATATAGTTGAAACTCGTCCTTTCCTTAGAGTGTAGTTAGTTTATGGGTGAGGACAGGTCCGGGGCCTTTGGCCGGGCCCCGGACCGCAAACAAAAGATTCCGCATGAAAAAGACCGTTCTCGCGGCCGTGGCGATCCTTCTCGCGGCCTGTTCCCCGAAAACCACCGTCCTTTCGCCGGATGGCCGTATTTCCGTGCGGTTCGACCTCTCTTCCTCGGGCGTTCCGACCTACCGCGTGGAAGTGGATGGACAGCCGTTCCTGGTGCCGTCCGAAATGGGATTGGTTTCCGGGGATGCGAATCTGGACCGGGGCTTTTTCCTGATCTCTTCCGTAGTCCGGAATCACCGGGAGACCTGGCGTCAGCCCTGGGGTGAGAACAAGGAAGTGGAAGACAGCCACCGGGAGCTCTCCCTCCGGCTGAAGAATGATGCCGACGTGGACCTGGAGGTCGTTTTCCGGGTATTCGATGACGGCTTCGGTTTCCGGTATGCCTATACCGTTCCCGGCCCCGACACGCTCAGGATCCGTGGGGAGCGGACGCAGTTCGCCTTTTCCGCCGATGCCGAGTCGTGGTCCATCCCCGGCGACTTCAATTCCTACGAGCACCTGTATCGCAAGATGCCGCTCTCGGAACTCCGGGATGCAAATACGCCGCTTACGCTGAAATTCTCCGACGGGCTGTATGCCGCCGTTCACGAGGCCGCCTTGGTCGATTTCCCTGAAATGGTACTGCGGCGCGAGGACAGCCTTACCTTCCGTTCCGCCTTGGCTCCGCTGAAGCAGGTCCGCCGCGGACGGCGCGGTCCGGCTGCTTCGTCCGCTCCGGCTCCGGCCGAGGAAGTCGCGGCCGTGGTCTCCGGCTCCTTCCGGACCCCTTGGCGTACCGTCCAGGTCGCCCGGTCCGCCGTAGGTCTCGTCAATTCCTCCCTGATCCTGAACCTGAACGAGCCTTGCGCCCTGGCGGATGTTTCCTGGATCAGGCCGATGAAGTACATCGGGGTGTGGTGGAGCCTGCACCTGGGCATCGAATCCTGGGGCGGAGAAGGACACGGCTCGACGACAGAGCAGGCGCTCCGGTATATCGACTTTGCCGCCGACAACAACATCCAGGGCGTCCTGTTCGAGGGTTGGAACGATTCCTGGCGGGGCTCCGATGCCCTCCCGGACTTCGATTTCACCCGCCCTGCACTGGATTTTGACGTGGAGAAAGTGGCGGCTTACGCGCGGGAAAAGGGGATCTGCCTGATCACCCACAACGAGACTGGCGGCAATTACCTCCGGTTCGAGGAGCAGTTGGAGCGTGCGTTGGACTGGGATGCCTCGCTGGGCATCCATGCGATGAAGACCGGTTATGCCGGCGGAGGCTTGAACGGCGGTGCCCCGCGGCACAGCCAGACCGGCGTCCGGCATTTCCAGAAAGTGGTCGAGGAGGCCGCCGAACGGCAGATCATGGTGGACGGCCACGAAGTCATCAAGGCGACGGGCTTGCGCCGTACCTGGCCCAATTTCATGACCCGTGAATGCGTCCGTGGCATGGAGTACAACGGCTGGGGGCCCGGCAATCCGCCGTCCCATACGGTGATCCTGCCGTATACCCGTCTCCTGGGCGGTCCCGTGGATTATACACCGGGAGTTTTTGATATCAAGTATGAATCGGTCCAGGGCAAACCGCAGCTCCGTACCTGGGGCCGGCCGAGTTCCGAATGCAGCGAGCATACTACCCTGGCGAAGCAGATGGCGAACTGGGTGGTACTCTATTCGCCGATGCAGATGGCCTGTGACCTGCTGGAAAACTATGAAGGCCATCCCGCTTTCCAGTTCTTCCGCGATTTCGACGCCGACTGTGACGCTTCCGAGGCCCTTCAGGGCGAAGTGGGCGAGTGGATCAGCATCGTGCGACGTGCCGGTGACCGCTTCTTCCTGGGCGCCACGACCGACGAGACCGGCCGCACGGTGGAGCAGCCGCTCGGCTTCCTCCGCCCGGGCATCAAGTACACCATGACGGTGTACGGCGATGCTCCCGATGCGCATTGGGAATCGAATCCGACCGCCTACGAAATTACTTCATCCACCGTTACTTCGACCGACACCGTCACCCTCCGTCTCGCTCCCGGCGGCGGCGCTGCCGTGACTTTCCTGCCGGAATAGGAGATTTTCCATATGAATACACATAGACTCTTTTTCTTCCTCGTCGCCCTGTTGCTCGCGACGGGTATGCATGCTGCGGACGTCCAGCGGATGGATCCGCCTTTTTGGTATACCGGGATAAAGAACCGGGAACTCCAGGTGATGTTCTACGGCAAGGATATCGCGTCCGCGGAGTTTTCCCTCAAATCCTATCCGGGCGTCAGGGTCAAAGAGGTCGCCAAGGTCAAAAACCCCAATTACCTGATTGTCTATCTGGACATTACGGAAAAGGCCCGTCCCGGAACGATGACTTTCCGGTTCCAGGAAGGCCGTGAGGTCACCGAAAAGACGTTCGAGCTCCGTCCGCGGAATACGAAGACGGGGGCGCAAGGGTTTTCCACCCGGGACGTGCTGTACCTGATCATGCCGGACCGTTTCGCCAATGGAAACCCTGCCAATGACGACTGGGAGCAGTTCAAGGCCGACCGGAAAAACGGCGGTGGCCATCACGGCGGCGACCTGCAGGGCATCCGGGACCGGCTGGGTTATATCGACTCGCTCGGGGTGACGGCCATCTGGCTCAATCCGGTCCAGTACAACCGGAGCAATGCTTCGCACGGCTATGCGATTTCGGACTTTTATCTGATCGATCCGCGGCTCGGCTCCAACGAGGAATACTGCGGCCTGGTCGACGCCGCTCACGGGCGGAACATCAAGGTTGTGATGGACATGATCTTCAACCATTCCGGGAGTTCCCACTGGTGGATCGGGGATATTCCGGACGACGACTGGTTCAATCAGGACGCGTATGCGAAGAAACTGTCGGAACGGCAGCGGCAAGGGCCGCAGGAGGGAGGATTCCACCGGGGACCGCGCGGAAACGACGGGCTGACGACCACGACCCATTACAAGTGGGTGCTGATGGATCCGCATGCGCCGCAGTCCGAGAAGGATGTCCTCCTGGACGGTTGGTTTTCAGGCGGCATGCCGGACCTGAACCAACGCAACCGTCATCTGGCCAAGTACTTGATACAGAATAGCGTCTGGTGGATCGAGTACGCCCGCATCGACGGGATCCGGATGGACACTTATCCTTATGCCGATTACGATTTCATGGTCCGCTGGTGCCGGGAGATCGAGGAGGAATACCCCGATTTCAACATCGTGGGCGAGGGCTGGTATCCCCGCAATTCAGCCGCCGGCTGGTGGCAGCGGGGATCGGCCATGAATCCCTCCGACTCGCACCTGAAGACGGTGATGGACTTCGACCTGACCTTCACCCTCCAGCGCGAAATCCTCCGGGAAAGCAATACCAGCGAAGGCTCGGAGGCGGGCCTGTTCAAGGTTTATGAGACCGTCACGCAGGATTTCCTGATTCCCGATCCGGACCATGTGCTCACCTTCCTAGACAACCACGACATCAGCCGGTTCATGCAGCCGGGCGATCCTGTCTGGAAGTTCAAGCAGGGCCTGGCTTTCCTTCTGACCACCCGCGGCATTCCCCAGATCTACTACGGGACGGAAATCGCCATGGCCGGTCCCGACCAGCTCCGCGGCGATTTCCCCGGTGGCTGGGCGGAGGACCCGGCGAATGCATTCACGGCCGCCGGTCGCACTGCCACCCAGAATGAATGCTGGGATTTCGCAAGCCGGCTCCTGAACTGGCGCCGGACGTCGAAACCGGTCACCGAAGGGCGCCTGGTCCACTACACCCCCGACAACCGGACCAAATGCTATGTCTATGCCCGCACCGACGGGGAGGAGACGGTTCTGGTCATGCTCAACGGTTCCGATGCGGAGAGCCGGGTGGATATGGCCCGTTTCGCAGAGGTCATCGGGAACAGGACGGTCGGCGTCGATGTCGTGACTGGTGAGGTCCTCGACTTGAACAAGGAGGTTTCCATCGCTCCCCGGGGCGTCTATGTGCTTGAATTGCAGGAGGCTCCGGTCGCGTCCATCCCGGTGCCGCCCTATGCGGTCTATTCCGAGGGAATGATCGACAGGATCCAGCCGGAAGGATGGTTGAAGGAAATGCTGGAACGGCAGCGGGACGGACTTACCGGCCATCCGGAGGCGATGGCCTATCCGTACAACTCGGTCTTGTGGGCCGGAAAACTGGAGAGAGATTCCGAATCCCGTGGGGCGGACTGGTGGCGCTTCGAGCAGACCGCCTATTATCTGGACGGCCTCACCCGTCTTGGTTTCCTGTTGGACGACAAGCATTTCCTGGACCTCTGGCAGGAGAATATCGACTATGTCCTGGCCCATCCGCTCCCTTTCAAGGCCGGTCTGACCCCCGCTGAACTGGCAGCCCGGGAAGCCGGGAAACCGCGGCGGGATTTCAGTGCCGAGGTATCGGCCGATCCCCGGGCACGCGAGCGGGCTGCCCGGATGCAGGAGCGCCGGGAACGCGAGAACCGCATCGCCGCCACTGACCGTCCCGAAGGACGGCTGGGCCCGGAAACGGGTTCGATGGCCTGGCCGTGGGCCGTTTTCTTCCGGGCCGTCCAGGCTTATTACGAGGCGACCGGCGACCCGCGCATCCCGGCTGCCCTGGAAAAGAATTATCTCTCCTATCCGGTCGAAGAACTGGGAATGAACCGGTTCGTCGTGAACGTGGAAGGGATGTTGTGGACATATGCCCTTACCGGCAACCGTGCCCTGCTGGACCGGGCCGTTGCGTCCTGGGAGGAGGGAGCCTCTGAACTCACCCAGGCCAATGCCTTGGACGACAGTGAGTTCCATATGCACGGGGTGACGATGAACGAGCTGCTCAAGGTCCCGCTGCTCCTCTATTCCTACACCGGAGAACGGAAGTACCTCGAGGCTGCGCTGCACGCGGAGCGGAAGATGGAAGGGCCTAACATGCTGATCGACGGCATCAATTCCTCCACCGAAGCCCTTGCCGGGAATGACCCGCTGGCCAGCCACGAGACCTGTGACGTCTCCGATTACACCTGGACGATGGGGTATTACCTGATGGTCACCGGCGACGGACAATGGGCGGACCGGATTGAGAAAGGTATCTTCAACGGGGGATTGGGTTCCATCACCAAGGACTTCAGGTCGATGCAGTATTTTTCCTGCCCGAACCAGGTCATTGCCACCGGAGATTCCAACCATAACCGCTTCAAGCACGGCCTGACCTGGATGGCCTACCGGCCCATCCACGAGACGGAATGCTGCATCGGCAACGTGCACCGTTTCCTCCCGAATTACGTGGCCCGGATGTGGCTGCGTGACCGGAAGGGGCACCCGGTGGCCACCCTGTATGGTCCGTCTTCCGTGGAATATGATCTGGGAGAGGGGATTACGGTGCGGATCCAGGAAGAGACCGGCTATCCGTTCGAGGAGCAGGTCCGGTTTACCTTTACGTTCCTGCAGGGCGGCGAGGTGATCGACAAGCCCGTCTGGATGGACTTCACCTACCGGATTCCCGGTTGGTGCAAGGCGGGGGAGCCGGGATTCAAGACGGTCGACAAGACCTGGAAGACCGGCGAGGTGCTGACCCTGGACCTGCCGATGACGATGGAGGTCGTCGACAATCCCGTGTCCGGTGCATCCGTCGTCCGCGGACCGGTCGTTTACGCCTTCCCCGTTCCTGCGAAGGTCGAGGAGGATCCGAAGGTTTACGGCAATCTGGCCGGAAAGGTTTCGGCGAACCCGGAATTCAAGAGCTGGAGCATGACGCCGGCCGGAAGATGGAATTACGCGCTGGTCCGGAGCGGACTGGAAGGGCTGCAAGTGAAAAAAACAGGTCACGGAGGATTCCCGTTCGATCCGGAATCCGTCCCCCTGCGGATCCGGGTTCCCGTCCGGGGTGTCCGCGGATGGACCCTGCAGGAGGACCGGTATACTCCCGCCCTGCCCGGGACGGTAGAAGCCGAAGGCCCCGTGGAGTACATCGATCTGGTCCCTTACGGCAGCACAACCCTCCGCCTCACCGTTTTTCCGGTGGTAGAGCGGTAATCGTCCCTATCGCGAACCGAAGTACAGGAACACCATGCTGAGCAGCAGGAGCCCGAGGTCCCAAGCCTTGGCCTTGAGGTTCTTTTCCCGCAGGAAAAGGGCGCCGATGGCAAAGCTGACGAGGACGCTGCCGCGACGGATCATGGACACGACGGCGATGAGGGCGTCGGGCTGGGAGAGGGCCTGCATGTAGACATAGTCGGCCCCGCACAGGAAGATGCTGATGAGCGGGATGGTCCGGTTCCAATGGAATCGAGTCGTCTTTTTCCGGACGGGATACCAGAGAAAGGCCGTCACGATGGCCATCATCCCGGCCTGGTACAGGGTATACCAGCTGAGAACCTGCATCCGGTTCAGGCCCAGATACTGGGGTGACATCAGATATTTGTCGTACAAGCCGCTGGCCGCTCCGAGGATGACGGCGAGAATCAGGCACACGATCCATTTGTCACCGATTCCGATACCCTCTTTCTTTCCGGATATTCGAAGAAGCAGATACGCGATGATAGCGAGGCCGACACCGATCCACTGCAGCAGGTTGAGCCGTTCCCCGAACAGGAAGATGGCCCCGAGGAGCACCAGTACCGGGCGGGTGGCATTGACCGGTCCCACGATGGTCAGGGGCAGATGCTTCATGGCGTAATAGCCGGCCATCCAGGAGGAAAGGACCAGGGCGCTCTTGAGGAGAATGTATTTCTGCACCTCCCAGCCACCGAATCCGGTGGTGAAAAGTCCGGGCGAGAAGATCAGGGCGGAGAAGACGGTGTTCAGCAGCAGGACCGGAATGACGGCATTGTCCTTCAAGGAGATTTTCTTGCAGGAATCATAGCAGCCCAGCAAGGCTGCGGAAATGAAAGCGAGGAGCCACCACATAATCGGGCGCAAAGATACGAAATTCAGGGGAGAATCCTTATCTTTGGGAGACCAATCCCGACTTGTCATGAAAAAGATCCTGTTTTTGATTCCGGCTCTCTGCCTGCTTGCCGCGTGCGCAGGGCCGAAGGTGGTCCGTGAGACCGTGGACACTGACCAGATTACGTGTGAAGTAACCGTTTATGCCCCGGACGTGGTCCGGGTGGTGAAGTATCCGGCCGGTGGCGCGGGCGCTTCCGGCAAGGAAAGTTATTCCGTCGTGCTGGAGCCGCAGGCTACGCGCGTCCAGCGGTCGGAGACGGCTGAAGCAGTGGTTTTGAAGACAGAGAAGATGGCGGTTTCCATTGACAAGGCAACGGGCGATGTGACATTCTGTGATGCCGTTACGGGCAAGGTGCTGCTCCAGGAGACGGGAACCACTTTCGAGGCGCGGCCGGCCGACGATCCGGACGCGGGCCGGTACCGGGTGGCCCAGGCCTGGAAACCGGAAGCGGAAGAATTCCTTTACGGCCTGGGACAGCGGCAGGATCCGGACCTGAGCCTCCGGGGCAAGTCAATCCATCTGTGGAATCATAACATGTTCATCTACATTCCTTTCTTCTGCTCCGAGAAGGGTTATGGCGTGTATTGGGACAATCCCGGGATGAGCGATTTCTTGGATAAGCCCGGCGAGGAGACGGTGTTCAGCAGCGAGGTGGCAGACTGTACGGACCTGTATTTCCTGTATGACGGCGGCAGCATGGACGGCTTGATGGCGGCCGAGCGGAAGCTCGGCGGCAAGGCGACGATGTTTCCGCTCTGGGTCCACGGTTATTGGCAGTGCCGGGAGCGGTATCACAGCACGGAAGAGCTGTGCGAGGCGCTCCGGACGCATCGGGAAATGGGCATCCCGCTGGACTGCATCGTCCAGGACTGGCAGTACTGGGGCCCGAACGAGAACTGGAACTCGATGCGGTTCGACAATCCGCTGTACGAGCGGGCTGATACGATGATCGCAAACGTGCACGCCAGCAATGCGCACCTGGCCATCTCCATCTGGCCGGACTTCGGCCCGGATACCCCGCAGTACAAGGAATTGGAAGCCATCGGCGCCCTCTTGCCGTTCAAGACCTGGCCGCTCACGGGCGGGGTGAAAGTGTATGATCCGTTCAACGAGCAGGCCCGCGAAATCTACTGGAAGTATCTGCAGGGCCTGGTGGAGCAGGGCGTAGACGCCCTGTGGAGCGATTCCACCGAGCCGGACCATTTCGACGAGACGGAAGCGGACTGGGATTACCGGACGGCGGACGGTACTTGGCGGAGCGTGAAAAACGCTTTCCCGATCATAACGAATGAGGGTATTTACAATAACTATCGCGCTCAAGGCTATGCGAAGCGGGCCGTGCAGATGACCCGCAGCGCCGCTTTCGGCATCCAGCGGTATGCCACCTTCAGCTGGAGCGGCGACGTTCAGTCTCGCTGGGAGGTGCTCCGTGCCCAGATTCCGTCCGGCCTGGACTACACAATCTGCGGTATCCCTTACTGGAATACCGACATCGGCGGGTTCTTCAACGGACAGTACGGCGATCCCCGGAATCCCGCCCTGCAGGAACTCCAGGTGCGCTGGATGCAATGGAGCGTCTTCGTCCCTGTAATGCGCAATCATACCTCGGGGCCGCTCACGACGGAAATCTACCGTTTCGGAGATCCCGGGGAATGGCCTTTCGACGAACAGCTCCGTGCCATCCAGCTTCGCTACAAGCTGATGCCCTACATCTACTCCCTCGCCGGTGCGACCGTCCAGGAAGACGGAATGATCATGCGTCCGCTGGTGATGGATTTTGCAAAAGACCGTAAAGCCTTGGCACTCAGCGACGAATATCTGTTCGGACCGTCCCTCCTGGTCCATCCGGTCACGGAGCCGGTCCTGACCGACGGCAAGTCGGCGCTCACCGGCCAGACCTCCGCCGGGTTTGCGACCTATCTCCCCGCCGGTACCGACTGGTATGACTTCCATACGGGCGAACGGCTTGCCGGAGGACAGGAATTCACCCGCACCTACGGCATTTCGGAAATACCGGTCTTCGTCCGCGCCGGTGCCATCCTTCCGTATGGACCCGACGTGCAGTATACCTCGGAAAAGCCCTGGAACAACCTGGAACTGGCGGTCTTCCCCGGCGCCGACGGCCACTTCACCCTCTACGAGGATGCCGGTGACGGCTATGGCTATGAGCAGGGCGAATTCGCCACCATCGACCTCGTCTGGGACGATGCCGCCTCCACCTTGACCATCGCCCCGTGCAAAGGCACCTTCCCCGGCATGCTCTCCGAACGCGACTTCACCGTTACCGCCCCCGGCCGCACCCCGATAACGGTACATTACACCGGCAAACAATTGATTGTCAATGTCCTATAAATTGTATTCCATGAAACTCATCCGTTTATTCCTCATCATGTCCCTTCTGCTGCCTGTCTCCTGCAAGCAGAAGACAACCCAGCCCACGGGAGACCTGCAGTATTTCGAATTGAAAGGGAACGTCGCACGGCTGGAAGACGAGTGGCTTTTTCCGGACCATGTCGTTTCCTTTGACGAGGAAGGGTATATCGTCCTTCCGGTGGATCCGGTTGAGCTTGCAGCCTATTCCGAAGGTCGTCCTTACCCGAAGGACGCATCCTATCCGCTGAAAGAGTACTATTGGGCTGAAGAAGGCAACTATGAGTGCCCTGGAGTCAGCCTTCTGTATGATTCGAACAGGCGTCTTCTGGCAATTGGAATGGGATTCACATCCGGTATGCTTGAATATGATGCGCAGGGAAGGATTCTGGCCTATCATTTCGAAAGCGAAGGGGAGGAAGGAGTAACTCGCTATAAGTATGACACTTCCGGCAATCGTGTCGAGGAGGAAACGACTGGCTCGGAAGAGATTCTGTACAATAAAATGCAGTATAGCGAGTACGAATTCGATAGCCATGGAAACTGGATTTCCCGGAAATGGACCCAGCTCGATCAGGAGGGATCCATCGTAAATGAAGGATATCAATCCAGGAAGGGCCGGATCCTTTACTGGTAATTCCGGTCTGTAGCTGAGACTTTCCCGAAACCGTGGAGCGGTTCCGATCAGGCCGGAAAAGGGTGTGTTGCTTTCTCGCGGGATTATTCGTATCTTCGCAGTACTAACCACACTTTACCAAAACGAGAACCTGGACTTCCATGGATGAAGTAAAAGTCATCGAGATCAAGAAGAGTGTCTTCGCAGACAATGACGAAGATGCTTCCAAGTTAAGAAAAGAATTGAAAGACAAGGGGGTATACCTCCTGAACCTGATGTCGTCGCCCGGGGCGGGGAAGACTACCACGCTCATCGGCACGCTGCAGCGCATCAAGGACAAATTGCGCGTGGCCGTGATGGAGGCGGACATCGACAGCGATGTCGATGCCGTCAAGATCAGGAAGGCTACCGGTATCCCTTCCATCCAGCTCCATACGGGCGGGATGTGCCACCTGGATGCCGAGATGACGCGCCAGGGACTGGACAACGTGGCCCTTTCCGAGGTGGACCTCGTCATCCTGGAGAATGTCGGCAACCTCGTGTGTCCGGCCGAGTTCGATACCGGCGCCGTCCGCAATGCGATGATCCTGTCCGTTCCGGAAGGGGATGACAAGCCGTTGAAATATCCGCTGATGTTCTCGGTCTGCGACCTCGTCCTGGTGAACAAGGTCGATGTCATGCCTTATTTCGACTTCGACCTGGACAAGTGCCGCGAATATGTCCGCATGCGCAATCCCAAGGCCCGCATCATCCCCATCTGCGCCAAGACGGGCGAGGGGCTCGACGACTTCGCCGACTGGCTGCTTGCCGAGGTAAAAGCCTGGAAACAAAACTAATAGCCTATACTTATGCCTGAGATGTCGAAAAAGTTTGTCCCCAAGCACTTTGGAGACAAGAATCCCAATCCCAAGCTCCTGAAATTCGTCCGCCACGTCACGGACCGCATCCCCGGAAAGATCAAGATGGACAGCGAAGCCCCCGAGTACTGGGGCCTGGCCTGCATCTTCGAGGACGAGATGGATGCGGTCACCCGGGAGGCTTCACTGGACCTCCTGCTGGACATGCTGCCCGGCAATTTCTTCAAGGTCCGGGAGCACCATCCCTATGCGGAACTGCATCGGATGAATGCGGAGAAGCATTACACCCCGGACGACAAATCCTTCGACGAATTGCTGGACAAGCTAGCCTATTTCGGCATGCTGGAGTACGATTACGGTGACAAGTACACGAAGGACGGCCCCAAGCCCGATGCCTCCTTCAACCGGGAGGACCGCATCTACTGGGTTCCCATGTTCGTCCCCGGATCGGCCGAATACACCAATATGAACGTGGACCTCATGGACAAGCACCCCGAGCTGGCGATGTTCTTCGAGCGGATGACCTTCCTTCCGCTGGAGAAGATCACGCCGATGGTGCCCATGGGCGGCTCCGGCATCGGCATGCACGTCATCCCGGTGGAGAAGGCCATCTCCATGGAGAACCAATCCATTGATATCGAGCATATTTCCTATTGGCTCAAGCGGTACGAGGGACACCTCGGCGTGGGTATCTGCTCCTGCCGCTACGGCCGGAAGAAACTGGACGAGGGCTGTGCCGATGACTACCGCGACTGGTGCATCGGCGTAGGCGACATGGCCGATTACCTGGCCGAGACCGGCCGCGGCCACTACATCACCTGCGACGAGGCAATGGCCATCCTCAAGAAGGCGGAGGACCACGGCTTCGTGCATCAGGTGACGAACATCGACGGCGAAGGGAAGATCTTCGCCATCTGCAACTGCAACGTGAAGATATGCAACGCGCTCCGCACGTCGCAGCTGTTCAATACGCCTAACATGTCCCGGAGCGCCTATGTGGCCGAGGTGGACCCGAAGAACTGCGTTGCCTGCGGTCGCTGCGTGGAATACTGCCCCGCCGGCGCGGTGAAGCTGGGCCAGAAGTTGTGCACCAAGCACGGTCCGCAGACCTATCCCAAGCAGGAGTTGCCGGATGCGGCCAAATGGGGCCCGCACAAGTGGACCGAAGACTATCGTGACAAGAACCGGATCAACTGCTACGAAACCGGTACGGCGCCCTGCAAGACCGCCTGCCCGGCCCATATCGCCGTCCAGGGCTACCTGAAGAAGGCGGCTGAGGGCAAGTACACGGAAGCGCTGGAGCTCATCAAACGGGAGAATCCGTTCCCGGCCGTCTGCGGCCGCGTCTGCAACCGCCGCTGCGAGGACGCCTGCACACGCGGCACCATCGACCAGCCCATCGCCATCGACGCGGTGAAAAAGTTCATCGCCGAGCAGGATCTGAACGCGGAAACCCGCTTCATCCCCGAGGTGAACATCTGCTCCAACGTCCAGGACCACTGGGAGGAAAAGATCGCCGTCATCGGCGGCGGCCCGGCCGGCCTGAGCTGCGCGTATTATCTCGCTACCATGGGCTACAAGCCGACAGTGTTCGAGAAGAACGAGGAGCCGGGCGGCATGCTCCGTTACGGCATCCCTTCCTATAAACTCGGGAAGGATGTCCTCGCGGCCGAAATCGATGTCATGAAGGAAATCGGCGTGGATATCCGCACCGGCGTGGAAGTCGGGAAAGACATCACGATCGCCGGCTTGCGCGAAGAGGGCTACAAGGGCTTCTATGTGGCTATCGGCTGCCAAGGCGGCAAGTTGCCCGGTGTTCCGGGCGAAACGCTGCCGGGTACTTCCACGGCCATCGACTTCCTCCACGCGGCAAACACCGGCAAGGTGAAGGTGTCCGGTAAGGTGGTCGTCGTGGGCGGCGGCAATGTCGCGATCGATGCGGCCCGCGTAGCCAAGCGTAGCGGTGCCTCCGAAGTGACAATGCTCTCGCTGGAAACCGAGGACATCATGCCCGCCTCCCTGGAGGAGCGTGCCGAGGCCCGCGAGGACGGCGTGGTCATCAACCCGGGCTGGGGCCCGAAGGAGGTCCTCGGCGACGGAAAGGTCACCGGCATCGTGTTCAAGAAGTGCACCTCCGTATTTGACGAGAACAAGCGGTTCGCTCCGAAATATGATGAATCTGAGCTCATTACGCTCGAGGCCGACCAGGTGGTCTTCGCCATCGGCCAGACCGTGGTGCTGAAGGATCTGCTGAAGGACACCAAGGTTGAATTCTTCCGCGGTGTCTACCCTGTGGCCGACAAGCTTACCTACCAGACGGCCGAGCCCGACATCTTCGTGGGCGGCGACGTGTACACCGGCCCTAAGTTCGCCATCGACGCCATCGCCGCCGGCAAGGAGGCCGCCGAGTCCCTGCACCGCTTCGTGCAGCACGGGCACATGACGATCGGCCGCAACCGGCGCGACTTCATCGAACTGGACAAGGGCGACATCCTGGTCGAGTCCTATGACAACGGCTCCCGTCAGGATCCCGGTGTGAAACCCGTTACCGACGCGTTCCGCGAGTACCAGGGTACCCTGACCGAGGAGCAGGTCCGCAAGGAAACCGCCCGCTGCCTCTCTTGCGGCGCCTCCGTCGTGGACGAGAACCGCTGCATCGGCTGCGGCGTCTGCACCACCAAGTGCGCCTTCGACGCCATCCACCTGCACCGGGTCCATCCCGAGGCTTCCGTCATGCGGACGTCCGAGGACAAGTTCTCCGGCATCCTCCCGTACATGCTCAAGCGGACCGGGAAGATTCTTTTCAGGAAGAAATAATGCACGAACTGGGTATCGTATTCTACATCATCCGTGACGTCAAGAAGGCGGCGCTGGAGAATGCCGTGGAGCACGTGTCGGCCGTGGTGATGAACATCGGTGAAGTGTCCACGGTCATTCCCGAGTACCTCACCGACTGCTGGCGGTGGGCGGCGGACAAGGAGCCGCTGCTGAAAGGCTGCGAACTCAAGGTCAATACCATCCCGGCGGTGACGCATTGCGATGGCTGCGGCCGGGAATACGAGACGGTCCGATACGGAAGGACCTGCCCGCACTGCAAGAGTGAAAACACCTGGCTCCTCCGTGGGAATGAGGTGGAAATCAAGGAAATAGAAGTAACTTAAAGATATGGCTTGTTTTATCGTCCCTTTGGTACAGGCGGTCGCCACGACCGTGTACCGCAAGCGGCATGCGGCGGCCATCGCCGCCCCTGACGCCCCCGCCCTCCGGCATCGTCTTCCCGACTTGGAGAAGATGCTGTGGGGTGGCACCCTGATGCTCATCGTGGACCACATCATCAACGGCGAGCTTACCTGGCGCTTCCCGTTCTTCACCGCCCTGGACCAGGCGGGCGGTGGCCTGGTGATGCTCCGCGAAATGCTCACCGTGGGTGTCCCGATGTCCCTCGTCCTCACCGCCGCCTGGCTGGTGTGGGCCCTGGTCCGGGACCGCAAGGCTGCAATCCAATAACAATCAATAACTAAAACCTTTTACTATGTTCTTCCAAGTGTATGGCGAACATGCGTTCGCCCAGTGGGGGATGCTGCTGGTCGTGCTCATCGGCCTCATCCTCTTCAATGAATTCGCCCGTCGCACCAAGTTCGGCGGTGTCGTCACCTTCCTGGCCATCCCGCTGGCCCTGACCATCTACTTCCTGGCCATCTGGATCGGCGTCAGGACCGGAAAACAGTGGGCGCTGGAGAACCAGACCCACGTGTACATGCAGGGCTGGTTCCACTACGCCAAGCTCTATGCGGCGACGGCCGGCTGCATCGGCTTCATGATGATCAAGTATAAGTGGGGCATCGGTGCCAAGCACTGGTTCAAGCCCTTCCCCTTCATCATCGTCGCCATCAACATCCTGATCGCCTGCGTCTCCGACTTCGAGTCGGCCGTCATGGGCTGGAACAAGTGGTGGCTCACCTCCGAAGGCGTGTGGCAGTACGGCGGCTGGCACAATGTGATGAACGGCGTGGCCGGTCTGCTGAACATCTTCTGCATGACCGCCTGGTGGAACGTGTATCCGTCCAAGGACAAGAAGGACATGATCTGGGCCGACATGACCTGGGTCTACATCCTTGTCTACGACATCTGGAACTTCGCCTACACCTACAACTGCCTGCCGACGCACAGCTGGTACTGCGGTATCGCCCTGCTGCTCGCCCCGACCATCGCGGCCCTGATGTGGAACCGCGGCGGCTGGATCCAGAACCGCGCCAACACCCTTGCCATCTGGTGCATGTTCGCCCAGGTGTTCCCCCTGTTCCAGGAGACCTTCAAGAACGGTCAGCAGTGGTTCCCCTGGGCTACGCTTCCCGTCCTTTATCCGGAAGGCGTTGGAACCATCGAGAAGCTGTATGCTGCCGGTGGCCAGGCGGCCATTGACGGAGTCGTGGGCACGACCGTGGATCCTTCCGCGGTAGCGGCCAATCCTACCATGATGATCGTCATTAGCGCCCTGGCCCTCATCACCAACGCCGTCGCCCTGGGTTACATCATCTACGTCTCCAGGAAGCGTCACATCAACCCGTACAAGGAAGACGTCTTCGTGGACCAGAAGTACTACAAGGATGCCATGGCCCGCGCTGTCGTGGACTAGGCCGTAAGAAAACCCTGCTATTTGCAGAATGAATAAATTTTAACGGGCTTACTGCATCTGGCGCAGGAGGACCGTCATGCCGGGGAGCTGGTCCGGAAGGCCGGAGAGGTCGGTTTGGGAGAAGTGATACGGGATGAGGACCTTGGGCTGGATGACCTTGGCCGCGTTCACGCATTGCTCCACGGTCATCGTATAAGGCTGGTTGACCGGAAGGAAGGCGACGTCGATGTCCTTGAGTTCCGCCATCTCCGGGATGTCCTCCGTGTCTCCGGCCACGTAGATGCGCAGGCCGTCGATGGTGAGGACGAATCCGTTGTCCCGGCCCTTCGGGTGGAACTGGGTGTGCCCTTCCGTGTAATTGTAGGCGGGGACGGCGTCCAGGCGGATGCCGCCGGGCAGGTCGCGGCTGTCGCCGTTGGCCATGACGGTTCCCCAGCCGAGCATCTCCGCGACACGCGCGTTGGTGATGAGGTTGTCGGCGTTGCCGCCCAGGGCTTCGATGGCCGTACGGTCGAAATGGTCGCCGTGCTCGTGGGTGACGAGAATGAGGTCGGCCTTCGGGAATTCCGTAGCATAGTCGGTGGGGATGCTGAGGCCGCTTACGGGGTCGATATGGATGGAGAGGCCTTTGCAGACGATCTCCAGGGTCCCGTGCTTGATGAGGGTGATGCGGACGGGCAGTCCGTTGTCGGTCATGAAGGTCTCCACAGCATATTTCGTGACGGGCTTTCCGGCTTCCTGCCAGGCGAGGATGCCGCCCTGGAGATCACAGACCGTATAGCCGGCCTTGGAGAGTTTCTTTGCGGCTTCGGCACTCCGCCGGCCGCTCCGGCAGTAGATGGCGACGGGGGTTTCCTTGGGGCAGGCGGCTTCCATCTTGTCCAGGAAGTCCGCAGCCTCCGCATCGATGTTGGCGGCTCCGCGAAGGTGGCCTTCGGCGTATTCGTCGGGCGTGCGGACATCGACGAGGAAGACGGCGGGATCGGCCGCCTTCTCCGCGAAGGCTTCCACGTCCAGGTTGGCGAAACGGGCGCCGGAAGTGCAGGACAGCATTCCGAGCAGGGCGGTGAAAAGGGACATGATTCTCATGGTTACGGGTATTGCTTTGCTTGCGAAGTTACTGATTTTTCGGGAGGAAAGAAGAAAAAACCTATCTTTGTAAAAAATGGACGCCTATGAAACGGATGATTGATTTCCTCTTGGTGGTTTTCCTCGCGGCCTTCACGCTGCAGGCTCAGGACAAAGTGACCCGGTCAGTTCTGGAACTGGGCCGGACCGACAACCGGACGATGGAGCATGCCGACTACATCGCACGGAACATCGGTGGCCGCATCGTCGGCTCGCATATGCTTCACCATGCGGAAGACTGGGTGGCCGGTCAGTTCCGTTCCTGGGGGCTGGAAGTGATTGTTCAGGAGGCTGTTACGATCGGTGTCGGATTTGACCGCGGCCCTTGGTCCGGCCGGATGCTCTCCGAGGACGGGATGGTCCTGCATTTCGGCACGCCTGCCTATACGGCAGGCACGCGCGGTCCCCAGAAGGGCCGCGTGTATCTGGAGCCCAAGACCCAGCGGGAGTTCGACCGGGTCAAAGGCGCCTTGAAGGGAGCCTGGGTGCTGCTGGAGACGGGGCCTGCGAGCGGTCTTGCCATCGACGCGAGCGCCAAGGCCGATTCCACCCGGGCCGCCCTGCTGGAAAAAGGGGAGGAGGGATCCATCCTGTTCTACCGCCAGATGGTCGAGGCCGGCGTCCTGGGCTTCATCCGTCCCGCGAAAGCGCCGATGCAGGTGCTCTACAACCGGGCGATGTGCTTCGACCTGACGATGGATAACCTTCCGAAGGCCTGCGACATCCTCCTGGACGAGCACCAGTTCGAGATTATCCGGCGGAAAGTGGTGGACCGGCAGATTTTCGAGTTGGAATTCGACATCCGCAACCACTTCTTCCCGGGGCCGATGAAATACCACAACATCCTGGGCGTCATCCGGGGGAGCAAGTATCCCGACGAATACGTGATGATGGGCAGCCACCTGGACGCCTACGACATCGCAACCGGTTCAACGGACGACGGCCAGGGCGTCTGCGTGACGATGGAAGCCGCGCGGCTGCTCGCCGCTTCCGGCGCGAAGCCCAAGCGTTCCATCATGTTCTGCATCTGGACCGGCGAGGAGTACGGCCTGCTGGGGTCCAAGTATTTCGTGGAGCACAAGACCGTCCCGTGGAACAAGATTTCCAATTACTTCAACCGTGACGGCGGTCCGCTGGCGGCCGTTTCCGTCACCGTTCCGCCGGCGATGTACGACGATTTCGTCAAGGTGTGCGAACCGCTGACGGACTACAATCCGGAGATTCCCTTCACGGTGAACAAGCGGGAGGGGGAGCCGCAGCCCCGTCCCACCCGGGCGGGCGGTTCGGACCATGCCTATTTCGCCATGAACGGCATCCCCGCCATCTCTTTCCGGGAAAGCGACGTTTTCGGCTATGACTTCAATTACCGGGACATCTGGCATACGGAAGACGACCTGTATGACCACCTGATTCCCGCCTATATGGAACACTCCGCCGTCGTCCAGGCTGTCACGGCCTACGGCCTCGCCAACCTGGACCATCTCCTCTCCCGGGAAGGACTGTACCGATAGTCTTGCTTACTGGAACACCATGTCCTGCGCCGCCCGCTGTGCCCTTTGGCTGTGGACGGCGTTCATCTTGCCGAAGTTCCACTTGACGCCGAAGATGAGGTACCGGCCCATTACCAGGCGGTAGCGGTCCTCCTCGTAGTTGGCGGTGACCGTGTGCGTGAGATTCCGCGTCTGGTTCAGGATGTCGTGGCACTTGACGCTCAGGTTGAAAGCGCCGATGTTCTTGCTTATTTCCGCATTCCACTCCCATTCCGGCTGGCCGTAGCCTTCCGAGTAGCCGTTGTAGAAGTTATAGGTCAGCTCCGAGTTGAATTCGAACTCGTGCTTGGTGGTGTAGGTACCCTGGACGCCCAGCCGGGTGTCCAGGGTGTTCATGTTGATGCCCGGATCCAGCGAATAGCGGGCGACATGGCCTTCCGTACTGGCCCGGACCAGGAAGGAATAGCGCTCCTGGTTGTACCTCAGGCTGAAATAGGCATACGGGTTGACGGTGAGGGTCCGGCTCTCCCCGAAGCCGCTCTGTCCACCGTAAAAACGGTCTCCGGCGGCATTTCCCCAGAAACTGTCCATGAAAGCAGCGTAATCGAAGGCGTCCTTGTCCAGTCCGGGGAGGGTGCTCTTGGTCTGGTAGCTGGTGGAAGAGGAGAGACTGGCGTAGGTACTCAGCGAGAGGAACCAGTTCTTCTTGCTGTCCACCGGCGCCGTATAGTCCACCATGAATGTGCCGTTTACCGTCGGTTTCAGTGCATTGACGGGGATGGAATACTGGATGCCGTCCGCATCGTACCAGCGCGCCTGGGTGACGGGCGAGGTGTTGATTGTGCTGAACAGGATAACCATCAGGGTGGAAAACTTCTCCGGATTGCTCCGGGTCCAGTCGGCACTGATGTACGTTTGCGAGTAGGGTTTCAGGTACACGTTGCCCAGGGTCAACCTGGAAGGATCGGTGATGTTCAGCACCGGCTGCATCCGTGATGCGCCCGGCTGCATTCCGAATCCGGTCAGATAAAAGGATACTTCATCCTTGTCCGTGCCATACTGAAAGCGCAGGGTAGGGGCGACATGCCAGTTCCATTCATCCTGGCCGACGGTGTTTTCCATGCCGAAACTCTTCGAATACGTCTCGTTGAGAACGCCAAATACACGCCCTCCGAGCGTAAACCAGTTTCTCTCCCCGAACTTGTACTGGGCCGTCAGGTCGTACTGCTGTTCGAGGTAATTGTTCCGGCTCACGGAGCTGTAATAATCGTTCCTGTCCTTCCCGACGAACGCATCACGCGTCTTGCCGCTGTTCACCCAGGTCAACCCTCCCACCGTGGAAAGCGTCCATTTTTCACCGAGGGGCTCCGTGAACCGGAGGTAGCCGTCAGCAGCATGGGACTGTCCATCCGTGAGGTAGCGCATGGAACGCGCATCGGTCCCGCTGACGGTTTTCAGGAAGTTCGATTCCAGGCTTTCTCCGGCATCGGTGCCATAGCTTCCACCCAGATTGAGGCGCAATGAACGGCCCTTTTTGCCCCATAGATTCCGGAAGGAAACATCCGACTCCAACGCGGCTTCCTTGTTCGTGGACAGGCTGTGGGACGTGTTCTCCGAACTGTTCACGAAGGACCCTTCCCGGAAGGTCTCCGAACTGCCGTTTGCGGTGTTGTCCGTCCGGCCGTATCGGAAGGAGGGACGGAAATGGAACCAGAGGTCGCCTTCTTCCTTCTTGAGTTCCAGGTTGGCATTGAGGGCGTTGGCGTACTGCTTCCCGTTGTTCCGGGTGGACGAGGAGAGGTTGCCTCCCTCCAGGTAGGTGGTCCGGTCGGCCCGGTCGCCAGAGTCCGTTGCCGTGTTCCTGTAGTTGACGCTTGCGGTCGATTCCACGCCCTTGATGCGGCTGGTGTTGGCGTTGAAACCCAGCTGGCCGGCCGTGGAAAGGCCCTGGGACAACACGGAGATGTTTCCCTCCTCGTCCGTTCCCGCGAAGACAAGCCCGGAATCGTCGATGTTCTGTCCGTTGGCGATGAGGGTCACCTGGTCCTTTTCGGTATAGGCCGATACGAGGGCGTTCCCGCTCCAGAGGAAGCCGCGATCGTCCCGGAGCGGGTTTTCATCGGCCTTGTCGCCCAGGGTGGTGCCGCCCTTGACGCCCAGGTTGCCGAACCAGCCTTTTTCGTATTCCTTCTTGAGGGCGACGTCCAGCACTTTTTCCTTGTCGCCGTCCTGGAGGCCGGAGGCGCGGGTCGCCTCGCTTTCGCGGTCGATGACGCGGATCTTGTCCACCACGGAAGCCGGCAGGTTGTTCAGCGCCGTCGACTGGTCATCGAAGAAGAACGTCCGCCCGCCCACGGTGATCTTGTCAATCTCCTTGCCGTTGAACTTGACCTTCCCGTCTTCAGTAATCTCCATGCCCGGCATCCGCAGCAGCAGATCCTTCAGCATGGCATTGGCCCCGACCCGGAAGGAGGAGGCGTTGAATTCGACCGTATCTTTCTTGATGACAATGGGATTGCCGACGTCCGTGATGGTAGCCGCCTTGAGAAACTGCTGGTCCACCTGCAGCCGGATGGTGCCCATGTCCACTTGGGTATCCCGGAAATACCGTTCCTTCACGAACGGCTTGTATCCCATCATTTCCACATGGAAGACATAGCTGCCGAAGGGTACCTCGTCCAGTTTGGCTTCGCCCTTGGCGTCGGACAGGGTAAAATTGGTGATGGTCGTATCCTTGGACGGAATCACATAGACCGAAGCGAACGGAACCGGCTCGCTGGTGAGCGAGTCCACGACCGTGGCCTTGATCTCGCCCATCCTTTTCTGAAATACATTGTCGTTTATGATGAATACTTGCGCCCGGGACGACAGCCCGAGGCACAGTATGAGCATCAGGGAAAACAGGACCTTCTTCATTCTGAACTACTTATAACAAAGCAAATATAGCATTAACTGCCAAATATACAACGTATAGTATTCAGGA
The DNA here is from genome assembly GCA_017439305.1 of Bacteroidales bacterium. Lineage (GTDB taxonomy): Bacteria > Bacteroidota > Bacteroidia > Bacteroidales > UBA932 > Cryptobacteroides. The sequence continues at coordinate 11,720 of JAFSJK010000068.1, read as the reverse complement.
TGGGGCAGTTTCCCCTGTCGGAAAGGCCCTAGTAATACTGATAGAACAGGGCAATGCTCTCCATCCCGCCGAACAGTTGCCGCAGCAGGTAACTTTCGTTGGGGGAGTGGATGGTGTCGCGCTCCAGGCCGAAGCCCATCAGGAGCGGGTCGATGCCCAGGATGGTCTGAAGGTCGGCGAGGATGGCGATGGAGCCGCCGCCCCGGGACGGGACCGGCTCGATGCCGTAGACCTCGGCGATGGCCCGGGAAGCCGCCTTGTAACCGTCGGACGTGATGGGGATCAGGAAGCCGTTGCCGCCCTCGCAGGGCCGGACGTCCACTTTCACGGATTTCGGGGCGATGGCACGGAAGTGATTTTCAAACAATTCCGTAATCTTTTCGGAGGTCTGGTCCGGCACGAGGCGCATGGAGATCTTGGCATGGGCCGTGGAGGGAAGGACGGTCTTCGCCCCCTTGCCGGTGTAGCCGCCCCAGATGCCGCAGACGTCCAGGCACGGGCGGATGCCGACGCGTTCCAGGGTCGTATAGCCCTTCTCTCCCTGGACGTCGTCAATATCCAGGAAAGCCTTGTATTCGTCCATGTCGAAAGGGGCGCGGGCGAGCATGGCACGGTCTTCGGCGGACAGCTCGACGACATCGTCATAGAATCCCGGGACGGTGACGCGGCCGTCGGCGTCGTGGAGGCTGGCGATCATCTCGCAGAGGGTGTTGATCGGATTCGCGACGGCGCCGCCGTAGTGGCCCGAGTGCAGGTCCTTGTTCGGCCCGGTGACGGTGACTTCCAGGTAGGCGAGACCACGCATGCCGCAGTTGATGGACGGCACTTTCTCGGAGATCATCGTTGTGTCGGAGACCAGGATGATGTCGGCCTTCAGGAGGTCCTTGTGGTCCTCGGCCCAGGCGGCGAGGGAGGGGCTGCCGATCTCCTCTTCCCCTTCGAAAATGAACTTCACGTTGTGACGCAGGAGGCCCTTTTCGAGCAGATACTCAAAGGCTTTGAGATGCATGAACAGCTGGCCCTTGTCATCGTTGGCTCCGCGGGCGTAGATAGCGTCCTCGCCGGTGGCGGGGTCCTTGGCGAGTACCGGCTGGAACGGATCGGTGCGCCATTTGTCCAGCGGTTCCGGGGGCTGGACATCATAGTGTCCATACACGAGGACGGTCTTCTTTGCACCCGGGACGGCCTTTTCGCCGAATACGACGGGATTGCCGGCAGTTTCATAGACGCCGGCCTTGTCGGCCCCGGCCGCGAGGAGCAGTTCCTGCAGGCGGCGGGCGCAGCGGTACATGTCGGGCTTGTATTCGGGCTTGGCGCTGATGGAGGGGATGCGGAGGAGGGAGAAAAGTTCCTCGAAGAAGCGCTCCCGGTTCTGCTGGATGTATTCTTTCATGCTTTCAGTGTTTCCACAAAAATAGCAAGAAATCATGAAAGAGCGGTCATCTCTTTCAGAATTGTTTATTTTTCGATTTTTTCGCGACGGAGTGTAACTGTTTTTCGGGAATTCTTTATAACTTTAAAGGCTGAAAGGATGTTCTTATGAAAGAGATTCTGCAATACCTGACCACCTGGAAGTTCTGGAAGGAACTTTTCATCATGACGCTCGGCATGACCATCGCTGCCGCAGCTGTCTATTATTTCATGATTCCGAGCAAACTCGTGCTGGGATCCATCTCCGGCCTGTCCATCGTGATCGCCAACGTGCTGGGGCTGGCGGGCGTTACGGTCAAGGTGTCCTGGGTCGTCACGACGATCAATGCCATCCTGCTGATCATGGCCTGGCTCCTGATCGGCTCGGAGTTCGGGGCCAAGACCGTCTATACGGCCATGATCCTGGGACCGCTCCTGGACTTCTGGGCATGGGTGTGTCCGTATGAGAAACTCATCGAGCCGGGACTCACCTCCGTGATGGGCGACCCGTTGCTGGACCTCATCGTCTTCGTCCTGGTGGTGAGCATTTCGCAGACCATCCTCTTCAGTATCAACGCCTCCACCGGCGGACTGGACATCCTCGCGAAGATCGTGAACAAGTACCTGCACTTCGACATCGGCGTCTCCGTGACCGTCGCCGGAGCCATCATCTGCTGCACCGCCTTCGCCATCAATCCGTTCCGGATGGTCGTCATCGGCCTGGTGGGCACCTGGATGAACGGCCTCGCCCTGGACTACTTCATGGCCAGCATAAACCGGCGCAAACGCATCTGCATCGTCTCGGACCAGAATGAGCAGATCCGTTCCTACATCGTGGACACCCTTTCCCGCGGCTGCACCATTTACGACGTCCGCGGCGGCTACAAAGGCGCCCCGCACACCGAAATCCAGTCCCTCCTCACCACCGACGAGTTCTCCAGTGTCATGAACTACATCAAGCAGCATGACATCAAAGCCTTCATCACCGCCGGCAACGTGAGCGAAGTCTATGGCCTGTGGAATCAGCACAAACACAAGAAAGTTGAAAAATAATTTGCACTTTCACATTTTTGCGTTAACTTTGCATTCCCAATCCATTTGCGGTAGTGGTGAAATGGTAGACACGCTACTTTGAGGGGGTAGTGCCCGTTGGGGTGTGTGAGTTCGACTCTCACCTACCGCACCAAAAACAGCTCTGGAGATGCTCCGGGGCTGTTTTTCTTTTTTTGGCGACATTTTGGCGAGATGGTTAACTGAGCATAGATAATACATCTTCTTCTGGTAATGCATTATGAGATTTTTTAACTTACTCCTTTCCCTCTTTTCTCTGTTATTGGGATTATCATGCTCAAATAGACAAATGGAGGTACAATTGGATGAGGTTGAATCATATATAGGAGACCATCCTGATAAAGCGCTGGTAGTTCTAGAATCCATACCTCAAGATAGTCTTAATACGAAGGCATTAGTCGCTCACTTTTCGCTGCTCTATGCAATGGCTCTGGATAAGAACTACATTGATACAACGGACGTAAACATCATTGAGCCAGCAGTCCGTTATTATGGGAAGCATGGAACGGCGGACGAAAAGATGAAGGCATACTATTATCAGGGAATCGCCAACATGAATGGAGAAGAATATGACAAGGCGATAGTCTCCTTTACCCGAGCTGAAATACTGGTGGAAGATGTTGACAATCCTCTTTTCGAGGGGCTTTTGTATTCTAGGATTTCAGATTTGTACAATCGGATTCATAATTCAGAAGATGAATTGAATTATGTTAAAAAGGCACTTAATTGTTTCCAATCCTATGGTAATTCTCATTATATTAACAATACATATCACCGGGAAGCGCAAGCATATATCAATTGTAAAGAATATGAACTAGCAGATTCTTTATTGAGACAAATAATTGAGGATACAACTGCAGAACGAGATGTCATCAATTTGGCTAAAACAACGTATGCCCATTTACTTTTACTAAATAACAATCAGGATCCAAAGAAGGCTTGTAAGTTGTTTTCCGAAGTAATAGAGGAAACGAGGACACTCCCAAACATGAATCTATGGAGTGCATTTGCATTTACCTTGAATGAAATGGGAGAAACTAGTAAATCGGACCAGTTGCTTGGTCAACTAGAGTCTTTATTGCCGAGTCCTTCTGTGATTGACATTTGGAAGTCAAAGATACTGCATTCCAGAGGTGATGATCAAAATGCCTATCTTGTCCTTAATCATTTTTTACCGTATCAAGACTCTCTACTTAAGGTCTCTCTTGTTCAATCAACACTCAAGGCTCAACGAGATTATTATGATGCGATTCAAATGGAGGAACAAGAAAGGTATTCCCATCAGCGTCAGACTTTCTTCTTTATTCTGCTAATCCTTCTTCTTTCGATTATTACAGTTTTTATCAGATTCCGTCGTCGTCAGGAGTATCATAAACAAGAAAGGGCTCGTTTGCAGGCTTTTACGGAATCCGCTCTCAAACAGATTAAGGGGCAGGAAGACACCCTTTCCGCTCTTCGTTCGGAACACGTTCGACTGTTTCAGTCGAAGTATAAATTAATTGGCGATTTATGTCAGTATTTCGTACAATCCGAAGAAATGACAGATCCTCATAGGTCGGTATATAATCGAGTAAAAGATCTAACGACAGAAATCAGGGGAGACGAGAAGTCATACCGGCAGTTTGAAAAGAGAATTAACCAGGACTTGAATCAGATTATGAGTCATTTCCGAATGGATTTTCCCGATTATAGCGAGAATGATTACCGCTTCGTTTGCTATTCTTTTGCGGGATTTGATGCTACTGCGATGTCTGTGCTTTTTGACATGCCATCAGTTCCTGCAGTCTATACGAAAAAGTCTCGAATCAGGAGTAGAATAAATGATAGTTCATCGGAAGAAAAGGAGCTTTATCTCCAATATCTTTGACTTGTTTTTGACCATTGTAAGATTTTTTTTGCTTTGTTTATTATTATCGGTCTCTCACTCAACTGAGAGGCCGATAATTAGCTTATGTGAGTTAGATGATAATCAGGCGTTTATTCGTCTTTATCCTTCATCCTTCCGATCTTTGTAAAAAAGAATAAAGAATAAATATGAAATCTTTTTATCTATTATTAATTAGTTTTACCCTATAGTCGTTTGTCGCCCTTGCACAGGAAATCGACATTATCCCCATGCCTGGTAATCAATCAGAGACTACCGTCCCTAATCGAACTCCAATACCTGTTCAGGCATATTTGGCAAATTCTTCCATTGAAGTTGTTTTCATCCAATCATTCGGGCAGGTAAGAGTGAGCATTTTGGATCAATCGATGGGTGTGGTTATTGAAGATTTTTTTGATTCAGGAAATGGTATTTGTTATTTACAAAGTCCAGCAGTAGCGGGCTATTATGTGTTGCAGATCCAATTCGAAACGGGAGAGTCATATTATGGCTTCTTTGAGAGAGAATGAAATAGATTGATTCCAATCTGATAGAAGGCTCTGTTCCTTGTATTATGGAAATAAAGAAGGGAGGTGATTCGCTGGTTGTGAGATCGAAATCTGAATAGGATGTCGGCTGACATAGGATTTCCCCCAATAGGCTGTGTTTCTTTTTGGTTAGAAGAGAGAGCATATATTACCTAATCAGCATTTCTCTTGTCCCTTACTATAAAGAGATGTGATGCATCGTGCATATAATAACTCATTATTCTGTTTGTTTTTATTCTAACCCGAAATAGGTGTGTACTTTGCTTATTTCATTGAAACATCAATACTTGTTCCCTTTTATTATCATCAAAATAAAACGTTTAAAAATGGAGACTTTAACAAAAAAGCAAATGTCCGCCGTTCGGGGCGGTAGCCTTTGGTACTGCCAGTATTACACGGGGAATGGTTTTTCTAAGCCCTTCCTGATTGAAGCAGATACGCTTGAAGAAGCCGCAGATCTTCTTCAACAACAAACAGGCGCGACACAGGTTAATTGTACGGCATACTAAACCCGGATTCTTGGAATGCAGTAGTGGCAGCCGGAGGTAATTACAGACAGAAGGTCACCATTATCTATTATTTTCACTTTACTTTCTGTTCGGATCATCTGTGTAATCTCAAGTGAGTACGTGGGATGTATTTCCATCAATTCTGCTTACTCCCTTGAGATTATGCAGATATTTGTAACTTTGTTTCCAGGTGTTTTGTGAAAAATTGACAATGAAAAAGTACTATCATGTCATTTTAATGCTCTTGTTATCTGTCTCCATTTGCAGGGGACAAGGTAATTGGAGGGTGGCAACATTGGAGCAGATTATGGCGGACCCTAATTATTCACTTTATGAAGGGATATATAGAGGTTCTCCTCCTTGGTTTACTGCATGGCATATAAACAAAGCAAAACAATTGGACAAAGCATACATAAAGGTTTTATATGATGCAGATATTCGGATTGACACCTTGCCAGATCGACGAGGGAAAGACCGTGTATTAACGTTGATTGGGGAAAAGTGGATAAGTACTACTGGTTATTCTTTCTATCAGGAAAGCATGCTAAACTCATTCCCTTCTTTACCATCAGAATCGAAACAAAAATTCCGGATTCCGTCCGGATATGCTTGCATAATAAATTGGATGGTTTGGCGTGATGTACATAAACGTAATATAATTAACAGGTTCGCCTTGCCGTTGATGAAGGATTATTCAATTGGTTATGAAGAAAAAGATCCAATATTCGAATGGCATATGGTCGAATCCTTTGAAGAAATATGTGGTTATATTTGTCAAAAAGCTGAAACTTTTTTTTGTGGTCGTTACTGGTCGGTCTGGTTTACGCCTGAGATTCCAGTTGACGGAGGCTTTTGGAAATTTACAGGATTGCCGGGGCTCGTGTTGAAGGCTACAGATGCTGAGGCTTTCTTCTCTTTTGTTGCCACAGGGATCGAAGAGACAAATGAATGCATAGAGGATTATCGATATCCTCTCGTCAAGACGAAGACATACACCCGTTCCCAGTGTAGAAAAATAGAAGCTGATTATTTCATATCTCCACTATTGTATTCCAACGTGTTTTCTGAGCATTACATGTTGCAACCGACGATAATAACACGGGACACGCCAAAATCTCTTGTGTTAGATAAGATTTATACTGCTGAGAACTATATGAATATCCATTTTCCAATGGAGAAGGAATGATAATACTCTGTGTTTACATTCCCTTTATACAGACAACATGATGCCATGGATTGTGGCCCTTCCTGTTTGCGGATGGTTGCTAAATTCTATGGGAAGACCTATTCTTTACAAGATATTCGAAATCGTTGTCAACCTTTTATTAGATGATTCGCTTTTCCCCTTTGATGAAATATGCTTTATTGATTGGGGCTATGGTCTTATCCGTAGTCTCGTCCGCACAGCAGAAACTTGCCGGCCATGTGTATGAGGCGGAATCCGGCAAAGGGGCGGATGCGGTGAATGTCCTTCTTCAAAAAGCGGAGAACCGGGCTATCCTGCGGTATGCCTTGACAGAACCGGACGGCTCCTTTTCCTTGGACGTCCCTGCTGGTGTGGATTCTTTGATTGTGAGCGTATCGGGGTTCAACGTTATTTCACAGTCGAAAAAGATATCTTCTTTTGACGAAGATGTCGTATTCCGGATTTCCTATGCCCGGCAGTCCATCCGGGAGGTGAAGATTCAGGCGGATCCGATAGCCCGCCAAAGGGACACATTGACATATTACGTGGAGATGTTTCGGGATTCTACGGACCAGAGCATCGGGGATGTCCTGCAGCGTCTGCCCGGCATTCAAGTTTCGGAAAGCGGGATGATCCAATACAATGGTCGGGAAATAAACCGGTTGTATATCGAAGGTATGGACATGCTTGGCGGACAATATGGGATCGCTACAAATAACGTGCAGGCCAAGGATATCGCGACGGTTGAGTTATATGAGAATCATCAGCCCGTCAAAGTATTGCAGGACTGGGTCCGCTCGGATCAGGCAGCTCTGAACCTTCGTCTGAAGCAAGGGGCAAAAGGTGTGTGGAACGGTGTGCTCGCTCTGGGAACGGGTTATCGTCCGTGGCTATGGGATGTGGCGGTCGCGCCGATGCTGTTTACCCGGAAGTTCCAGACGATTCTGACATATAAGACCAACAACACGGGTGAAAACGTATCCAGAGAGTTGGTCCGGCAATTCGACGGTCTTTCATCCGTTCCCACGCTGATGGGTGTACTATCACCAGTGGCACCACCACTGGATGAAAAGGCCTGGCTGGATAATCATGTTCATGCTGCATCAGCGAACATGCTTTTCAAATTAGGAAAAGATGACGAGCTTACGCTAAAGGCCAGTTTCGTTCACGATCGACAGGATGCATCGTCTATCTCGGAAACTGTCTTTTATACGGCGGTAGGACCCTATTTGCGAGTAGTAGAACCATCGAAAAATACCCATCGAGTCGATAATGCACAGATGGAACTCAATTTCCGGCATAATGCACCCCGTTTATGGCTTTCAAACAATCTGATCATAGAAGGAGACAGGAAAAAGGATAGGGGAGAGTTGGAGAATGCTGGTCCCTCCATTGGTCAGGAGGCGATACTCCCGCTTTTCAATCTGGATAATCGCTTGAATGCCGTACGTCGCTTCGGATTGATTCAGGTGAATATGACTTCTGATTTCGCCCTGTCCCGACGCAATTCAAAACTAGAGATAACGCCCGGATTGTACCCGGACATAATGGATGGTGAGCAAGACCTGCTCATTCAGACTGTTGAGGCGGAACGTCTCCGATTCCGTAATTCCGTTTCCACATCGTATAGATTCCGGTCATGGACAGCAGGAATAGCTCTTCGGGCCGGTTGGGACAGGGAAAAATTGGATTCTAGGCTTGCTGCCGCAGATTCGATGCAGAACCATCTGACCCGGAATCGGCTGGACCTTCAGGTATCACCTTCTCTCTCTTATGCCTTTGGGAGTAGTTTCAACCTGGACATGGTGTCCCCTTTGACTTGGTCGCAGAGTGGGAATCAACCTTTTTTCCTGTATGCCCCATCTATTGGACTGAAGTATATACCGGTTTACGAGTGGACTTTCCGGGCAATGGCAAGTCATACCGAGCGGATTGGTTCCCTTTTTGAGGAGTACGGTGGTTATATCATGAATAATTACCGGACGGTCATCAGTCGGGGCGGACAGACTAATCGGACCCATTCTTCAAACATGAACTTATCTGCAGCTTATTCCAACGCCCCGCATGCATTGTTCCTTAATGTTTCAGGAGAAGGATGGAATACTAATAGTGATCTCAGTTATGGGACGGTATATTCAGGTATCTTGAGCCGAATGGTCGTCTATCCAGCCCCTCAAAAGAATTCCGGCATTCGATTCTCTTCAGACGTTAATAAGCGTTTTCCCAAACTGTCTACGACAGTGAAACTCGGGATGGAATGGATAAGAACCTGGTCTGATTATTATCGTCAGGGGCAGCCTGTCTCCGTTATTGGAGACCAATGGGTCGTTAACTTCTCCGGTGATACTCGTATCAGGGATAAGACCCTGCTCTCCTATAGCAATACATATACCCGAAGGCGAAGTCGTCTAGATTCAGGTGCTGATATAACACCCATTTGGCGTTTCCAGCAACGTGCTTCGCTATATTATCTCCCCAGATCGAACCTTAAGATTGGAATTGGTGGGAGACATTTCCATGACAGTGGAATCCAAGGATCCGGAAAAGATATGATGTTTGCCGATGTGCAGATAACCTTAAAAAAAGGTCGGGTGGAATATAGTTTAGAGGGAAATAATCTTTTTGGGGCGAAAGAATATACGGCAACCTCTTATGACGAGATGATCCTGTTCACCCAGTCATATCAACTGCGTCCGATCTATTTTCTTTTTAAAATGCGATTTAGTATTCAATGAATAAGGGATTCATGAAAGAAACCAGATTAAATCTTTCTGTTCTACACATTAATGGAGAATCCTCTCGAAAATGACCCCCTCGGAGGGGTCAGTTTGTGCAGGAATTTCCACTAGCAGGCTACCACCCTTAGTTGGCTTATTCTAATTCCCATAGACCGGAGTTCTTCTGGGCTGGATTGTTTTGTTTGTAATTAATTTTGCATTATATTTGCAATACAAATGAAAACGATTGACGCATGACATCCATAACAATCAGAGTAGATGAGCAACTGAAGAGGAACTTCGATGTCCTTTGCGACCAGTTCGGACTCAGCAACAGTGCGGCCTTCAACCTGTTCATGAAGGCTGTCGTCCGCGAGCGCCGGATTCCGTTCGAGATCAAGGCCGATTCGGAGATCGAGACGAGACAGAAAGGCTGGGAGGCTTTTCAAAGAATGAGAGAGGTGGCGCTGGCTTCCGGTGCGGGGGACATGAGCTTGGAGGATATTAACACGGAGATAGCGGCATCCCGAAATGGACAGTAAACTATTTGCGGTCATCGACACCAATGTCCTTGTTTCCGCGCTGATATCGACAAACCTGGAAACCCCTCCCCTCGTCGTCATTGCCCATGTTTATTCCGGAGACATCACTCCAGTCTTTAACGACGAAATCATCCGGGAATACCGCGATGTACTGTCCCGGGAAAAGTTCCATTTGGATCCGACCGACATTGAACATGCCTTGCAGGTGTTTCTTGATCATGGCTTGAACCTCGACCGTACCAAGGTCGCTGACGAAACCTTCTCCGACCCCAAGGACATCGTTTTCTATGAGGTCAAGATGAGCAAGGAGGATGCGTACTTGGTTACGGGAAACACGAGGCATTTTCCCCGGAAACCGTTCGTCATCACGCCGCGTGAAATGGTTGAGATCCTTGAAAAGGTTGACTGACCCTTTCATTTTCCGGACCGGGAATCTGCAACCTCGACTCTATCACCCGCGGAGCCATCGTCCACGTCACCGGTCGCCTCAAGTGCAACAGGTATGTGGATGCCAATGGTAACGACCGCGTCCAGAACGAAATCGTTGCTCGGAAAGTCGAAGTCATGAAGGAGGACCGGGTATGATTAAGCGCGGATCCAGGGTCAGAGTCGTTAAAATGGACACAGCCGGCGGCATGGACTGGCAGGCGAAGCGGCTCGAAGGAAAAGTCTTCACCGTGCGCTTCATAGACTCCGCAGGACAGATTCACCTCGAAGAAACCGGCATCGCTCTTATCCCCGGTGTCGATGAATATGAGGTCGTCTTTTCGCCGGCCAGCATGGAAACGAACGGTGTATTTTTTGTAGCATTTCAACCGCCAATCTATCAAGACATGAGACATCTCGCCCTGGTCATCACTTTTTCCTTGATCCCTTTCTTGTTGATCTCTTGTGGACATAAGAAAGGAATCCCTCCCGAGCAAGTCGAAAGCATCACCTTCTACACTATGCCCAAGGATATAGAGACGCCAAATGCCATCGTCTCTTTCCAAACCGTGAAAAGTGGGTACCGGGATACCCTTATCGTGGACAGAGACTTCATCCGGGAATTCACGACGATGGTCAACGGCTTGACACCGGACCGGACGGTCAAAAGCATGGACATGCGATCGGCAGCCGTCTTGGCAACGAAAACCGGAGACTCGTTGTTCGTCGTGTTTGGGGAGAATTGGGGAACGGCTATTTTACGTGACCATGGGAAGGATAAATCACCCTTCGATGTCAATGGCAAGTTCATGAAAGACAACCCCGACCTGTTCCGCTTTATCGACGAACACGTCTACGGTCCTCACCCCCGTGACTATTGGTTTGATGACGAGTCCAGAGCGTTTCTTCGTATGGTCGAAAGATCAGAGAGGCTTGGCTATTCCTTTCAGCCCGAATTAACGAACGCGGTTTTTGAAACGATTGACTTTGATAAAGAACAAGGAGAATACTTCTTTCCGGATTCGCTGCTTGGTGCCGGTGTCTGGTTTGATTTCCGTGGAGATGTGGATTCCGTCTATGTTCTCGGCGGACCAATGCCATTGTATGATGAAGAGTTCGGGAATCCCGAGGTGAATTTCATCGGGTATTATGAGGGACGGAACTGTTTGATCAGCGTCGCGTCCCTTGGCGAGCAGGATGATCAAACCGTCGGAAGATTCGTTAATACCGCCGATTTGTCAAAAGACAAGGAGGCATACAAGATTGCTGTGGACAAATTCATGGCTCCACTGTCCGATAAGAACGTCTGTGCCTTCCTTCAATCTTCCTATACCATCGAACCGGACGGAAGGCTCTTGCTGAATAAACGCCGGCTTAGGCGATAACGCTGGAAAGTGACAATGATGTCCATTTTAAGGGATACCACCATCTAAGACACGGCGGTTGT
>JAFSJK010000067.1 GCA_017439305.1 Bacteroidales bacterium | reverse complement strand
GCGACGTTGTTGCCGATCATTCTCTTCCTTCCGGTTATCTGACAAACCTTAGACATAATGCTATACTTTTTTATTTGTTTTCGTTTCTTCGGGGTGACGGAAAGGTCTTCAGGAACCTGCGCCACCGGATGTTGTCCGGGAACTCCTTGTTCCCGTCCGTTGAAAGCCAGATGATGGCCGGCGTGCCCACGATGTGGTCCTCCGGGACGAATCCCCAATAGCGGGAATCCAGGGAGTTATGCCGGTTGTCACCCATCATGAAGTAATAATCCTGCTTGAAGGTATATTCCTTCGCTTCTTCCCCATTGACAAGAATGGCTCCGTCCTTGACTTCCAGCGTGTTGTGCTCGTAGTCGCGGATGATGCGCCCGTAAAACGGAAGAGTTTCCTCCGTGAGTTCCACCGTCGCGCCCTTGGAAGGGATCCAGAGCGGCCCGAACTGGTCGCGGGTCCAACCCGTGGTTCCGGTGAACGGGAATATCTCCGTATCCGCAACTGTTTCCAGGTTGGGAGTCACTTCCACCACGTGGGAGAAGGACTTGACCTTTCCGAGCATTTCAGCAGTGAGGGGCATCCAGGGGTAACCCGGTACCCGCGCATCGAAATAGAGCTCTTTCGCATTGAGGCCCAGTTCGTCGATGACCCGTTGGCTGAACTTCTCCCCGTCCGTTACGACCCGGTAGGTCAGCTGGACACCCGGATAGACTTCCTGCTGGGTCCCGTTGACCCATACAAGACCGTCCTTCACGGTCAGGGAATCGCCCGCCACGGCGACACAACGCTTGACATAATGGTCTTTCTTGTCCATCGGACGGACGATCACGGGACCGAGCCGGTTGATGGTGTATTCCCTTCCGGAACTCCGGACCCACGCATAGTAGTCGTCGGCCGGGGCCTTGGTCAGGACGGTGTCCCCGTTGGGGAAGTTGAATACCACGATGTCGCCTCTTTCCACTCCGCGGAATCCCTTGAGACGCCGGTAGTCATTCTGGATCAGGGTCGAATAGGACTCTTTTCCGAACGCAACGTTGTGCGTGAACGGGATGGTGAGCGGAGTCTGGGGAACCCTCGGTCCGTAGGTGAGCTTGCTCACGAAGAGATGGTCTCCGGTATAGAGCGTGCTCTCCATCGAGGAGGAGGGAATCTTGAAGGCCTGGAAGAAGAACATATTGATGAACGTCACCACAACCACCGCGAAGATGATCGCGTCGAGCCAGTCGAGCCAGACATTGTGCTTCTCCCCCTCCTTGTACTCTTTCTTCCAGAAGAGCCACTTCACCTTCTTGGTGATGATGAGGTCGAAGATGATGATGAGGCCGAACAGCCACCAATAGTTTCCGAGCCAGATCACCCACGCCGTATAGAGCAGGGCCCAGAAGCCCAGCTTGACCCAACGGTTACGGATGATGTCCTTCAAGCTCACGGTTCCAGGCTACTTGACAGAGTTGACGATAGCCTCGAAAGCCTGGGGATTATTCATTGCCAGGTCTGCCAGGACCTTGCGGTTCAGGCCGATGTTCTGCTTCGCGAGACGGCCCATGAACTGGGAGTAGGTAAGGCCGTACTGACGGGAAGCGGCGTTGATACGCTGGATCCACAGGGCGCGGAATTCGCGCTTCTTCGCTTTTCTGTCACGGTATGCGTAGGTGAGACCTTTCTCATAGGTGTTCTTCGCAACCGTCCAAACGTTCTTCCTGGAGAGGAAGTTGCCGCGAGTCTTGGAGAGAATCTTCTTGCGGCGTGCCCTTGAGGCAACAGAGTTAACTGATCTAGGCATAAATTTTTACTTTTTTGGAGGCAGTGACCTCGTTTCCGGGGTTCTTTCCGACTGCGTTCCAGTTAAACATTTTGAGATTAGAGCACCAGCATCTCCTTGACACGGTTCACATCCACCTTTTCGATGATCGCGAAGTGGTCGAGATTCCTCTTCTGCTTCTTGGTCTTCTTGGTGAGGATGTGGCTGTGATAAGCGTGCTTCCTCTTGATCTTTCCCGATCCGGTAAGCGTAAAGCGCTTTTTGGCACCGGAGTTGGTCTTGAGCTTTGCCATTGTTGAACAAATTTTTAATTATACATTCCCGCCTTCGGCGGCGGTTTTATTTCTTTTTCAAAGGAGCGATCATCATGGACATCCGCTTTCCCTCGAGGACCGGCATGTTCTCCGCCCGTCCGAACTCCTCCAGTTCCACCGCAAAGCGGAGCAACTGCTTCTCGCCCTGTTCGGCGAACATGATGGAACGGCCGCGGAAGAAGATGGTGGCCTTCACCTTGGAGCCTTCCTGCAGGAACTCCTGCGCATGCTTGAGCTTGAACTGGAAGTCGTGCTCGTCGGTGTTGGGTCCGAACCGGATTTCCTTGATGACGATCTTCGCGGCGTTCGCCTTCATCTCCTTGGCACGCTTCCGCTGCTGATACAGATACTTCTGGTAATCCAGGATCTTGCACACGTGCGGATCGGCCTTGTCGGAGATTTCGACGAGATCGAGTTCAAGCTGCCGGGCCAGTTCGCGGGCCTTGGCAATCGGATAGATGCCCGGCTCAGGGATGTTGTCCCCGACGAGTCGGACCTGCGGCACAGTGATCTCATTGTTGATCCTGAGCTCGTTCTCATCTTTTTTCGGACCGCCCGGCTGGTTGCGGTTCGGTTTCGGCCTGGAAGGCTTTGGTCTGTAAGGCGTTGCGATAGTTCGTTTCCTCCTTTGGTTAAAACATTAATACTCTGCTTATTGGGCCAATTCCTCCCGGATGGCCTCCTGAATGTACTTCACGAGACCCTCGGTCGTCATCGAGCCCACGTCGGCAGCTCCCCTTCGGACAGATACGGTGTTTTCGGCCTGTTCTTTTTCGCCGACAATCACCAGAACCGGAACTCTCTTGAGGGACGTTTCACGGATCCGCTTTCCGAGTGTTTCGTTTCTGTCGTCTATGGAAGCGCGAATTTCGGAATTATTCAGCAGATTTACAACTTTTTTCGCATAATCTGCGTATTTTTCGCTGACTGGCAGCACCTTGACGGGTTCGGGATGGACCCAGAGGGGCAGATGGCCGGCGGTGTGCTCCAAGAGCACGGCCACGAACCGCTCCAGGGAACCGAACGGGGCGCGGTGGATCATCACCGGACGCTTGCGGGAACCGTCGGAATCGACATACTCCAACTCAAATCGCTCCGGAAGGTTGTAGTCAACCTGGATGGTACCGAGCTGCCAGCTGCGGCCGATGGCGTCCTTCACCATGAAGTCCAGCTTCGGACCGTAGAAGGCGGCTTCGCCCGTCTCCACGACGAACGGAAGGCCTTTCTTCTTGGCGGCGTCGATGATGCCGGCCTCGGCCTTCTCCCAGTTCTCGTCGGAACCGATGTACTTGGACGGGTTCTTCGGATCGCGCAGGGATACCTGGGCGGTGAACTTGTCGAAGTGCAGGGTCTTGAAAACATACAGGATCAGGTCGATCACCTTCTCGAACTCCTCCTGGATCTGGTCCTGGCGGCAGAAAAGGTGGGCGTCGTCCTGGGTGAATCCGCGGACACGGGTCAGTCCGTGCAGCTCACCGCTCTGTTCGTAACGGTACACGGTGCCGAACTCGGCATAGCGCAGGGGCAGGTCCTTGTAGGAGTGCGGGGCGCTGCGGTAGATTTCGCAGTGGTGCGGGCAGTTCATCGGCTTGAGCATGAACTCCTCGCCTTCCTGCGGCGTATGGATGGG
Source organism: Bacteroidales bacterium (assembly GCA_017439305.1). Taxonomy (GTDB): domain Bacteria; phylum Bacteroidota; class Bacteroidia; order Bacteroidales; family UBA932; genus Cryptobacteroides. The sequence continues at coordinate 3,386 of JAFSJK010000067.1, read as the reverse complement.
CTGGAACGAATCCTTGCCGTACTTGGCATAGTGGCCGGAGGTCACATACAGTTCCTTGCCGCCGATATGCGGCGTGACGACCTGCAGGTAACCATACTCGGCCTGTTTCTTCCGGAGGAAGTTCTCCAGGGTATTCCGGAGCATCGCGCCCTTCGGGAGCCACAGGGGCAGGCCCGGGCCCACGCGCTGGGAGAAGGTAAAGAGTTCCATCTCCTTGCCGATCTTGCGGTGGTCGCGTTTCTTGGCCTCCTCGAGCATGACCATGTATTCGTCCAGCATCGACTTCTTCGGGAAGGTGATGCCGTAGATGCGGGTGAGCTGCTGACGGGACTCGTCACCACGCCAGTAGGCACCGGCGAGGGAAAGGACCTTCACGGCCTTGATGACCTCGGTATTGCGGAGGTGCGGTCCGCGGCACAGGTCGGTGAAACGGCCATTCTCGTAATATGTAATGGTACCGTCTTCCAGTTCAGAAATCAGTTCCTGCTTGTACTGGTCGCCCTTTTCGGTGAAATAGGCCATGGCGTCGGCCTTGGAGACCTCGATGCGGCGGAAATCCTGCTTCTCGCGGGCGAATTCCAGCATCTTGTTCTCGATGGCCTTGAAATCGGCGTCCGTCAGGGGACGGCCGTTCATGTCCACGTCATAATAAAAGCCGTTCTCGATAGCCGGTCCGATACCGAACTTGACGCCCGGGAAAAGGGCCTCCAGCGCTTCGGCCATCAGGTGGGAAGAACTGTGCCAGAAAACCTTCTTGGCCTCGTCGTCCTCCCATTTGAGCAGGCGGATCTCCACGTCCTCGGTGATGGGACGCATCAGGTCGATGGTGGTTCCCTTGGAAGTCTCGGGCTCGCCGGGCTTTTTCACTGAAACGGCCAGTACGTCGGCTGCGAGCCGGGGGCTGATGGACATCGCTACGTCGTAGCCGGTCACACCTGCCTCATAGGTGCGGACACTTCCGTCGGGAAAGGTGATGTTGATCATAATTCTAAAAATTAACTGATGGTGTATTACAAACCAAGTCCTTAACCATGTTAGTTAATACTTGCAAACTTGCAAAGATACTCAAAATCCGTAAAAAGTTCCCTTATTTTTCCGGTTTTATCCACATTCTTCCTCCTGGAAGAAGAATGATTACCGTTTTCAGCAACTTTTCGTTATCTTTGTGGAATATGAAACTGGACAGCAAGACCCTGTGGAACGAAGCCGGCCGCGTTGGACTCGTGTTCGGCGGCTTTTCGTCCCTGTGCCTGGCTCTCAAGGAAGGAGCGGCCCTCACCGGGTCCATGTTCCTGGTCCAGGCGGCCGCCATCATCCTGTGGGCGGTGGAGTTCTTCGGCTGCATCCTCCTGATGAAGAAATACATGCTGGACCTTCGCGACAAGTTCGACGGAGTGACGATGGAAGACACCTACCGTTTCGGGCGGCGCGTCGGACTCCTGTCCGGCCTCATCCTGGCTTCCGTGGACGCCTTCCTGATCATGAAACTCCCGCAGGACACGGTCGCCGACGTCGTCAACGAACTCACCTCCTCCGTCACCGCCCAGCTGGGCAGCAGCTATGCCAGTCAGGTGGAACAGGTCGTTGACCGGCTTCCGCTGTATACCTTTATCTTCCAGTGGCTTTACTGTTTCCTGTACGGCAGCCTGCTTTCCGGCATCCTGTCCCGCTACATCTTCCTGCAGAACAACTTCCAGGACGGCGGCGACAACGGAGACGGCAACGACCTTGTAGACATCCAATAGCTCGATATGGACATTTCAGTCATCGTACCCCTGTATAACGAGAGCGAGTCCCTGCCGGAACTCGCCGCCTGGATAGACCGGGTGATGGTCTCGAACGGTTTTTCCTATGAAGTGCTGATGGTGGACGACGGTTCCACCGACGGCTCGTGGGACACCGTGCTCCGGCTCGCCACCGAGTATCCTGCCATCCACGGCATCTCTTTCCGACGCAACTACGGCAAATCCGCCGCCCTGTACGAGGGCTTCGCGGCTGCGGAGGGTGAAGTTGTCATTACGATGGACGCCGACCTGCAGGACTCTCCGGACGAAATCCCCGAACTGTACCGGATGATCACGGAAGACGGCTACGACGTCGTTTCTGGCTGGAAACAGCACCGGCAGGATAACAAACTCACCAAGAACCTTCCATCCAAACTGTATAACTGGACCGCCCGCAAAGTTACCGGCATCAAGCTCCACGACATGAACTGCGGCCTGAAAGCCTACCGCCGCGAGGTCGTCAAGAGCATCGAGGTCTATGGCGAAATGCACCGCTACATCCCCTACCTGGCGAAAAATGCCGGCTACGGGAAAATCGGGGAGAAGCCTGTCCATCACCAGAAGCGCAAGTACGGCGTGTCCAAATTCGGTCTGGAACGTTTCGTGAACGGTTTCCTGGACCTGATGTCCCTGTGGTTCCTGTCCAAGTTCGGCAAGAAGCCGATGCATTTCTTCGGCACCAGCGGCATCCTGCTGTTCCTCGTAGGTTTCGTAATGGCCGTATGGATCATCGTCGCCAAATTGGTCCACCAGGCGCAGGGCGTCCGCTTCCGTGCCGTCACCGACCAACCCCTCTTCTACCTGGCTCTCCTCGCCGTGGTCCTGGGCGCCATGTTCTTCCTCGCCGGTTTCCTCGGTGAAATGGTCTCCCGCAGTTCCACCACCCGCAACGACTACAACGTCAAGGAACGCTTCTGACCCAGATGCCCAATAACTGTGCAGGAGCTCCGCTTTCACACAATTATCGGCCAAAAACAATGAAAACTGTGCAGAACGGCCTGTTCCACACAGTTTTTTGATTATGCCGAGGGTCCGGGACATACACAAAAAAAAGTCCCCGGCTGTCGTCAGACAACCAGGGACTCGAAGAACCGCAGCTACCTACTCTCCCAACTGGTGGGTCAGTACCATCGGCGTGGGTGAGCTTAACTTCTCTGTTCGGAATGGGAAGAGGTGGATCCTCACCGCTATAACCACGGCAATATGTTACTTGAGAGAAAACATCAATTCGGAGAACCTTCCGGTTCACTGGATCAACAGTCAGACTTCGCTTGTTGCTTCGCAACTCCTTGGCTATACTTCCATTTAGGAAAGTCTATCGGGCCATTAGTACAGGTCAGCTGAGGACGTCACCGCCCTTACACTTCCTGCCTATCAACGTGGTAGTCTCCCACGACCCTCAAGGGAAAATTCATCTTGAAGACGGCTTCGCGCTTAGATGCTTTCAGCGCTTATCCTGACCCAGCGTGGATACCCGGCGGTGCAGCTGGCGCCACAACCGGTATGCCAGAGGCTGGTCCGACCCGGTCCTCTCGTACTAAGGTCAGTCCTTCGCAATTTTCCAACGCCCACAACAGATAGAGACCGAACTGTCTCACGACG
>JAFSJK010000066.1 GCA_017439305.1 Bacteroidales bacterium | reverse complement strand
TGCTTCCCACCTTTCCCTCACGGTACTGGTCCACTATCGGTCTTCCGGGAGTGTTTAGCCTTGCGGGATGGTCCCCGCAGATTCGGACAGGATTCCTCGTGCCCCGCCCTACTCAGGTGGTCTCTGCGTCTCATCGCGGTTACCCATACGGGACTGTCACCCTCTATGGTCGTTGTTTCCACAACGTTCCGGTTTCCTGATGAGACTCTGGTGAGACTCCTACAACCCCTGGGTGTCCGTAAACATCCAGGTTTAGGCTCTGCCCCTTTCGCTCGCCACTACTCAGGGTATCGATATTTTCTTTCTCTTCCTCCGGGTACTAAGATGTTTCAGTTCCCCGGGTTCGCTCTGACTTGCGTCAGTAGTGGGTCTTCAACCCACTGGGTTCCCCCATTCGGAGATGCTCGGATCACGCCCTGTTTGCAGGTCCCCGAGCCTTTTCGCAGCTTACCACGTCCTTCCTCGCCTCCGGATAGCCTAGGCATCCACCGTTCGCTCTTATCTTCTTTCCTAATCGCTCCGCAACTTCAGCACTCCAAAACCTCACGGCCCCGGACACCTCCGTCGCGAATCATGAATCATTTCTGATTTTGCTCTTGCCTTGAAATTGCAGTCCCTATACTCTTCAGTTCGAAAAAACTTCTTACTCTAAGATTATACAGACTCTCTTTCTGTCTTTCTTTACCTCTTTGATCTTTTCTCTCAGTATTGTCAATGAACGAAACCCTTTCTGAAACCGCATTTGAGGTGCTCGTTTCAAACGGGACTGCAAAGGTAGGAACTTTTTTGGAACTACCAAAACTTTTTTAAGATTTTTTCACTTTTTTACCATCGGCCCGCATATTCGTCCCAACTTCGGACCTCCAGGGCCGACGCGGGGAGGGAACAGAAGGCGTGGATATAGGCCGATGCCAGCCGGGCATCCGTAATGAGCGGGACGTTGAAGTCCACGGCAGCACGCCGCAGATGATACCCGTTCCCCAGTTCGGCGTGCGAGAAATTCTTGGGATTGTTCACCACCAGGTCCACCCGGTGCTCCCGGATCAGTTCCAGCGAAGAAGGAGTCCCGTCATCCGGATCGTCCGGCCAGCGGACGCGGACGGCCGGTACTCCGTTCGCCTGCAGATAGCGGCAACTCCCCTCTGTAGCATATAAGGTATATCCCTTCTCCGCCAACAACCGGCAGGCGGGCAGCAGCGCCGCCTTCTGGAAAGGATCGCCCGTGGACAGGAGAACCGGCCCTGCGGGAATGTGGTGACCCACCGAGAGCATCGCCTTGAGCAAGGCTTCGTCGCTGGTCCGGCCCAGGCAGCCCACCTCCCCCGTCGATGCCATGTCCACCCCGGACACCGGATCGGCCTGGTGGAGCCGGGCAAAGGAGAACTGGGAACACTTCACGCCCACATATCCGAGATCGAAGGGATCGGACAGGGAGAGAGAAGGATGCTGTCCCAGCATGCAACGCGTGGCAAGGCCGATCAGGTCCACCCGCCACACCTTGGACACGAAAGGGAAGCTCCGGGATGCCCGGAGATTGCATTCGATGACTTTCAGGTCCAGATCCGACGAGAGGAACTGGATATTGAAAGGGCCCGTGATGCGGAGCTCGGCGGCGATGGCGGCCGCGGTCTTCCGGATGCGGGACAGGACCGACCCGTACACCCGCTGGGCGGGGAACTGGATGGTGGCATCGCCGGAATGGACCCCGGCAAACTCGACGTGCTCGGAAATGGCGCAGGCCAGCAGCCGCCCTCCATCCGCCACGGCATCGCATTCCAACTCCTGACAGCGCTGAAGAAAAGCGCTCACGACGACGGGGTGTTCTTCCGACACCTCGGCCGCGCGTTCCAGGCAGGACGTCAAATCGTCCGCCGTATAGCAGACGTTCATTGCCGCGCCGGAAAGCACATAGGAAGGCCGGACCAGCACGGGGAAACCCACTTCCGCCACGAAGCGGTCGATGTCCGCCCGCGAAGTCATCGCCCGCCAGCGGGGTTGGTCGATTCCCAGCCGGTCCACGACTTCGGAGAACTTGTTCCGGTCTTCGGCCCGGTCGATATCGGCCGCCGACGTCCCCAGGATCCGGATTCCGCACCCGTCCAGGGGAAGGGCCAGATTGTTCGGAATCTGTCCGCCCACGCTCACCACGACCCCGAAAGGCTTTTCCCGCATACAGATCTCCCACACCGCCTCCAGACTCAGTTCATCGAAATAGAGCCGGTCGCAGGTGTCGTAATCGGTGGAGACGGTCTCCGGGTTGTAATTGATCACGATGGCCTTCCGCCCGCTTTCCCGGATGGTCCGGACCGTCGTCACGGCACAGCAGTCGAATTCCACGCTGCTGCCGATCCGGTAGGCGCCCGATCCCAGGACCACGACGCTGTTTTCCGGATCCTCGGGGGCAACGTCGTCACAATCACCCTGATACGTTAGATACAGGTAACTGGTCATGGCCGGGAATTCGGCCGCCAGGGTGTCGATCTGCTTGACGGAGGGGCGGATGCCCAGGAACACGCGGCGCTCCCGGACCGACGCCTCATCCACGCCGAACACCCGGCCGACCTGGATGTCGGAAAAGCCCTCGACTTTGGCCTGCCGGAGCAACGCCCGCGGGACATCCTCCAGGCAAGCGCAGGCCTCCAGGGAACGGTATGTCGATTCGATATGGGCCAATTTGTCCAGGAACCAGCGGTCGATCCGGGTCAGGGCATGGATCCTGTCCACGCTGTAACCGGACTCGAAAGCCGCCGCAATGGCGAAAATGCGTGTATCGGTGGGATGCGAGAGGGCATCGTCCAGGTCCTCGACCTCGTAAGGCTTGTTGCACACGAACCCGTTGGCCCCCTGGCCGATCATCCGGAGCCCCTTCTGGATGGCCTCCTCGAAGGTCCGGCCGATGGCCATCACTTCCCCGACACTCTTCATGCTGGGGCCGATCGTGCGGGAAACGCCCTTGAACTTCGAAAGGTCCCAGCGCGGAATCTTCACGACGACATAATCCAGGGCCGGTTCGAAGAAGGCCGGCGTCGTCTTGGTCACGGCATTCTTGAGCTGATGCAGGCCATACCCCAGTCCCAGTTTGGCGGCGACGGCGGCGAGCGGATAACCCGTCGCCTTGGAGGCCAGGGCGGACGAGCGGCTGAGCCGCGCATTGACCTCGATCACCCGGTAATCCTCCCCGTCGGGGCTGAACGCATACTGCACGTTGCACTCTCCGACGATGCCCAGATGCCGGACCAGGTCGATGGCGGTTTTCCGCAGGAAATGGTATTCCGTATTGGTCAGGGTCTGCGAAGGGGCGACGACGATGCTTTCCCCCGTATGGATGCCCAGCGGATCCACGTTCTCCATATTGCAGACCGTAATGCAATTGTCGAAGCGGTCGCGGACCACCTCGTATTCGATTTCCTTCCATCCCCGCAGGGACTTTTCCACCAGCACTTGGGGCGAGAAAGTGAACGCCTTGGAAGCTGTCGCCATCAACTGGCCTTCATCCTCGCAGAACCCGGACCCCAGGCCACCCAGGGCATAAGCTGCCCGGACAATGACCGGATAACCGACTTCGCGGGCGGCCGCGGCGGCCTCCGAAACAGAAGTGGCCGCATGGGAACGGATGGTCTTTACGCCGATCTCATCGAGCCTGGCCACGAAACGCTCCCGGTCCTCGGTGTCGATAATGGTTTCCACAGGCGTTCCCAGCACCTCGACCCCGTACTGCTGCAGCACGCCGGACCGGAACAGCTCCACGCCGCAGTTCAGCGCCGTCTGGCCGCCGAAGGAAAGCAGGATGCCGTCCGGCCGTTCCTTCCAGATGACCTTCTCCACGAAAGAGGGCGTCACAGGGAGGAAATAAACCTTGTCGGCAATGCCTTCCGACGTCTGGACCGTAGCGATGTTGGGATTGACCAGGATGGTCCTGACCCCTTCCTCCCGCAGGGCCTTGAGCGCCTGCGAGCCACTGTAGTCGAATTCTCCGGCCTCGCCGATCTTCAGCGCGCCGGAACCGAGGACAAGCACTTTCCGGATCATAGCAGCGAAATGAATTCGTCAAACAGGAATTCCGTATCCACCGGTCCTCCGGCGGCTTCCGGATGGAATTGGGTGGCGAAGAAGGGTTTCTCCCGGTGGCGGATGCCTTCGTTGGTTCCGTCGTTCAGGTTCACGAAGAACGGTTCCCACTCCCCCGGAAGCGTGGCGGGATCCACGGCATATCCATGGTTCTGGGAGGTAATGTAGCACCGGTCGGTTCCCCAGCGGCGCACCGGCTGGTTGTGGCTGCGGTGGCCGTAAGGCAGCTTGAAGGTCCGTCCACCCGCCGCCAGGCCCATCAACTGGCTGCCCAGACAGACGCCGAAGACGGGGCGGTCGCCCTGTAAGGCCTGCCGGAGATGGCCGATGGTCACCGGGCAGTCAGTGGGATCGCCCGGGCCATTGGAAATGAACAGGCCGTCGTAGTCCAGGGTATTGAAGTCAAAGTCCCACGGTACCCGGACCACTTCCACGCCCCGGGCGACCAGACAACGGAGGATATTGTGCTTCACGCCGCAATCCACCAGGACGACCCGTTTGGAACCCTTGCCATACCGGAGGACTTCGTGGCAGCTGACCTGCGACACAAGGCTCCCTTGCGGAGCGCTGTCCCCTGTCGCTTGGCAGGTCCCTTCGACGACGATGCGGCCGGGCATGGCCCCCTCTTCCCGGATCATCCGGGTGAGGGCGCGGGTATCCACGCCGGAGATGCCGGGTACATGCTGCTCCTGCAGCCAGGTTCCGAGGCTTTTCACCGCGTCCCAATGGCTGTAATGCTCACTGTAGTCGGCGATGACAAGTCCCCGGACATGGATCCGGTCCGACTCGGCATTCAAGGCGAGCCCGTCCGGACCGGTCACGGTCTCCGGAATGCCGTAATTGCCCACGAGGGGATAACTGACGCACAGGATCTGCCCCTCGAAGGAAGGGTCGGTAAGGCTTTCGGGGTAGCCGACCATCGAGGTGGAGAAGACCACCTCGCCTCCGGCGGAGCCTTCGTAGCCGAAACTCCACCCCTCGAGAGTTTTCCCGTTCCCGAGAACCAGCGTCGCCTTTTTCCGTTCCATACCTATTCCAATAAAGTACCCGATCCGTCCAGCAGGGCGGAACTGTGGCAGATGCGGACGGATGCCGCGCCCTGTGCCATCGCCTCAAAGGCCTGGTCCAACTTGGGAATCATCCCGTCCGCCACGATTCCCTCCGCCTTCAGGGCGGCATAAGACTGTCTGTCGATGACCGGAATCACGCTCTCCGCATCATTCCGGTCCCGCAGGACTCCCGGCTGCTCGAAGCAGGTGGTCAGGGAGGCTCCGAGGGCGGCGGCCACTGCGCTCGCCATCGTATCGGCATTCGTATTCAGAAGCTGACCCGCGCCGTCGTGGTTGATGGCCGACAGGACCGGCGTAAAGCCCTGGTCCAGCAAACCCAGCAGGAAATCCACCCGGACCGAAGCGGGCGTCACGTCACCCACCCATCCGAAATCGATCACCTGTCCGTCCGACAAGGCCTTGGGAGGCCGCTTGGCCGCGGTGATGACCGACCCGTCGCAACCGGAAAGGCCCACGGCGTCGCATCCGGCCGCCTGCAGGAGGGCGACCACCCGCTTGTTGCACCATCCGGCATAGACCATCGTCACGACCTGCAGGGTGGCGTCGTCCGTCACCCGCCGGCCTTCGTACCGGACCGGTTCGATGCCCAGGGCTTTCTGGAAACGCCCGGCGAGGGCGCCGCCGCCGTGGACCAGGACTTTCGGCCCGGCCATGGCCGTGAAATCCCGGCAGAACGCCTCCAGGAGGACGGGGTCATCGAGGACCTGCCCGCCGATTTTCACGACCCGGATCATAGGCGCTCCAGCAGGCGTTTCATGACGGTCTGGGCCGAAACGACCCGGTTCGCCGCCTCCGGAATCACCAGGGACCGCGGGCTCTCGATCACATCGTCCGACACGATCATGTTCCGCCGCACCGGCAGGCAGTGCAGGAAAAAGGCATTGTCGGTCAGGGCCATCTTTTCTTTCGTGACGGTCCAGCTGCGGTCGCGGCTGAGCACCTGTCCGTACTGCTCATAGGAAGCCCAGTTCTTGGCATACACGAAATCGGCGCCGGCGAGAGCCTCGTCCTGGTCGTGCGTGACCCGGGCGTTCCCGACAAATTCCGGCGCAAGGTCGTATCCTTCGGGATTCGCGATAACGAAGTCGTAGTCCGTCATGGACATCCCCTCGATGAACGAATTGGGGACGGCCTGCGGCAGGGCCTTCGGGTGCGGGGCCCAGGTCATCACCACCTTCGGGCGGGGCTTGGTCTTGTGTTCCTCGATCGTGATGATGTCGGCAAAGGTCTGCAGCGGATGGCGGGTTGCCGCCTCCATGCTGAAGACGGGTTTGCCGGAATACTGGATGAACTGATTCAGAATGACTTCGTTATAGTCGTCCTCCTTGGATTCGAAACGAGCGAAGGAACGCACGCCGATCATGTCGCAGTAGGAGCCCATCACGGGGATGGCTTCCAGCAGATGCTCGCTCTTGTCCCCGTCCATTACCACGCCGCGGCCGGTCTCCAGTTTCCAGGCGCCCTGGTTCACGTCCAGGACAATGGGATTCATTCCCAGGTTCAGGGCCGCTTTCTGGGTACTGAGCCGGGTACGCAGGCTGTTGTTGAAAAAGACGAGCAGGACCGTCTTGTTGCGGCCGAGCTGCTGGTCGGCAAAAGGGTCCGCCTTGACGGCGGCCGCTTCGGCAAGGGCCTCTGAGAGGTCGCCGAGCTGGAGGATGCTGGTAAAATGCTTCATCGTGTCAATTCTTTCCAAGCTTCAACAAACTGCCGGGCCCCTTCCCCGGGAAGATTCAGGGCCGGAAGCAACCGGATGACCCGTTCCCCGGAGGCTCCGGTGAAAATGTGTTTTTCCTGCAGGAGCCGGTCGCGCAGGCCCACGAATTCCGGCTTGATCTCCAGGCCGATCATCAAGCCCTTTCCCCGGTATTCCACCAGGGCGGGGTCGCCCTTCAGCTGTGCCTCGAACCAGGCGCCGAGTTGCCCAGCCTTGGACACAAGATCCTCCTGTTCAATCACTTCCAAGACAGCGATCGCAGCCGCACAAGCAATGTGGTTACCACCGAAGGTCGTACCCAAGAGACCGTAAGAAGCCTGGATGTCCGGGCTGATGAGGACGGCGCCGATGGGAATTCCACCGGCAAGTCCCTTCGCCATCGTCACCAGGTCGGCCTTTACACCGGCGTGCTGATGGGCGAAAAAACGCCCCGTCCGTCCGCATCCGGACTGGATCTCGTCCAGGACCAGCAAGGTCCCGGTGCGGTCGCAAAGGGAACGGAGTTCCTTCAAGAAAACGTCGGACGGCACCTGGATACCTGCCACGCCCTGGATTCCTTCGATGATGACGGCGGCATATTCGCCGGTTGACAAGGCCTTCTCCGCAGCCTCCAGATTCCCCAGAGGAACGAAATCCACATGGTCGGTCGCATTGAACGGCGCCCGGATCTTCGGATTGTCCGTCACGCTCACGGCCCCGGATGTCCGCCCGTGGAACGCTCCGCCGAAGGCCAGGACCTTGGACCGGCCGGTATGGAAGGACGCCAGTTTCAGGGCGTTCTCATTGGCTTCCGCCCCGCTGTTGCACAGGAACAGATGATACGGGTCATACCCGCTGATCCGGCCCAGCTTCTCCGCCAGGACATCCTGCAGTCCGTTCAGCACGGCATTGGAGTAGAATCCGAGCTTCCCGATCTGCTCCCGGACCGCCGCCACGTAATGCGGATGGCAATGGCCGATGCTGATGACGGCATGCCCGCCATACAGGTCCAGGTATTCCTGTCCCGCCGCATCCCACAGCGTGGAACCCGCCCCTCTTACAGGTTCGATGTTCCACCTTTTATATACGTTGAATAAGTCCATTTTCTTCTCATTAGGAGGTATGGGGTTGACCCTCCGGAACTTGTGGCCACCCTCGGCCGCATAAGAGGGAGGGGCCCGAAGACGGCGCAAGCCGGCTTTGGGAGGGGTCGCGTAGCGACAGTTCCGGAGGGTCACCCCATACCTCCGGAATCACCGGATTAAAATACCGAAGCTTTCAGGCGGAGACCGGCGGTTTCGGGCAGATCGAATACGAGGTTCATGTTCTGCACGGCCTGGCCGGAAGCGCCTTTGAGCAGGTTGTCGATGACGGAGGTGATGACGAGCTGTCCTTCGTGAAGCTCCAGTGAAATCAGGCACTTATTGGTGTTGACCACCTGCTTGAGGTCCACTGGACCGGAAAGGACCCAGGTGAAGGGCGCATCGGCATAGAAGGACCGGTAAAGTGCCGTCACTTCCTCCAGGGAGAGGAAACAGGCAGTTTCCGCGACAGCGAAAATGCCGCGTGCGAAGTCGCCCCGGACCGGGATGAAATGGAGGTTGTCCCCCACGCCCAGGTTCCGGCGGATTTCGAGGAGATGCTGATGGGTCAATACCTTATACGTGGACAGGTTTCCGTTCCGCCAGCTGAAATGCGTGGTGGGAGAAGGCTTCACGCCCGCACCGGTGGATCCGGTGACCGCCTGCACGTGGATGTCACCTCCGAGAAGGCCGGCCTTGGCCAGAGGCAGAAGCGCAAGCTGGATGGCCGTCGCGAAACAGCCCGGATTGGCCACCTTGTCCGTCCCGGTGATCCGGTCCCGGTTCAGTTCGGGAAGGCCGTAGACATACCCGTCCGACTCGTCCCGGAAATCCTGGGCCAAGTCAATGACCTTCAGCCCCGGAGGGCAGGGATGCTCCTCCCAGAAGGCCCGGCTTTTCCCGTGGGCCGAACAGAGGAACAGGACATCAATCCCGTCCAGGTCGACGGCATCGGTAAAGACCAGGTCCGTGTCACCCACGAGACCGGGATGATGGTCGGCCACCGCCTTCCCCGCCTGGCTCTCCGAATGGATCCAGGCGACCTCCGCCGCAGGATGGTTCACCAGCAGGCGGACCAGTTCGCCGGCGGTGTAGCCGGCGCCACCTATGATACCCGCGCGGATCATGCTTCGTCAGGATGATGGATCGTCAGATGCTCTTTGGGATCGTACAAGAGGCCCGTGCAGAGACACATCTTGTAGTCCCTGTCCTTGAGGATGTCGAAATGGCGGCACCCTTCGCAGCCCTTCCAGAATTCAGGGTCGTCGGTCAGCTCTCCGAAGGGAACGGGGCGGAAACCGAACTCGTAGTTCATCTTCATCACCGCCGCTCCGGTGGTGATGGAGAAGATCTTTGCATCGGGGAACAGCTTCCGGGAGAGAATGAAGGTCTGCTCCTTGATTTTCTTCGCGATCCCCATCCCGCGGAACTTGTGGGCGACGATCAGGCCGGAATTGGCGACGAAACTTTTCCCGCCCCACGATTCAATATAGGAGAAACCGGCGAACTCTCCGTCCTCCGTAAGGGCGATGACGGCCTTGCCGGCACGGATCTTCTCATTGATATATTCCGGGGAACGGTTGGCAATGCCGGTCTTGCGCTCCAGCGAAGAGATATAGATTTCCTGGCAGATTGCAGGGGCATACGCAGTGTGGCACTCCTGGGCCACCATCACTTGGACTTCCATAGGGTTCATGCTTCTATCTGCGGCAAAAATAATTAAAAAAATATTTATTATGCAAACTTTTTCAATAAAAATGCATATCTTTGCAGAAAACAGGATATTTATACGAGAAATATGCAGAATAGCACCAAGATTCGACAGCAGGCCATCCTGGATATCATCCAGGCCGGCTCCGTCTTCAGCCAGGAAGAACTTTCCCTCCGTCTCAAGGACGCCGGCATCTCCTCCACCCAGGCCACCCTTTCCCGCGACCTGAAAGCCCTGAGGATTTCCAAAGTCCCCGGCGAGGGCTATGTCACGCCCGCCTCGCGGAAAACGATGGCGGCCGACCTGTCATCCGGCATCGTCCGGATCCAGTTCTCCGGCCAGCTCGGCGTGATCAAGACCCTTCCCGGCATGGCGAACGCCGTCGCCATCCTGATCGACCACCAGGTCCTTTTCCCGGTCATCGGCACCATCGCCGGGGATGACACCATCCTCCTCATCCTCCGCGCCGGTTCTTCGACCGACGATGCGCTCGATGCCCTTGTTCCCCTTTTCCCCGAAATCAAAAAACGTCTCGTGATATGAAAATCGTCGTCGCCTACAGCGGAGGCCTGGACACCTCCTATACCGTGATGTACCTGGCCAACCAGGGCCATGAAGTCCATGCCGCCTCGGCGGATACCGGCGGATTCTCCCCCGCCCAGCTCAAGAAGAATGAGGAGAACGCCTACAAGCTGGGCGCCAAGGCCTTCGTCAACCTGGACGTCAAGGAAGAATACTACGCGAAGAGCCTTAAATATATGGTATACGGGAATGTCCTCCGGGGCGGAACCTACCCCATCTCCGTTTCTTCCGAACGCATTTTCCAGGCCATCGCCATCGCCCGTTATGCAAAGGAAATCGGGGCCGACGCCATCGCCCACGGCTCCACCGGTGCAGGAAACGACCAAGTCCGGTTCGACATGACCTTCCAGGTGATGTGTCCGGAAATGCAGATCATCACCCTCACCCGCGACAAGGCCCTCACCCGCCAGGAGGAGGTGGACTACCTCAACGCACACGGTTTCCCGGCCGATTTCGCCAAACTCAAGTATTCCTATAACGTAGGTCTCTGGGGCACGTCCATCTGCGGCGGCGAGCTGCTGGATTCCGCGCAGGGGCTGCCCGAATCGGCCTACCTGAAGCCGGTCACGAAGTCCGGGGAGAAAACCGTGAAACTCGGGTTCGAGAAGGGGCAGCTCGTCGCAGTTGACGGGAAGACCTTCGACTCCCCTGTCGCCGCCATCCAGGCCTTGGAGGCCTCTGTCGAAGGGTATGGCCTCGGCCGCGACATCCACGTGGGAGACACCATCATCGGCATCAAGGGCCGGGTGGGCTTCGAGGCCGCCGCACCGATGCTCATCATCGCGGCACACAAATACCTCGAGAAATACACCCTGTCCAAGTGGCAGCAGTACTGGAAGGACCAGGTGGGCACCTGGTACGGCATGTTCCTGCATGAAAGCCAGTATCTGGAGCCCGTGATGCGCGACATCGAAGCGATGCTCGAGTCCAGTCAGCGGAACGTGACGGGAACGGTCATTGTCAATTACGGACCCAAGCAGTTCGAGACCGTGGGCGTGGAAAGCGCCAACGACCTCGTGAAGACCAAGTTCGGCGAATACGGCGAAATGCAGAAAGGCTGGACGGCGGAGGACGCGAAGGGATTCATCAAGGTCCTGTCCACCCCGCTGCGGGTCTACTACAACCGGCACGAAGACGAGCTCCTATGATTTCCCTGCTCCAACAGCTCATTTCCATCCCTTCACTCAGCCGGGACGAAAAGGCGGTCGCCGACTTCCTGGAGTCGTGGCTGTTCCGCCACGGAATGGCCCCGCACCGCTGCGGCAACAACCTCTGGTGCAGCCACGGGGAGGGGCCGGTCGTGCTTCTGGACGCCCACATCGACACGGTCAAGCCGGTTGCCGGATGGACCCGCGATCCCTTTACGCCTACCCTGGAAGACGGACGGTTGTACGGGCTGGGGAGCAATGACGACGGTGCTTCCGTCGTCGCCATCATCGAAGCCTTTCGGCAGTTGACGGCACACTCACAGCCCTACAGGCTGGTTTTGTCCCTATCCGCGGAAGAGGAAACCAGCGGACGGAACGGGCTGGAGATAACACTCCCGGAGATCGAGGCCGCGTGCGGTCCCATCGCATGCGGTGTATTCGGAGAGCCGACTTCCTTGGAAATGGTCGTTGCGGAAAAGGGACTGATGGTATTGGACTGTACCGTGACAGGACAGGCCGGTCACGCGGCGCGGGACACGGGTGTCAATGCCATCTACAAGGCCCTTCCCGCCATCGAATGGTTCCGGAACAAGCGGTTCGGCAAGGTCTCCGACCTGCTGGGACCCGTCAAGATGACGGTGACGCAGATCCAGGCCGGGACACAGCATAATGTCATCCCCGACCGGTGCTCCTTTGTGGTGGACATCCGTTCCAACGGGCTCTATACCAATGAGGAATTGCTCGCCCTGATCCAGGAGGAAGCGCCTTGTTCCGTCGAAGCCCGTTCCACCCGGCTGCACGGATCATCCATCGCAGCGGACCACCCGCTGGTGCGGCGGGGGCTTTCCCTCGGCCTCCCGGCCGTCGGCTCACCCACCCTCTCGAACCAGGCGCTCTGCCGCTTCCCTTCCATCAAGATCGGCCCGGGCGACTCTCCCCGCTCCCATACGGCGGACGAATACGTGCTGGCCGATGACATCGGCAAGGCGGTGGACACGTATGTAGCATTATTAGATGGTTTACAGGTATGAAGATTTGGTCGAAAGGATTCGATAACGCGCCGGAAATCGACGCTTTCACGGTCGGGAAAGACCGGGAACTGGACCTGATGCTGGCCCCGTGGGACATCCTCGGGACCATGGCGCATGTCACGATGCTGTCGGAGGTGGGCCTCCTGGAGAAAGACGAGCTCGCCATCCTCCTGCCGGAACTGAAAAAACTGCACCGGGAGGCCGTGGAAGGCCGGTTCACCATCGAAGGGGAAGATGTCCATTCGGAGGTGGAAGCCCGCCTGACGGCTGCGCTCGGAGACGTGGGCAAGAAGGTCCATACCGGACGGTCACGCAACGACCAGGTAGCCGTGGACATCAAGCTGTTCACACGGGCTCGGATTGAAAAGACCGTGGGCAAGGTCACCGCGCTCTTCGACCTCCTGCAGGAAAAGTCCGAGGCGCTGAAGGACATCCTGATGCCGGGCTATACGCATCTGCAGGTGGCGATGCCTTCTTCCTTCGGCCTTTGGCTGGGCGCCTACGCGGAAAGCCTCGCCGACGACCTCGTGATGCTCAAGGCGGCCTGGGACGTGATGGACGAGAATCCCCTCGGCAGCGCAGCGGGTTACGGATCCTCCGCCCCGCTGAACCGTGCCCGCACGACGGAACTGCTGGGATTCGGCGCGCTGGACTACAACAGCATCTACGCACAGATGTCCCGGGGAAGGGGCGAGCGGATGGTCTCCTGGGCTTACAGTGCCGTTGCCGAGACCATCGGGCGCCTCGCTTACGACGGCTGTCTCTTCACCAGCCAGAATTTCGGCTTCCTCCACCTGCCGGACGCCTTCACGACCGGCTCCAGCATCATGCCCCAGAAGAAGAATCCCGACGTTTTTGAACTGGTCCGGGGACATTGCAACCGCATCCAGGGCACTTCCGCGACCTTGAGACACATTACCGGCAATCTCCCGTCGGGTTATTTCCGCGACATGCAGCTTTTGAAGGAAGTGTACCTGCCCATGTTCGACGAACTGGACAGCTGCCTGGACATCCTCGCCTTCGCCCTCCCGGGCATCACCGTGACGGAAGGGCTGATGGACAAGCCCTTGTACGCCCAGGCCTTCTGCGTGGAAGAAGTGAACCGTCTCGTGGAAGCCGGCGTTCCTTTCCGGGATGCCTACCGGCAGGTCGGCCTCGCGGTCCAGGCCGGCACCTTCCATTATGACGGGGAACTCCACCACACGCACGAGGGTTCCATCGGCAACCTGTGCACCGCCGAGGTCCGGGCGAAGTTCCAAGACCGGCTCGCCGCCTTCCCGTTTGACCGTGTCCGTGAAGCCGTTGAAAATCTCGTCAAGAATGCGTAATTTTGTGGAAACACAAAGAACGCATGGAAGACAAGAAACCTGTATCGCTCCCGGAAAACGCCCAGCGTGAGCTGAAGCCCGGCGAGACCTACAAACCCATCCTGGACCCGGCGAAGAAGTATGCCGAGGTCACGCCCTATTCCGTTTTCATCGGCATCCTGATGGTGGTGCTGTTCTCGGCCGCAGCGGCTTACCTGGGCCTCAAGGTGGGACAGGTGTTCGAGGCGGCCATCCCCATCGCCATCATCGCCGTCGGGCTCACCAGCGCCCTCAAGAAGAAGGACGGCCTGGCGCAGAACGTGATCATCCAGTCCATCGGCGGCTGCTCCGGCGCCGTGGTGGCGGGTGCCATCTTCACCCTTCCGGCCATCTACATCCTTGACGCGGATGTGAATTTCTGGCAGATGTTCCTCAGTTCCCTGCTGGGCGGTGTGCTGGGCATCCTGTTCCTCATTCCCTTCCGCAAGTATTTCGTAAAGGAAATGCACGGCAAGTATCCGTTCCCGGAGGCAACGGCGACGACGCAGGTCCTCGTGAGCGGTGAAAGCGGCGGTTCCTCGGCGAAAACCCTTGTTGCAGCCGGTCTCATCGGCGGTCTGTACGACTTCCTCGTCGCCACCTTCGGCACCTGGACAGAGACCCTCTCCACCACGGTCATGGGCTGGGGGGCGGCACTCGCCGACAAGGCCAAGGTCGTGTTGAAACTCAACACCGGCGCGGCCGTGCTGGGCCTCGGCTATATCATCGGCCTCAAATACGCTTTCATTATCTGCTGCGGCTCCCTGCTCGTGTGGCTGGTAATCATCCCGCTGATGAACCTCATCTGGGGCGGGAGCGTCATTGACCTGATGAACACGGGCGTGATGACCACCATCGGCGAAATGGCCCCGGAGCAGATCTTCAAGGACTATGCGCGGCATATCGGCATCGGCGGCATCGCGACGGCGGGTATCATCGGCATCATCAAGAGCTTCGGCGTCATCAAGAGCGCCGCGGGCCTGGCCGTTTCGGAATTCAAGCGCAAACCGGGCGCCAGGGCCGAAAAAGTCGAGCGTACGGATGAGGACCTCCCGATGAAGACCATCGTCTGGGGCGTGGTGATCGCCCTCCTCGCCATCTTCGCATACTTCGCCCTGGGCGGTGTGGTGAACAATATCTGGCAGGCTCTCGTAGGCCTTCTCATCGTCGCCATCGTGTCCTTCCTGTTCACGACGGTGGCGGCAAACGCCATTGCCATCGTGGGCACAAACCCGGTGAGTGGCATGACGCTGATGACGCTCATCATCGCGTCCCTGATTCTCGTGGCCGTGGGCCTGAAGGACAAGGACGGCATGGCTGCCGCCCTCATTATCGGCGGCGTCGTATGCACTGCCCTGTCGGTCGCGGGGTCCTTCATTACCGACCTCAAGATTGGTTACTGGATCGGCTCCACGCCCAAGAAACAGGAAGGCTGGAAGTTCCTCGGCGTCGCGGTTTCGGCCGTGACGGTATGCGGTGTGATGCTGGTGCTGAACAAGACCTACGGCTTCACCGGCGACCATGCTCTCGTGGCCCCGCAGGCCAATGCCATGGCGGCCGTAATCCAGCCGATGATGAGCGGCGGCGGCGCTCCGTGGCTCCTGTATGGCATAGGCGCAGCCATCGCGCTGATTCTCACTTTCTTCAAAGTCCCGGCCCTGCCGTTCGCCCTGGGTATGTTCATCCCCATCGACCTGAACCTCCCGCTGCTGGTGGGCGGTGCAATCTCCTGGTACGTGAGCACCCGCTCCAAGGATGCGGCGGTCAATGCTGCCCGTCAGGAAAAGGGCACCCTCATCGCCTCCGGCTTCATCGCTGGCGGCGCCCTCATGGGCGTGGTGAGCGCCATCCTGCGCTTTGCAAATGTCGATCTCTTCCTCACGGACTGGAACGCCCATTACGGCGAGGCCATCGCCATCGTCCCGTTCGTATTATTGATCGCTTATATGGTTTATTCTTCAATGAAAGTAAAGAAATAATAGATGGGAAGTTTGTATTATGGAAAAGATTCTTGACCGTTTTTTAAGGTATGTGTCGGTGGACACGCAGAGCAATGAGAATTCCGAGAGCCAGCCGTCCACGGCGAAGCAGTTGAATCTGCTGCGGATGCTGTGTGAGGAACTGAACGCGATGGGCGTGGAGGCCACGCTGGACGAGTATGGATATGTGATGGGAAGCATCCCTTCCAATCTGGACAAGGAGGTCCCGGCAATCGGTTTCATCGCCCACGTGGACACGTCACCGGATGCTTCGGGTGCGGACATCAAGCCGCAGATTGTGAAGGATTATGACGGCGGGGAGATTGCCCTCGCCGGTGTGCCCGGCCTGGCACTGAAGCCTTCCGAATTCCCGGAAATGCTTCATTATGTGGGCCAGACGCTCATCACAACCGACGGAACGACGCTCCTCGGCGCCGACGATAAGGGCGGTGTCGCGGAGATTATGGACGCGGTCCAGTACATCATGGCCCATCCCGAGTTCAAACATGGCCCCATCAAGATCGGTTTCACGCCCGACGAGGAAATCGGCCGGGGCGTGGTGAAGTTCGATGTCCCCCGCTTCGGGGCGGACTACGCCTACACGATGGACGGCGGCGAAATCGGAGAACTGGAGTTCGAGAACTTCAACGCGGCCTCGGCCAAGATCCACATCCAGGGCCGGAACGTGCACCCGGGCTACGCGAAGGGCAAGATGAAGAACGCCCTTCACATCGGTCAGGAGCTCTGCGCCCTGCTGCCCGTGGACCAGCGCCCGGAATACACCGAAGGCTACGAAGGGTTCTTCCACCTGATCGCCTTCAACGGCACTGTGGAGGAGGCCGACATCGCCTACATCATCCGCGATCACGACCGGGCCAAGTTCGAAGCCAAGAAGAAACTCATCACCGACTGCGTGGACTTTATCAATGTCAAATATGGGGAGGGAACGGCCGTCCTGAACTTGCGCGACCAGTACTACAACATGCGCGAGCAGGTAGAGCCGCACTATTTCGTCGTGGAGAAGGCCATGAAGGCGATGGAGATGGCCGGCGTAAAGCCGAAGATCCAGCCCATCCGCGGCGGTACCGACGGTGCGAACCTCTCCTTCAAGGGCCTCCCCTGCCCGAACATCTTCGCCGGCGGCCTGAACTTCCACGGAAAAATGGAATTCGTTCCGCTGGAAAGCATGGAGGCGGCGGCCAAGGTGATCTTGAATATCGTGGAACTGTACGCTGAATAGGAATCTGATAACACTAAGACAATGAAAAAGAACCTGCTTTTCCTGATGCTCGCCTCTGTGCTGGTCTTTGCGTCCTGCGACAGGGTATCCAGGATCGCCTCCGATATCAAGTCAACAATAACATCCAAGATCTCCAGGATTACTTCTAAATCCCATAAATCTTCTTCCCATGGTCTGAAGACGGAATCTTTCGACCTCAGCGGAGAGACCGCCCATGCCTCCCTGGACATCAAGGTGGAACTGCCGAAAACCAATCAAGGAATCGCCGCCGATCAAATCCGGTCCAGACTCATCGACATCATGGACAACGAACTCGCCATCGAGTACTCCGGAGATATGCGGAAACGGATTTTCCCGGCCTACACCGGCGATCGGAATGACTCGAAGGCGCTGATGGATTACTATCGTGAGAAGAAAAAGGAGGCCGTTGCAAAGGACTCGCAGGAATCCTTCAACCGGTATGGGGATGAAAACTGGAGTTTAGATTACAGCTGGTCGCTGGAAAGGACCTGCGAAACCGACGGTTTCATTGTCTTCAATTCCCACGGCTATATCCACGCATCGGACATGATGCATGCGGCGGCCATCGGCCAGGGGCCTTTCACCTTTGACAAGAAAGACGGTCATCAAGTAACTGCCTTTCTGAAACGGGACAGTCAGTACGAAATCCAGTCCATTTTGAGAAAGGGACTGGCGGAGTATTTTTCCGTCAGTCCGGAGGACGTGAGGAACGAACTCAACTTGGAGGAAGGTTTCATCCCGCTCCCCAAGGAAACGCCACAACCGACGGAGGATGGATTGTCTTTCCATTATCAGCAATATGAAATATCCTACGGCGCCGCCGGAGAGCCCGTATTCACGGTTCCATTTGAGGAAATCCTCCCCTTCTGCACGGCAGAGGCAGTGAAACTCTTTCTCGGGAACTATAAAGACGTGACTGGTGAGCTTTCCGACAGAGTCCAGGAATTATGCCATTATATTCCGGACCATGGAATGAGTATAAATACGGCAACATACATGACTCCCGATTTATATCGCGCGTTAACCGAGGCTTGGGCCGCTCCGGACGGAGCCTATGGTGAAATCGGGGAAAGCGAATGGCTCTTCTATTTTGTCAGTGCCCAGGACGGAAGCCCTGTTTTTACCGTAAAGTCCGTTTTGCAGACAGATCCATCAAATGCCATCGCGTTTGTCGACAACAACACCACCTTTGGCGAGGGTTTTCCGCTGCAGTATTTCAAGGAGCATTTCATCAAATTGACAAAGGTGGATGGCAAATGGCTCATGGACGACTTTGACGGAGTGAAACTGCAATGCCATGACTACGTGCAAGAGATGCGTCGGCAATATGAATCCGGTGAAATCCTCCAATATCTCCTAAGTGATGAGTATTCCAGGGAATATGTCCCCGACTTCATGGAATCCGTGGAAGCGTTTTACAAGGAGTACGGAAACGGCGATAACCCTTCCGCATCTGCACCGAAGGACTACACCTATTCGGGATCCCTGTACAACGACAGCAATTCGTATGGCATTGAAATGCGGTTTACCGAGAGTGTCGCCGGCATCAAGGGCCGCTATCGCTATCTCAGCATGTCCGCCGATAAATTCCTGCCTATCTATGGCTCCCGTTCTTCGGATGGAAAATTGCATATCTATACGGAAAAAGGCAACGAGCTTTTCATCTTGCAACCTTCAAACGGAGGCACTTCCCTTTCCGGAGAATGGTATATGTATAACGATGCCAGCGAACTCCATTACGATCCTGGCCACTACCGCTGGAAAAAGCACCTCCAGGTGAGGCTCCAGCAGAAGTAGCAGTTTTAAACCGGACTTCCATCCATTTTCGGAAATAATCCTTATCTTCGCAGTCCCTGCCGTTCCCCCGGCAGGGACTTATCGCCCTGGTGGTGAAATGGTAGACACGAGGGACTTACTGTCCAGCGGCAGTTTATTGAAGGTGGGGGTGGCGACGGCAGGCGGGTCGTAGCCGTCGGCGCGGCCGAAGACGGTGAAGTCGATGACGCCGAGCGGCTGTTCCTTGGGCCAGTCGGTCACTGTCAGGCGCACGAAGCGGGCACGGACCGGGTCGAAATCGTGGTAGAAGGTGTCACGGGCGGTCGTGTTGCCTGTGCAGTCCAGCACGGTGGCGTACTGCTCGCCGTCCATCGACACTTCCAGCCGGAACTTATATACACCCGGGCTATGGCCTCCCCTACCCGAACATCTTCGCCGGCGGCCTGAACTTCCACGGCAAGATGGAATTCGTCCCGCTCCAAAGCATGGAGGCTGCCACGAAGGTGATCCTGAACATCCTCCAGTTGTACGCGGAGTAGGTTCCTTGCATCCCACCCTGAGAAGAACCCGGAAGGCGGTCATCCCCTACCGGGTTCTTTCGTGGGCAGGAAGAAGTAAAACCATAACGTTTTCACGCGAATAACTATCATTTTGAAAACAAACGGGGCAAAATCGCGAAAGTTTTTTGGATTTTGCCATAAATACCTTATCTTTACATAACCACATAAAAAAGCGAAGGGACCGAATCCCTTCACCCAGAAACCGATATAGCAATATGGCTCAAAAGAAACTCCTCCTGGGAGACGAAGCCCTGGCGCTGGGTGCCCTGCACGCAGGCCTGAGCGGCGTCTATGCTTATCCCGGGACCCCCTCCACCGAAATCACCGAATTCATCCAGGGGTATCCGCTCACGAAGGAACGGGGCGTGCACTGCGCCTGGTCGGTCAATGAAAAGACGGCGATGGAAGAAGCCCTCGGCATGTCCTTCGCCGGCAAGCGGACCCTCGTGTGCATGAAGCACGTGGGCATGAACGTCTGCGCGGACCCGTTCATGGGCTCCGCCGTCACCGGCGCGAACGGCGGCCTGGTCGTCGCCGCCTGCGACGACCCGTCCATGCACAGTTCCCAGAACGAGCAGGATTCCCGTTTCTGGGGCACTTTCGCCCTGGTCCCCGTCTTCGAACCTTCCTCGCAGCAGGAAGCGTATGAGATGATGCGCAGCGCCTTCGAGTATTCCGAGCGCCGCGGCATCCCGGTGCTGATGCGCCTGACCACCCGCCTGTCCCATTCCCGCGCGGCCGTCTCCTGTGTCGATGACGCCGAAGCCGTTCCCCAGAACACGCTCCGCCTGCCGGCGAACGAGCGCCAGTGGTGCACGCTCCCCGTAAACGCCCGGGTCCGCTACAAGCAACTCATCAAGGACTACGCCCAGTTCGAGGAAGACGCGGTCGCCTCTCCTTTCAACCGGCTGCAGGACGGTCCGGACAAGAGCCTGGGCATCATCGCCTGCGGCATCGGTTACAACTACCTGATGGAGAACTACCCCGACGGCTGCCCGCACCCCGTCCTCAAGATTTCCCAGTATCCTTTCCCGAAGGAACTGATCCACAAACTCGCGTCGATGTGCGACAGGATCCTCGTGCTGGAAGAGGGCCAGCCCCTGCTGGAAGAACGGATGCACGGCGTGTTCGGCAGCGATGTCCAGGTGCTCGGCCGGCTGGACGGCTCCCTGCCGCGTACCGGCGAACTCTCGCCGGACTGCGTCCGGGAGGCCCTCGGCCTGCCCGCCCCGGACCTGTATCCCGCGTCCGAGGTGCTCGCCCCCCGGCCGCCGGCCCTTTGCAAGGGCTGCGGTCACCGCGACCTCTTCACGGCCCTCAACGCCGTGATGAAGAAGGACTATCCCCAGGGACGCGCCTTCAGCGACATCGGCTGCTACACGCTCGGCTGGCTCCCGCCCTTCGAGGCCATCCAGACCTGCGTGGAGATGGGCGCCTCCATCACCATGGCCCAGGGCGCCGCTTTCAGCGGCCTGTGGCCGGCGGTGGCCGTCATCGGCGACTCCACCTTCACCCACAGCGGCATGACCGGCCTGCTGGATGCCGTGAATGAGAAGGCCGACGTCACCATCTGCATTTCCGACAACCTCACCACCGGCATGACGGGCGGCCAGGATTCGGCCGGAACCGGCCGCCTGGAGGCGATCTGCGAAGCCCTGGGCGTGGAGCCCGAGCACATCCGCACCTTCGTTCCGCTGCCCGCGAACTACCCGGAAATGGAACGGATCATCCGGGAAGAAATCGAATATCACGGCGTCTCGGTCATCATCAGCCGCCGCGAATGCCTCCAAACCCTCAGAAGACACGCCAAGAAATGAAACAGGACATCATACTTGCCGGCGTAGGAGGACAGGGCATCCTGTCCATCGCCACAGTCATCGGATCGGCCGCCCTGGAGCAGGGACTGTACATCAAGCAGGCCGAGGTGCACGGCATGAGCCAGCGGGGCGGCGACGTACAGTCGCATCTCCGCCTGAGCACCGGCCCCATCTACTCGGACCTCATCCCGCACGGGGGTGCAGACCTCGTCGTCTCCCTGGAGCCGATGGAGGCGCTCCGTTACCTGCCTTACCTGTCCAAGGACGGCTGGATCGTCACCAGCAGCGTCCCGTTCCAGAACATTCCGAACTATCCGGAACTGGACCGCGTCCTGGGGGCCCTCCGCGCCCTGCCCCGGACCATCGTCCTGGACGTCGAAGCCACGGCCAAGCAGGTGAACTCCGCCCGGAGCGCGAACATGGTCCTGCTCGGTGCCGCTTCCGCGGTGATGGGCCTCCTGGACCCGGACAAACTCCGGGACGGCATCCGCCGCATCTTTGCCCGCAAGGGTGACGCCATCGTGGAGGCCAACATCAAGGCGTTCGACGCCGGACTCCTCCTTTCCCAAAAAGACAGATAACCATGCAGAAAGCCATCCCAGAGGAAGTACTTCGCAGGAAGTTGGACGAGATGGGAATCGAAGACCTGTCCCGGACGACCATCCGGCAGTGCTCGATGATCGGCAGTGCGCTGGAGGAAGAGACGGGCGAGAAGTTCTCGCACCTCGAATTCGGCGTTCCGGGCATCCCGGCCTGTCCCATCGGCATTGAAGCGCAGAAGAAAGCGCTGGACGCCGGCGTCCCCTCCGTCTATCCTTCCGTCCAGGGAATTCCTGAACTTAAACGCAACGCTTCACGCTTCGTCAAGGCCTTCATCGACATCGACATCGACCCGAAGGGCATCGTCCCCACCGTAGGCTCCATGCAGGGAAGCATGACCAGTATCCTGGAGTGCTCGCAGTTGCAGCCCGGCAAGGACACCATCCTGTACATCTGCCCCGGCTTCTCCGCCCATGGCCGCCAGCCCGACCTGCTGGGCATCAAAAACATCTTCTTCGACATCTACGAGTACCGCGCCGAAAAACTCCGGGACAAACTGGAAGCCTATTTCTCCCAGGGGAACATCGCCGCCATCCTGTATTCCAACCCCAACAATCCCGCGTGGATCTGCCTGACGGAAGAGGAACTGCAGATCATCGGTGAACTGGCCGACAAATACGACGTCATCGTCCTGGAAGACATGGCCTACCTGTGCATGGACTTCCGCAAGGATATGTCCGTCCCCTTCAAGCCTCCGTTCCAGAGCACCGTGGCGCGCTACACGGACAACTACATCATCCTGCTTTCCGGCTCCAAAATCTTCAGTTACGCGGGCGAACGGATTGCCGTGGTGTGCATATCCGACAAACTCTACCAGCGGGAATATCCCGCGCTCAAGGAGAAGTGGAGCATCGCCAGGTTCGGTGACAATTTCATCCTGAACTATCTGTACGTGAACACCTCCGGCGTGTCGCACTCGGCCCAGTACGCCCTGTCCGCCATGTTCGAGGCCGCCGTCGAAGGCCGGTACAATTTCGTGGAGGAACTGCGCAACTACGGCCTGCGGGCCCACCGCTCCCGCCAGATCTTCGACGCGAACGGCTTCCACCTCGTGTACGACAAGGACATCGAGCAGACCATCAGCGACGGCTTCTTCTACACGGTCGGTTACAAGGACCTGTCCAACAGCGAACTGCTGGCGTCCCTGCTGCGCTGCGGGGTGATCGCCATCCCGCTCAACACAACCGGCAGCGGCCAGAGCGGCATCCGGGTGTGTGTGTCCCGCCTGCTTTCGGAAGAGGATTTCCAGCGGCTGGACGACCATCTCAAACTGTTTGTGCGACTGGTGGACGGAAAATCATGAAATACGTAAGTGCCGACGAAGCCGTTTCGCTCGTCAGAAGCGGCGACACCATCTACTGCCAGGGCGGCGCCTCCGTGCCCGTGCTCCTGCAGGAAGCCCTGGCCCGGCGCCATGCCGAACTCCGGGATGTCACCATCACCTCCGGATTCAACGTCCACAAGGACCCGGCGCCTTTCTGCAAACCCGAATACAAGGACTCGTTCCTGGTGAACAGCGTCTTCATCAGCGCCGACCAGCGCGCCCATGTGGCTGCGGGCTACGGGTCCATGACGCCCCTGTTCCTGGGCGAAGTGCCCGGCATGTTCCGTCGCGGGGAGTTCCCCGTGGACGTGGCGTTCATCGTCTGTTCCCCGCCCGATGAGAACGGATACTGCAGTTTCGGCATCTCCGCCGACATCGCGGTCGCAGCGGCCGAGGTCGCGCGGGTGGTCATCGCCGAAGTCAGCCCCAACATCCCGTACCTGTACGGGGACTGCCTCATCCATGAGAGCAAGATCACGGCGGCGGTCCTGTGCGACGTAGCCCCCTTCGCCATGACGTTCGGGGAGCCTACCCCCATCGAGGCGGCCATCGGCGCCAACGTCGCGTCCCAGATTCCGGACGGCGCCTGCCTGCAGATCGGCGTAGGCGGCATTCCGAACGCCGTCCTCAACGGGATCAAGCACCACCAGCACCTGGGCCTCCACACGGAGGCGATGACCGACGGCGTAATCCGCCTGATGAAAGAGGGAGTCATCGACAACACCCTCAAGAAAGTGCATCCGGGCGTGAGCGTGGCGGCCCTGGCCATCGGCTCCAAGGAAATGTACGCATACATCGACCACAACCGTACGATGGAGTTCTACGACGTCGCCTACACGAACAATCCGTTCCTGATCGCCCAGAACCCCCGGGCCTGCGCCATCAACTCCGCCATCGAGATCGACCTCACGGGACAGATCTGCGCCGATTCCATCGGCACGACCATCTTCTCCAGCGTGGGAGGCCAGCACGACTTCATGTACGGATGCTCCCTGGCGGAAGGCGGCCGGACGTTCATCGCCATGCCTTCGCGGACGGCCAAGGGAAAAGCGAAGATTGTGCCGACACTCACTCCCGGGGCGGGGGTCGTCACCACCCGCTTCCAAACCCAGTACGTTGCGACTGAGTACGGGATTGTGTACCTGCACAATCTCAATCTGGCCCAAAGAGCCAAAGCGCTCATATCCATTGCCCATCCCGACGACCGGGAAGCCCTGGACCGGGCCGCGTTCGAGCGCTTCGGCTACAGTTACGCGCGGCTGCGCTAGACTTCGCGGATAATCTCCATGCCCATCCTGATGGCCTCTTCGTTCATCGGGATGAGGTGGTGATGCCGCTCGGGCAAGGTCTTGCGCAAGGCCTTCAGCACGCTGTCCACGGTCACGATGGGATGGATCTTCAGCAGGCCGCCGAGGATCATCATGTTGAACACCTTGATCATGTTCATCTCCGCCGCCTTGTCCATGGCATCGATCCGATACACGTGGATGTCCTTGCGGGTAGGCGGTGTGTTGATGCCGTAACCGTCATAGATCAGCGAACCGCCGGGCTTCACCTTGCTCTCGAACTTCTCGAGCGAGGGCTGGTTGAGGACGATTGCGGTATCGTAGGAACTGAGGATCGGGGAGGAGACGGGCTCGTCGCTCACGATGACGGTCACGTTGGCCGTACCGCCGCGCTGCTCGGGGCCATACGCCGGCATCCAGGTCACTTCCTTGTCTTCCATGAGGCCGGAATAGGCGAGGATCTTGCCCATGGACAGGACACCCTGTCCGCCGAATCCGGATATGATGATTTCGTGTGTCATATAGCCTTGGGTTTATTTGCCGTTGTCTTTGAGATCGCCGAGGGGATAGTAGGGAACCATGTTCTCCTCCATCCACTGGTTGGCCTTGACCGGGGACATCCGCCAGTTCGTGTTGCAGGTGGACACGATCTCCACGAGGTTGGAGCCCTTGCCCTGCATCGAATACTCGAAAGCCTTGCGGATGGCGTTCTTGGCCTTGCGGATGGCGGCTACGGTGTGCACCGTCTGGCGGGTGACGTAGCACGTGCCTTCCAGTTGGGCGGCGATGTCCGCCATCTTGAGGGGATACCCGTGGAGTTTGGGGTCGCGGCCGTAGGGGCAGGTGACCGTCTTCATGCCCAGCAGGGTGGTCGGGGCCATCTGGCCGCCGGTCATGCCGTAGATGGCGTTGTTGATGAAGATGATGGTGATGTTCTCGCCGCGGTTGAGGGCATGGATCGTCTCCGCGGTGCCGATGCACGCGAGGTCACCGTCACCCTGGTAGGTGAACACCAGGCGGTCCGGCCACAGGCGCTTGACGGCCGAGGCGAGGGCCGGGGCGCGTCCATGGGCGGCTTCCTGCCAGTCCACGTCAATGTATTTGTATGCGAACACGGCACATCCCACGGGCGAGATGGCAATGGTCTTTTCCGTCATGCCCATTTCGGCGACGACCTCCGACACCAACTTGTGAACCACGCCATGGCTGCAGCCCGGGCAGTAGTGCATGGGCACGTCATTGAGCAGTTCGGGTTTGCGATAGACCAGGTTCTCAGCCTGGATGATTTCTTCTCTAGTCATAAGTCGAAGTGCTTTAACAGGTCATTTTCTTGATTTCTTCCACCACTTCCTCGGGTTCGGGGATGATACCGCCCAGCCGGCCGTACCACTTCACCGGAACCTTGCATTCGACGGCCAGGCGGATGTCTTCGACCATCTGGCCGGCGTTGATCTCCAGGGAGAGGATGCCCTTCACCTGCTTGCCCAGTTCGGCGATCCGGCCGTACGGGAAAGGCCACAGGGTGATGGGACGGAGCAGGCCCACCTTGATGCCTTGCTCGCGGGCGATCGCGATCACCTTCTTGGCGATACGGGCGGCGGAACCGAACGCGACGATCAAGTACTCCGCGTCTTCGGTCTTATAGTCTTCGTAGCGGACTTCCTTCTCCTCGATCACGCGATACTTCGCCTGGATGCGGAGGTTGTTCTGCTCCATCTCCTCCGAACGGAGTTCCAGGGAGGTGATGATGTTGGGCTTGCGCATGCCGATGCGGCCGGTCGTGGCCCAGGGGCACTCCTTCGCGATCTCCTCCGTCGTGCGGCGGGGCTTGAACGGCGGAAGCACCACCTTCTCCATCATCTGGCCGATGGCGCCGTCGCTGAGGATCATCGCCGGATTGCGGTAGCGGAACGCCAGTTCGAAGGCGAGGTCCACGAAATCGGCCATCTCCTGGACGGAAGCGGGAGCCAGGGTAATCAGGCGGTAGTCGCCGTGGCCGCCGCCCTTGACGGTCTGGAAATAATCCGCCTGGCTGGGCTGGATCGTACCCAGGCCGGGGCCGCCGCGGGAGACGTTGACGATGAGCGCGGGCAGTTCGGCGCCGGCCATGTAGGAGATGCCCTCCTGCATGAGGCTGATGCCCGGGCTGGAAGAAGAGGTCATGACCCGCTTGCCGGTGGCGGCGCCGCCATAGACCATGTTGATGGACGCCACTTCACTCTCGGCCTGCAGCACGACCATGCCGGTGGTTTCCCAGGGCTTTTCCGCCGCGAGGGTCTCGAGGACCTCGGACTGCGGCGTGATCGGATAACCGAAATAGCCGTCGCATCCGCAGCGGATGGCGGCGTGGGCAATGGCCTCATTGCCCTTCATCAGGGTGACTTCTTTCTCTGCCATGACTATTCCTCCTTTTTGCGATAAACCGTAATACAGCCGTCGGGACAGACGATGGCGCAGGACGTGCAGCCCGTGCAGGTGTCTTCCAGGACGGTCTCAGCATAGTTATAGCCCTTCATGTTCACGTTCTTCGTGGTCAGGGCCAGGACTTTCAGCGGACAGGCGACCACGCAAAGGCCGCAGCCCTTGCAGCGTTCGACGTCCACGACAGTCGCTCCTCTCATTTTTGCCATATCGGTAGCGTTTATTGGTTGTACATATCCTTGTTGTAGAAGTCCAGGATCTCATTGGCGATGTCCAGGGCCTGTTTGGCGGGACTGTCGGGATTGAGATGCAGGGCTTCCAGGTAGTTGTTAATGGCCATCTGCCAGTTGCCCTTCTTTCTCCAGGCGTTTCCGAGCAGATAAAACAGCGTATCGTCCATCGGGGCGCCCGAGGCACGGTAGCCGTCCAGCAGGGAGATGGCCTCGTCGGTTTCGTATGCGTCCAGAAGGGCCTGGACCCTTTCCCTGATCATGCGGGATCGTTTACGAACATGCACCAGCCGTAGGTATCCTCCTCAGTACCCCGCTGGATGCCCACCAGCCGGTGATAGAGTTTCTCGCTGAAGGGGCCGCAGACTTCGGGATACCGGTATTCGCGGGTGATGGTACCGCTTTCCAGGGTTACCTTGTCGTCGATGCGGCAGATGGGGGTGATCACCACCGCGGTACCGCAGGAGTTCACCTCCTCGAAGGTCTCCAGTTCGTCGATGAAGATGGTCCGGCGCTCCACCTTGAGGCCGAATTCCTGCGCGACTTTCCGCAGGGATTTGTTCGTGATGGAGGGAAGGACGCTGGGAGAGTTGGGCGTGATGTAGCAGCCGTGCTTGATGGCGAAGAAGTTGGACGAGCCGAACTCCTCGATATGGGTGTGCGTGGCGCTGTCCAGGAAAAGCAGTTCCCGGTAGCCCATCTTGTGCGCCAGGTTGTAGGCGTGGAGGGACTGGGCGTAGTTGGCGCCCAACTTGTAACCGCCGGCGCCGTAGGTGGCGGCGCGGTCGTAGTTGCGGGAGAGGACGGCCGTTCCCGGGACGAGACTCTTGGCACCGGAATACGTGCCCACGCCCGAAGCCATCACGACGAACATCACGTCCTTGGCGGAATTGATGCCCAGTTGGGGGTTGATGCCGAACAGGACGGGACGCAGATACAGCGAGGCGCCGCTCTCATACGGCGGGATGTAATCCCAGTTCGCCTGGACGCAGAGGGCGCAGGCATCCAGGAACAGTTCCATCGGCGGAGCGGGCATGTCCAGGTAGCGGGCGCTGCTGTCCATGCGCTTGGCGTTCTCGTCCGGGCGGAACATCCGCACCCGGCCATCGACACCGCGATAGGCCTTGAGTCCCTCGAAGCAGGAAGGAGCGTAGTGGAAGATCCCGGCGAAGCAGTGGAGCGAAAGGTTGAAGTCGTTGGTCGCGACCGGCTTGCTCCACCGGCCGTCGATGCATTTGGCATACACGATGGCCTCGGTGGGATAGTAATTGAAGGATCGTTTGGAATAATCGATTTCTGCCATGATATGTGGTTAGTGGTTAGTAGTTCAGTCTTCGACCAGATGGTCTTTGTTATAAGTGTGAATCTTGGTTTCCTTGGCGAGGATCATGTAGCCGTTCTCCGCGAGGGAAGCGAGTTCGTTCTCGCCGGGATAGACCACCACGGGGGCAAGCCAGTCCACCTTCTTGGTGATGGCGTCCGTGATGTCGGTGCTGTAGGCGACGCCGCCGGTGAGGATGATCACGTCCACCTTGCCATCGACCACGGCGCCCTGCGCCACGATGTACTTGGCGATGTTCAGCACGAAGGCTTTCATGAACACGACGTATTCCTCCCGGCCTTCCTTGGCGCGCTTGACCACCTCGCGCATGTCGTTGGTGCCGAAGTAGGCCACCGCACCGCCCCGACCGATGAGTTTCTTCCGGATTTCCTCCTTGGTGTATTTCCCGCTGAAGCACATGTCGATCAGCGGATACGGAGGGCAGCAGCCCGCCCGTTCGGGCGTGATGGGGCCGTCGCCGCCCAGGCCGTGGGACGTATCGATCACCCGGCCACCTCGGTGCAGGGAGATGGTGACGCCGCCGCCCATGTGGCAGATGATGGCGGTGGTGTCCTCTGCCTTGCGGCCAGTATCCCGGAGGTAGCGGCGCATGATCGCGCGGGTGTTGAGCGCATGGAACAGGGTCCTGCGGGGGAACTCGGGAATGCCTCCCACGTGGCACTCGGGGAGCATTTCGTCCGCCATGGGCGGGTCCGCTACGTAGGCGATGCAGGGGCCGAAGGCGGGCTTCAGGCCTTCCTTGTCGCGCAGGGCGTTGATATTATGGGCGATGTTGTCGCCGATGAGGGCGCTCAGGTTGCAGGCGTGATTGCCTTCCCGGCTCGTGGAGAGGACTTCGCGCATGTCGGCATTGACATTGTACACGCCGGTTACACACGGGGTGAACAGGCCGCCGCGGCACATCACGATGTCGATGTCCTCCAGGCGGATGCCCTGCTCCCCAAGGGCGCTGATGATGGCATCCGTACGCATCTGGTCCTGGTCCATCACGTCGGCGAAACGGGAAAGTTCCTGGACGGAATGCTCCAGTTTCTGTTCGAGGATACAGGATCCGTCCTTGTAAACCGCGAATTTCGTGGTGATGGAACCCGTGTTCACGACGAGGATAGTGCCCTTCTGTTCTTTCTTGTCAGCGGTCATCATAGTTCAATGGCGAAGTGTTATCATGTGGTTTATTATGTTCCTCTAAGGTAGTGAAAAAAACACGAAAGAAAAAGGTTTACGGAAAAATTGTTATCTTTACATGCCCCATACAAATAAAAATGGAGCCAAAACACGCAAAAATGGATAGAATCGTCACATTTGGAGAGATTCTCCAGCGCTGGTCGCCCCCGGGGGCGCAGCGGATCGGACAGGGTAATCTCTGGGAAGGACAGGTCGGCGGTTCGGAGGCCAACGTGGCCGTCTCCCTCGCCATCCTCGGCAACGACGTGGAGTATGTCTCCCGCATCCCGAAGAACATCGTGGGAGACAACTGCCTCCGTACGCTCAAGTACTACGGCATCGACGTTTCGGACGTCGTGCGCGGCGGCGAGCGGCTGGGAACCTATTACTTCGAGAAGGCGGCGGACCTGCGCCGCTCGCTGGTCGTCTATGACCGCCAGGGCTCTTCCTTCTGGTCGTGTGCGCCGGGCATGTTCCCGTGGAAGGAAATCTTCAGCCGCTCCGGCCTCTTCCACTGCTCCGGCATCACCTGCGCCGTGTCCCAGTCGGCCGCCGACGCCACCTTCGAGGCAGTCCGCACCGCGCAGGAAATGGGCCTCCGCATCACCTGTGACATCAATTACCGCCGCAACCTCTGGAAGTATGAAGGCGCCGACGCGCACGCGACCCTCAACGCCCTCATGCAGTACAGCGACTATATCTTCGGCGACCAAGACGAATGGGCCGTCGCCACCAGCGTCCCCAAGATCTCCGAAGAAGGGATGATGGCCGATTCGGAACTGGACATGGAGGCCTACGGGCGCTATTTCGACGAAATGCACCGCCAGTTCCCCCACTGCAGCGAGATGATGCTCGGCCTGCGGAACCAGATCGCCACCAGCCACCACACCCTCACGGCCCTGCTGTGGTACAAGGGCACCATCTACCGGACCAAGATCTTCGACATCACCCACATCGTCGATTCCGTGGGCGTGGGCGACGCTTTCGTATCGGCCTACATCCATGCCTCCCGCAAATGGCCCGGCAACCCCCAGCGCTGCCTGGACTTCTGCACCACCGCCGCCATGCTCAAGAACTCCATCGTCGGCGACTACAACCTCGTGACCGAGGAGGAGATCCTGGAGCAGATGCCGTAGGGGCTCCTTGCATCGCACCTGCGCCGACAACGATTTTGCATCGGCCCCGTTCAAACGAGATTTGTACGGCCAGGACCTTTGCAGGTGAGCCAAATAATCCTTATCTTTGCAGTCCACATTCCCCCACGGATTGTGGCCACCCTGCCCTGGTGGTGAAATGGTAGACACGAGGGACTTAAAATCCCTTGGCCCGAAACGGCCGTGCGGGTTCGATTCCCGCCCGGGGCACTAGAATACGCTTTCTAGATATCCGGAAAGCGTATTTTTATTTACTTGGCAAACATTTGGCAAACATCGTTCTGTTATTTGTTTGCATCTTGTTGTCCACAAAAGGATCGTGGCTACGGAGCAGACGTA
>JAFSJK010000065.1 GCA_017439305.1 Bacteroidales bacterium | reverse complement strand
GACGAGGATGCCGTCCTCCACGAGGATATGCTTGGCCAGATCCTCCTGCAGGGTGAAGATGCACGTGAGTGCCCGGAAGATTTCCTGCTGTCCGCATACCGACGGCATGTATTTCATGATCAGGTTCTTCAGGTCTTCCAGCTTTTCCTCCACATGGGAGTGGTTTTCCTCATAGTCCCCGGACGCGAAATTCCCGTGATGCAGGGCGGCTTCCGCCTGCGGGAACACGGTTTCCTCCTCGTATTCCAGGTGCTTGAAAAGCTCGTCCTTGTATTCGTTGAAGAATCGCCGGATCGTGCTCTTGTGCCGCTCGCCGCAGGGTTCGGTCAGCGCCACCAGGGCGTCGGTGAGTTCCTTCATCGCCACTTCCATGTAATACGCGTGGGACCGGCGGAGGTATTTCAGGACATCCCTGAGGTCCGCCTTCCGGATCCGTTCCTTCGGGGGAAGGCCGCCGTCGGAGGCGTGGACGCTGCAGATCAGCAGAAAAGTTTCCGGGTCGATGTCCTGCCGGCGGCAGACCTCTTCCACGGTCTCGTCGCCGAAACCGAAAGGAATGCCCATCCGCGTAAGTACGCCGGGCAGACAGGGGCTGATGTTCATCAGCTCCGCCATTTTCATGGAGGGAGACGGCAGGTGCCGTTCGGAAGGGTGGGTCAGACGGGTCGTCATTTCAGCGTAACAAATTTAGCAAATATCATCGGAATATAAAACCCTCCTGCCTTTCTCAAGGGGGGAGGGCTCACACAACAATAAAAGGAACACTATAAACTTTGTCTAATTATTTGGCTTTTTCCAAAGGCAAAGATACAGTGATTCCCCGCCGCGGTCAATCCCAAGATGTTGGTATTTTCCGGGGCGGGGAATCCGTTGTCTGTCGTAAGTCCTTAGAAATTAATGGCGAGGCCTACGCCGTTGGGAGTGACACCCATCTGGTAGGTCAGGCCCTTGCGGGCATTGTAGTCATCAGCCACCCAGTTCAGGCGCTTCTTGCCGATGATGGCGAGGGGGATACCGGCGTCCAGGGCGACGGCGCCAGCGGCCATCAGCAAGGTTCCTCCCACGACCATTCCGGCAGAACCGGGATCGCCCTCGAAAGCCTTCTGGATGTCTTCGTTGCTGCTGTTCTGGCTGATTTTGCCGGCAACCTTGGACAAACCGACCCCATAGAGGACGGCGCCGCCGACCATTCCGCCGAGACCGCTCCAGATCAAGGTCTTACCGGCCTTCATCTGCTTGCGGGCGCCGACGAAGGTGGCGTCATAGACTTCTTCCCCGATCATGTTGAGGACTTCGTGGTCGGACAGGACATTGCCCCGGTTGTCCGTGAGATTGATGCCGTGACGCTCGATAGGGCCGGCATATTGGGCGTTGGCGTTCTGTGTCAGGCAGAGAAGCGCGGCGACGAGGCCGCAGAAGAATGCAAATCTTTTCATGTTTTTGTCGGTTTTATAAAACAAAGATACTATTTTTGTCTCAAATTGCAATCAATCCGGGCCGATTTATGCTGGCGCGTTTTTTGCAGATATACCCTTTTGGAAATTTTTTAAACCATAATAAAAGAAGTATGAAAAAGATTCTTTCCACCCTCCTTGCAGCATCCCTGATGCTTCTTGGAACCCAGGCTTTCGCTCAGATTTCCGTGAATGCCGGTTATCTCAATTCCTCCATCAAGGTCGGAAACGGCGATCCCTCCAACGCCAACGGTGCTTTTGCCGGCGTTTCCTTCAACGTTCCGCTCATGGGCGGTCTCGCCATCGCCCCGGGTGTCTACTACTCGATGATCACCTCCAAGAGCACCGCTTCCCTTGGTACGATTGCCTCCGGTTCCGGCACCTTCATGGAGCACGCCATCAACGTTCCCGTGTATCTGAACTACAACATCGCCCTCAACCGCGATACGAACTTCTTCATCTTTGGCGGTCCTACCCTACAGTATGGTCTCGCGTCCACGATCAAGTACGATGCCAATGTGGCCGGTATCAGCGGCAGCCATACCTCCGACAACTACAAGAATGAGAACTACAACCGGATGAACCTCTATCTCGGTGGTGGTGTCGGCATCAATGCCGGCGGCTACATGGTCACCGTGGGCTATGACTACGGTATGATGAACCAGTACAAGGGCGACAACGCCCCCAGCGCCCATCGTTCCAACATCAAGATCGGTGTCGGTTACAACTTCTAGGGTTCTTTGGCCTTTTCGGGCCTGAAAGAATATTCGCATCCGCAGTAGAGCTGGTTGTAGAACCGCTCGCTGCGGATGATTTCGTTCCGGCGTTCCTGCAGGCCGCCCTTGCGCCAGTTCTGGGGCCACCAGGTGACACCGTCGACCTGGGCGCAGGCCCATTCACCGGCGGCATTGACCTGCTCCAGGCTCTTCCAGCGGGAAGAGGCGAGGGTCGTGGTGAGGACCGGAAAGCCGTTTTCCACGGCGTAACGGGCGGCACGTAACAGCCTGAACTTGAAGCACTGCAGGCAGCGGCCGCCGCGCTCCGGCTCGTCCTCGAGCCCCTTCGCGCATCCGCCCCAATCCTCGTGGTCATAGACATCGTCCACGATGGGGATGCCCCACTTCTTCGCATACCGGATGCACTCGTTCAACCGGTGGTCGTACTCCTCGCGCGGAAAAATATTCGAATTGGAATAGAAGATAACAGGCTCGATCCCATTGTCCATCAGACACTCCACCACGGCGCTGGAGCACGGCGCGCAGCATGCGTGCAGCAGCACTCTCTCCGCCCCGAGGGGCACTTCCAGTTGTACGTGCGGTTTCATGTTGCAAAAATACGAAAAAGATTCCTATCCCCTTTTTTATTCTGCCTGTTGCCGTTCCCTGTCCGTTGACCGTAGAATGGAAGTAATTGATTATTAGCATGTTATCATATCTTACCCTGTCATTTTCGACAGGGTAAGATTGTGTAAGTTGTTTATTTACAGTTGTTTCCATTCTACGGGGCATGGTTTGTCAACAGCGGAGCTTTTCACTGTTTTTTTCGTACCTTTGCTATTCCCGTGACAAAGAGACAAGAACCTCTTTCCGAGAAAAACGAACGGACAAATGGCTATCAACACAGATAAGACTCCCCTGCGGCTCCCCGCCGTGAAGCGGATGAACGGCTGGCTCGCCCTGAGCCCGCTGCTGGTGTTCCTCATCGTATACCTCGTTTCCTCGCTGGTAGCAAGGAACTTTTACAAAGTGCCTGTGGCTGCGGCGTTTATCATTGCTTCGGCCTACGCGATGATCATCACCCGGAGCATTGACAAGACCGACGACAAAATTTCCATCTTCTCGGAAGGTGCCGGCAACAAGAACGTGCTCCTGATGATCTGGATCTTCGTACTGGCGGGCGCGTTTGCGGCGACGGCCCGGGATATCGGCGCCATTGATGCGACGGTGAATGCGACGCTCCGGATCCTGCCCGGAAAGCTCATCTATGCGGGATTGTTCCTCGCCGCCTGCTTCATTTCGATGGCCATCGGCACCAGTGTGGGTACGATTGTTGCCCTTGTCCCGATTGCGGCAGGCATCGCGCAGGAGGCCGGTGCCGGTGTACCGCTGCTCACCGCTATTGTCGTCGGAGGAGCTTTCTTCGGGGACAATCTGTCCTTCATTTCCGACACGACGGTGGCAGCCACCAAGAGCCAGGGGTGTTCCATGCGGGATAAGTTCCGGGTCAACCTGTGGATCGCCGCGCCGGCCGCCCTCCTGGCGACGGCGGTGTACGTGATCCTGGGCATGAAAGCGGAGGCGGTTCCCACAACGGAGGCGATCCATTGGCTCGGACTGGTGTCCTATTTTCTTGTCATCATCCTGGCCCTGGCCGGGGTCAATGTGGTAACGGTACTGGCCATCGGCATCGGCGTGAATGGTGTGATCGGCTGGAGTACAGGCGCCTATGACTGGATCGGGTGGATGACCGCCATCGGCGACGGCATCGGATCGATGGGTGAACTGATCATCGTCTCCCTCCTCGCCGGCGGCATGCTGGAACTCATCCGGTACAACGGCGGACTGGACTTCATCATCGACGGTCTCACCCGCCGCATCCGCGGACGGCGCGGGGCCTACTTCTCCATTGCCGGCCTCGTGTCCCTCGTGAACTTCTGCACGGCGAACAACACCATCGCCATCATCACCGTAGGACCGTTGGCGAAGGACATTTCCGAACGGTTCCACCTGGATCCGCGCAAGACGGCCTCCATCCTGGACACCTTCTCCTGCCTCGTGCAGGGCATTATCCCCTACGGCGCCCAGATGCTCATGGCGAGCGGCCTTTCGGGCGTATCGGCGGCTTCCATCACAGGTTACCTCTACTATCCTTTCGCACTGGGCTTTTTTGCCGTCCTGTCCATCCTTTTCCGCTTCCCGCGGAAATACAGCTGATATTCACGTCTTCTTCTCCGGCCTTTGACGGGAACCAAATTTTCGCTACCTTTGCAAAAATTCCGCGCAATATGTCCTTTATCGAAGAACGAATCGCCCTGGAAGGCCTCACCTTTGACGATGTACTGCTCATTCCGGCGTACTCCGAGGTCCTCCCGCGGGAAGTGAGCCTGCGCACCCGGTTCTCCCGCCATATCACCCTGAACATCCCGGTCGTGTCCGCCGCCATGGACACTGTCACCGAAGCGCCGATGGCCATCGCCCTGGCAAGGGAAGGAGGCATCGGCGTTATTCATAAGAACATGGACATCGCCGCCCAGGCGGCCGAAGTCCGCAAGGTCAAGCGGTCCGAGAACGGGATGATCAACGATCCCGTCACGATCAACCAGGACGCGACGGTCGGGGACGCCCTCCGGCTGATGAAGGAGAACCACATCGGCGGCATTCCCGTCACCGACGGGGAGTGCCATCTGGTGGGCATCGTCACGAACCGGGACGTCCGCTTCTTCGACGACCTGTCCGTTCCGGTACGGGCCGTCATGACGTCCGAGAATCTTGTAACCATCCCCGACACCCGTACGGACCGCGAATACGTGAAATCCGTCCTTCAGAAATATAAGGTGGAGAAACTTCCGGTCGTGGACGCCAAGGGTTGCATCGTGGGTCTGATTACCTATAAGGACCTCATCAAGGAGCGTTTGCATCCGGACGCCTGCAAGGACGACAAGGGCCGTCTCCGCGTGGCGGCGGGCATCGGCATTACGCCGGACGCCCTGGACCGCGTGGCTGCCCTGTATGCCGAAGGCGTGGACGCCGTGGTGCTGGATTCCGCCCACGGGCACAGCAAGGGCGTGATCGACCTTCTGAAACGTGTGAAATCCTCCTTCCCGTCCCTGGATGTGGTGGTGGGCAATGTGGCCACCGAGGAGGGCGCACGCGACCTTGTCAATGCCGGCGCGGACGGCGTGAAAGTGGGCATCGGCCCGGGTTCCATCTGCACCACCCGCATCGTTGCGGGCGTGGGTGTCCCCCAGCTGAGCGCCATCTACAACGCTTACCAGGCTATCAAGGGAACGGGCGCGACCCTCATCGCCGACGGCGGTCTCCGCTATTCCGGCGATGTCGTCAAGGCCCTCGCGGCCGGCGGCGACTGCGTGATGTGCGGGTCGATGTTCGCCGGTACCGAGGAATCCCCGGGCGAAACCATCATCTACAGCGGCCGTAAGTTCAAGGCTTACAGGGGTATGGGTTCCATCGACGCGATGGCGGCCGGCTCCAAGGACCGGTATTTCCAGTCCGACAAGGTGGAGCTCAAGAAACTGGTTCCGGAAGGCATCGTGGGACGGGTCCCGTACAAGGGTACCCTCGCCGAAACCGTCTACCAGCTTGTGGGCGGCCTCCGTTCCGGCATGGGTTATTGCGGCGCGAAGGACCTGGAAGCCCTGAAGCAGGCCAAGTTCACCCGCGTTACCGCCAGCGGCATGACGGAAAGCCATCCGCACGACATCACCATCACCAAGGAGACCCCTAACTACTCCCGCGGTGAATAAGATCCTGATCCTCGACTTCGGCTCCCAGGTGACCCAGCTGATCGGCCGCCGCCTCCGGGAGCTGAATGTTTATTGCGAAATCTATCCCTACGACAAGATGCCTGCCTTGGACGATGCTGTCAAGGGCGTTATCCTGTCGGGCAGCCCGTGCTCTGTTCGGGACGCCAATGCACCGCAGTTCGACCTGGAAAGCGTGAAGGGTCGGCTGCCTGTTCTGGGCATCTGCTACGGCGCGCAGTATATCGCACACCATTGCGGCGGCAAGGTGGAAGGCTCTCTCGCCCGGGAATATGGCCGGGCCATGCTGGAGGTCATCCGTCCGGATTCCCCGCTGATGGATGGCGTGAAGGTTCATTCCCAGGTCTGGATGTCGCACGGCGACACGATCTCCCGCCTCCCGGAAGGGGGCGTCGCCATCGCCCAGACCGCCGACATCCCTTATGCGGCGTATCAGATTGTGGGTGAGCCCACTTTCGCGGTGCAGTTCCATCCGGAGGTGTTCCATACGGAGGAGGGTTCGAAGATTCTGTCGAATTTCGCGCTCGGCATCTGCGGCTGCGCGGGCGACTGGACGCCGGATTCCTTTATCGAGACCACGGTGGCCGCCCTCCGCGAGCAGCTCGGGGACGACAAGGTCATCCTCGGCCTCAGCGGCGGCGTGGATTCTACGGTCGCGGGAGTGCTGCTGCACAAGGCCATCGGCTCGAACCTGACCAGCATCTTCGTGAACAACGGCCTGCTCCGCAAGAATGAATACGAGGACGTGCTGGCCTCCTACCGCGACATGGGCCTGAATGTGATCGGGGCCGATGCCTCCAAGGAATTCCTGGCCGCTCTCGCCGGCGTCTCCGAGCCGGAAGCCAAGCGCAAGGTCATCGGCCGGCTCTTTGTCGAAACGTTCGACAAGTACGCCCGGCAGATCGAAGGCGCCCGCTGGCTGGCCCAGGGCACCATCTACCCCGATGTCATCGAATCCGCCGGGATCCCCGGCATCGCCTCGAAAATCAAGTCGCACCATAATGTGGGCGGACTTCCCAAGGAAATGAACCTCCAGGTCGTCGAACCCTTGCGGATGCTCTTCAAGGACGAAGTCCGCCGCGTGGGCCGCGCCCTGGGCATCAAGGAAGAACTCGTGAGCCGCCATCCTTTCCCGGGCCCGTCCCTTGGTGTCCGCATCCTGGGGGATGTGACGGAGGAGAAACTCCGCATTCTGCGCGATGCCGACGACATCTTCATCCGCGGTCTCCGCGCTTACGATTGCACCGGCAAGGGCTATCGCAGCGCTTCCGACCCGCGCGTGATGGCTACGAACCTGTACGACGCCATCTGGCAGGCGGGTGTGGTCCTGCTGCCCATCCGCAGCGTGGGCGTCATGGGCGACGAGCGCACCTACGAGCATCCGGTCGCGCTCCGCGCGGTGGTTTCCACCGACGCGATGACCGCCGACTGGTTCCCGCTGCCGTACGATTTCCTCGCCGAGGTCTCCAACGAAATCATCAACAAGGTCCGGGGCGTGAACCGCGTCGTTTACGACGTGAGCTCGAAGCCGCCGGCAACCATTGAATGGGAATAAAACAAACGAATTAACAGAAACAGACATGAGTACAAGCAACGTTCGTCCCGCGGACATGGAGCGGATCACAACCCCCGAATTGGCCCGGAAATTCATTGAAGAACAAGTCAAGGAACTGCGTGCGCAGATCGGCGACAAGAAGGTATTGCTTGCCCTGTCGGGCGGCGTCGACTCTTCGGTGGTCGCGGCGCTCCTCATCAAGGCCGTCGGAAAGCAGCTGGTTTCCGTTCACGTGAACCACGGCCTTCTCCGCAAGGGTGAGCCTGAGCAGGTGGTGCGCGTGTTCCGCGATGAACTCAACGCCAACCTGGTGTACGTGGATGCCGTCGACCGCTTCCTCGACAAGCTCGCCGGCGTGGCCGATCCCGAGCAGAAGCGGAAAATCATCGGGGCGGAATTCATCCGCGTGTTCGAAGAAGAAGCCCGCAAGCTGGATGGCATCAGCTTCCTGGCCCAGGGTACCATCTACCCGGACATCGTGGAATCGGGTCCCGTCAAGTCCCACCACAACGTGGGCGGTCTTCCCGAAGACCTCCAGTTCGAACTTGTGGAGCCCATCAAACTTCTCTTCAAGGATGAAGTCCGCGTCGTGGGCAAGGAGCTGGGTCTCCCGGACAACATGGTCTTCCGTCAGCCGTTCCCCGGTCCCGGTCTGGGTGTCCGCTGCACCGGCGCCATCACCCGCGACCGCCTGGAGGCTCTTCGCGAGAGCGACGCCATCCTGCGCGAAGAGTTCGCGAAGAACGGCCTGGAAGGTAAGGTGTGGCAGTATTTCACCGTGGTCCCTGATTATAAGTCGACAGGTGTCAAGGATGGTAAGCGCAGCTGGGACTGGCCGGTCATCATCCGTGCCGTCAACACCCGCGATGCCATGACCGCCACCATCGAGGAGATTCCCTATGCGCTGCTGCATCACATCACGAAGCGCATCGTGACGGAGGTCCCGGGCGTGAACCGCGTGCTGTACGACCTTACGCCGAAGCCGACGGGAACCATTGAATGGGAATAATTCGAATGCCCTGAACTTTTTTTCCGAAACACGCTTGCACATTCGGAAAAAAGTAGTACCTTTGCAATCCCGTTTTCGGGATATTGAGATATGGTGTAATGGTAGCACTACAGATTCTGGCTCTGTCAGTGAGGGTTCGAGTCCTTCTATCTCAACAAAAATCAGCCGTTTAAGCTGATTTTTATTTTGAAACAAT
>JAFSJK010000064.1 GCA_017439305.1 Bacteroidales bacterium | reverse complement strand
CCCAGTCCACGATCCCTTCCTCTTTCTCGAGGACGATTTCCACGTCGTTCATCGCGTTCACCGTGACATCCACGATGAAGCACCCTCTTTCAGCGACCGCCGCTTCCACGGCCTGGATGATCTCTTCTTTTTTCATCTCGTTATATAACAAAAAATAGGGGACCGTCCGTCCTCTATCTCATTCACGGCGGCAAAGATAGCAATTCTTTGCGGAATAACCAAATTTTCCTAACTTTGAGGAGCGTCCAAGCCATGATTCCGTTCCGCTTCCATATCGCGATCGTCCTAGCCCTTCTAACAGCCGTTCCTATGTTCCGTTACCCTGAAACCTAGAAAGTGAGAAAGCCCGCCGTCGCAGGCTCCTTCTATCCCGCCTCCGCCCGAGAAATCAAGTCCATGGCGGGGCCGTGGCTGCATCCCGCCGCCGGGGACGACCATCTGTTCCATTGTTCGGCGGAATAGAAGCGGGCGATGCTCGCCGCCGCGCGGGCGTCCATCTATTCCGCGCTCAGCGGGCTTTGAAATAGAGGGCGTTCATCAGGTAGGCGACCGCGTTCGGGCTTATTTCCTTGAGCATCGGGTCGATCAGACCGCCGGTGTTGCGCCGGGTCAATACCGTCCCCGGTGTGGGCTACTCAATCGCAAAGGTATCGTCCAGCACCACCGGTTCCACCGGCTGCTGCTCCCGGCAGGAGACCGCCGCCCCAATCAGGCAGGCAAATATCAGAATCCGTTTCATATCGATCAATAACCGGCTACTTTGGCAATCATGGGAGCGATCTCGGCATTGTCTTTCACGGCCGTGAAAGTTTCGCTTCCCGCGCCCGTGACGTAGAGGCCCACCGGAGAACCGGAGTGAGATCCGAAGCTGAAGCGGAATCCGGCGGCGTTGTCAACGATGCGGATGGCCTCATCCACGAGTTTGGCGTTCACGGAATACAGGTTGGCTTTCCCGAGGTGACGGTCGCCGTTCTCTCCGAAGGTCTGGATGTAGACTTCCCGGAGGGAGGCCTCTGCTTCGGCCGGTACATCCACATGCTCCCATAGGCCCAGATGCTGGGCGAAAAATGCCTTTACAGCCTCCCAGGTAGGAGCTTTGTAGGCTTTCTCGTCGGGGAAGAAGGCGTCGCGGAAAAGGTCGGTCAGGACGGTGGCCGAGCCATCCTGCCACGCGAGCCGCTCCGGGTTCATCTTGTACTCGCCGGCGCCCAGCAT
The DNA here is from genome assembly GCA_017439305.1 of Bacteroidales bacterium. Classification (GTDB taxonomy): domain Bacteria; phylum Bacteroidota; class Bacteroidia; order Bacteroidales; family UBA932; genus Cryptobacteroides. The sequence continues at coordinate 8,005 of JAFSJK010000064.1, read as the reverse complement.
CAGACCGCCGGTCTCGTGGTCGGCCGTCACCAGGATCAGGGTCTCCCCGGGATGACGCTCCAGGAAGGAGAGGGCGAGGTCCACGGATTCAGCCATGTCCGTCACCTCCTGAAAACAGGCGGCGGCGTCGTTCCCGTGACCGCCATAATCAATCTTTCCGCCCTCGATCATGAAGAAGAAGCCTTCTTCGCAGAAATGCGTCTCCAAGTAGCCGATGCCGGCTTTCACAAAATCGGACAGGGCCGTGTCGCCTTCCTTGCGGTCGATGGCGTACGGGAGGTCGTTCTGCGGCGTGCCGCTCAGGCACAGGACGCGGCCGTCGGTCGCGGAAACGCCCGTGAAACCGGGTCCCCGGAACAGGGAAATGCCCGCGCGGACCGCCTCCTGCTCATAGAACGCGGTGTCGTGGCCCGAACTGCGGCGCGTGATGAAGCCGCCGCCGGCGAGGAAATCGACAGGGGCCTTGATCTGCTGCAGGGCGATGTCGTCATAATTGCCCCGGCGCGCGGTGTGCGCAGAAAACGCCGCCGGCGTGGCGTGGTTCACGCCCACGGTAGTGGCGATGCCCGTCCCACGGCCGGCCGCATGGGCCCACTCGGTGACCGACGTGACCGGCTTTCCGTCGGGATCAACGCCCACGGCGTCATTGTAGGTCTTCACGCCCGTGGCGAGGGCCGTTCCCGCGGCGGCGGAATCCGTCACCAGGGAATTGTCCGACACGGTGGTGATAAACACCCGCACGGGGAAGTGGTTGAAGTTGATCTCGGCCGGGCCTTTCCCGGTGGCCCGGTTGTACTGCTCGGTGCCGATGACCTGGTTCACGCCCATGCCGTCGCCGATGAAGTAGAAGACGTATTTCGCCTGGGGCTGGGCCAGGAGGGAGACCGTAAGAAAAGCGGTGAGAAGGAGGAGTGCGGTTCGTTTAAGCATGTTATGATATCCAATCTAAAAAGGCTTTCACGCGCTGGCGGGATACCTGGAGGGGCTCTCCGGTGGAAGGCTCGACCTGGATGTCCAGCCTCCCGTCCGGACGTTTCTCGATTCCCCGGATGCTGTGAAAGGAAATGTAATAATTGCGGGAAATACGGAAGAACAGGTCTTCGTCCAGTTCGGCCATCAACTCTTCGATGGGCTCGTCGAATATGTAGCGGGAGCCACTGTCCATGACGATGTAGTGCGTCTTTCCTTCAGCAAAGAAATAGGCGATCTCGCTGATTGTGACGGGGATGATCTGGCGGCCCAGGCGCACGATGACCCGTTTCCGGTACTGGTATGACTGGCTCTTGGCGAGGATGCGCATGGCCATGCGGATGGAGGCGAGGTTCATCTCCTGGGAAGACGCCCGGCAGCGGCTGACAGCCCGGACGAGAGCCTGGTCTTCGTAGGGCTTGAGGAGATAGTCTACGCTGCCGGCCTCGAAAGCCTTCAGGGCATATTTGTCAAAGGCCGTGGTCATGATGACCTTGGCCGTCACCTTCGTCTGGCGGAAGATTTCGAAACTGCTGCCGTCTTCCAGTTCCACGTCCATGAAGATGAGGTCCACCTCATGGCCGGGTGTTTCCAGCCAGGATACGCTTTCCCGTACCGACCCCACGGCGGCGATAACCTGGACGTCCGGGCAGGTTCTCTTCAGCGCGCGGAGGAGTACCTCCCGGGCCGGCTTTTCGTCTTCTATGATCAGCGCATTCATCTAGAGCAAAGGGAGTTTTACCGTATAACGTTCCGGTGTTTCTTGAATGATCACATCCGTCCCCACGGCGTCGCGGTACCGGTTCCGGATGTATTTGAGCCCGTTGCCGGTGGAAGGCTGTGATGTGATTTTGGGATTGCGGTTGTTGGATACGACCAGGTAGCCGTCTTCTGTTGAGATTTCAAGGACCAGGGGGTTTTCTGTCGAGACGGCGTTGTGCTTCATGGCGTTCTCCACCAGCAACTGGAGCGAGCAGGGAACTACATAGCGGGCATGGTCCCCGTCGGCGACGTTTACCTTGACGATCAGACCTTCCGGGAATCGGTTCCGCATGAGGGCGATGTACTGCTTGACGAAGTCCATTTCATCGGACAGGTACACGACCGGTTCGTCTTCATTCTCCAACAGATAGCGGTATATGGAGGAGAGGTCGTGGATGAATCGCATCGCCTCCGACTTGTTCCCGGAGTCGACGATGCACCCGAGGGTGTTCAGGCTGTTGAACAGGAAGTGCGGCTCAATCTGCTGTTTGAGCCGGTCGTAGCTGTACTGGGCTTTGTGGCGTTTGCTTTTTTCCCGGATGACATCGCGGCGCGCCCGGTTTACATAGTAGGCCATCCACACGATCACCGCCATGCTGCAGGCGAAGATGAGGGTGACGTTCAGGATGGCGTTCCCCTTGAAAAAGGACGAGGACGAATGCAGGACCATCACCATCCGGACGATGAGGACGGCCGAAAAGGCGAGGATCAGCGGCAGGGGATTGTCCTGGAAACGGGCGGGTTGCCCGTGCCGGATGCGGTCCACCAGCCTGGCGCAGGCGACCTGGATGAAGCCGACGATGAGGGTCGTCAGGAAAGTGGAAAGCGGACCGGCGATGTAATGCCGGTGCGGGAAGGTGGCCGTAATGATGTAGCGGCGAACCTGGACACCTATCCATTGCCCGATCCACAAACCCAGGAAGTTGATGGCGATCAGGGCCACCACCATGAAGACCATCCCCGACTGCTGCCGCATGGACAGGAAGACGGACATGAGCATGGTGAGCATCGTCAGGATCAGGAGGACGTTGAAATTGAAGACGAGGGCCAGCAGGGACGCAGTCGCATGCAGGAAGGCGAACAGCAGGATAATCAAATATGTATCAGCCTTCTTACTCATACTGCAAAAATAAGAAAAATGCCCCGGATGCGAAAGGGGTCCGGGGCACTTCGCAATTATTCGTAGTCGGGGTTCTGCTTGATATTGGGATTGTAGCGAACGTCATCCTGCGGGATGGGGAAGACATTGTACTTGTCATCGACGTCCTTCCCGTTGAAGTCGCCCGTGGAATTGGGCATGTAACCTTTGAAATCCCAGTTGTAGCCTTTCGTGTAGCAGCCGAAGCGAACGAGGTCGGAGCGGCGCCAGTTTTCGGTCCACAGCTCGCGGGCGCGCTCATCCAGCAGCCAGGCGTAGGTCAGCTCGGCCTGGCTGATCCGGCCGTCGGTGTCGTTCTTGCCTGCCTGCTGGTACTTTCCATGGCAGTAGGCGCGGTCGCGTACTTCATTGACATAGCCCAGGGCTTCCGCGTTGGCCGTGCCGTTGTTGGCCCTGAGGATTGCTTCTGCGGCCATCAGGTAAACGTCGGCGAGGCGCATCACGGGGAAACCTACGTTGGAGTACTTGGTCGGGGCTTTCACCACGCGGTCTTTGGTGACGTTCCTCCACTTGGTGTACAACGCGCCGTAAGGGGCTTTCCCTTCTACTTTGGCTGCGGTGGGGTCGTCACCTTTGTAGAGCTCTTTGACCAGGGCCTTGTTGGAACCGTCCAGCTTGCCGGCGGTCTCGGGGCCCATGAACAGGAGGGCGCGGTGGTCCTTCTTGCGGTCGCCCCAGCTGTCGTCATAGTGGAAGTCGCGGTCGGCTTCGTCGAACTTCTCCACGAACTTCTGGCGGAGGCAGTGGTTTCCGCCCCACTGTTCGGTGATGCCGAAGTCCAGCCCCGTTCCTTCGGCGATCATGGATGCGTGCAGATTGGCCTTGATCAGGTAGTTGGTGCTTCCGGAACCGTTTACGTGGTCGGTCTGCGTCGCGAGACCCCAGATGATCTCCCGGGAGGAGCTGTTGTCTGCGAGGAAGTTCTCGATGTAGTTGGGCGAGAGCTCGAAAGCGTTGCTCTCCAGGATCTTCTTGCAGTAGGTGAGTGCCTTGCCATAATCATCCTTGGAACCGGCGTACACATGGCATCCGAGGCAGGTGCGGGCCAGGAGGAACCAGGCCGAGGCCTGGTTGGCGCGTCCCCAGATGCGCTGTCCGGCGGGAATCAGTTCGTCCTGGATGTCCTCCAGCTCGGAGACGATGAACTCGTAGATCTCCCTGCGGGGCTTCTGCACGGGATAGGTCCCGTTGGGAACGCTGTCGTCTACGAAGCCCACGTCACCGAAACTGTCCATGAGGATGTAGTACATATAGGCCCGGATGAAGCGCGCTTCAGCACGCCAGTATGCCACATCGGCCTTGCAGTCATCGTACACTCCGTTTTCCTTGAGGACGCTTTCTTCGGTGCGACGCAGCAGGTCGTTCGTGTAGGTGATGATCAGGTAGCAGCGGTAATACAGCCAGGCGGGGAACTGCGTTCCGGGTTCCCAGTTCAGGGCCGTGGCGTTCCGCAGGCCGTAACCGGAGCCGGAACGGTTGTACATTTCATCGGAAGTGGCTTCCTGCGACCAGTACAGGGCGCGGAGGAAGGTGGAACGGCCGGCATCCCAGCCGGAGAGATCGTCTCCGCCATGGCCGCTGCCCTGGCTTTCGCACACCATGGCCAGATAACATTTCAGGAAAAAGCCGTGATAGCCTTCGTAGGTGGAGAACACCTCATTTTCGGAGAGGGCCGCTTCGGACTGGGGGAACAGGTCCAGTTTCTCGCAGGAAGCACCCAGGATAAGGGCCGCAAGGATATATATGATCTTTTTCATAAGGCTGTACAATTAAAACTCTGCGCTGACGGAAAGCATGACCATGCGCGGACGCGGGGTGCTGGAGGAATCCATGCCTCCGTACACTTCCGGATCCAGGCCGGGGTACTTGGTGATGGTAAAGACATTCTGCAGGCCCAGGGCCAGGCGCAGGCTGCGGAAGACGCGGGTCTTGTCAAAGGTGTAGCCGGCGACGATATTGTCCATCTTGAAGTAGTCTCCCTTGAAGAGCCAGTAGTCCGATTCGTAGTGTTCGTTCTTCCAGTCCGGAACAATGCCCTTCACCGTGTTGGTGGGGTAGTTGTTGTACTGGCTGTAGAAGGAGTTGTCGCAGCCGCCGTACATGGTCTGCCAGAAAACATACTGGCCGAAGCCGTAGTGGGCGTTCAGTCCCAGGTCCCAGTTCTTGTAGCGGAACGAGGAACTCAGGCCGCCGTAGAACGGCACCAGGCCGCTGCGGTCTTCGCCCTTCATCCAGCGCGAGGAATCGGACGGGGTGTCGTCCACGAATTCGGGAGACTCTGGATCCTCGGGGTTGTAAGAGGGGTTGTACCACTTCTCGAGCGGTTTTCCGTTCTCGTCATACACCTGCTTCGCAAGGTAGAAGGTGTATGGCTTGTGACCCACCTGGTGCACGCGCATATAACGGCTGGAATTGCCGATGGTGATGTATGCGTCGGGATCCTCGTAGGAGGTGAGGGATTCGATGCGGGCGGTGTTCCAGGCGAAGTTCGCGCCGATGATCCAGTAGGCGTTCTTCGTATTGACGGGGACGACGCTCATCGACACCTCGACACCCTTGGAGGACATCTGGCCGATATTCTGGTCCAGGGAGTTGGAGAAGTTGGAGCCCGCGGGAATCATGACCGAGTTCATCAGGAGGTTGTCGGTCCAGCGATCGTAGTATTCCACGCTGCCGCTGAGGCGGTTCCCGAAGAACCCGAAGTCCAGGCCGATGTTCTTGGTGGTGGTCACCTCCCACTGGATGGTGCGGTCAAAAGCGGTGGGGCGGTAGGCCGGATACCAGGTGCCGCCGTCCAGATAGGAGTGGTTCTCGTCGGAGATGTAGTAGCTGGCCTGGTAGGCGTAGCGGGTGCCGATATCCTGCTGGCCGGTCTTTCCGTAGCTGGCGCGCAGCTTGAATTCATCTACGAAACCCAGGTTCCGGATGAAGGGCTCGCGGTCCAGTTTCCAGGCGATGGCCGCGGAGGGGAAGAAGCCCCAGCGGGTCTCGGGCGCGAAACGGGAAGAGGCGTCGGCGCGGGCCGTGAAGGTGAGCATGTAACGGTCCAGGAGGACGTAGTTCACGCGGCCGAACCAGGAGGACAGGCGCAGCTGGGACTGGCTCTCGGATTCCAGGGAATTCTCTACCGGGGTACCGTCGTTGTAGCTGGAGGCCGATTGGTAAGACTTGCCGAAATCGTCTTCGTAGGAGTGGCCCAGGGTGAGGTCCAGGGCGTGTTTCCCGGCGAAGGTATGCTTGTAATTGAGGTAATAATCAATGTTGTAGTGGTAGCTGCTGGAAGTGTTGTAGGACTGCTTCCCCTGGCCACCCTTCCCGAGGGCCACCATCGAGGCCGACCAGGTCGCGGGGGTATTGTCCCGGCCCAGGTTGTCGGATCTGGATGTGTAGTAGTGGCCGTTGAAGGAGATGGTGGCGGACAGGTCCTCGAGGCCGTGAAACTTGTAGATGGTCTGGACATTGGCCGACACCCGGTTGTTCTTGCTGGATCCGAGGCCCGGGAACAGGGCGTCGGCGACTTCGTTGTCCGTGGAGATCGGGCTGCCGCCGGTTGCATCGGCCCCGAACATGTTGAACCCGAAGGCCTTCTTGTCATAGTTCACGCCATTGACGGTGGCGGGACCGTAGTCGGTGTAGATGGGACGGGTGGGGTCCGTCATGGCGGCGTCGGAGATGGAACCGCCGTATTCGGGGGTGTGCTTGTAGGTCTCCCGGAGGCCGATATTCAGCAGCAGGTGCTTGTCCAGCAGGACGGGATTGAGCTTGAGGGAGGCGGTGAACATGTCCTGCTTGTTGCCCTTGACAGCGCCCTTGCTGTCCTGGAAGCCCAGGGAAACGCGATAGGGGAGATGAGGGAGGGCTCCCTTGAGGGACACGGTGTGCCGGTGGTTGAAGGCTGTCTGGGTGATGGCTTTCTGCCAGTCGCTGTTGGCGTCACCCAGCAGGGCGGCGTCCCATCCGCGGCGGATGTATTCCTCCCGGAATTCATCGGCCCCATAGACCTCTAGTTTCTGGTAGGCGTAGTTCAGGGAGTAGTCACCGCGGTATTCGACGCGGGGCGCAACGGCCTTGTTGCCCTGGGGGCCGCTCTTGGTGGTGACAATGATGACGCCGTTGGCACCCCGGGCTCCGTAGATGGCCGCCGAGGACGCGTCCTTGAGCACGCTGATGGACTCGATGTCGTCGGCATTCACGGAATGGAGGCTTTCGCCCACCATACCGTCAATGACGATGAGGGGTTCGTTGGAGGCGTTCAGGGAGGCCCCCTGGCGGATGCGGATGGTGCCAGTGGAACCGGCCGATCCCGAGCCCTGCGTGATCTGCAGGCCGGCGATTTTGCCCAGCAGGAGGTCCTCCGGAGTGTTGGCCTTGACGCGGTTGAGCTCGCTGGGTTTCATGGCGACGACCGAACCGGTGAGGTCGCTCTTGCGCACCTCGCCGTAGCCGATGACCACGACTTCGTCCAGGTACTCGTTGTCCGGGGTGAGGTTGACGATCTGCGGCAGGAGCGATGCCTTGCTGATGACGGTGGTGTAACCGATGCAGCTCACTTCCACAAGGGCGTCAGCGCTGCCCACCGCGATTGTGAATGCACCGTCCGCTGCAGTGGAAACGCCGTTGGAGGTTCCCTGTTCGACGACGGTGGCTCCGGCTACCGGCCCCTCGGCGTCGACCACGACCCCCTTCACCTGATATCCGCGCTGGGCGGATACGGCCATGGTCACCATGCCCAGCAGCAAGGCGACCACGAGTTTCTTCAGGGTAGTTTTCATAAATGTACAGTTTGACTGGATTGGTTATTGTTTGGCCGCAAGGTAGGAAGTCTCGTGTGCCCATGAAAGCTTGTAGCAGAACGAAGGGAGCCAACGGTCGGTTTTGGAGAGTGGATGGCGGGAATCCGTCGGATCGGTGTTGCAAGTCTGACGAAAAACCGTATTTTTGAAACATGATGAAACAGAGGGCTTTATTTATCGGCGGGACTTGGTCATTCCCTGCAAAAATTTTCCTAACTTTGAACATCGTCCCGCACGCCGGCTATGTGTTCAGCGGCGAAGTGGCCGCATCGGCCTTGAACCGCATCCCGCGGGGGCATGCGTACAAGCGCATTTTCCTGCT
>JAFSJK010000005.1 GCA_017439305.1 Bacteroidales bacterium | reverse complement strand
TCGGACAGGTCCCGGATCTCGTTCCCCGGCAGGTGTGCCGCATCGTGTCCATGGGATGTATAGACCGTTATCTCCTGCCGGTCCATCCGATTCAGCCCGTTCCGGGTTCCGATCCACAGACTGCCCCGGCTGTCCAGCAGCAACGATGTGACATTCGGCTGGGACAGGCCGTTTTCCAAGGAGATCGGGATATAGGCATACGGCGAATTCTGTGCGGCCGATACCCAAACCGCAGGAAGGAGAAATAGCAGAAGCAGGATGTTTTTCATCAAAGCCGTGGTTGCAATGGCTAAATTAGCGTTTTTCCGGAGAAAAGCCAAACATCCGCGTTCGAATTCGTCCAATTCGCATTTTTGGACGAAATCGGACTATTTACGGACAAGATCGGATTCGGTTTCGCAGGGTTTTTCCCATCTTTGTGCAGATAACCGCATCCATATCCACTAACCATAACTAAAAAACCACTATGCTTAAAACACTCCGCAAAGCCATCCTGTCGGCGACAGCCGCACTCATGGCTTCCATCGTCGTGCTGGCACAGGGCCCACAGACCGTCCGGGGAACGGTTACCGATCCATCCGGTGAAACCGTCGTCGGCGGCTCTGTGTTCGTCAAGGGCACACAGACCGGCACGGTCACCGACATCGACGGCACCTACGTCTTGAACGGTGTCCGGCCCGGCAACGTCCTCGTTTTCTCCTGCATCGGCTATGTCACCCAGGAGATCACCTGGAACAGCGGACCCCTGAACGTGGTCCTGCAGAACGATACGCAGATGCTGGAAGAAACGGTCGTCGTCGGTTACGGCGTCCAGAAGAAAGTCAACCTGACCGGCGCCGTCTCCCAGGTCAAGGGAGATGACTTCGCCCAGCGTCCCGTCGTGGATGCCGCCCAGGCCCTTCAGGGCATGGTTCCCGGCCTGACCATCTCCAACACGGCGGCCGGCACCCCGGGCGCCGCGACGACCATCACCCTCCGTGGACGCGGCAACCTGAGCGATACCGGCAATCCCTATATCCTCGTGGATGGCGTCGAGATGAGCCTCCAGGATGTCAACCCCAATGATATCGAGAGCATTTCCGTCCTCAAGGACGCCGCCTCCGCCGCCATCTACGGAGCCCGGGCCGCCTACGGTGTCATCCTGGTCACGACCAAGCGCGGAGCCGACGGGAAGCCCGTCATCAGCTATTCCGGCAATGTCGGATGGAACGCACCGACCAAGCTTCCGACCATGGCCAGTTCCGTGGATTTCGCCCATTTCTGGAACGACGGCGCCGCCAATGCCAATGCACCCCGAAAGTATTCCGACGAAAAGATCGCCGACCTGCAACGGTTCATCGACGGAGATCCGTCCGCCGACCCGTGGGCGGAGATCCGCAACAATCCCACGGCCAACCCGTCGTCCTTCGAGAACTCGGAAAAAGGCCTCGGCAACACCGACTATTTCAAGCTCCATTACAAGGACTGGGCGCTCAAGCACAACCACAATCTGTCCATCCGCGGAGGAAGCAAGAAAGTCCAGTACTATGTCAGCGGCGGCATGTATGACGAAGACGGTGCGCTGCGATTCGCCGACATGGGCTACAAGCGTTTCAACGTGAACGCCAACACGCAAGCCCAGGTCACCGACTGGCTCAAGCTCATGTTCAGCACCAAATTCGTCCATGGACAGACCGACAGTCCGTTCGGGGACGGTGCCATCGGCTATGGCTTCTACCACACCCTGGCCCGTGAGTTCTCCACGAAACACTACATAGATGACAATGGCCACTATGTGGAATTTACGATGATCCCCTACCTCCAGAGCGGTACTTACACGACCACCAAGCGCGACCGTCTGGACATTACCCCCGGGCTGCAGATCCAGCCTGTCAAGAACTGGTTCATCAATCTGGACTACACCTACCGGTTGGGTGTCAACAATTACGAAGCCGTGGCCATCGCGCCGGACATCTACATGATGGACGGAGTGACCACCGTCAAGGGCGGACGTTCCGAGCTGGGCATTCCCAAGGACGGAAAATATACCCGGTCCAATACGAACACCAACTACCAGAGCATCAGCCTCTACACCAATTATTCCTTCACGCTGGGCGAAAAGAGCAACTTCGCGCTGCTGGCCGGCTATCAGGAAGAGGACTACCACTACGCCTACATCAAGAACGCCATCACCGGCCTTTACACCACGGCCACGCCCAGCGTCACCATGGGCAATGGCGACCAGACCATTACGGATACCCGTTACGGGTGGGCCACCCGCGGCTACTTCGGGCGCATCAATTACGACTATGACGGCCGGTATCTGCTGGAACTGAACGGCCGTTACGACGGATCTTCCCGTTTCGCCGCCGACCACCGCTGGGGCTTCTTCCCGTCCGTTTCCGCCGGTTGGAACATTCACAAGGAACCGTTCCTGCAGTCCGCTTCCGGCTGGCTTTCCAACCTGAAACTCCGGGCCTCCTACGGTCTGCTGGGCAACCAGGCAGGAGCCGCGACCTATACTTTCGCCTCCACCATGAGCATGAGTTCCGGTCTGGGCAGTTACATTTACTCCGACGGACGCCATTCCTACACCCAGGCTCCCGGCGTGGTGAATCCTCTCACCACCTGGGAAAAGGTGTTGAACCAGAATGTCGGTCTGGATTTCGGCTTCTTCGGGAACGCCCTCACCGGCTCCTTCGACCTGTTCCAGCGCGACACGCGCGACATGCTGGGCCCGGGCGAAGACTATCCGGACATCTTCGGTGCCAGCGCGCCCCAGACCAACAACGCGAACATGCGTAACCGGGGTTGGGAATTCGCCATCAACTACCGGGGCCACGCCGGACGCGACTTCAACTACTCCATCGGCGGTTCCGTGTCGGACGCCACGGCCGTCGTCACCAAGTATTCCAACCCGACCGGAACCGATCCTGCCGGCAGCTGGTATGAGGGGAAGAGCGTCGGCGAGATCTGGGGATACCGGGCAGACGGCCTCATCCAGAACCAGGCCGAGGCGGATGCCTTCAATGCCTTGGACCACTCCTTCATCAGCGCGACGAAGTGGACGCCCGGCGATGTGAAATACATCGACCTGAACGGGGACGGCAAGATCAACAAGGGCAGCAATACCCTGGGTGACATGGGAGACTTCACCGTTATCGGCAACACCACTCCCCGCTACAACTACACGATCAACGGATCCGTCTGGTGGAAGGGTATCGGCCTGAACTTCCTGTTCCAGGGCGTGGGCAAGCGCGACTATGACCCTTCGAGCTCCCTCTATTTCTGGGGCTTCGGACCTTATGCCCAGGTGACCGTGCTCAAGGAGCACATGGACTACTGGCGGGAAGACAATCCCAACGCCTATTATCCCAAACCGTACATCCACAACGCCGGCGGCGTGGGCACCTACCAGAGCAAGCAGAAGCAGTGCAGCGACCGTTACCTGCAGAATGCCGCATACCTCCGCCTGAAGACCGTCACCCTGTCCTATGACCTTCCGCAGTCGTTGATCGGCAAAATCGGCCTGAGCAAGGCCCAGTTGTACGTGACGGGAGAAAATCTCCTGACTTTCACCAAACTGTCCACGATCTTCGATCCGGAAGCCATCTTCACCTATAATTCCTATAACGGCGGTAATGCCAACCGTGGCGCTTCAGACGCCGGTAAGAGCTATCCGATGAACAAGACCGTTTCCGTAGGTATCGTCGTCAACTTCTAAACGCTCCATGATCATGAAACTACGCAATATACTGACTGTACTGGCCATCATGACGGCCGCAACGGCCTGCTTCAAGCTGGACAAGGACCCGGAAGGCGTGCTTTCCACGAATAACCCGTTCCGGTCCACCGGTGAAATCCAGAATTACATCAACCAGTTTTACGAGACAGCCGTCCGCACACAGGATTTCGGCATGGGCGGCGGCAACCATATCGCTGGATCGGACACCTATAGCGACAACATGGCCGCTTCGGCACCGGTCGCCCGCATCAACGGCGCCCTTTCCATCGGCAACGCCGTTTCCCTGAGCGCCTATACCCGCATCCGCAATGTCAATTTCCTGCTGAACAACAAGGACAACTGCGACAAGACGGGCAACTACAACCAGCTCATCGGCGAGGCCTACTATTTCCGCGCCTGGTACTATTATCAGCTGCTCAAGGATTATGGCGGGGTCGCCATCGTGAAGGAACCGCTGAATCCGGACCTGGAAGCCATGCAGGTGGGCCAAGACTCACGCACGGCCGTGACCGACTTCATCCTGGAGGACCTGGATGAGGCCATCAGCCTCCTCAATGAACAGAACAGCGCCGCCACGATGCGCGTCCACCGCGATGTCGCCCGCGCGCTGAAAAGCGAGGTCGCCCTGTTCGAAGGCACGTGGGAAAAATACCACAAGGCCAAGAACGACGCCTTCTACGACAAGACCGTCACCGATGACAAGATCCAGTCCTATCTGCGGACCGCGGCCGAAGCCGCCAAAGCCGTCATGGACCGTGGCGTATGGGCCATCCACAACACGGGAAAGACCAACGACGACTACCGGGTCGTGTTCCAGACCACGAATCTGGACAACAACAAGGAAGTGCTCTGGTACAAGCGTTACGACGGAGACCTCGTGGGCAACAACGTGGACCGCTATCTGAATAAGGGCGGCGGTGGCGTCGGTGTCACTTCTTCCCTGGTGAACGACTACCTGTCCATCGACGGAAGACCTTACACCAAGGCCGAGCGGGAAGCCGCGCAGGTCGTTTACGGACAGGAGCTTCTGCCCACGGTGCGTGACCCTCGCCTCGCCCAGACCGTCGCCATGCCCGGCCAGGTCCTGCGTCCGGACATGCAGGAAGGAATGCCGGCACCTCCGCTCTTTGCCGAAGGCCACCATCACAACACGACAGGCTATGCCATCCTCAAGCACGTCCAGATCGACTATACCGGAAATCTGGAAGCGGAATACAAGGGTGCTACGCCGGCCATCCAGGTTCGCTATGCCGATGTCCTGCTGAACTACGCCGAAGCACTGGCCGAGCTGGACGGCGCCGGCAACGAATCCCGGATCATCGCTGCCTTGAAGCCGCTCCGCGACCGCGTGGGCATGCCGGCGATGGATTTCGACCGCGAGTACAACACCGAAGCCGATTATCCGTTCCGGAGCCTGAACAAGTACATCCAGGCAGTCCGTCGTGAGCGCCGCGTGGAACAGGCCCTGGAAGGCCGCCGCTTCTACGATATCGCCCGTTGGGCCGCAGCCGATGTCCTGTTGGTGAACTGGACGCCCGAAGGAGCCCTTTTCACGGGCAGCAACCTCCCGACCCTGCGGGAC
>JAFSJK010000063.1 GCA_017439305.1 Bacteroidales bacterium | reverse complement strand
GACAAGCCTATCCCTTAGGAGTGGGGATGAGGATTTATTGATTTTTCTATAAGAATTATTGTTTTTCAATATATTTCCTTATCTTTGTATGCAGCCACGGAACCATCATTACATCAAATATAGTTGATAGAAGCATATGAGAAAGTTCGTTCTTGCCGTTTTTTGTCTCGTAGGCTTATTGAGTTGTATGAGTGATGACTCTACCATCGATGAGAGTTCCATCGTCATTACCCGCGGGAATATCAGGGATGTCTATGTTGAAGCATATGTCGATGCAAACGCAAAAGGACTCGAAGGAATTGACCTCATACTTCCCGACAGGTCAACGGGATACTATAAAACCCACGATAGGGGCTATTCAATGATCTATGAGGTTTACGACCCACAAGGGAAACTGGTTGAAAAAAGAATCCAAGACCTTGGCAAATATGGCGCCCCTTCTTCTTTTTCAAGACAAGGGTTGACAATCCCACAACCACAATGGTGGAGCGAAGACAATCCCGTCTATTACAAGCTTATCCTCCGCTTGAAAATAATCAATCATACCTTATCGACCGCCTCGAGAGAGTTTAGATTAGTAAAAGATAGCACTGACACGACACCATAGACGCTTTAATACAAACTGATCATGTGATACAATCGGCAACGGGGTATCACTTTTTTTGTATGGCGGCGGCATAACCCTTAAGAGCGGACGTCGGGGATTTGCTATGTATCGTGACGGGAAGGTGATTGAGCAGTATACATTTATTGTGAGATAATCGCTATATTTGGTCGTTATTCGGAGTTTGCACCATGAGAAGAGTTTTATATGTATTTTTGTTGATAATGGCGTTCTGCCTTCCTTCCAACGGACAGATACGCGAGATATTTGATAACGGAGAGATTGTTGAGTATTATGGTGGTTTAATATTCGAAACACTCGGGGAATCTATCTATTCATACAGATTCGTATATGGACGGTATCCAGAAGATAAACAAGCCCTTCTTGACTTTCAACGGGATAGAGCCAAAGTTGAAGCAAAAGAGAAGGTACTGCTTCGTGGACTCCTTCTTGATTTGTTTAGCGGTGACGTAGAATTCGAGTATCTCGATGATAGCCTCCATACCAGTTTACTTGCCAAGAGGGACAGTCTTATTGCCGTGGATCTGAATGACCCAGAGAATGTGCTTACGGTTATCGGCGATACGTGTACGTTCACCTATGCAAAAGCCACGAGAGAGTCATACTATTTTGGCCTCGATGATCCGATTCCCGGTGTAAAACTTCGTGCAATCCAATGCATCGGCGGACCTGCGGATTTACAGAAAAAGGACTATCGAAGTTTTCGGCAGCATATTCACACCCTCGCCTATGACAAAAATGGTAAATGGCTGTGGCAACTGTGTTCAGATGCACCTTACTCGCCACGGGAGGTTAGTTGGAAGTATAATTTTGTCGTGTCCCGGGATCCGGGAGACTATCCTGACGGGGACGGTGTCTATGGGCTGGCCAGACCGGTGCTCATACCTTTCACGATAACCAGAAGCGGAGCGTTGAGTTATGACGTATCATGCCTGGACGGCATGCAACTGTATTACCGGACCGAGGTTAACTCTACGGCAGATTCAATAGATACTATAGCAATAGAAGATGCTATTGATCCTGAGTATTTGGATGCACTCAAGACTTACACGAAGGTTATTTTCGATGAACACGAAGAAGTCGATCGTGTGAAGCTTTGGGAGTTGGTCTGGTTTAACAATCTGCCGAAGGGCTACGTATCGTTCTATGATCATATTACCGGGTTGGGTGTTTATAAGTCAGATAGGGTTGACACCCTTCCATTGTGCAATGGCCTTCCATTTACAGAAGGATTCCTTCAAGAATTCAAACGCAGATTCCATCCTGAAAAGAGTGATGATAATCCTGATAGTTTCGAGGTCGTGTTTATTATCGACAAGGACGGAAAGCTGGTTGGTCCAAGGATGTGGGTGGGTAAGAGATTCATCAATGGTGCGACTACCGATGAGCTCAGTGCTTTTGAGAAACAAGTTTTCGAGACGGTGAATCAGATACAGGATTGGGAACCGGGAAAGGTTGATGGAACTCCGGTCAATACTTTTTTAACCGTGCCTGTCATTTTCTGAGAACGAAACATGTCTCTCCCGGAAATGAGTTTTTTGCAATGAAAAAAAAGAAGCCGCTCCACCCAATCCATTCTCAGGGCGGACTTCAATACGGCATCTTCCGGCTCATAGATTCAGCGCGCACAACCCATTCCAACTTGAGTGGAGAGCGACGCGATGAACCGGCGTGGATCAATATGAGATTGTGAAGGAGAATGGAGACTTAACCACACGCCAATAGACCACTTGGTTACAGGACGTCACTGGGGTATTGTAATTATTTGTATTTCTGTGTTTTTTGTGTATTTTTGTTCTTTGAAGTATGGTGCACATTTAATTCGAATTCTCAAAATTGTATTGGATACATTCAAGCTTTATGAGAAGATTATTTAGCCACTCAACACTTATTCTTGGGTTTGTCACCCTATGTTTACTGGCCGGTTGTCACAAGGATCCTCCTGCAGAGCCGGTACGTGCAACGACTGGCGAGGTTCGGGATGTCCGGGAGAATTCAGTCATCGTGACGGGGACCGTTGATTTCTCTTCCCTGGATTTGGAATCTTCACTGAACTGGGGATTTCTTATTTCCGAGGACCCCGATCTTTCCGAGAACACGACCGAAAAATATGAGTGCAAGACGGTCTTTCCCGACAACCAAATCATGATACAAATTGAAAGCCTGTCTGCCGGAACGACCTATTATTATGCGGCCTATGTCAAAATCCTCGGGAAGAGTTGGACCGGAGAGGTGAAATCTTTCAAAACACCCGGCAATCCCATCCCTTTCGGAGCGGTGGACATCGGCTTGTCCGTCTATTGGGCGGATCGGAATGAAGGCGCGTCGCTTCCTGGAGAAGGCGGAACGTCTCTTCCTTGGAATGAAGCGACAGCCCTTCCGTTGGAGTCTTCCTGGCGGATGCCCACGTCAAAAGATTTCGAAGAGCTTTATGCCACATATACGGATTCCGGTTATCAATGGACTTGGACAAGGGCAGACGACGCCTGCTACGGCTGGGAGATTCTGTTTCGCAAGAATGGGAACCGCGTTTTCTTTCCATGTCCTACCGGTAGCAGTCCTTATTATGGGGAAGGCGTGTACTGGTCCTCATCCGTTTCCGAGAAGAATCCGCAGCTCGCCTGGGCATGGATGCTTTACAGCGGAGTCTGGGGGATTGCCGGAATGAAAGATTTGGATAAATCCTACGGCTACCAGGTTCGAGCAGTTTCTGACAAGTATTAAAATACGGGCACGATGAAAAGAATCAGAATCTGTATGTTGATGGTCTTGGCGGCATTATATGCTTGCGAGAAGACCGAAGAAGAAAAAACCATCCAGGTCTCGACCGGAGATACCATTGATGTTTCTGCCCATTCCTCTACGCTTAGCGGAGCGGCCGTGATTCACGGATTCGATGCTTCCTCCCGCCTCACTTTCGGATTTATCCTTTCGGAGGAGAGTTTACCCAATCCGGATAACGGGACCGTTTACAATCTGTCCGGTACGCCTTCCGAACAACCGTTTACCGCACTTGTGGAAAGCCTCTCTTCTGAGACGCGTTATTATTATGTCGCCTTCGTGAAGATTGGCAATGTCAGTCGGACGGGGGCTGTCAAATCTTTCATTACAAAGGCCGGGGACGTTCCGAAGGGCGCAGTAGACTTGGGCCTGTCCGTATTATGGGCAGAAAAGAATGTTGGAGCTGACGCTCCGGAGCAATTCGGGGATTACTACGCTTGGGGTGAATTAGAGCCCAAGAAAGTGTACACTTGGGGAAATTATCGGTTTAACGGAGGATACGAGATTCTCACCAAGTATTGTACCGACGGCAGACATGGCAAGGATGGATTGAAAGACGACATCCTGATTCTTGAGCCAGATGATGATGTTGCCAGAATAGCATGGGGCAAGACTTGGCGAATGCCCTCGAAGGATGAATTTGAGGAACTGCTGTCAACCGCATCGGATGAAACGAATTACACTTGGACATGGACGGAAATCAACGGACACAAAGGTTGGAGCATTACTTACAAGGCCAATCAGGCTTCTATCTTCTTCCCGGCCGCAGGCTTTTATAAAAGCTACGCAGACACCTATTACCGGGATGGATTTTACTGGACGTCCTCGTTATACGCAAAGAATCCCCTGGCCGCTTGGGCTGCTTGTCACCAATATCAAGGGACGCGTCCCGCCATGGAGCACAAAGGCCGCGATCTCGGCTACCCGATCCGCCCCGTCATGGACAAGAACGGACAGTGAAGAATCTCCGACGATGTTAATCGGATTATTCCTCTTCCACCGCCTGCTTCAGTATACGGCGATAGGACCAGGAATAAAAAAGAAGCCCCTTCACCCCAATCCATTCTCGGGGCGGACTTCAATACGGCATCTTCCGGCTCATAGATTCAGCGTATACTACCTATTTGGCAATAAAAAAAGAACCACCCTGCCCCTGTTCTTCCTTCCTATAGTGGGCTAGCGGTGGTTCTTTCGTTTTATTTTATGTTATTTCAAGTCTAATGTCATAAGTTCTCTTCAGGTACGAAGTCAATCCTTGGTACGATTTCTTTTTGAGATACGTCCTTTCACAAACGTCTCCCAGTCGTTTCAGCGTAAAGGACAGCGTTTCTCCTCGATGATCTTCAAGCGGAGCACCGAGTTCAGTCTCCAGGTCGGCAAGATCATCATCATATTTGCCCTTTGTTCTGGAGTATTTGACCATAATCTCTATCTTGTCCACCCCGGCTGATATCTTCACTCGGCTTAGTTTCTCGGACAGCATCTTTTCATTCAGTTGCTTTAGGAGGCTTATGAATGCGGCCGTTGGAACATACCAGCATTTACCCCAGGGTAGAAGCGTTTTGATGATCGGTTCCATTGTTGACCCAGGATTGAACGTGAAGCTGTCCTCAGGAAAACCGGATAGAATGGAGGTGTCAATATAACCGAGACATCCGGATAAAGCACAGCTGTAATCAAAGGGAAGGTCTCGGATGAAGGTAATCTTGCAGGTCCGTTCATCGATTTCAGTATAAGAATCCGCCTTTACCAGTTGGTTGGGGTAAAAGCGGTCGAGTGATTTCTGAAGGACAGCAAGTATATCGGCGGACGGAATGGACAGATCTACTTCCACTCCTGTAAGGTGTAGCTTGTGTTTCATGGCGTTGTGGTAATTGTGGTTGTCCATGAAGGGGGCACGACATCGAAGACATAGCCGTTGCCCTTCTTCTTATGGGTCTTGCTGGTATAGACGTAGTAGTAGACAATTCCAGGGGACATCTTTAGAGCTGCTGCCGCTTCTTCACAAGAGTTATATAATACAGTACCAACTCCAGGCATTGAAACAGACACATAACCTTTGGATCCTCTGCCTAGTCCACCGAAATTAGAATTATAGCCATTGTGGTATGAGTCATATTTGAGAATAAGGGCTCTCTCAACGTTCTCCATGGTCGCAATCACATCATTTATATCGGCGACAAGGATAGTCGTTTCCTCATACTCCCATACTTCTTTTCCAACGCCATATAACTTCCTGGCATCATTTAGTTTCTTTCCCGCGTATTTAAATGTCAAGCCCTTCCAGATTGATTTTCTATTGCCTGGATGAAGGGTGACACCGCAATAGTATTTACCAGTTATCTTGTTTCTGTAGTAGTAGGCCGTAAATTCATATAGTCCGGCCGCATTCTTCTTTAGTTTCTTTACATCAAATCTTCCTCGTTTACTCATGGTTATTAGGTTTAACATTCGGGACCACTCTAAGCTGGACCCCTAACGCTTCCAATCTCTTCTTCAGACTATTGTATGCGTCTGATTTTCTTCTGGACCGGGGCAGGATACGAAGCAAGTCGGACAAGGTGGCTTCGATGATCTTCCCATCGGTCAATTCTCCATACTCCTTGGCTAAGACTTCCATTTCCGGGTCATCATAGCGAGGGGGTGATGGTGCTGATTGTTTCTTTTCTTCGCCAGACAATACAGCAATGCTCTGACGGTTCAGCTCGGTACTATTTTTCCCGCTGCCGAACAATGTTTCAAATAAATTTTCTATCATGGGATATGGACGAACTTGGTGTTTTTTCACCTAAGCATCTCATTCATAAGGAATTTCTTCCCCGGGGAGAGCGAAAAGTACCATTTCAGATCAACAAAAAACCATCCCCCGGAAAATGGAGGATGGATAGATGGATAGGATAGGGGAGTGCTAATCATCTCCCTTTTCCATGGATTCAATTTGTCTCTGAAGTATTGCAAGTTGAGCTTTTAGCTCCTCTATGGTGTTCTTTCCCTTCTGCGGTTTGGAATCCCATTTCTTCATTTGTTCGGTCACTGTTTCTTCCATAACATCCATATACGGCTTCAATGCTTGATAATTAGTATGACCGGTGCTTTTCATAATGACTTCTGCTGGGATACCAAGTCGGAGAGAAAGGCATACAAAGGTACGCCTGGCGTCATGACAACTTAGGGTTTCGAATAACGGGTGCGTCTCCTGTTTTATTACAGTCCCTTCACCATGAACTTCAGTGATTAGCCGACTTAGTCCAGCCTTCTTTGCCGCCTCCTTTATGCCATCGTTCATTTTTTGGTCGGAAAAGACATGGAAAAGCCTTTCTCCAGGGATAGAATCTTTGTACTTGTCGATAATCTTTCGGGCTCGCTCTGTTATTGGTATAATAACGGGTTTATGTGTTTTCTGGGTGTAGATTCTGATAGTTTCTCCTAAAACATCAGTCTTTTTGAGATTCCTCAAATCAGAGATTCGTAAGCTGGTTAATACCATAAAACAGAATAAATCTCGAACAGAATCAAGGTGGCTTCCCTCTTTGAAAGGAAAGTTCAGTAGCTTAGTCAGTTCATCGTCATAAATGAATACAACAACTTTCTGAGGGTCATCCAATTCCGTTTTATAGAAGATTACCTCATCACGGACAGGATAACCTTTTGACTTTGCCCATCTCAGGACTGTCTTCAAGTTGGAGAAGTGCTTGTTGGTCGTCTTGTTATAGTATTCGTTTTTGACATACCAGCGTTTTAGCTCATTTAAAAAAGAAGTATTAATATCGGCGACAGTCATTCCCTTAAATCGACCAGACTCACTCATGCAAGACTTCACATTGTTTCGAATCTCATTGTAATGGTGCATAGTGTATTCACTACGCCACTTCATTTCATCCCATTTAGCAGAGATGAATTCGTCAAAGATGGAATCTATTGATTTAGTGTGTACAAGACCTTCTTTCAAGGATTTGGCCTCTTCTTCCACCTTGACTTTTGGGTGGAGTTCCTCCAGTTTGGCTTTTACTTTATCTTTTAATTCCATTGGGGTCGGAGAGGTGCCGGCTCGACCAAATTCATTGAATGCTTCAGAAATGACCTCGTTCATTTCCGAGATAGCAGAGTTGATGTCGCGCGCAGAACAGCTATGACCATTGACGGAATGGACGGTTCCCTTTTTGGCCTTCTGCTGGTCAGAATCCCATTTACTCTTTTCGGCAAACACGCCGCAAGCAAAGACAACTGCGCGAGTCTTGTGTTCCCACCTCGCGCGAGCCATGACGCTTCCATTGAGGTCATGGACATAAAATCTAAGATTGTACAAAATAACCATAATACTCGTTGCAAATAGTTTAACTTTCACACAAAAATGCAACCTATTATGGGGGGATACAAGGGGCTAAATCTTGTCTCCCCGATTTAGAGTTGCCCCGATTTTTCATGACATTTCGGAGTGTCAAGATTTCTCCTCAAGTCAATGAAAAACAGCGTTGTAGGCGCTTCTATGGCACATTCTCCGACCGTCCCAACGGAATCACGAAAAGGCAGCCGCGTGGCTGCCTTTTCGCGATTATGGCATTTCATGCATGAGGGGGAGAAATGTCGGCGCGCCAGTGACGAATCCAAGCCATCAGCTCGACTAGTACTCTGAATTTGGAGGTGCATGGGAATATGGTTATCTTTGACACCGTAAGAGTATTATCATTCAATGAAATTGAAAGCATTCATCTTCCTTCTTCTGTTTCTGCCGACGTTGTCTTATGCGGAAGAACGGGATAGGCCAACCTTATCACTTACTCCATCCTTGAATGGTGGTATGATGGGCGTAAAGTATGCTTTCTACTCTCCATTGGTCTACAATGGTCCACTCGTCGGGATAAGCCTCTGTTTCTCTGCCAGCAGTACAAATGCCGTCTTTTTTTCTGATATCGACGCTTCCTACTGTTGGCTGGGCAATATGTATCACAAGGATCTGTCTACGATGCTTGACAGGCGACTGGATTTTTCCTTTGGCGGTTTGGCCGGCGTATACACCAATAGCATTTTTTCCGTGAAAGTTGGGGGTGCCCTTGGATTCATGAGAAACGACCTGTTCACCAGAGCATTTGAGTTAGGGCAACAAGAGTACTTCTGTTTTTATACCCTCGACTATGATGCCAAAATGTGTCTCTCTGCAGAATGGAAACTGCCTCGAAGATGGTCTGTCAAAATGGAAGACAGAATCCCCTTCATTGCATTTCTGTCGCCTACCAACATGTGGGGGATCGTGTATTCTTCAGATTATTCGTTCAATGCCTTCCCGGGAAATGACCTTCGAGTCGGAGTCTGCCGGACATTGAATCACGGAAACTGTCTGATGTTATCTTTACGTCACTATTGCTTTTCTTCCGGCAAGGTCATTCCTGACCGTTTGCAACTACAATTTCTTGAACTCGGGATTGCTTTCCGTTTCGGTCTCACCAAGCATTTTGATTATGAGCTATAAGAGAATTGTCTTGACGGCTGCCGTCATCTTGATGTCCCTCGTCTCGTGTGATACATTATTTCCCGACAGGACGGCAGCGACATCAACGGAGGTGTTTGACGAGCTCTGGAATGCCGTGAACCAAAAATACGTCTGTTTTCCCAATAGAGACGTGAACTGGGATACCGTCTATACGAAATATCGTGGACAGGTCAGCGATGACATGGATGACAGTCAACTGTTCTCCGTTTTATGCCAGATGCTCGGAGAGTTGAACGACGGACATGTAAGCTTGAAAACGGATACGAAAGAATGGTCCGGGTATCGGATTGATTTAGTCACACATGTATCTCGTTTGCTCGTTTCTTATTATTTAGGCGAGGATGTAAAAATAGCAGGGGGATTGCGTTACAACACCATTCATAATGGATTGGTCGGATATATTGAATATGCCAGTTTCTTGGATGATATATCAGATGACCAGGTTTATGAAGCGTTAGCCTATTGTAAAGATTGCCAGGGGCTTATCTTGGATTTGAGGGGTAACCGAGGCGGGGCGTACGAGAATGTGAGGACACTGCTCAAATTCCTGCCCCTTGAAAAAGAACTGTTCAAATCACTGGTCAGGCATAATGACATCCGCGATGATTTAAAACAAAACGGGATGCTGCTCAAGCCCGGGATCAAGGAAAAGAGCAAGCTCTGGCAAAAACCACTTATTGTTCTGATTGACAACAGGTCATATAGTGCGGCATCCATTTTTGCAGCGAGTGCAAAAGGATGTAATAATATTTGTATTGTCGGGGTCAAGACATCAGGGGGAACAAGCATTCCAGTTTATCATGAACTATCAAATGGTTGGTTATACCGGATACCGACGATAAAGCTTATTTCAAGATCCGGAATTGATTATGAGAACGGCGTTCCGCCCGATATCGAGATACAATTAGATGTTGAGAGGGTTAAATATGATAGTGAGGATAACATCATCGAAGCAGCATGTGAAATGATCCTATCTCATGTGGAGTTTTCAAAATGGTGCCAATGATGACACCACTTTTGACACTCCACTCCACATTACCTCCCCTTCCCGAACCTCCACGCACGGATGGAGGCAAGTTCGGAGACAAATGGACGATGCCCACAAAGAAGACGTTCGGCTTTAGCATCTGACAGAAACATCCGGGATTCAGTAAATGACCCCGCAATCATACTTGAAGAGCGTCTTCTTGGCAAAAACCAGGAACTTTTCCATCCGTCCGTCCGAGAGGATGAGTTCGGCATACTCCCGGATGAGGCCTCCGAATTCGGACCAGTAGCAGCAGGAGACGTAGTATCTGCCGTCCCAGAAGAATAGCTCCGGAGTAAGATCCAACGTGTCCAAATCCATGGGACGGTAGTTGCTTCCTAGCCGTCTCATCATATATCTCGTCCTCCAGGAGCGCCTCGCTTTGCCGAGGGTGGTTGTGGCCAGGTCCTCTTTCGAACAGACATATACCCTTCGTGCGTAGTTGGAATGCCACCAGAGGGGCAGGCAGTGCCACAACTGGTGCAGAAGGTATGTCTGCCAGGCCCCCATGGACGTATCCTCGACGCCGAGGTAATGGAAGATTGCTGCGTGCTTCTTCCCATCGGAATCCCGGACATACAGTTCGCTTTTATCGCCAAAGTTAGTTTGCCGGCACTCCCGGACCAGGAGCGAGGCCCCTTCCGGAACTGTCACTGTATCCACGATGCCCGGGATACTCAGATAGTCCCTTTCCTCCGCCGCTTTCCATAGCCTGCGGGCGAGGTCGACATAAGCGGACGAGCACCTGTTCACGTCATTCTCGACCGCCTTGAGATAATTGTCATGGGCATTCTCCAAGCGGATCTGCTCTTCCTCGAAATCACCCTCGAGTTCCCTCGTTTCGCGCGTCGCTTCTTCAGGGATGATTGTATCAGGATGGTTCGTCATGGCTCTTGAAAAGGTGATTGAGATGTACAAAAATAATAAAATCTGTTTAGAACGAGCCTCCGTTTTCGGGGTCTGCTGTCTTCTCCCAGTGCTGACGGCGGATATCACGGAAGCTGTCCTCAAAATAGACCTCCTCCAGGTTATCATCTTCCAGGGCGGCCTTATGACAACCCTCGAGCAAGTCATCCATCGCAAGGAGGAATGGATGGACACCGCCATCTTCCGGGAAATGGAGAAAACGCATCGCATCCCGGCAGGCATATAGTCCATCGGTAAAACGGCCATAAGCCTTCCAATACTCCTTCATCTCCAGGAGCAGCATACCCCACTGCCAAGCGATGTGGACAAGGCGGGAATACCTCTCCCATCCTTTGTCCTCGGAATAGTAAAGAGAATAATACTCATCCCAAAGAAGCATTTCCTGCTCCCATAAGGCAACACCGGAGAACTTGACCTCTCCGTTTTCGGTCCAGGCGACCAGCTGATAGTTGTTTTCGGACATACGCACACAACAATATGACAATGAATGATACCGGAATCCCAGCCATGAGGGTACAGTTTCCCCTCTGATGGCTTTCGCCCGGAGTTGTTGTGTGTCGGGATTTCGGAGTGCAAAGGTAGAAAGAAATCCGGTATATCCAAATAATCCCGGCAAATAAAGACGGCCACCTCGATGAAGCAGCCGTTCTGTCGCTTGTACAGGTCCACCCACCAAGCCGAAATCGCCTACCTGCTCCGGAAGAACATCGGGACATCCCCGAGGCTGTCGAATGGAAGTGGTTGATAGTCAGGCGATTGTGATTAATTGAGTGGGCTAAATAGAGCAGTCACTTAAGCGTAATTTGCTAACAATCAGCCATTTCCATTCGACGCCTCCTTCGGGCTAATACATCAGTTGTATCCTCTCCTCCGAACGCACAAACGTTTCATGGTGCGAGAGAACAACTGCCTATATCTGCTTCTCCGTCACAGGTTCCTTATCCCACCGTGTATAAAAGCCGCGTTCGGTAAGTCGTGTGTTGACGGACAAGACTCCAATCCAGGACCTGTTTGATGGCTCCGAGAAGTTGGAAGAAGTATGCGAAACGGCCGGACAACTTGAATTTGCGTTTACGTATTAGTTTATAAAAAATAAATGGACACCAGTGAAACATCCTGTTTATTGTAACTGGAATCACTGGAAATGTATGAAAATGATACTCTTCTTGTAAGCTTCCAACTCGGTGATGTGGGCTTCCTTCGAGGCAATGAGCGTGTCGATGGTAATTTAGTACTCCATGATGATTCTAGCACCTGACTCGGTGGGGAAATGAGAAGGAAGCATATTCAGCTGACAATACTCGGCAGGCTGATCATACGCACCTCCCATGCAGATATAACTCTCGAGAAACTGCAAATGCTTAACATCGTCCCCGGTGAGTTTTTCATTCCGCTCTTTTTTCCCAAGAAGGGTATTGTACTCATTCAAGAAAATAGGATTGGACTCGTATATATGGGTGGAAGTCAACTCATAAACGCCTCCACTCATATCAAATAATCCAAGCTCATTGGGCTTTTTCTTTTTACCATAAGGGAAACTCTTTCCGACAGGATAAGAAAAATTACCCTTGTAAAAAGCGACCTCATCAATATCATCCGAGCCGGAATATGTGTATCCCTTGCTGTGTATACCCCCTCTTGCGGCAAATTCCCATTCATCCTTGGTGGGGAGGCGGAAGGATTTCCCAGTCAGTTCCCGGAGCCGCACAAGGAAAATTAACCAGTCTTTATAGGAAAAAGTATGAGGATAGAAATAAAAGCCATCTGAGTTTTCGGGTATTTTATCAGCAACGACATATTCCCACAATTCTTTTGTTACAGGAGTCTCTCCAATTAAAAAGCTTTTAATATGCTGATTAGTATATTCAAATGTGATTGATTTTTCTTTCGAAAAAGAGAATGAAGAAGCCCCGCCAAGCCTGGCATTGCCGCCGTCAACCGGGAGAAAGCGATAGACCTCGCGATCGTCCAAATAAATGGCATTATTCTCAACTCTCAAGTGATTGTCTTTCTGAAGAGACGCCGACCTGGACTGGCTCTTCAGGGCACTGACTGCCGGGAGAACCACAATGAACAAGGCGCACAGCAACAGTCCGCAGAAGAGAATCCATGTTTTATTGTTTTTCTTCATCGCAAAGAATGTATTTATCTAACAATGACCTGTTTTGAAGTGAAATACGCCCGCTCTTTTAAGTGATTTCCAAGAGAAGGATATTGAATGGGGAGATTAAAAATCTTTCGATACGGATATACAAAAAAGTTTTGAAATCCACTCGCCGGGCTGACCGTGCCGACAGAGATACTCCCATTCTCTATGTAAGAAGCTGGCAGGATTATCTTATTGTTATCAACCGTATAACTGGAATGCGGATCACCCAAACACACAAGGGAATGTCTGCAAGCATAGCCTTTGGACTGAATGGAAACGGTCACGTCATCTGAGAGCGAATAATAATCCTTATCCAAAACGACATCAACCTCTTTTTCAACGATAGTCATTGTTGAGACAAAGATTGGGAAAAGTATAATCACTCCAAGAGCGAAACACAAGCGGGAAGGAAGAGTAACGTCGAAACTCTTGAGCTTTATCACAAGGAGTACAACAGCGCATAGGAACCAGAGATACCACGGAATAATGGAGGAAGTGATCAATACGCCTACACATAGGAGAAGTGTCGGGAACCAGCCTTCAATGAAAAGCTTAATGCTGCAGATTACATTTTCATCTGAGATGTCTTCATCATCTTCCCTGAGGACGAAATTACCTTTGACGGCGGTAATGCACACGCAAAGAACCAATACTAGCGTGAGTATATAATGTACCAAGATGTAACTCATCTGAACGTTGATAGGCTCACTTCCTGTAAAGTTGCAAATGCGCCCGTTTAGGAAAGCCCAGGCAGATACAAAAAAAACGATGACGGCAAGAAGCAGTTGGAGATCTAACCTATCAACAATTCTTTCTGTTACCTTTGGTTTTTTCCCTTCACCTTCAAGGGCATTACTGTTTTGTTCTGGTTGTCGATTCAAGGGTTTCGAATAGACCAGAGGTGCATTTGATTTCATATACTCTTTTTAATAACGACTCACAAAAATAAGAATAGTATGGGAATGTAGGCTTCCTTGTGATATGACGTTTTGACAAGTATCCAGGCATACCATTTGATTCCTTCTCTCCACCCTTCGGGTCCATTGTTCTTCTTCGCAGGGCGAATTGGGGATCGTTTCGACAAATTGCCGCACACAAATCCAACTTTTGACGCACAAGCTGCCTTTTCTTGTGCGCCAAGTGCCGATATCGTGCTTTGGCGCATGGCAGACCCCCTTCAAGACGTCTGTAACGGTACCCTACGTGCGGCTATTTGGAGAATATGAATAACTGTCGCTGACGGAGACTACTTATACTCCTCGATATTCCACTCGTCCATCCATTCGAGGTACGGGGTCCCGTTCTCGTCGAACTGGATGGGCAGCCAGATGTACCGGGCGTCGATCGGGTTGCGCGGACGCCAGATGTCGGCCATGAACATGTAGAGGTCCTTCTTCCCGGGGATGGGAAGGATGTTGGTGCTTTGACCACCGTAAGTGATTTCAGACTTGTCACCACGGCAGGGATTCGGATGCTGCTCCCACGGGCCGAAGATGGAAGGGGCGGAGAACATCCTGGCCGCATTCGGGTCCCAGCCCGTGCAGCCGGAGGTAATCATCCAGTAGGTTCCGTTCCGCTTGAAGATGGCGGGAGCCTCGTTGTGCCCGGCCGGAGCCACGCGGACATACCGTCCGCTGTGGGAAAGGTAGTCGTCGGACAGCTCGGCGATGTTGAGCGTCAGGTTCTCCTCCGAGGCGTAGATATGGTAGGCTTTTCCGTCGTCATCGACGAAGAGAGTCATGTCCCGGGCCATCTGACCGCCTTCGAAATCCCGCTTGAAGAACAGGCCGCGGGAGACGGCTTCCAGCCATTCGGGCGTCCAGGAGGTCGGAACTTCCGTCAGGCTGTCCAACCAGGCGAAATCCTCTTCCGTCACGTTTTCGGCCATGATGCCGGGATTGACCCGGCCGGACCCCAGGTAGGTGTACGGTCCCGTGACCTTGTCGCTGACGGCGACGGCGGAACGGGCGGCGCTGTAGCCCTGGCCCTTGAGTTCCAGGTGGAACCACATGACGAACTTGCCGGTCTTTTCGTTGTAGATGACTTTCGGACGCTCGAGCACGCAGCCGCTCGTGATTTCACTTTCCGGATCCTCGGAGATCGGAAGGGCGACACCTTCGTATTTCCAGTTCACCAGGTCCTTGGAGGAATAGCAGGTGACACCGACAAAAGCGGCGCTGGAGCGCTCTCCCTTGTGCTCTCCGAACCAGTAGAAGGTGTTGTCATAGTAAAGGATGCCGCCGCCGTGGGCGTTGATGTGTTCGCCCCGGTCATCGGGCCAGATTTCGCCGGAACGGATGGGCTGGTCCGTATAAGGGGAGCAGGAAAGGGCCGCCAGGGCGACCAGGGTGAAGACTGCTGAGGAAAGCGTCTTGGAGATAATGTTGGTCATGACAGTTATAGTGTTGAATCAGTGTTCATTCCGACATGTTCCGGATATAGGGCAGGTCCGGCAGGTTCCGGAAGCCGAAAAGGTTCCGGGCGTTGGTACAGAGGAACTTCTCCTTTTCGCCAGCGGAGAGGAGGTCGCTTTTCACGATGAAATCGTAGGACATCCTGTAAGTGATGGCCGTGATGGTGCGGGGATAGTCGGAGCCCCACATCAGCTTGTCGATTCCCACTTCGTCCGCCGCTTCCCGGATGGCGCGCACAGCCGAGGGGAAGGGGTAGAATTCGGCATTGAAAAGCCAGGTGATGCCGCCGCTCTCCACATACACGGACGGATGCCGGGCCAGCCGGATCTGATCCATCCAGCCGGGACGCGTGACCATCCCGAAATGGCCGATGACCACCTTCAGGCGGGGGCATTCGGCGATGACCGTCTCCATCTCCCCGACCTGCAGGTTTCCGTCGGCCAATTCCACGTGCAGAATCAGGCCCCGGTCTTCCATGAGGTGGAACAGCCGCATCATTTCGGGACTGTCCAGCCGCACCCGGCCTTCCGGGAGGAGCAGCCGGGCGGCGGGAATCTTGATTCCCCGGAAGCCCCTGTCCATCAGGTCAATGGCTTCGGGAAGGAAGTCCGGCCGGCGGAATTCGCACATCCCGAAGACGAAGAACCGGTCCGGATAGCGGCGCTTCACGTCCTCCAGGTAATCGTTCTGCGGCCCGTCGATGAATTCCTGGGTGACGACCGCCGCGGACACCTGCGCATAGTCCATGTTGGACAGGAGGACTTCGGCGCTGTTGACACTGTCCACCAGGAACGGCGGGAGCATCTGCACTTCTTCGCCCATGAACAGGCTGCGGCCGTTCGGGAGGGACCGGATCGCTTTCCCGTTCACGACGGTATCCTGGCTAAGCCAGAGATGGGTATGAGCGTCGATGATTTTCATGGCATCACGTATTGGCCCAGGAGACGCGCCGCTGGTCGCCGATGATTTCCTGCACTTCCTGCAGCAGCTGCAAGTCCATGGGTTCATTGACGTATTCCACGTTCCGGAGAACATTCTCCGGCCGCGTCGTACTGAAGACCGTGGAAGCGATGCGGTTGTTCTGCAGGGCATACTGCATCGCCAGTTTTTCAATGGGATAGCCCTTGGCCTCGCAATGCTCCGCCGCCCGGGCGCAGGCTTCGACCAGGGGCTTCGGCGCAGGATGCCAGACCGGGACGCCGCGTCGGGTGAGCAGACCCATCGAGAAAGGGGAGGCGTTGATTACGCCGATGTGGTGCGCCTCGAAAAAGTCCAGGAAATCCACCAGTTTGTCGTCGTTGAGGCAATAGTGGCAGAAGTTCAGTACGCTGCCGAGGGTTCCTTCCGGGACGTGCTCCACCATCCACCGGAGATTCTCCAGCTGAAGATCCGTGCAGCCGACGTGCTTCACCACGCCTTCCTCCTTCAGCCTCACCAGGGCCGGGATGGTCTCGTCCGCCACCTGTTGCAGGTCCGCGAACTCGATGTCGTGGACATTGATGATGTCGATATAGTCGATGTTCAGCCGTTCCAGGCTTTCATACACGCTGCGCGTAGCCCGTTCCGCGGAATAATCCCAGGTATTGTGGCCGTCCTCTCCGTACCGGCCCACTTTCGTGGACAGGTAGAACTTGCCCCTGGGGATACTTTTCAGGGCTTTCCCGAGCACCTTTTCCGCCTTGTAATACCCATAATAGGGGGAGACATCGAAAAGGTTGATGCCGGCTTCGATGGCAGTGAAGACGGACTCGATGCCTCTCTGCTCGTCAAAGTCGTGGAAGACGCCGCCGAGGGACGACGCGCCGTATCCGATGACGGACACCTTCAGGCCGGTGTTTCCCAGTTTCCGGTAGATCATGACTCGTTGGAATTGAATTCAACCAGGATGCGGAACACTTTCCCGGGATCCGCGTGCCAGGCGGCCATGGCGGCCGCGGCCTCTTCGGGTTGGACGACGGCGGATATCAGCCGGTCGTAGGGGCAGGTTCCCCGCCGGAGATACTGGATGACAGCCCTGAAATCCTCCGGCTGCGCATTGCGGGAGCCGCTGATGGTCAGTTCCTTCTGAACAAACAGGCGGGAATGGAACACCGTATCTTCCTGGGCATAGCCGATAAAGGTGACCCGTCCGGTGAAACCGACGCAGTCGATGGCCTGGTTCTGGGTCAGGGGGCTTCCGACCGCTTCGATGACGACATCGGCCATCCGGCCTTCCGTCAGCCCGGCCACCCGCTCCCGGACATCGTCCGTCGCGGCGTTGACCGTGTGGGCGGCACCGAGGATCCGCGCGACTTCCAGTTTCTTCCCGTCCACATCCACGGCGATGACCGTGGCCCCGCGCAGCGATGCCCGGACGATGGCGCCGGCGCCCACCATGCCGCATCCCAGAACGACGACGGTATCGTTGTCCGTCACCTGGGCCCGGCTCACGGCGTGGAATCCCACGCTCATCGGTTCCACCAGCGCACATTGCCTGGCGGTAAGGCCTTCAGCCACAATGACTTTTTGCCAAGGGACGGAAAAGTACTCCCGCATGGCGCCATCCCGCTGGACGCCCAGCGTTTCGTTGTGCTCGCAGGCATTGTAGCGGCGGTTCCGGCACGCGGCGCAGTTCCCGCAGTTCGTATAGGGATTGACGGTCACCGTCATGCCGGGGCGGAGTTCCGCCGGGACCCGGGATCCCGTCCGGATGATTTCGGCCCCGATTTCGTGACCGGGGATGACTGGCTGTTTTGCCAGGGCGTTTCCGCCCCGGAAGGTGTTCAGGTCGCTTCCGCAGAACCCCACGTAGCGGATTTTCAGCAATACCTCCTCTTCCCCGCAGACCGGCTGCTCGAGGGCGATGAGGTCCAGGGCGAAAGGCTGACTGATCTGGATTGCTTTCATAAACAGATGTTTCCACGAAAATACGTATTTTTTTCCAGATTCGGGACAGGATGGTGGATTGTATTGTTTTTTCCACTATCTTCGTAAGGATGAAAACGGGAATCATAGCCATTCTGACAGCGGTCCTGGTCGCCTGCGCTCCCCGGACGGAGAGCCTGCAGAGCGGGGATCTGATCTTTTGCGGAGTTCCTTCAGAGGGGGATGAGGGGACGGCGGCCGGAGCCATCGCGGCTTCGGTGGGACATGGGAACGTGAATATCATCCACGTCGCCATCGTGGAAGTGGCCGACGACACCGTCTGGGTTATCGACGCTACGATGAAGCGGGGGGTGGACCGGCATCCGCTGGATACGCTTATCCGCGATTTCACCGGAGCTGACGGGCAGAAGCCCATCTTGCTGGTAAAGCGGTTGAAGGAAGGCTTCTCCCCGCAGTTCATCGACAACGCCAAGCGTTTCCTGGGCCAGCCGTACGATTACTGGTTCCAGCCCGACAATGGCCGCCAGTACTGCTCTGAGCTGGTGTGGGAAAGCTATCGCCGGCCGGACGGGACGCCGCTGTTCGACAGTTACCCGATGAATTTCAAGGGACCCGACGGAACCTATCCCGCGTATTGGGTCCAACTGTTCGAAGAATTGGGAGAGCCCATCCCGCAGGATGCTCCTGGTACGAATCCCCAGGACATGGCCGAAGCGGACATCCTCAGGGAGGTCCGTTTGCCGGCTATAGCCCAGGATCCCGCGCAAAAGGACGAGGCGATCCTCCGGGAATGGATCAAGACCATCTCTTCCGATGCCTTCGGCGGCCGGAAGCCGATGACTCCCTATGAGGACATTACGGTGGACTATCTGGAACGGCAGCTGGCCGGGCTGGGCCTGCAGCCGGCATTCGGTGGCAGTTGGGTCCAACCCTTCAGGATGGTGGCCGTCACCTGCCGGCCTGCCGGCGGGAAAATCGTGGCGGAAGGACCGCGCAAGGTCGAGCTCGGCTACCCCGACGACCTGATCGTCTGGACGGCCCGGGCAGGGGAGAAGGTGGTGATTCCCGAGGCCGAGTATGTTTTCTGCGGCTTCGGCATCCAGGCTCCGGAGTATGGCTGGAACGATTATGAAGGGGTGGATGTCCGGGGCAAGATCGTCATCGCGATGGTGAACGATCCCGGGTATTACGATGCTACGCTTTTCCGGGGAAGGAACATGACCTATTATGGCCGGTGGCTGTACAAGTTCGAAGAGGCACTCCGCCAGGGAGCGGCAGGATGCCTGGTTCTGCACAATACGGAGGCGGCGAGCTATGGCTGGCACGTCTGTGTCAATGGCCATCTGGAAGGAAACCTGGCCCTCTATGACCCCGAGACGGGGAATGCCGGTGAACTGGCCATGAAAGGCTGGCTGCACGAGGACGGCTGCCGGAAACTGTTCAGGGCGGCCGGGATGGATTTGGATGAAATACTTGCGGCCGCGAAAAGACCGGGTTTCAAGGCCATCCCGCTCCAGATGCGCAGCCGGGTCGAGATGGACGTCCATGCCGAGATCCAGGAAACCCGCAATGTGGGCGCCATCCTTCCCGGGACCGACTTGAAGGATGAGGTGGTGGTCCTCTGCGGCCATTGGGACCATCTGGGATTCGGCCAGCCCGACGAGACCGGGGATGAAATCTACAACGGAGCGACTGACAACGCCTCCGGCATGGCGGGTGTCCTCCTGGCTGCCCGCAAGTTCCTCGCCCTGCCGCAGCCGACCCGCCGCTCCATCCTGTTCCTGTTCCCGTCCTCGGAGGAGAGCGGTCTGTTCGGTTCGCAGTACTACTGTGAACATCCCGCGCTTCCCATGAAAAAGACGGTGGCCTGCCTGAACTTCGAAAGCATCGGCCCGGCCCCCCTGACGCGGGATATCGTCATCCTGGGCGGCGGGGAAAGTTCGCTGGATGATTACTTTGTAGCGGCCGCATCGGCCCAGGGACGGGAAATCTTTTTTGACGATGACAATTCCGACGGCTGGTTCTTCCGCTCCGACCACTACAACTTTGTCAAGAAAGGCGTCCCTGCCGTCGTAGTGGAAAACGGCCTCCATCCCTTGGATCCGCGCGACGCCGGCAAATACCCGATGGAATCGTGGTACCACAAACCCTGCGACGAATACCGGGACGACTGGGACCTCACCGGTACCCTGGCCAACATCAACTTGATGTACGACGTCGGGCTGTCGTTGGCGAATACGGATGCAAGACCTTAATAATCAGGATATTTCACCAAACACTTTTCCATATGAAGCTCCTCCGATTCTTTCTCCCCGCACTCCTCGTAGCATCCTGCTGCAGTGGTGAGAAAAAGGCCGCCCAGAATGACGGGCAGCGTCTCTTTGTCGGTGACGACTACGCCGTCACCCAGACCCAGTACGGCAAGGTCCAGGGTTACATCCTGGACGATGTCTACACTTACCTGGGCATCCCTTACGGTGCCCCGACCGGCGGTGCGAACCGCTTCCTGCCCCCGCAGAAGCCTGAAAGCTGGGAGGGCATCCGCCCGGCGATGTTCTACGGCAACGATGCGCCCCAGAACATGGACAACAAGTGGAGGAACAACTCCAGTACCTTCACGGACCACTGGAACTATTATGATGTGAGTGAGGACTGCCTGAACCTGAACGTCTGGACTCCGGCTCCGGACGGCAAGAAGCGTCCGGTCCTGGTGTGGATGCACGGCGGCGGCTTTTCCTCGGGCAACAGCGTCGAACAGGACGGCTATACCGGTGCGAACCTCGCCCGCGGCGGCGACATCGTCTTCGTGAGCGTGAACCACCGGCTCAATGCCTTCGGCTTCACGGACCTTTCCTCCTCGGGCAATCCCGCCTTCAAGGAGTCCGGCAATGTGGGCATCCTGGACCTCGTCGCCTCCTTGCAGTGGGTCCACGACAATATCGCGAACTTCGGCGGTGATCCCGGCAACGTGACCATCATCGGCCAGTCGGGCGGCGGTGCCAAGGTCTGCGACGTGATTTCGATGCCTGCTGCCAAGGGGTTGGTACACAAGGCTGTAGCCCTGAGCGGCAATGCGACGTCGGCCATGGATCCCGCCACCTCCGCCGCCATCGGCGCGGCCATCCTCAAGAATGTCCGTGGCGACGTGAAAAAGCTGCAGGCGATGCCTTGGGAGGAATACTATGCCTTTGCCCACCGGGTCGCTTCCGGACTCGGCGGCTTTTCCCCGGTGGCGGACGGCTCTGTCCTTCCGGCCGACGGTTTCTTCAAGGATGACATGGCTGCGGACATTCCGCTGATCCTCTGCACCACGTCCTCCGAATTCTCCCTGAGCAAGGAGAACCTGGAGATGGAGAACCTTACGTTCGACGGGGCCGTCGCGGTTGTCCGCGACCAGTTCGGCCAGGCCAACGCCGAGGAAATCCTCAAGGCTTACCAGGCCGCTTTCCCGGACAAGAAACCCATTGAACTGGTGAACCTTACCGTGGCCCAGCGCAAGAACGTCCTCGCCACGGCCGATGCCAAGAGCCAGCAGAAGGCGCCGGTCTATCTGGCCTGGTTCGACTACAACGCCCCGCTCTTCGGCGGCCGTATCCGCGCTTTCCACTGTTCCGACATCTGCTACTGGTTCAAGAATACCGACCTGATGGTCACCCATACCGGTGGCGGCGCCGAGCCGCGCGGTGTCTCCGACCAGATGTCCGCCGCCCTCCTCGCCTTCATGCGTACCGGCAATCCGAACTGCCCGGAGATTCCCGAATGGCCTGCCTACACGCCGGAAGACGCCCCGACGATGATCTTCAACGTGAAGAGCGAAGTCCGCAACGCCCCCGACCGGGCCGCCCTGGAGTTGATGTCCGACTTCAATCCCTGGCGCATGGCCCGTCCGGCACCGGCGAAGAAATAGTCCGTTCTGATCCATTACCCCGAAACGCCCCAGCATCATGAAGCAATACACCCACGCCTGGCTCGCCATGATGGCGATGAAGCGCATCGAGTATGCGAAGATTCCGGTGAAACAGCAGGATGACGCCAAAGCCCTCATCACCTGGTTCAAGAACTACCGGGACCTGGTCCTCCAGGGGGCCTGGTATCCCGATTCTGTCTTCAAGGACATGTCCAACAGCCATATCGCCAAGTACTTCCCCCTGGCGGACTACCAGAAGAAGGGCTCCGGCCTCGAGTCGGCCCTCGCGGACGACGTAGGCGAGATCGACGGCGAACCGGAGGAGGTCAATGACGAGAACCCGAAGATCCGGATCGAGTCGAAGTTCAGGAAGATGCCCCAGACCTTGCGGATGTTCAACAGGGGAAAGGGTTCCGTCCTGTACGATCAGCCGTACATCCAGTTCAAGCGCCACAACCTTTGCGACCGTTGCGAGTCATTCACGGAAAGCCTGATCGACTCCTTCAAGATCCTGACGATGGAGAATCCCGGCGCTCCCGTGATCCCTTCCAACAATCACATCGCGATGCGGTTCTTCATCCTTTCCCACTATATCGCCGACGGCCATATGCCCTTGCATTGCGACGCCCGTTCTTTCTATAACAAGAACGAAGTGCACGCGTTCATCGAGAAGATGTGGGATGACCAGGTCCAGGCTGCCTACAAGATCGACGAGTACAATGAGCGCTTCTATTACGACAAGGACGGCTATCCGCTCCTGAATGAGGACACGGAGCCTTCACCGTTGATCAAATATGTGGAAAAGGAACTGCGCGACCGGTCATTTTCCTGGGACTGGGGCGACGACAACAACAATACCTGGGATTACATGAGCGGCATTTCCCAGTATTCGTACCTGATGGCCTATGACCTGATTCCTGCAGACCGGGATCCCAAGCAGATCTCGACGGAATACTATCTGGGGACCGAGGCTTACCAGAAGCATTTCGAGGAGTACAGCAAGATTATCCTGGGCGATGCCGTGGAAAGCATTGCCAAGGTGTGGCTGCACGCCTGGTGCCGCTACCGCAGCTGGTTCCGCGACCATGAACTGGCCATCCTGAAAGCGAAGACGAAGACGGCCCAAACGGTGTTCAACGCAACGGACAAGATCATTGACACGCATCCGGGACTCATCACGAAAAAGCAGGATGCGATCGAGGCCGCGGAACAGACGCTCCAGACCCGGGAAGATGACCTGAACGAAGCCATCAGCAAGGGCAAAAGCGTAAAGACAAAGACGGAATCCCGCGATGCGGCCGCCCGGAAAGTGGAGAAACTGAAGGAAGAACTGTCCAGGCTCGAAGCTGAACTCGACAAGGCGGTCTCCTACTGGGATATCCACCAGGCCGTCTATATCGCCGCGCAGCTGGAGATGAAGAGCAAGGAAGCCGAGATCGAGAAGTACGGAAAGACCAATTCGGTTTAGTCCGGGTCTTTCCGTCCTTCCCGGCTTACGGCTTTACATACCGTTCTCCGGTTACCTCTTTCACTGCATCGACAAATGCCGGGGCGTAGGCCGGGGAACTCCGCCGGCCGGCCACCACGACACCGTTCTCGGACGGTTGCATGATCTGGTCGTTATGCTTGACGATCAGGAGTTTCGCGAGTTTGTCCCAACGTTCCATCATCTGGTCCGTGTAGGCCTCGGTTTTCGCGGTGAGGTAGTCCACGCGCTCCTGGTGGGTGAAGCCGGCAACCTGCTTTTCCACTTCCTTCTGGTCCTCGGCGTAATAATCTTCCAACTCGGACTGCGCTTCGC
Source organism: Bacteroidales bacterium (assembly GCA_017439305.1). Taxonomy (GTDB): domain Bacteria; phylum Bacteroidota; class Bacteroidia; order Bacteroidales; family UBA932; genus Cryptobacteroides. The sequence continues at coordinate 61,958 of JAFSJK010000063.1, read as the reverse complement.
GGAGGTCGCCGATCATCGCGCTCCAGCGGGGATAGACCATGTTTGCCACGAAGTTGTTCATCCAGAAGGCGCTCTTCGTGGAGAACTCCCGGATGTTGTTGTTTTCGCGGCGGAACGGTTCCGGGACGCGGTCGATGCTGCAATAGACCGGGACGTAGGCGACCATCGTGGCGTCGTCCATGTTGAAATACGTCACGCCGCCCACCTCGTCGGGCAGGAAGGAACGCATCTGGCACACCATCGTCATGCCGCTCTGCTGGCAGCCGATGGGCCGCTCGCGGAACATCGCGGTCCCGTCGGAAGCCTGGAAGCTGATAGGCTGGTTGCGATAGGGAGAGGCCCAGGGACCGGCGGAGACGTCGACCGTCATATCCAGGGCGGTGCCCTCGTAGTGGTCGCGCATGTCGGCCATCAGGTCACGGACGCTCAGGGGTTTGTCCGGCTTGATCCAGAGGGGGAGTTCGTCGCAGATTTCGGTGTGGCCGTTGATGAAAGGGAGATAGGAGTCCATCACGTCCTTGTCGTAGTGGTGGCGGAAGAAACTCCACACGCGGGCCTCGCAGTAGCGGATGGCGCTGAAATCCAGCGGTCCGTAGGCCTCTCGGAAGCTGAAGTCCTTGTCAGGGCCTTCATACCAGCCCATTTCACGGGCAAAGGAGATGACATCGGCCGCATACATGCATTCGCCCTCGACGATGCAGAAGCCTTTCTTCTTGTCCGCTTTCTTCGCCTGCGGGAACTGGCGGATGCGGCTGGCGTTGGCATAGGCCGAGATGCAGTCGTCCGGGACGCGGCGGGCTACCCACACGGCGCCCTTCCGGCCTGGCCCCTTGCCGATGAGTTCCATGATCCAGGCTTCCTGGGGGTCGCATACGGCGAAGGATTCGCCGGTGGCGTTATAGCCGTATTCCTGTACCAGGTTGTGCATCACTTCGATGGCCTCCCGGGCCGATGCGCTCCGCTGCAGGGCCATATGCATCAGGGTGAAATAGTCGAAGGCCCCCTCGGAGCGGGCCAGTTCCTTCCGGCCGTCCCAGGTGGTCTCCATGATGGCTACCTGCCGTTCGTTCATCAGGCCTACGACGCCGTAGGTATAGTCGGCCTGCGCGACGTGGTACACGGGGGATTCCGGACCCCAGCCGCGGATGGCGACCATCTCGCCCGGGGCGTGGCGTCCCGGAGCCGACCAGGAAAGCGGGGAGGCGAAGCCGAAGCCGTCGCAGTTGTAGGTGCACATCACGCTTCCGTCGACGGAAGCCAGCTTGCCCACGATGAGGTTCGTGCAGGCGAAACCGGCCACGCTGACCAGGGTCAGGGTGGCCGATAAGAGCAATCTTTTCATCTGCGGGAGAATTAAGCCTCCTTCTCGTCCTTGTCCTTCTGGAGCTTGGCCTTGGCCTTGCCCACGACCTCGGCGCCTTTCGCCTTGGCCTTGTCCACGGCCTCGCCGACTTCTTCCTTGGCGTCGGCATAGAGGTCCTTGGCCTTGTCGGCAGCCTTGTCGTAGACTTCCTTGGCCTTGTCCTTGGCCTTTCCGGCGACTTCGCCCGCCTTGTCCTTGGCCTTGGCGGCGAGAACTTTGGCGTCCTCGAGGGCATCCTTGGCATCTTCCTTCACGCCTTCGTAGACCTTCTTGGCGGCCTCTTCGACCTTGTCGCTGGCTTTGCCGGCATAGTACTGGACTTTCTCTCCCAGGGTAACCTTTCCGTCACCGTTGAGGTCCATCGGGTTCACTTTTTCTTCTTCCATGGTATCAGTGTTTTGTTTATGGCTCAAATATAGTTATTTTTTCATTCTTTCCCGCCATAATCTGGTCATATCTTCGAGCGTCTTGCCCTTGGTCTCCGGCACCAGGCGCCAGACGAAGACGGCGGCGATGATGCAGATGATTCCGTACAGGGCATAGGCGAAGAAGTGGCCGAAACTGTCCCCCATGGCTCCGAGCTTCATGTTGTACATCGGGACGAAGGTGGAGGAGACGATGAAGTTGAAGATCCATTGGAAGGCGACCGCAATGGCCGTGGCCTGCGAGCGGATCGTGTTCGGGAAGAGTTCGGAGATATACACCCAGCAGATCGGGCCCCAGCTGAACATGAAGCACGCGCTGTAGATCATGATGGACAGGGGAGCGACGAAGGCCGGAAGGGTCATGACGTTCGAAAGGGCAACGCCCAGGGCGCCGACGGCCATGCCGAGAGAACCCGTGATGAGGAGCGGTTTGCGCCCGAGTTTCTCCACCGTGAACACCGCGACGAGGGTGAACGAGATGTTGATCACGCCCATGATGACCGTGAACAGCATGTTGTTCGAGACGCCCATCGACTCGAAGATGCGCGGGGCGAAATACAGCACGGCGTTGATGCCGATGGCTTGCTGGAACACGCTGAGCATGCAGCCGATGAAGATGACCATGAATCCGTAGGCAAACAGCTTCTCGGTCTTTTCCACCGCCGTGGCCTTGATTTCCGCGAGGATTTCGCGGGCCTTGGCCTCGCCGTTGATGTTTGAGAGTACCGTGAGGGCCTTGTCATCCTGCCCGTTGAGGGCCAGGAAACGCGGCGTCTCCGGGACGAGGAGGATCAGCAGGGTGAACAGGCCGGCCGGGACGCATTCGGACACAAACATCACTCTCCAGCCCACGGCGTTGGTCCATTCCACGACGGCCGGATCGTTTGCGTGCGAGCGGATGATCAGGAAGTTCACGAAATACACCACGAGCTGGCCGAAGATAATGGCGAACTGGTTCCAGGACACGAGGGTGCCGCGCTTGTTCGCCGGGGCGACCTCGGCGATGTACATCGGGCACAGGGCCGAGGCAAGGCCCACGCCGATGCCGCCGAGCACGCGATACAGGTTGAACGCGACGAGCAGGCTTTTTGTAGCTACGCCCTTCTGGAAGAACAGGAATTCCGGATAATAGGATCCCAATGCGCTCAGGAAGAACATGATACCGGCGCAGAAGAGGGACTTCTTACGACCCAGGCGGGAAGCCATGAAGCCCGACAGGAATGCACCGATGATGCAGCCGATAAGGGCGCTGGAGGTCGTAAATCCGTGCCATCCGTCCGTGTAGGTGAAGTCGCCTGCGCTCTGGAAGAACGCCTGCAGGCCTTTCTCCGCACCGGAGATGACGGCGGTGTCATATCCGAACAGCAGGCCGCCGATGACGGCCACGAGGACAATGGAAAACAGGTAGCCGGGGCTACCTGTTTGTCTGTAACTGGCCATAAGGCTACTTCGCGTAGAGGTTCAGCAGAGTCTCGTAGAGTTCCTGCTTGCCGGATTCGGCAACGACCTCGCCCTTCGCCTTGGCGTACTCGTAGAGTTCCTCGAGGGTGGCGTTGCCTTCCTCGAACTTCTTGCCGAGGCCGCTGTCGAAGGAAGCGTAACGCTTCGCGACCATCTCGCAGAGCGGGCTCTCCTCGAGCACGGCGGCGGCGTTCAGCAGGGCGTGGGCCATGGCGTCCATCGCGCTGATATGGGCGATGAAGATGTCCTCCGGGTCGGTGGAAGAGCGGCGGAGCTTGGCGTCGAAGTTGGTGCCGCCGTCCTTGAAGCCGCCGTTGCGGATGATCTGGATCATCGCCTGGGTGAGGTCGTACGGATCCACCGGGAACTGGTCGGTATCCCAGCCGTTCTGGGCGTCGCCGCGGTTCGCGTCGATGGAACCCAGGAAGCCGTTGTCAACGGCCACGGTGAGCTCGTGCTCGAAGGTGTGGCCGGCGAGGGTGGCGTGGTTCACTTCGATGTTCACCTTGAAGTCTTTGTCCAGGCCGTTGGCGCGGAGGAAGCCGATCACGGTCTCCGTGTCCACATCGTACTGGTGCTTGGTGGGCTCCATCGGCTTCGGCTCGATGAGGAAGGTGCCCTTGAAGCCGTTGGCGCGGGCATAGTCGCGGGCGGCGGTGAGCATCTTGGCGAGGTGGTCCTTCTCGCGCTGCATCTGGGTGTTCAGCAGAGTGTAGTAGCCTTCACGGCCGCCCCAGAACACGTAACCGGTACCGCCGAGTTTAATGGTGGCATCGATGGCGTTCTTGATCTGGAGGGCGGCGCGGGCGACGATGTCGAACTGCGGGTTCGTGGCGGCACCGTTCATGTAGCGCTTGTTACCGAACACGTTGGCCGTGCCCCAGAGGTTCTTGATGCCGGTTTCCTTCTGCTTCTCCACGAGGTAGTCGGTGATGTCCTTCATGCGGGCCTCGTACTCTTCGATGTCCTCGGTATCCTCTACCAGGTCGATGTCGTGGAAGCAGTAGTAGCCGATTCCCAGCTTCTGCATGATCTCGAAACCGGCGTCAGCCTTGGCGCGGGCGCGGGAGCAGGGGCCTTCGCCCTTGTCCCACTCGTAGGAGCGGGTCTGGCCGCCGAACGGGTCGGCGGAAGCCTGGCCCAGGGTGTGCCACCAGGCCATCGCGAACTTGAACCAGTCCTTCATCTTCTTGCCCATCACCACGCGCTCCGCGTCATAGAAGTGGAACGCCATCGGGTTCTTGGACTCGGGTCCCTCGAAGGGGATCTTACCGATTGTCGGGAAATACTCTTTTGCCATAATGTTTTGTGTTTTAAAAAGTTATAAGTTTGATTTCCAATTCTCGTAAGCTTCTTTGTACTCCTCTTCGTGCGAAGGGGTGATGACGGCGAGTTTCTCCAGGGTGGCGAAGGCCTCGTTGTTGTCCCGGTAGATACCGACGCCGATGCCCGCTCCCTTGGCGGCGCCCACGGAGCCGTCGGTGTCATACAGCTCGATGGTGGCTCCGGACACGCCCGCGAGGGTGTTGCGGAAGATCGGGGAGAGGAACATGTTGGCCTTGCCGGCGTGGATCATCTTCACCGGGATGCCCATCTGCTCCATGATCTCGATTCCGTACTGGAAGGAGAACACGATGCCTTCCTGTGCGGCGCGCATCAGGTGGGCCTTGCCGTGGCGGTTGAAGTTGACCCCGTGGATGCTGCAGCCGGTGTCCTTGTTCCCGAGCATCCGTTCGGCGCCGTTGCCGAAGGGGAGGATGGACACGCCGTCCGAGCCGATGGGTACGTTGGCGGCGACGTCGTTCATATCGGAGTAAGAGATGCCCTCCGGGGCGATGTTGCGGCGGATCCAGGAATTCAGGATGCCGGTACCGTTGATGCAAAGGAGGACGCCCAGGCGGGTCTGTTCCGTCGTATGGTTCACGTGGGCGAAGGTGTTCACGCGGCTCTGCGGGTCATAGTTGACCGTTCCGTTCACGCCGTACACGACACCGGAAGTTCCGGCGGTGGAGGCGATTTCGCCCGGATTGAAGACATTGAGGGAAAGGGCGTTGTTGGGCTGGTCGCCGGCGCGGTAAGTGACCGGGATGCCCGGGGCGAGGCCCAGGATCTCCGCCGCTTCCCTGGACAGGACGCCCTGCGGGGCGAAGGTGGGACGGATCTGCGGAATGACGTTCGCGTCGAAGCCGAACTCCTCCAGCAGGCGGTCGGACACCTTGTTCTCGCGGAAATCCCAGAAGATGCCCTCGGACAAGCCGCTGACAGTGGTGCAAACCGTCCCGGTCAGGCGCATGGCGATGTAGTCGCCCGGGAGCATGATCTTGTTGATGCGCTCGTACAGCTGGGGCTCGTTCTCCTTCACCCAGGCGAGTTTTGCGGCGGTGAAGTTGCCGGGGTTGTTGAGCAGGTGGTCCAGGCACCAGTCGGCACCCAGGTCCTCGAAAGCCTTGTTGCCGTAAGGAACGGCCCGGGAGTCGCACCAGATGATGGACGGGCGCAGGACGTTATGGTCCTTGTCCACGCACACGAGGCCGTGCATCTGGTAGGAAATGCCGATGGCCTTGATGTCGGCGGGCGAGAAGGCCTTGCTCTGCAGGGTGGCCTTGCCGCGGACCTGCTCCAGGATGTCGGCGGTGGCGAGCTTCAGGTTGGCCCACCACATGGCCGGATCCTGTTCGGCGAAGCCGGGTTGACGGGACATGATGGGCGCCTCGCTCTTCGGATAGAAGGCCGTGGCGACGCACTTGCCGGTCTCGACGCTCACGAGACTGGCCTTGACGGAAGAACTTCCGACGTCGTAACCGAGTAAATACATGGTTATAAGCGGGATTTGTTGTAGATGTTCTTGTCGAAGCGGAAGTACCGGGCGGCCCGGTGGGCAACTCCTCTCTCGTGTTCGTCCAGGGCGACGAGGTAGGGCAGCTGGATCATCTTCTTGTAGAAGTTGGCCGGGTCCAGCTTGGTTCCGAAGACGACCTCATAGAGGTTCCGGAGCTGGGTGACGGTGAATTTCCGGGGGAGAAGGGCGTACAGGATGGACGGGTCCATCGATGCGAAGCTCCGGAGGTGCGCCAGGGCCTCGCCGATGATCTCGTTATGGTCGAACGCCAGGGGAGGGATGGCCCCGACGGGGACCCACAGCGCCTCGGACCCCTCCATCTCGCGGGTCATGGCCCGTCCGATCTTCACCAGGGCCATGTAGGCCACCGTGACGATCCGGTGGACGTGCGCCTTCTGGGCGTGCTCCAGCCAGTGGACGTCTTTCGGATTCTTGGTGCGGTCCATCGACCCGAAGGCCTTGAACTGCTGCAGGGTGATGTTCTTGAGGCCGGTGAGTTCCGTCAGCACGCGCCGTGCGGCGTCATCCAGTTCCTCGTTGTCCAGGATCAGGCTGCCGGGCAGTTTCATGTCGTGGAATTCCCGCCCGCCTTCCTCGCCGGTGCGGCGGATCAGCAGCACTTCCAGCCGGTTTCCGTCGAAACCGAGCACCGTGCAGTCAACCGAAAGATGAATCTTGGCCAGTTCGTTTTCCATGTCTGTGGTGTTCGTTTGGACAAAGATATGCAATAAATTTCTTCTAAACAATAAGATGAATTAAGATTTTCTTTAATTTGCTTATAATCAGCATAATAAATATTGTATCTAATACAAATTGACCGAACGCTTCCTTCCGCCTTGTTTGCCGTTCCGCAAAAAACGCGTACCTTTGCAGTCCCTGCATCGGGGTGTGGCGCAGTTGGCTAGCGCATCTGGTTTGGGACCAGAGGGTCGTGTGTTCGAGTCACATCACCCCGACCGCATAGAACCAGGCACTTGCGGAAACGCAGGTGCTTTTCTTTTTACGGGTGGGTGTGTTACAGGTGTGAAATCGGCCTTTCGTAGCGTATCTTTTGTTCTGTTTTAGTATATTTGTCTTAATAATAATCCGAATGGTTTGCCGTAAATAGGATCGTAAGAATCAGGACCGCATAATAATCTCTTCAACTATGAAAAATGTGTTATTATTGTTTTTGTTACTGAGTGTTTCAGTGTCATGCGCTAATTATACGACGACCATTGTTGATGGCAGTTTGCCGGAAGGGTATGAATGGGCATACGGAGAATGGCGGGCGGACTATGAGGGTGTAAAGACGAGTCTGTTTATCGGTGGAGACTATATTCAGAATGACCTGCCTTTTATCCAGATGGCAGAAGGTGCTGCGCTACCACGGATAGTGTGCTACCCAAAATTGGAATATTATGTTGAGACAATCTCTGATGATGAGATAAATCTGGTTTACGAAGGGTCATTTGGCTATGAATCCATATTGACCTTGAATAAGAAATCTAAAAGAGTGGAAGGCGGCTATAAAAAGTGTAGAGAAAAATACAATGCGGAAGCGGCAATTGTCGAGTATGGTGATAGAACGAAGCAATCTCCCTTTTGGGGTAGGTGGACAGACGAGGACGATGATAAATACAGTTTTACCCTCTCCCCGGAAAAGGAACCTTTTATCATTTCAAATGACGGAAAAAAACTGATATCCCTATACAATGGGGCGTATAAGTTGGAAAGTGACGACCGTATTTCAACCGAGTATTTCGAAGATTCCGGTAGTGGCATAGCAACATATGTTCGGACCATTCTAATGTTGACCGACAGTGATGTCTTTCACTACCTTGTAGAGCATACTTTTTATAACGCAGAGCGGGGTATTTCTTTGAGTTTCTCAAACAACCTTGAATTAATCCAGAATGGGCGTGTCGTCTCAGAAAGGATGAATGCGGTTGGTATTCATGGGACATATGCCATAGTTGCTGCGTATTCTACTCAACGACTTGCGAGTGTATACAGAATGAGAGTGGAGCCAACAAAAAAACAAATTATGGACGTTGGTTCAAGGCTCGTTTTTAAAGAACAATGAGAATACTTTATGACATTTACCGGGTATTTCGGAGCAATTAATTGTGTATAATGGCCGTCCATGCACAATTATCTGTCCTTTTGGTCTTAATTTGTGTGAATCCGCCCTTTTTACACAGTTTTTCGAAGAATAGATGCCCCGGGTCATTTTCCATATCGATGTGAATTCCGCTTTCGTCAGTTGGTCGGCGGTGAAGATCGTCATGGAAGGAGGGCAGGATATCCGGCTGGTCCCGTCGGTCGTGTCCGGGGACCCGAACGACCGGCGCAGCATTGTTTCGGCCGCGTCGATGCCGGCGAAGAAGCTAGGCATCCGAACGGCCATCCCGGTGTCGATGGCGCTGCGGATATGCCCGCAACTGGTTATCGTACATGGGGATTGGGAATGGTATAAGCGCTGTTCCGAAGGGTTCATCGCCATCTGCCGGAGCTATTCTCCGGTGCTGCAGCAGTTTTCCATCGACGAGTGTTTCATCGACATGACGTACCGATGCGGGGCGCAGGATCCGGTGGCGGTCGCCACCCGCCTCAAGGACGAAATCAAGTCCCGCCTGGGGTTCACGGTCAATGTCGGTGTGGGCTCGAACAAGCTTCTGGCGAAGATGGCGTCGGACTTCGAGAAGCCGGACAAGGTCCATACCCTCTGGGAGAGCGAGATCCGGGAGAAGATGTGGCCCCTGGGCGTGCGAGACCTCCTTTGGGTCGGGAAAAAGACCGAGGAGCGGCTTCTCGCCTATGGCATCCGCACCATCGGGGATCTGGCACGGCTCAGTGTGGGGCAGCTTACCCGCCTAGTGGGTCAGAAGTTCGCCGTACAGCTGCACGAGAATGCGAACGGCCGGGATGATTCCCCGGTGGAAACGGAGGTCCAGGAGGCCAAGAGCTACAGCGCGGAGCGGACCTTCCCGAAGGACCTGTCCGATCCGAAGGACATCGACCGGGCTCTCTTCAACGTGGCCTGCATCGTCGCCCACCGCATCCGCCGGGACGGCTTCCGTGCATCGACCGTGTCCATGTTCATCAAGTACAGTGACTTCTCCGTCGCCCAGAGGCAGTGCCAGACGGGCCAGCCGACGGACATCACGGCCGTCATCCTGAACGAGGCCCGCCGGATGCTTCCCGAGGTCTGGGACGGAGTGTCGCCCCTCCGCCAGGTGGGCCTCGGCGTCTCGAAACTTACCCACGAAACCACCGAACAGATGTCCCTTTTCGAGGACCCGAAAATGGAATACTATCGCGAATGGGACCGCCAATACGACGCTGAACGCGCCCGGGCCGAAGACGCCCGCCTGCTCGCCTATGAAAGGAAAAAACCTGCGGGAGAAGGGCCGGCCGGGACCATTGTGTCCCCTGGTCCGGAATCCCTGTCCTCTGGCGGTGCGGCCCCGGAGTCCTTGCCCCTTGGCAGTGCGCCCCAGGACCCCCTTTTCTTCCGTTATTCTGACGGAGAAAAGGCCCTCGCCGCTGCGAAGAGCGCCGTGCGCTCCGACCCTTCACTCCGTCTCCACCGCGTCACGCTCGCCGACGGCTCCGACTGTTTCGAACTCCACCGCGACGGCAAGGTCGTCGAGCGGCATGCGGTCCAGGCCGGCTAGCCCTGGGTGCAGGTGAAGCCTAATCATAGGTGCCGACCGGCTCGGAGAACAGGGGAGGCCAAAGTTTTGGCGCAGGTGAGACCTGGTTTTGGTGCAGGTGAGGCCTGGTTTTGGTGCAGGTGAGGCCTGATCGTGGCGCAGGTGGGTTTTTGGGTAGGGGACCTGCGCCACAAATCGTGTCTGTGCGCTCTCCAATGGCGCAGGTCCTACCCTCTTTTCTCCACCTGCGCCAATATTTGCTCCCACCTGCTCCAGCAAACATCCCCACTTGCGCCGCATTCCCCCGCCTCGAGCCCGTACGGAAGACACCATCTGGCAGGGCAATGGCTGCTGCTGTACATTCTTGCTCCTGTCCGGCATTCGCAATTTGCTGACAATCAAAAAGATATGCTGTTTTTCGAAAAAAGAGACAACATCCAACGTCGTCATAAAATTCTGCTGGCCAACCCGTTAGATTGCAAGAAGTCCATTTCGTTTTCCGAACGGCTAAATATGGATAATCCCTATCCTTGCACTTGGACCGCCAACGGTGGCGGCCCGGTAAAATAATAAATCTTGCCATGAAAAAGTTTTTGGAAGTGCTGGTGGACGATGATGGGAAGTTCCATTTCTCAACGGAAGAGGCGTTTGTTACAGAGGAAGAGTTCGCTGCGGAGAATTGCCGGGCACAGTTGGGCCACGCTGCCGAGTGCGACAGGAGGCTCAAGCAGTTGGTTCACGACATGACAGAATATCTGTGGCGGACCAGAGACCAGGCAATCTGCCAGGCCGTCCGGCTGGTATCGATGGCGGAGATTCTGGGATGTGCCCAGCCATATGAACGGGCGGAAGAGTTTTGGAGTCTGATGATGTTCGATGCCATCCCCAAACTTGAAGCGTTTGCGGCGGCCATCAAAAGGTCGTATGGATTCGATGACAGGACCGTGTCCCGGCCCTTGGTCGGCGGACCTCTGGTCGACGGTCGGGAACTGACGGTTTTTCCGATTCAGCCGTCACGCGGTAAGAAAGCCAACTGAATATGGCTTTCGAGAGGATCTGTACCCGGACGCTGCCGGACGGCAGTGTCCGGAAAGTCTACCCGTACCATGTCAGTCTGGAAGGGATGACGCAACTGGTACTCTGCCGGGATGACGAGGATTATGACGTAATGGTCAAGTACATTTTCATTTGCGCCCGGCGGAAGAATGTAATCGTCGTCATCCACATCGCCATGTCCAACCACGGCCATGCCACCATCCTCGCCTCCGGTCAAGACGACGCCGATGCCTTCAAGGTGGAATGGCTGCGGATGTATTCCCAGTATTACAGCAGAAAATATCGGCAGCGGAAGGTACTGAAGCATACATCGGCCGTCGCCCTCTACCTGGATTCCGACTGGTATCTCCGGAACACCTTGGCCTATGTCCCCAAAAATGCGCTGGACGCCCTGTCCAGGGTGGAAGATTACCGATGGTCCGGCTACCGCGGCATGTTCTGCCAGGGAAAGGTCTCCGATGGCTTCCGCAGGGCAGATACCATGACGCGGAGGGAAAAGGAGGCCTGCTTCCATACCCATGATTCCCTGGACGGTCTTCCCTGGGTCGTCAATGCCGATGGCGGGCTGGAACCCGCATCGGCCTGTGACCACGCCTACCTGGAATCCGCCTTCGGAAACGATCAGGCGTTCTTCCTCAAGACCCTTGGCACGGTCAACATGGCCGAGATGCATCAGAAGCTGGTCGACAATCCCCGGCAGAGGCAAAACGATACCGAAATGCTCAAAACTATCGACAGCATCGCGAAAGGCTGGTTCCACTGCTCTCTTTTGGAACTTCCCCGGGAGAAGAAAGCCCGGCTGCTCCCATATGTCTACCGCTCTTACCGAACCTCCATGTCCCAGCTTGCCCGTTGCTTCGGTCTGGGACAGGATACCGTCGCCCGGCTGCTTGGAAAAGCCTGCCCCAGTATCGGAAAAGGGGAGGGGTAAGTCAATAATGGAGCGAAAGAACCTGGTTTTGGCGCAGGTGGAACTTGGTTTTGGCGCAGGTGAGGCCAATTTTTGGTGCAGGTGAGACCTGGTCGTGGCGCAGGTGGGTTTTTGGGTAAGGGACCTGCGCCACAAATCGTGTCTGTGCGCTCTCCAGTGGCGCAGGTCCTACCCTCTTTTCCCCACCTGCGCCAGCAAGCATCCCCACCTGCGCCAGCGAGCATCCCCACCTGCGCCAAACGCCAGACCCGGGATGCTGATAGCCTTGGGCTGGGTTGCGAAGGCCGGGGAGTGACGGGCTTTGCGAAAGCCGTTGAAATGCTTATCTTTGTCACACAAATCAATCTTCAGTCTTATGAGAATCAACGTTTTTACCAAGGTCGCGACAGTCGTCGCCCTGCTTTTTGCTTTCTCTTTGCTGACTTCCTGCCAGTCGAAGGAGGAAAAGGTTATCTCCCAGATGGAATCGCTCTGCAAGACCGTGGAAAAGGATAGCTTTGATGTCAAGGATATCGATGCTCTCAAAGCCAAGTTCGATGCGATTACCGAAACGGCGAAGGATTGTGACTTCACCAACGAGCAGCTCAAGGAGGTGGCGCAGCTCAGTGCACGTTTCACGAAGGCCATCACCAAAAAGGCCTTGGAACGTGTCGGGAGTGCGGTTGACGGAATCCTGGAGGGCTTGTCCGGGGAGGAATGATTCGGAAGACAGTCCGTTGACGGGTCTCCATGACCGGAACCGATAAATGGAGACTCGGGAACAGGAGGCTGACTCAAATTGAGCCAGCCTCCTTTTTTATGGTCTTTCGTCCTTTGATGCAGGTGCCGCCGGCATTTGCTACCACTTGCGCCAAACGTCCGGCCCGGGAGGCAGATGGGCGGGGTTGCAAATACGGAGGGGAAAGCGTATCTTTGTGATACTGACCACTTGAAAAAGAATTCCTTATGAACAGAGAATATGTCATTTCGGCCCTGGTGCACGGTGTCGTGTTCGCGCTATTCATGCTGGTGGGGAACTGGATCTGGCACTGGGGAATGGGCTGGGCCTATTTCGTCGTCGCAGGCCTCTTGTATGGGGTGGTGATGGCTGGGGTGGACCGCTTTCTGGAAAAACGTAAAAACAAATAAGCATGGACGGACAATCTTTCAATGTTGGCATTGTCGGCGCCGGATGGATCGCCGAGAAGGCGGCGGAAACACTGAACGGGCTGTGGGAGGCCCATCGGGTTGCGCCGGATGGCAAGCCGGGGCTTCGTTGTTTTGCAATCGGTTCCCGGTCGCTGGGGAAGGCGCAGGCCTTCGCGGCCAAATGGGGTATCGAGCGCGCCTATGGCTCGTATTCCGAGGTGGTGGACGATCCGGATGTGGATCTCATCTATGTGGCCACGCCGCATTCGCATCACTTCGACATCACGAAGGAGGCGCTTGAAAAGGGAAAGCCTTGCCTCGTGGAGAAGGCTTTTATGGCGAATTATGCCCAGTCGAAGGTCATCGTGGACCTGTCCCGGGAGAAGAAAGTCTTTCTCGCCGAGGCGATTTGGACGCGGTATCAGCCGGCTGTCCAAATCGTCCGTAATCTCTTGAAAGAAGGTCGTATAGGTAAGCCGCGGCTCATCACCGCCACCCTTGGGTACAGCATGGAGGGCAAGGAGCGGATCATGCGTCCCGACCTGTGTGGCGGCTCTCTGCTGGACCTGGGCGTCTATACCCTGAACTTCGTGCGGATGTTCTGCGACGAGCCCATCCTGTCGATGGATTCGCAGTGCGTGAAGACCGACACGGGGATGGACCTCACCAATGCCATTTCCCTTGTCCTGGGGAACGGTATCCTGGCCAATATGCAGACGTCGGCGGCTTGTGTCGGAGACAATACCGGCGTCATTGCGGGTTCGGAAGGGAACATCGTCATCGACAACGTGAACAATCCCCAGCGCATCACGGTGAACGGGCCCGACCGGGTTTTCGTGGAGGAAATCCGGGTACCGCAGCAGATTACGGGTTACGAGTACCAGTTCATGGCCTGTCGGGATGCGATCGCTGCAGGGCTTATCGAGCCTCCGCAGATGCCTATGGAAGAGACGCTTTATATCATGGGACTGATGGACGGATTCCGCAAGGGATGGGGCGTCCGATATCCGATGGATGATCAGGAATGGAAATGAGACGGAAAGCTTTGTTCATCGGTGGAACGGGAACGATCAGTTCCGCCATCACCGCGCAACTTGCGGCGGAAGGGGAGTGGGAACTGACGCTCCTGAACCGGGGAAACCGGAATGACGGAGTTCCCGCGAACGTGCGGATCCTCCAGGCCGACATCAACGACGATGCCGCCGTGGAAAAGTTGCTGGCTGACACACAGTGGGACTGTGTGTGCGATTTCATCGGCTTCGTCCCGGCGCAGGTGGAGCGGGACTGGCGCCTGTTCAAAGGGCGCACGAAGCAGTACATGTACATCAGCAGCGCATCGGCCTACCAGAAGCCGGCGGCGAGTCCTTTCATCACGGAAGGAACGCCGTTGGTGAATCCTTATTGGCAGTATTCCCGCGACAAGATCGCTTGCGAGAACTTCCTGATGGAAAAGCATCGCAGCGAGGGATTTCCCGTGACCATCATCCGCCCGTCCCACACCTATGACGAGCGCTCCGTGCCCCTCGGGGTCCATGGTGACAACGGCTCCTGGCAGGTTCTGCAGCGGATGCTGGATGGGAAGCCGGTCATCATCCACGGCGACGGCACTTCCCAGTGGACCCTCACCCACAACAGCGACTTTGCGAAGGGGTTCATCGGCCTGATGGGCAATCCGCATGCCCTGGGTAACACTTTCCACATCACCTCCGACGAAACCCTGACCTGGAACCAGATCTACCAGACGATCGCCGATGCCCTCGGGGTTCCGCTGAAGGCGGTCCATGTCTCCTCGGAATTCCTGGATGCGGCCGGCCCTTACGACTTCCGCGGCGGTCTCATCGGGGACAAAGCGACAACGGTCCTCTTTGACAACGCGAAACTCAAGCGCGCCGTCCCGGGTTTCCAGGCCACGGTCCGCTTCGAGCAGGGCGTACGCCGGACAATCGCCCATATCTTCGCCCATCCCGAACTGCAGCGCCCGGACCCGGCTTTCGATGCCTGGTGCGACCGGGTCATCGATGCCCTGGAGACGGCGAAGGCTTCGCTCCGTTGACGGTCCGTCCGCCCAAACGGGCCTTTCGTCGGAAAAATCGGGAGTTCCGGATACGGCGCTCCCGGTTTTTTCTTATCTTTAACCCGATTAATAACACGCGCGTATGAAAAAACTACTGTTTCTGAGTGTCGCCTTGCTGTCCCTCGCAGCCTGCAGGCAGACCGCCCCGTCGGTCCATCCGGATTGGACCTACAACTCCGTGATGTATGAAGTCAATATCCGCCAGTTCTCGCCCGAAGGCACGTTCCAGGGCGTGGAGGCCCAGCTGCCCCGCCTGAAGGACCTCGGGGTGGATATCCTCTGGCTCATGCCGATGTACGAGATCGGCACCGAAGGCCGCAAGGGCACCCTCGGCTCCTACTATGCCATTTCCGACTACAAGAAAGTCAATCCCGAATTCGGGACGATGGAGGATTTCGAACATCTCCTGGCCGAGGCACACAAGCTCGGTTTCAAGGTCATCCTGGACTGGGTGGCCAACCAGACGGCCCCGGACAACGTGTGGATGACCGAAAAACCGGACGATTTCTACGAGCGGGACTCCCTGGGCAACGCCATCTGGGAGTATGACTGGACCGATACCCGCAGCCTCAACTATGACAACCAGGAAGTCTGGTATGCCCAGGACGACGCGATGCGCTTCTGGCTGGAAAAGGGGGTTGACGGCTTCCGCTGCGACGCGGCCGGCGAAGTCCCCGCCGAATTCTGGAAGGGCATCCTGCCCAAGATGAACGCCGACTATCCTGACATTTACCTCCTTGCCGAGGCGGAGCGTGACAACCTGGCCGATGCCACCGAGACCTTCGATGCGAACTATGCCTGGGAACTTCATCATCTCCTGAACAGTCTCGCCCAGGGCGGCAAGACGGTCGCTGACCTGAAGGATTACATCGCCCGTGACGCCGCCCGTTTCCCGAAGGAAGCCTACCGCCTGACCTTCACGTCCAACCATGACGAGAACTCCTGGTCCGGCACTGAGTTCGAGCGGGAAGGCGCCGCCGCAGACGCCTGCGCTGTCCTGTGCTTCACCCTTCCGGGCAGCCAGCCGCTGATCTATACCGGTCAGGAAATCGGCCTCTCCCGCCGTCTGGCATTCTTTGAAAAAGACCCGATTACGGACTGGAGCGCCAATGAATACACGGCCTTCTGGAAGAAGCTTGTGGACCTCAAGCACGGCAATCCCGCCCTCGCCGCCGGCGAGAAGGGCGGTCCCATCGAGTACATCGATGCCCCCGACGGTGTCATCGCCTTCTCCCGCAAGGTCAAGGGCAACGAAGTCATCGTGGCTGCGAATTTCGGCGTGACTCCCAAACTGATTGTCGATCCGGGTCCTGTCGAGCATCCGGATGAGACGCCCGAAGCGGTGGACAACCGCCCCGTGACCGAAAGGGTCGTCACCGCGTTCATGAACCTGCAATCCGATCCTGTGGAGGTTTCCGTGCCCGTCGGCCGCGGTTTCACCAACTGGTTCACCGGCGAGAAAGTCCCCAAGGGTACCTTCACGGCCACCCTTGCTCCGGGACAATATATCGTATTGACAAAATAGGCTTTTCGGAGGGATGAATGAAATCAGGAAAATGATGATGGCGACGGCCGTGGCTGCCGGGCTGACTGGCTGCCATGCGGCTTTCGACCCGGCGAAGATTCCCGATGCAACCCGGGAGGAGGTGACGCGCGTGGAACCGCTGAGCTGGTGGACCGGAATGAAGACTCCGTTGCAGCTGATGGTGCAGGGAACCGGCATCGGCGGCAAGGAAATCCGCATCGAAGGCGGGAAAGGGGTTGTTGCAAAGGCCCTCCATCAGGCCGCCAGTCCGGATTATCTGTTCGTCGACGTCGAGATCCAGGCCAATGCCGAGCCCGGAACGTACTACCTGGTGGTGGACGACGGAGAGAAGGAAGTCAAGTATCCCTATCTGATCCGCGAGCGGGAGAAGGGGAGTGCCGAGCGGGCGAGTTTCACGACGGCCGACCTGGTTTATCTCATCATGCCCGACCGGTTTGCTTCGGCCCGTTCCGGTAACGACCGGGCCTGGGACGGGGAGGCTTATGAGGACGGCTCTGCCGTTCCGTGGACCGTGCCCGAGACGCCGGACGTCGTGGACCGGCAGGATCCGGTAGCCCGGCACGGTGGTGATATCCAAGGACTTATCGACCATCTGGACTATATCGCCGACCTGGGTGCGACGGCTATCTGGAACACGCCGCTCCTGCTGGACAACCAGCCGAAGGAGTCCTATCACGGTTACGCCTGCGGGGATTATTACCACATCGACCCGCGCTTCGGCGACAACGCGCTCTACAAGGAATTTGTGGACCAGGCCCATGGGAAGGGGCTGAAAGTCATTATGGACATCGTCACCAACCATTGCGGCACGGCCCACTGGTGGATGGACAATCCGCCTTTCCCTGACTGGTACCACGTCACCGAGCCGTATATGCAGATGAACGCCCTGTTCTCCGTGTATATGGACCCGCACGCTTCCGTGAAGGACCGGGAGCGGCAGCAAAGCGGCTGGTTTGTGCCGTCGATGCCGGACATGAACCTGGATAACCCCTATGTGTTGAGATATTTCCAGCAGTGGGCCGTGTGGTGGATCGAGTATGCGGGCCTGGACGGCCTCCGCGTGGATACGTACCCCTATAATGAGCCCGAGCCGATGGCCGAGTGGTGCAAGGCGGTGCGCCGTGAGTACCCGAACATGAACATCGTGGGTGAATGCTGGGACATGAACATCCCGCAAGTGGCTTATTGGCAGGCCGGAAACCCCAACAAGAACGGTTTCGACAGCCATCTCCCCTGCATCATGGACTTCCCGCTCCAGCAGGCGATGCTCCGTGCCCTGACCGAGGACCAGGTGTGGTGGGACGAGGGTATGACGCGGGTGTACAGTGTTTTGGCACAAGATTTCGCGTACAAGGATCTCGACAACCTGATGATCTTCTTTGCCAACCACGACCACGCGCGGACGGGCGATGTGCTCCGGCACGATCCGGCCCGGATGCGGCTGGCGCTGACGCTGCTGGCCACCCTCCGGGGCATCCCGCAGCTGTACTACGGCGATGAGATGATGTTCTGCGAACGTCCGGGATTCCATCATGACGGCTCCAAGCGGATTGACTTCCCGGGTGGCTGGGAAGGGGATGAAGCCGACCTGTTTACGGAAGAAGGCCGCGCTGCGGCGGGGTATACTTCCGAGGCGGACTATACTGCTGCGGCAGGCTTGCACGACTACGCACGCGCCCTTTTCCGCTGGCGCAAGGGCTGCCCGGTCATCCACCACGGCAAGACGCTCCATTTCCTTTCCCGGAAGAACGTGGAAGCCGTGAACTACACCGACAATACCTATGCGTATTTCCGCTATGACGATACGGATGCCGTCTTCGTGTATATCAACAACACGGATGAGGAGCGTACCCTCGACTGGGCCCATTATGACGAATTTGTCTCCGGTCCCGTTACGGGACGCGACGTCCTTTCCGGCGAGCCGGTCACCCTTTGTGACGGCCTCGCCGTCGAGCCCCGTTCCGCCCTTATCGTTGAGTTTAAGCGTTAATTGACTGATTATGAGAAGATCGAGATTTCTCTTTTACGCCCTCGCGACCGTTCTGGCAGCGGCCTGCGGGACGAAGGCCCCGCAGATGCCGGCCGATGCCGTGTCGCTCCGCAGCCCGGACGGGCGGCTGGAACTGAAGTTCGCCGTCGTTGCGGGTGTTCCCGAGTATGCGTTGGATTTTGCGGGTCAGGCGGTTGTCCTGCCCTCCCGCCTGGGTTATGAATTGATCGGTCAGGAGAACCTGGACGGGGGATTCACCCTGAGCGGGACTGCGTTCAACTCCTTGGACGAGACCTGGGAACCGGTGTGGGGCGAGGAATCATCCATCCGCAATCATTACAACGAGCTCCTGGTCGAATTGAAGCAGAAAGCGGGGGCCGTGATGCAGGTGCGTTTCCGCCTGTATGACGACGGTCTGGGCTTCCGGTACGAGTTCCCGCAGGAGAATGCCCTGACCTATTTCAAGGTCAAGGAGGAGCTGACGGAGTTCGCGATGACCGGCGACCACACGGCGTGGTGGATTCCGGGCGATTATGACACGCAGGAATACAACTATACGGAGTCCAAGTTGTCGGACATCCGCAAATGGTACGAAGGGATGCGGCTCGGCAACGCGTCGGCCGAAGGCTTTTCGGACACCGGTGTCCAAACCTCCCTGCAGATGAAGACCAAGGAGGGCCTGTATGTCAATATCCACGAGGCGGAAGTGGTGGATTATCCCACGACGAACCTGGACCTGGATGACAAGACGTTCGTGTTCCGCACCTGGCTCACGCCGGATGCCGAGGGCGTGAAGGGCCGCCTGCAGGCCCCCTGCAAGAGTCCCTGGCGTACCGTGATGGTATGCGAGAAAGCCACGGATGTGCTGGCTTCCCGCCTGATCCTCAATCTCAACGAGCCCTGCGCCCTGGAAGATGTGTCCTGGATCCATCCGGTCAAGTATATGGGCGTGTGGTGGGAGATGATTACCGGCAAGAGCGAATGGTCCTATACCTATGACTATCCCTCGGTACAGCTGGGAGTGACCGATTATGCCGCATCCACGCCGCACGGCCGCCACGGCGCCAACAACGAGAATGTCCGCCGGTACATCGACTTTGCCGCGGAGAACGGCTTCGACGCCCTCCTCATCGAAGGCTGGAACGAAGGCTGGGAAGACTGGTTCGGCCATCAGAAGGACGCGGTCTTCGACTTCGTCACCCCGTATCCCGATTTCGACCTGCCGGCCCTGAACGCTTATGCGCACGAGAAGGGTATCCGCCTGGTGATGCATCACGAAACTTCCTCATCGACGGTCAATTACGAGCGTCATATGGAGGAGGCGTATGCGCTGATGAACGAGTATGGGTATGACGCCGTGAAGAGCGGCTATGTGGGCAACATCATCCCTTACGGCGAGCACCACTACAGCCAGCCCCTCATCAACCATTACCTGTTCGCCATCAAGGAGGCGGCGAAGCATCACATCATGGTCAACGCCCACGAGGCGGTGCGTCCCACCGGCCTTTGCCGGACTTGGCCGAACCTGATCGGCAACGAGGCCGCGATGGGCAACGAGTACCGTGCGGGCATCAATCCTGGGCATACTACCATCCTTCCCTTCACGCGTCTCCAGGGCGGTCCGATGGACTACACCCCGGGTATCTTCGAAACCGACATGTCCGTCACGGCTCCCGGCCAGACCGGGAAGATGCGTCATACCCTGTGTAACCAGCTGGGCCTGTACGTGACCTTCTACTCGCCGCTCCAGATGGCGGCCGACCTGCCGGAGAACTACGCCCGCTTCATGGACGCCTTCCAGTTCATCAAGGACGTGGCGGTCGATTGGGACAAGACCCTGTACCTGGAAGCCGAACCGGGCGCTTACATCGTTACGGCCCGTCATCCGAAGCTCGCGACGCTGAACTCCGGCCGGCTGAGTGGAAAATCCAGCGTATGGGAGTTTGTGCACCCCGACGGCCGTCCGCATGACGTCTGGTACGTGGGCGGCGTCACGGACGAGAATGCCCGCGAAGTGTCCGTCAAGCTCGATTTCCTGACCCCCGGCCAGTCGTACGAGGCCATCATCTATGCTGACGCCGCGGATGCGGATTTCGAGACCAATCCGCAGGCTTACACCATTACGAAACAGACGGTTACCTCAGCCTCCGTCCTGGATCTCAAGATGGCCCGTTCCGGCGGTTTCGCCATCTCCCTCCGCTCGCTGTAGGTTCGGGTCTTTCAGAAGACATACATTTCAAAAGACATAAGGGATGGGGCTCCGAAAAAAAGTCGCCCCATCCCTTATGTCTTTTGTAATAAAGCAATAGAATGCCTTTTTCAGCCGTATTATCCGTTATTTGATCCGGTCGCGGAAGAACTTCATGTACTTGCTGTTCCAGTCGCTGGGAATCTGGTGGGCCAGTTGCGGGTAGTAGAACATCTGCTTGTCCTGGACGGTCAGGTTGTTGTACGGGGCCGTGTTGGTGTGCGGCGGGCAGGTTCCGTCCTGCAGGCCGCTGCACGCGATGACGGAGCAGGTGATGCGCGTGGCCAGGTTTTTCGTGTCGAAGTAGGACAGGAAGGTGTACATTTCCGCGTCAGTCATCGAACCCTTGTTCTTCAGGGCCACGTTCGCGGGCCAGTCCACGATGCTGAAGTAGTCCGGGAAGTCACCGAGGAAGGCCACGCAGGGAGCGATGGCCCGGAGCGGGTAGGGGCTCAGCGCGGCTGCGGCATAGGAGAATGCGCCACCCTGGCTGGAGCCTTCGGCAAAGACGTTGTCCATGTCGCTGGTCTCCCGCGTCGCCATGAAGCGGACGGCCTGGACGCAGTCCATGAAGGCGCCGCGGTAGTAGTAACCGTCGCGGTCGCCGAAGTTGAAGGCGAACCAGTCCCCGTAGGTGTTCACGAAATCTTTCTCCACACCGTCCTTCCGCTGGGCGGCCGTCCGGTTGTTGATGATCTGGCCGCGGGTGGACAGGTAGAACTCGGCGAACTCCGCCTTGGAACCGCCGGACGGGCAGTCCAGCTTGCCGCCGGGCTTGAGGTCGTCGTAGCCGAAATAGTGGATGAGGACGGGGTGCTTCTGGCCGTCCTGCGGCTCCAGGTAGTAACCGTGGATGAGGACGGGATCGCCCTCCAGACCATCCGGAATCGACTGCATCTCAACGAAATACACTTTCACCGCGCTGGAACTCCGGTCCGTAAGCTCGATGAGGGTTTCGTTCATTTCCACGTTCTCGAGCTGGGTGATGGTCGCGTCCCAGAAGGTGTCGAAGTCGGCCTGTTTGTCGGGCGCGGAGACGATCTTTTCGGGAGATACGCCGAAGTTGAACATCCGGGCCGACCGGTTGTTGACATAGCAGGAAGCCTTGTAGAAGCCCGGAGCCAGTTCCTCGGGAACGGTCATGTCAATGTCCATCGACCCTTTGGCGGGCACCTCCGCCTCCTTGGTGAAAGTGGTCACTTCCTTCTTCGTGTCGGTGGCGATCCGGACCTTCACTTCCGCTTTCGCGGCGACCGGATTCGGATTCTCCACGTTGACGGTAAGCGTAGGCTTGCCGGAGAAAACCCAGTTGTCCTTGACGGGCACGGAGAGTTTGAGATCCTCCAGTTCAACAGGATCCGGTTCCTTTTCAGGCTCGGGCTTGTTGCATCCTACCATCACGGCCGTCGCAAAGGCGACGGCCGTGAAAAGGCAAAACAGTTTCCCGGACATGGTCATTCCGCTTTGGCGAAGGTCAGACCCTGGATCTTGTTCCATTCACCGCGGGTGAAGTCCGGCATCACGACCGGCATGCTGCCATGGTTGATGGAAACCTCGGTCAGTTCCACGAGGGAGCTCCATTCGGCGGCGTCATACACATCCTGGTCCAGCGGCAGGCCGTGCTTGAGGCAGTAGATGAGCCGGTAGTCCATGATGAAGTCCATTCCGCCGTGGCCGCCCACTTCGCGGGCTTTTTCCTCCAACTCCTTGAGAATGGGGTGCTTGTACTGCTCCATGACGACGTCACGGTCGGCATCGGACATGTACTCTTCGGCATCCAGGTCATCGTAGGCGACGGGTGCCTTCACCAGGTCGGAACCCAAGGCGAGACCTTCGTTGGGATACTTGTTCGCAAATCCCTTGGTGCCCGTCACCTGGTACATCCGGTTGTAGGGACGAGGGGTCACCACGTTGTGCTCCACGAGGATGGACTTGCCGTTATGGGTGCGGATGAGGGTGGAGGTGTTGTCACCGTTGGCGTACTTCGCCACGGTGCCCTTGCCATAGCGCTTGTCAGCCATTTCCTGGCCGGCGAAAGCGTCCGTGTCCATCGACACCAGGACTTCCATCCTGTCACCGCGGTGGATGTTGAGGTCCTGGCAGATGGGGCCGATGCCGTGCGTGGGATACACGTCGCCGTGGTGGTCCTTGTTGTAGGTCATCCGCCAGTCACCCTGGTACTGGTCCCAATAGGGCTCCAGGTTGTGGCAGTAGGAACCTTCCACGTGGACGACCTCGCCGAACAGGCCCTGCTGGATCATGTTCAGGCAGGTGAGCTCGAAGAAATCGTAGCAGCAGTTCTCCAGCATCATGCAGTGCTTCCGCGTGCGCTCAGAGGTGTTCACCAGGTCCCAGCACTCCTTGATGGAAGTGGCGGCAGGAACTTCGATGGCGACATGCTTTCCGTGCTCCATCGCATAGACGGCGATGGGGGTGTGGAGCTGCCAGGGCACGGCCAGGTATACGAGGTCTATGTCGTCCCGTTCGCAAAGCTGCTTGTAGCCTTCTTCTCCGCTGTACTCATACTGGGCGCGGGGGGCTCCCAGCTCTTCAAGGATCTTCTGCGCATTCTCCACGCGATCGGGCATCAGGTCGCAGAGGGCGACGATGGTGGCATCCTCGATGAAGGGGAAGCGGCGGACGGCGCCCGTGCCGCGGTCGCCCAGGCCGACGAGCCCGACCCGGACGTGCTCGATGGGTTCGGCGGCGAAGCCCAGCATGGACTGCTGGTCTGCCGGACGGGCAGGTGTGTTGTAGACGATCTGGTTGTCTTTGATAGTGTAGCCGTACTCGTCCTTCTTGGCACAAGACAAGGCTACGGCGGCGAGGGCCGCGAGTACTAACAGTTTTTTCATATCTGCGTATTTATTCAAGCATCATGTTGCGGAAATCATCGATGTCTTTCTGGCTGACACCGGCAACGTTCAGGAGGTAATTCTCGACGCCCTGGGCGAAGGTTCCCTCTCCGGCGAGCTCCCAGAAGTAGGGAACCACGTCGCTGTACACCCATTCCATGCGGGTGTTCTTGAAGAGGGGCTTGGTGTTGCTCGCCTTGTCGGAGGAGGACACGCTGTAACCCACGGGAGCGAAATAGGTCAGTTCATATTCCTTGGCGATGTCACCCTCGCGGACGCCCAGCAGGCCCATCAGCAGGATGCTCAGGGTGCCGGTGCGGTCGCGGCCCAGGGAGCAGTGGAAATGGACCGGCTTGCCCTGGCGCAGGCAGTTCACCACGAATTCGAAGCACTCCTTGGTCTTCTCCTTGTCGGCGGTGAGCATCGTCTTGCCGCCCTGCTCGATGACGGGGGAGCAGTGGAGCAGGCCTTCGACGGCCGGCTCGTGGATCACGTCGGACTTGCCGCGGAGATCCAGCTCGGCGCCGATGCCCTCGAACAGGACTTCTTTCTCGCCCTGCTCATTGAGCGGATACGGGGTCCACTTCTCGTTCAGGCGGCCGCCGCGGTACACCATGCGGTACTTGACCGTCTTGCCGTCCAGCGTCTTCCAGCCGCCCAGGTCACGGCAGTTGCGTGCGCCTTCGCCCTTGAGGGTGACGCCTTTCTTTTTCTGGACGTTACCGGAGAAGAAGCACTGGTGGATAGTCCCCGTCGTGCTGAAACCGCCCTCGGTGAGGACCTTTCCGCTGGCCGTGGTCACCTTGTAGGTATACTTGTCGTTGGGAACCAGGTTGGTGATGTTTACATAACGGGAACCCTCCGCAATCTCCATGTCGCCGGACCAGCCGAGCTTGTCCTCCAGATGGAGCTTGATCTTGCCGGACTCCATGTCCTCTTTCTTCCAGCGGAGGCTGTAAGATTCGGGCTTGTCACCGTCGGGCCACTCGGTCTCCCAGTTTTCCCAGGTGAGGTTCACGCCGTCGAAACCGCCGTAGTAGTCGAAGATCTTGGTGTATTCCTTATAGGTCTTGTCCTCGTAAGTCACCTCGGTAAGGAACTTTTCTACCAGCGGGCTGTTGGCCAGGACCCGGTCACCGTTCTTGAGTTCCGTAGCCGCACCGGCCATGGGATCGCCGGCCTGGACGACGGAGATGTTCTTTTCCGCACCGACGGCGGAGAGGACGATATAGGTGGACCGGTTCTTCTGGTTCGGGTTCTGTCCGTAAGAGAACGTGACGGTGACGGGAGACTTGGATGCCTTGCCGCTGGTCGGGGTCACGGTCAGCCAGGAATCGTCAGGCGTTGCCGTCCAATCGACATTGGACGTGAAAGACAAAGTGCCGGATCCCTCTTCGCAGCCGACGTTGAATTCACTCTCACCGTCGATAACGATTTCGGCTTTGACATCCGGTTTGGGTTCGGGGTCCGTTTTTTGGGGATCGTCCTTGCTCCCGCAGAAAGCGAGCAGGGGGAGGAGGAGCATCAAGGCCCAGCATTTCTTGTTCATGGCTATGCAGTGTTTTGTTGATTATTCAAGCATCAGGGCGCAGAAATCGAGGATGGTCTTCTCTTCCACGCCGATGGAAAGCAGATACTTCATCACGCCCTGGGCAAAGGTCTCGCCATCGCTGACGAAGTTGTTCCAGATGTAGTTGGCGGCGCCTTTGTAGTCCGCCCGGCGCGTCATCTTCGTGGTCTCGCCACCGGAGGTGGCCCACTCGTAGGGAGCGAACTGGGTGAGTTCGTATTCCTTGGAAATGTCGCCCTCGTTCACGCCCAGGACGCCCAGGAGGAGCATCGTGAGGGTGCCGGTACGGTCGCGGCCCAGGGAGCAGTGATAGTAGACGGGCTTGTTGTCCTTCACGCATTGGGTGATATATTCGAAGCACTGCTTCACCTTGGCGCCGTCATCACGGAGCATCTGGGTGTAGCCCTCCTCGATGACAGGGGCGCAGAAGTCCATGTAGTCCACGGTCGGACCGCTCAGCACGTCGCTCTTGCCGCGCAGGTCCAGCTGGGCCAGGATGCCCTGGGCCTTCAGGTCTTCCTTGCCGCGCTTGCTGGTGAGCGTGCTGGGCTGCAGGCGTCCGCCGCGGTAGATCATCCGGTATTTCACCGTCTTGCCGCGGGCTGCCTTCCAGCCGCCCAGGTCACGCGCGTTGCGCACGTTTGCCTTGAAAAGGACTTGATACACAAGGCCCTTGGTGTCGAATTCGCCGGAAGTCACCGTCTTGCCGCCCGCGCCTTTCACCTCATAATGATAATGGGCGTTCGGGCGGAGGTTGATGATGTTCACATAGTATTCGCCGCTTTCGACGGTCATTTCGCGGCTCCAGCCGTCATCCTCCCAGAGTTTCACGATCTTGTCGCCCTCTGCGTTGGCTTTCGTCCAGCGGATGGAGTATTCCTGGGGCTTGTCCGCGTTGCCGGGGGCGGTGGGGGCGTATTTTTCGTCCAGGATGTGCGTTTCGCTATAATCCCGCTCGGGGTAGGTTACGTCTTCCAGGAAAGCCTGCATTCTCTCGTTGGTCACGAGGATGAGGTCCCCGTTTTTCACCTCGGTGGCCGCATCGGCATAGGGATCCTCGTCGACGGGATCCACCGGTCCCGGTTCGGGTTTCTCGATGGGATCATCCTCGATCGGGTCCGGGTTCTTCTTGTCGCAGTAAGTGAGCAGCGGCAACAACAGCAGCAAGGCAAGCAGTTTTCTCGTTTTCATGGTCGCGTATGTTTTACTGTTTTCCTGATTCCATCTACAGGGCGAGTTCCTGTCCGAAGCGCTCCTTGCACACCTTCCGGACGTCCTCCAGGGAGGTGAAGGCACCGGTTCCGCCCGCGGCGGTGGTGTTCACCGCGCCCGTAAGGTTGCCGGTTATCTGGCAGACTTCGGCCGGAAGTCCTTTCACGAAGGCGCTGATGAAGCCGGAGTTGAAACTGTCGCCGGCGCCGATGGCATCCACGACTTCCTTGTTCAGGAAAGCGGGGAGCAGTTTCCGGGAGCCGTCCTTCTTCACCAGCAGGGAACCCTTGGAGCCGCATTTCACCAGCATGATTCCGCCCAGGCAGGGGAGCACCTCGGCGATGGCGTCATCCAGCGAATCCTTGCCGGTAAGCGCGCACAACTCTTTCTCGTTGGGCATGAAAACCGTTACCTTGGGCAGCACCCTGGGATAATCCAGCGCCCATTTCTCCATCGGGTCCCACTGGGTGTCCAGCGACACCGTGCAGCCTTTTTCCGCCGCGAGGTCCAGTACCTGATGGATGTCCCTCAGCAGGGCGCTCTGCATGAACAGGGAGGAAAGGTGGATGTGCCTGGCCAGGTCGAAAACGCTCTTGTCAATCTGGTCGAAACCCATCACGTCCATGGAACCCTGATAGGTGAGGTTGGCGCGGTCTTCGCCGTAATTCATGCAGATGGTGGCGCCGGTGGGGGTGTCCCCCTCGCCGATGAACTGGGTGGCGACGCCCTTGGCTTCCAGGGAAGTGCGGACGAGCTGGCCGAAAGAATCCCGGCCGACCAGGCCCACGAAGCAGACCTTGCTGCCCAGGGCGGCCGCATTGGCGGCAAAGATGGCCGTGGAACTGCCCAGTGTGACGATCATGTCCTTGCAGAACTTTTCCTTGCCGATTTCCGGCTCCGATTCGATGCCGTTCAGGATGATGTCTACGTTGAGTTCGCCGATGGCTGCGATGTCGTACTTTTTCATGCTATGTGGTTTTATGTTGCAAAGATGCGAAAAAAACCGAAAATATTTCACTTGGTTTCGATTTATGGGTAAAAAAAGTATTTCGTTTTGTTTCGTATAAAAATATTCCTTATCTTTGCCCCAACACTAATGCTATTTCAATGGATATCTACGATTCAGCCCAGGGCCGCCGTTCCGCCATCCTTCAGCTCCTGAAGGACGACTCTTCCGTCAATGTAAGCGAACTCAGCAAACGTTTCGGCGTTTCGGAAGTGACGATCCGAAAGGACCTTCGCATCCTGAAGGAAAGGAAGTTGCTGGTGCGGGTTCACGGAGGCGCCATCCTCGGAGCTTCCCCTATCAATGACGAGGTGGAGGAGCGGCACGTGAACTTCAAGAAATTGGTAAACGCGCGCGAGAAGGAGGCCATTGGCCGTGCCGCAGCTGCCCATATCAAGAACGGGGACACCATCCTCGTGGACTCCGGCTCCACCGCCCTGGAAGTGGTCAAGAACCTGCATCGTTTCGAGGATCTCACGATCATCACGAACTCCATCGTCGCGATGATGGAAGCATTGAAATACAAGCGTTTCAAGGTTATCCTGCTGGGCGGTTCCGTGCGTGAGAGCAGCCTCTCCATCGTGGGGCCGCTGGCGGAGAGCAACCTGAAGCTTTTCTACTGTGACAAGCTGTTCCTGGGCGTGGACAGTTTCTCGGTGGAGACCGGCCTCTCCACCCCCAGCGTGGAGGAAGCCAGCACGAACCAGGTGATGATCTCCCGCGCCCGGGAGGTGATTGCCGTCTTCGATTCCTCCAAGGTGAACAAGCGGGCCCTCGCCTTCATCGCCGAAACCCAGAAAATCCATACGGTCATTACGGACAATAACCTGCCCGCCAATGTGAAACGGCAGCTCAAGGCGATGAAGATCAATGTTGAAACGGTTGTCCTATAAAATAATCGAAACTGTCTGAAACATTTTTAAAATATCCATAATATATTGAAACAGAGCTTGTTGCAGAATTACGGGCTCTGTTTCGATTTTTTCAATTCAAAATTTCAAAACACAAATCGAAACATTTTGCCGGATGTTTTATACATTTGCAAAGCTAGATACTATGTCGATGACACACGATTATAACACTTACAAGGAGATCCTTCAGCAGCCCAGGATGTGGTTGAAGACCCTGGATTATGTCCGTGCCCACAAGCAGGAGATCGAGGAATTCACGGGTAAATACCTCCGGGACGGCTATGAGATCATCCTGACGGGCGCCGGCACGTCGGCCTACATCGGCGACGCTTTGGAACCGGCCCTGTACTCTACTGGCTTCAAGGGGGCGCACGCCATTGCCACCACCGATATCATCACCAACCCGCAGATGTACTTCGACAGCGACAGCAAGGTGCTGCTGGTGTCGTTCGCCCGTTCCGGCAACAGCCCGGAGAGCGTGGGCGCCATCAAGGCCGTGGAGAAGACCGCCGGTAAGGTGGCCCATATCTTCATCACCTGCAACAAGGACGGCCAGCTGGCCCGGACCAAGGGGGACAACATCCTTTGCATCCTCCTCCCTCCGGAGACCAACGACCTGTCCCTGGCGATGACCAGCAGCTATTCCACCATGCTGCTCTGCTGCTCGATGATCGCCAATATCAGCCGCATCGAGGAAGACGCCCCCCTCATCAAGGAGGTGGCGACCTGCGTGGAGAAAGCCATGTACAAGTATGAACCGGCCATCGAACGGCTGGCTTCGCGCGATTTCAAGCGCGCCATCTTCCTGGGCTCCGGTCCGCTGAAGGGCGTGGCCGAGGAATGCCGCCTCAAGCTCCAGGAACTCACCGACGGCGCCGTCATGTGCGCCTTCGACTCCTTCCTGGGCTTCCGCCACGGTCCCAAGGCCGTCGTGAAGGAAGACTCTCTGCTGGTGTATCTGGTCTCCCCGAATCCGGCGGTGCGCCGCTATGAACTGGACCTCATCCGCCAGGTCAAGGCCAACAATAACGTGAAAGGCGTCCTGGTGGCCTGCTTCGAGAAGCCCGAGCTGGAGGAAGACAGCTACGACCTCTGCGTGGAAACCGGCATCACGCCTTCCATGCCCCCCTGCTACGGCTGCGTGAGCTATGCTTTCGTGGGCCAGATGCTGGGACTGTTCAAATCGATCGATACGGGGCTGTGCCCCGACACCCCTTCCGTTTCGGGCAATATTTCCCGCGTGGTGGAAGGCGTCACCTTATATAATTAGAACTATGGCAAAAACTGAGAATCTCCTTCACCGCATCGACCAGCTGGAGCGTGAGACGGGCATCCGCCGCACAATCTTCGCGGCCTGCCCCAACTCCCCGTCCGTCATCCGCGCCTCCCTGCGCGCCGCCAAGCGCAACAATGCGCCCATCTACTTCGCGGCCACCCTCAACCAGGTAGACTGCGACGGCGGTTATACCGGGATGACCCAGGAGCAGTTCACGCGGCTGGTGCGTTTCGAGACCGAACGCGTCCATTTCACCGGCCCCGTGATCATCGCCATCGACCACGGCGGTCCCTGGCTCAAGGACCGGCAGCGTACGGAGAAATGGTCCGTGAAAGATGCGATGGACGGCGTGAAGAAGTCCTTCGAGGCGGCCGTCCTCGCCGGATACGACCTGATCCACGTGGATCCCACGGTGGACATCAACGTCCCCAAGGGGGAGATCATCGACATCCATCTGGTGGCCGCCCGCACCGTCGAGCTCATCGACCATGTGGAGCGTTTCCGCAAGGAAAAGGGCCTTCCCCCCATCTCCTACGAGGTGGGTACGGAAGAGGTCCACGGCGGCCTGGCGGACGAAACAACTTTCGACACTTTCATCCATGATTTGAAAATAGGGTTGGTAAACGTTGGTTTGGGGGATGTATGGCCCTGCTTCATCGTCGGGAAAGTGGGCACCGACCTGGACACGACGGTGTTTGACGGTGAAGTGGCGAAGCGGCTGACATCCAAGGTACGTCCTCTGGGTAGCTACATCAAGGGTCACTATACCGATGATGTAGCTAACCCCGAGGAGTATCCTCTCTGCGGCATGGGCGCCGCCAACGTGGGTCCCGAATTCACGATGAGTGAGTACCGCGCCCTCTGCGAACTGGAGGAAGTGGAGAAGAAACTGGATGCGGAAGGCCGTATCGCCGTCCCGTCCCGGATGAAGGAAACCCTCCTGGAGGCCGTCCACGCTTCCCATCGCTGGGAAAAATGGCTCCACGAAGACGAGCAGGGGAAGGATCTCCACGAACTTACCCCGGAGCGTCAGGACTGGATCGTCGCCACCTGCTGCCGTTACATCTGGCAGCAGCCGAAACCCCTGGCCGCCCGCGGCTTCCTGTTCGACAACCTGAAGCGGGTCGGCATCGACGCGGAAGAGGTGGTCCTGGGCCGGATCGAACGCGACATGGACAAGTACTTCCGGGCCTTTAACCTGATCGGCCTGAATGATTTATTATAGGCTTCGGCAACAGTTGATATATTTTTTTCATCTTATTATAGTTAATAACCAATAGATCTCGCCATGAGAAAAATCTATTCCTACCTGCTTGCGGTAATGGCCGCCATCGCGCTTGCCATCCCTGCAACGGCCCAAAACGTCACCGTCACGGGCCAGGTTACGGACGCCTCGGATGGCCAGCCCCTCATCGGGGCGGGAGTCATGCTCTCCGGCGGAAACGGAACCATCACCGATTTCGACGGTAAGTTCGTGATTACGGCGCCTGCGAACGCCACGATTACGTTCTCGTCCCTGGGTTATGTCAGCGTGACGGAAGCTATCAACGGCCGTGCTGTCATCAACGTAGCCCTCAACCCCGACACCGAGGCCCTCGACGAAGTCGTGGTCCTGGGTTACACTACCCAGAAGAAAGCGGAACTCTCCAGTGCCGTCGTCTCGATGAGCGGTGAGAAGCTCCGTGACGTGAGCTCCAACGACGTGGGTAACATGCTGCAAGGCAAGGTGGCCGGCGTCGTGGTCATGAACGGCTCCGGCCAGCCTGGTGACAATGCCGACATCCGCATCCGCGGTACCGGTTCCATCACCGCAGGCGCGGGTCCTCTCTATGTGGTGGACGGCGTCGCCGGCGGTTCCTTCAACCCCAACGACATCGAGACCATCACCGTCCTGAAGGACGCTTCCGCCACCGCCCTTTACGGTGCGGCCGCTTCCGGCGGTGTCATCGTGGTTACCACCAAGAGCGGCTCGGCCGACAATACCACCGTGGAATTCAAGGCCAACGGCGGTATCAAGAAGGCCCTGATGGGTACCTTCCGCCCGATGAACTCCAAGGAACTCTACAACTACGCGAAGGGCATGTTCTCCTCGACCCTGTTCGACCTCACCTATCCCGAGAGCCTGCTGGAGCAGGACTTCGACTGGGTGAACAACAACTTCAAGTTGGGCATGGTGCAGGACTACTACGCTTCCGCTTCCGGCAAGGCTGGCAAGGTCAACTACTTCGTGAGTGCCGACCACTACAATGAGAAGGGTACCCTCATCAACACCAACTTCAAGAAGACTTCCGCCCGCATGAACCTGTCGGTTCCGCTCGCGGACCGTCTGACCATGTCGGTGCGTCTCAATTACGCGAAATCCTATGACCAGGGCACTTCTTCCTGGCGTACCCTGGAATATTCCTACTATGCCATGCCTTGGGACGTCCCTTATGTGATGGAACAGGACGAGAACGGCAAGTGGCACTCTACCGGAGAATACATCTTCATGGACGGCAAGTCCCGTTCCGACGGTTACGGCGGCGGTACTTGGTGGACCCAGAACCCCTCCAACGTGCTGCACAGTGAAAGTTACAACTATTCCAAGGGACATGGCGAGAGCCTTACCGGCGACCTCCAGTTCGTCTGGGTCGTGACCGACTGGCTCACCCTCACCTCCATGAACCGCTACGACACTTCCCACTCCTTCTACGAGTACTACGTCGACCCCCGCACCTATGACGGTATGGGTACCGGCGGCAGCCTCGAGAACAGTGACGGCGAATGGACCGGCTGGGGCACGACCGACCTCGCGAAGTTCCACAAGACCTTCGGCGACCACGACTTGAACGCCACCGTGGGCTGGGAGTATGGCGAAGGCTATTCCCGCGACATGGGTGCTGCCGGTATCCAGTTCCCGATCGGCCAGCGTTCCCTCTCCAACACCGTGATGAGCAGCGTGAGCGGCCGTGACTACCACTCCCGCTCCTGGGCCTGGCTCGCTCAGGCACAGTATTCCTACCTGGGCAAGTACATCCTCACCGCTTCCATCCGCTATGACGAGAGCTACAAGTTCGGTCCCAACAATCGCGGCGGTTATTTCCCGGGCGCTTCCGCAGCCTGGATTATCTCCAATGAGAATTTCATGAAGAACAGCCCGCTGACCTTCCTCAAGCTGCGCGCGGGTTACGGTAAGACCGGTAACGACAACATCCCGGCCTTCTCCTATCAGGACACCTTCTCCCTCAGCGGCCAGTACAACGGCACCAAGACCGCCATCCTGGAGCGCATGGCCAACCCGAACCTCGGTTGGGAAGAGGCTTACATGACCAGCCTCGGTCTGGATGCCACCCTCCTGAAGAACTGGAACTTCACGATCGACCTCTATCACACCATCAACACCAAGATCCTCCTGGAATCCCCGATGTCCCCGTCCACCGGTTTCTTCGCCGTCATGGACAACGTGGGCACCGTACGTAACATGGGTGTTGAATTCGCCACGGACGGCGCCATCTTCAACCGGAAGAACTTCGGCTGGAACATCGGTCTCAACCTGGGTCTCAACCAGAACCGCGTGATCGAGCTTCCGGGCCACGCCGACATCGTGATGAACCGCGGTGACGTCAACCAGGTCATCCGCGAGGGTGAGGACGTCTACTCCTGGTACATGCCCAAGTGGCTGGGTGTCGACCGCGAGAACGGTCTTCCGATGTGGGAGACCTTCGTTCCCGACCTGGACGAGTCCGGCAATCCGATCTTCTACATCGACGAGAACGGAAACACGCAGGCCAAGATGAAGTCCGCCGTGACCAACAAGCTCGCCGAAGCCACCCAGCAACTGGTGGGCAAGGCCTCCCCGATGTTCAGCGGCGGTATCAACACCAGCCTCCGCTTCTGGAACTTCACCCTCAGCGCCAACGGCAACTTCGTCTTCGGCAACCAGATCTACAATAAGAACCGTGAGCAGATGGACTCCGACGGTGCCTACACCGGCCTCAACCAGATGTCCATCAAGAACGGCCTCGGCTGGAAGCGCTGGAAGAAGGAAGGCGACGTCGCCACCCACCCTGCGCTGGTGGCCGCCCGTGCTGATGGTTCCAACGGTACTTCCTCCCGTTACCTGGAGGACGGCAGTTTCTTCCGTCTCCGTAACGTGACTCTGGCTTACAACCTGCCGAAGACGCTCATCCAGAAGGCGAATATCGCCAATGCCCGCGTCTACGCGGCTGCTGACAATATCTTCACCCTGTCCCGTTTCTCCGGCATGGACCCGGAAGTCCGCCTGGATGGCGACACCTATCACCACGCCGGTCTGTACTCCAGCAACTATCCTGTTCCTCTGTCTGTAGTCCTTGGCCTCGAGATCACCTTCGGCGGAGCCAAGAAGGCCCCGGCCGCCCAGCCTGCGAGCTTCTCCAACGTCGCTCCTGCCGTGGTTGAGAAAGTGGTCGAAAAGATTGTCGAGAAGCAGGTTCCCGTGGAAAAGATTGTGGAGAAGATCGTCGAGAAGAAGGTCCCTGCCTCCACGCTCGATGGTACCTACAACGATGACCTCTTCTTCGTCATCGGCAAGGCTGAGATCCGTCCTGACGAGGCCTTCAAGCTGGGCCGGATCGCTCAGATCCTCAAGGACAATCCTGATGCCAAGATCGAAATCACCGGCTATGCCGACACGGCTACCGGTACTTCCGAAATCAACAGGGAACTGTCCCAGAAACGTGCTGAAACCGTGGCCGAAATGCTTCGGAATGCCGGTATCTCCGCTGACAGGATCTCTTGCTCCTCCAAGGGCGGCGACCGCGACGCTTCCGCAACTCCGGAAAGCAACCGCGTAGCAGTCTGCATCGTTAAATAATCAAGCGTGCACGAGTTATGAAAAAGATAATTACCATCGTAACAATCGTACTTGCGGCCCTCGCCCTGGCGTCTTGCAACATGGACTTCTATTCTTCGGATTCCATGACCTCCGCCCAGCTGGCCGAGAACCCTTCCTCGGCGGTCTACACCACCGATGGCATTTACACCCTGTTCAAGGATCGTATCGCCTACAAGGGCCAGAGCGGCGGTGAGAGCGGAAACTACTACATCCGCCATTACTTCCAGCTCGCTGAGCTCCGGGGAAACAACGTGACGGTTTCCGGTAAGTCCGAGGACCCGTTCACCGAGGCCTACATGTACAGCGAGGATCCCACCCACAAGAACATCTACTACACCTGGTGGATCGGCTACAAGATCATCAACGCTGCGAATTCCAACATCGACGCCATCGTCCCGGGCGCATCGCCCCTGAGCGACCATCTGCTCGGTGAGAACTACTTCTTCCGTGCCCTCCTGCACTTCCAGCTCGTGAACCTCTTCGCGATGCCGTATGCGCAGGGCCGTGACAACCCGGGCGTGGTGCTGCGCCAGGACCTGGACATCTCCACCACCAAGCGTGCCACCGTGGGTGAGGTGTACGACGCCGTCGTCAACGACCTCCTCGAGGCCAAGAAGTATCTCGCGAACGGCGAGAGCGAGCGCATCAAGGGCAACGACAAGGCTTATGTGAGCCTGGACGCCGCCACCGCCCTCCTTTCCCGCGTGTATCTGTACATGGGCGAGAATGAGAAGTGCATCGAGCAGTGCAACGAACTGCTTGCCCACGCACCGTCCGCCGTCACGTCAGGCTACGACTTCGCCGACTATCCCACGCACACCTATGACAGTCCGGAGACCATCTGGTGCATCCGCCTGGACCAGAACGACGACTGGGCCGGCGAGCACGCCGAGGCTTCCATCGCCTCCATGTACATCAAGGACGGCAACGGCTGGGGTGAGCACTATTGGAACGAGAACCTCATCGATAATTTCCGCCGCTATCCTGAGGACAAGCGTTTCGCCGCTTACTTCAGCATGCCGGAGTACAAGGGCCAGGGCTATGCCACGACCGACAAGGTGACGGTGGTTTTCCCCATCAAGTCCGACGACAAGAGCAACTCCTGCTCCGACGACTTCGCCTTTGACTGCACCCAGAAGGCCGACGGTTCCGTGACCTTCATCTACCAGGGCAAGCCTTACACGGCCAAACCCACCATTGTGAACACCTACACCGAGTACTATGTCGAGGATGCCGGCTTCCCGGGCATCAAGACCGACGGCAAGGCCCGCGTCTATGTCCGTCCGAACTTCACCCGCGGCAAGGGCGTCCGCTTCAACATGGGCGGTAGCTATGCGATCTACTACTGCTCCAAGTTCAGCTATCAGGACGGTCTGCCGATGATGACTTCGCCGGTGTTCCTCCGTTGGGGCGAAGTGGTCCTGAACCGCGCTGAAGCCTATGCCAAGACCGGCAAGGACAGCCAGGCCCTGGACGACGTGAACACCATCCGCAAGCGTGCCGGCCTCACCGGCGATGCCCTGATGACCTCCTCCAACATCAAGGAGCGCGGCTATGATTCCGCCCTCTCCTGCGTACTGGACGAGCGTCGTCGCGAGCTCTGCTACGAGGGCCACAGCGCCTTCGACTCCTTCCGCAACAAGCTGCCTCTGGACCGTCGCTTCGTGGGCTGCCACGACTGGGAGATCATCCAGCCGAACGATCCGCGCATCGCGCTGCTCCTCCCCCTGGACGAAATCAACTCCAGCGGCATCGAGCAGAACAGACATTAAACCACTTGAAACAACCCAAACATTTTTACATTAACCCAAAAAACACAAATCATGAAAAAGATCCTTTCTTTTCTGGCGATGACGGCTTCGATCCTCGCGATCTCCGTCTCCTGCAACAAGCCCAATGACGACGAGGACGACGATGATGGCAAGAAGGAAGAGGAGTATGTCGCTCCCATCAAGGTGGACGGCGATTTCTCCGACTGGGCCAAGCTCACTTCCGTCGCTGAGGCCAAGTGCGACCCTGAGGCCACGAAGACGGCCCTCAAAGTCGTGAAGGTGTATGCCGACGCGGTGTACGTGTTTGTCTACTTCGAGTGGGACAAGGACCAGATCACCCACGAGCCCGATGTGGAGCACGTTCCTTTCCACTGCTACATCAACACGGACGGTGATGCTTCCACCGGCGGTTATGGTGACGAGTTCTCCGATGCCTGCTCCGAGCTCCTGTTCGAAGGCTTCGTCTATCCTGACGGCGCCAAGGTCGGCTCCTACGAGCCCGGCGTGCACGAGTGGACCGGTGAGCCGAACGGCACTGGCTGGGCCTGGACTGACCTCGGCGAGTTCAACGGTCTCTGCGCCGGCGCTGGCATCGAGGGCAAATACGAGTTCCAGATCGCCCGTGAGCTCATGCCGAAGAAGCTCGCTGACAACTTCTCCATCGGCTTCGACATCCAGCAGGACTGGGAGTCCGTGGGCGTCCTTCCGAATTCCCACGTCACCGACGATAACCCCGGCGGTCTCGCTCCTTCCCTCCAGGTCAAGACTGTGAAGAAGTAACCGAATCCCTTTAACCTAGCCATGGGCGGGTCTCCGCAAACCCGGGGTTCCCGCCCATGCTTTTTTAACCATAATCCGTGAAACCCATGATTAGAAACACTTTCGCCTGCGGGGCGCTCCTGCTGCTGGCCGTCGCTTGCGGCAAAGGACCGGACGACCAGATCGCCGGCATGGAAGCCGTTGCATACAAGGCTTCCGATGAAGTCATCCCCAATCCCGAACGCGGTTTTTACACGCCCCAGGAAATCCATAACGCCTCCGCAAAGCCTATTTCCAAGGACAACGTCTCCATCAACCGCAAGCAGGCCCGTACGCTGTACCTCCTGGAGTTCCACCTCACGGATTTCGTCAGTTCGGACATTCCTGCCGATTATCTGGAAACCGTCCGGAAATACTTTGCGTCCATGCGCGACGGCGGAGCCAAATGCATCCTCCGCTTCTGCTATTCCAACGGCTTCGACGAAAAGGATAAGCCTTGGGACGCCACCCCGGAGCAAGCGCTCCGCCATATCGCCCAGCTCAAACCCATCATCCAGGAATACGGCGACATCATCTTCGTTGTCCAGGCCGGTTTCATCGGCAGCTGGGGCGAATGGTACTACACCGAAAACTACGGGGACAGCAAGGACCCGAACCGGAAGGCCATCGTGGACGCCCTGCTGGACGCGGTCCCTGCCGACCGGCAGATCGAACTCCGTACCCCGCAGTTCAAAATGGACCTTTACGGGTATTCCTACTCCGATACCCTGACCCGTGCCACCGCCCATCAGGCGAATCCCAAGGGCCGTCTGGGCGGTCACAACGACTGCTACCTGGCCAGCGGCAATGACCAGGGCACCTACCGCGGAAAGAACGACCGCGCCTACTGGAGTTCCGAAAGCCGCTACACCATCATGGGCGGCGAGACCTGCGGCCTTTCGAACTACTGCCTCTGCGTGCCGCCGGAAGGCAACACCAACGCCACCGTCATCGGCGCGCTGGCCGACATGGCCGTCAACCATTTCACTTACCTGAACCAGAGCTATCACTCCGGCGTCATCGGCCGCTGGCGTTCCGGTGGCTGCTTCGAGGAAATCCAGAAGCGACTGGGCTACCGCTTCGTCCTGGAAAAGGGCCAATACACCAAGGGTGCTAAGGCCGGAGAATCCTTCCGCGTGGTGCTTGACCTCCGCAATGACGGCTTTGCCGCAGTCCAGAATCCGCGTGACGCCGAGCTGGTGCTCACCGACAAGGGCGGCAAGGTGCTGAAGACCTGGAGCCTGAACTCCGACCCGCGCTACTGGATGCCGGGCGAGAAAACCGCCATCGACCAGACCGTAACCCTTCCGGACGGCGTTTCCGGCGAAGTGACCCTGTCGCTGAACCTGCCGGATCCTTGCGAGACGCTCCGCGACAATCCGCTGTTCTCCATCCAGCTGGCCAATGAGGACGTCTGGAACGAGAGCACCGGTTTCAACAAGCTCTATACTTTCACCCTGTAAGGCATTGTCGTGATGAGACTCCCCATCTTCATCCAGTTGCTTTCCCTCCCTGTCTTCCTGTGCTTCGCTTGCCAGGAAAAGGGCCCCGTCGAAACCGACTACGGTGAGATCACCGTGGACGGAGACGTGGCGACCGTCCATTATACGGAAAGCACTGTGCCCCTGGTCAATCCGGAAAGGGGCTTCTACGGTGGCGCCATCGACATCAAGAGCGCGTCGAATCCCGTCCGGGTTTCGGCCGCCAAGGCGCTGCGTGCCGACGGGAAGACGCTCATGTACGTGGGCTTCTACCTCACCGAATTCATGAAAGGGGACATCTCGCAGGCTTACCTGGACATGATCCAGACTTCGTTTGACGCCCTCCGGGAGGCCGGTGTCAAATGCGTCCTGCGCTTTGCCTACCAGAACAGCGAGAGTGCCAAGCCCTGGGACCCTGAAGAGCAGGTCGTCCTTCGGCACGTGGCCCAGTTACGGCCGCTCCTTCAGAAAAATGCGGATGTAATCTTCGTCCTGCAGGCCGGCTTCGTAGGCGTTTGGGGCGAGTGGTATTACACCGAAAACTTCATCATGGACCCGAAGACGGACGCCGACTACAATCCCCGCCGGCACCTGACGGACGCCTTGCTGAGAGCCCTGCCGGACAGCCGCCAGGTCGCGCTGCGCACCCCGCAGTTCAAGATGCGGATGTACGGCCTCTCCATGAAGGACACCCTGACGGCGGAGACGGCCCATGACTTGTCGGACCTGTCCCGCCTGGGCGGCCACAACGACTGTTTCGGCGCGTCGGCCGACGATTACGGCACCTTTGACAACGAGAAAGGCGACCGGACTTTCTGGAAGCGCGATTCCCGCTACACCCTGATGGGCGGGGAGACCTGCAAAGTGTCCAACTATTGCACCTGTGACGCTTCCATCAAGGACATGGAAGATTATCACTGGACTTACCTGAACAGCGGCTACAACAGTTCCGTCCTGAACCGCTGGAATAATTCCGGCTGCATGGAGGAAATCGAGAACCGGCTGGGTTACCGCCTGGTACTCGACGAGGTCACCTATCCCGCCAAGCGGGAGGTTGGGAAGAAGATGACCGTCAAGATCAAGTTTGCCAACAAGGGTTTCGCCGCTCCGATGAATCCCCGCACGGCCCTGCTGGTTTTCGTGGAGAAAAACGGGACCAGCACCTCCGTCCCGTGCGAAGACCCCCGGGAGTGGCAGCCTGGTGCCCATGAGATGGACGTCCAGTTCGACCTCCCGGCCGAGCACGGCACGGTGTACCTGGCCCTGGAGGACCCGCTGCTGCCGGGCCGCCCCGAATACAGCATCGCCCTGGCCAACGACGGCGTCTGGGATGCCGAAACCGGTTGGAACAAATTGTTTGAATTATAACAAACCATTATCAATCAATACCATGAAAAAGTTTTTGACACTCCTGGCCATGGCCGCTTCCCTCCTTGCCGTTTCCTGCAACAAGAACAATGAGGAAGAAGAGGAAGAGCAGAAGAAGGAAGAAACCAAGGGCCTCGGCATCAAGATCGACGGCAACTTCGACGACTGGGCCGCCCTGAAGTCCGACGTCGTCGTCAGCGCGAAGAACGATCCCAACTCCCCTTGGGACGCCGTGTCCGAAATCCGCTGCTGCTCGGACAAGGACTTCGTCTACTACTACATGAAGTTCAACAAGGAAGCGGTGAACGACCTGATGGACATCCAGGACGAAATGCCCATCCGGCTATGCCTTGATACCAACAACGATTTCACGACCGGTTACGAGAACTACTTCCTGGATCCGTATGATTTCATCATCGAAGGCGCCCTGGCCGACGGCGGTGCCTGGACGACCTATGACGGAACGCTGCATCAGCGCAACAGCGAAGGCAAGTGGGATGAACTCCTCCCTCCGAACAACAACCTGGTTACCGGCAAGGGCAACGGCGGCGAGTATGAGATCCTCCTGGCCCGCGAGCTCTTCAACAACGCCGTTCCCGCCGGGCATAAGATCGGGGACGTCTTCTACACCGGCATCCGTTTCTACGGATACGACTGGGGAGAACTCTCCAACATGCCCAACAGCAGCATCGAGGTGGACGAAAGAGGCTGGGGCCACCTCCTGAAAATTACGACCGTCAAGTAATCCTGATGAAAAGAACCTTTACCGCTGTCCTGTGCCTGGCGCTCCTTGCGGGGTGCCAGGCATCCGGCGTCGGTAACTTCTGGAATACCCACAGCATTGATTATTCGGACTTCCACGCGGCCGAGGACCAGTTCGCCGATTTTGCCGAACTGGCCGTCGCGGCCCCGGAAGAGGATGCCCTTGCGGCCCTGGATGTGCTCTTCGACCAGTTGAAGCAGGACACCGTGGCCTATTACGTTTACTCGGAATGGATGGACGGCGCCTTCTACAACCTCCTCTCTCCCTGCCGCAATGCCGCCTTGTACGGCAAGGCCGTGGAGCGGATGGCGGCCGACGGCGTCCTGGGTCCGGGTGAATGCGATCCTTTCCTGCAGCGGCGGGAATGGATCGGGTACAATCTGGAAGGGACGAAGGCCATCGTCCCCGGATGGGCCGGATTCGACACCCGTACGCTGGTGCTGGTACTGGACCTGGGCTGCCCCTCCTGCCGCGAAGCCCTGGAGAAACTCTCCGCGGACCCGCAGTGGAGCGGTGTTAAAAAAATGGCCATTGGCCTGGGCTACGGGCCTGAACCCGCCGTCCCCGGCTGGGAATACCTGTTCCCGGAAAACGGTACCGCCGTTTTCGACATTCACATGACACCCGTTTACTTTGTGGTGGCCGCCGACGGTACGGTCGAAAGCGGCTACGCATTGGCCTTATAACCTGATATGAAAAAGAGCTTACTCCCCATTCTCACCCTCGCAGTGTCGCTGGCTTTCCTGCCGTGTTGCGTCTCCTGCGGGCAGAAAGATGATCCGAATCCCGGCAAGGAAACCCAGGACCCGGACAAGGACAAAGACAAGGACAAAGACCAGCCTGTTGACGACGGAAAGCCCAAGGCCGGGGACTATACCTTCACGGTTTCGCCCCTGAAAGGGAAATGGGAAGCGGGTGACGAGATCCTGGTGCACGGTTCCTACGGACCGGCAGCCAAGACGTATGCCCTGAAGGCCTCGGACATCTCGTCCGACGGCAAGACTGCTACCCTCAAGCTCGAAAGCGGCCTGTTTGAATATCTGGCCACTCCGGACAATCTCTATGCAGCCTGGCCCGCCTCTGCCGTTCAGGCTGAAGACGGCCTGATGGACGCCACGACCACGTTCACGAAAGCGGACATCCTGTTGGCCCAGGCCTATCTGGAGGGGGCCAACTTTGCCTTCCACGACGCTTCGGCCGCCATCACTTTCACTGTTTCCGGCGGCTATGACAAGGTAATCATCGCAGGCGCCCAGCGCCCCGGTCTGCGTTTCCAGGGGTACTCGAACGCCCATTCTTCAGCGGAAACCAGTTTCTCCAAGGTGGTTTCCGACGGCTATCCTTTCCTGGAGATGACGCTTGCGGGTGACGGAAAGACCACGACGGTCTGGTTTCCCGGCGGCGTCACCCTGAAAGGCGGATTCACGCTGTATTTCGGCAAGGACGGCGCCTGGCCTGCTGCCTATACCCGGAACACGGAGGACGGCCTCCAGAACGGCATGCTGAAAGCCGGCAAGGTGCTGGAACTGGGCGACATTACCTCCAAGCTGGAAGCCTACACCGGTCCCAAACCCAGCATGCCGGAAATGGGGCAGCGCACCAAGTACACGGTCAGTCTCAATGAACTTTCCGGCCTCTCGCTGAGCGCGGATGCCTCCTTCCTCTGGGGCGTGGGCGACAGCGGCGAAATCGCGCAGCTTTCTTTCGAAGGAGAAGTGCTGAACAAGGCGTCCCTGAAGACCACCAGCGGCAGCGGCATCGACGCGGAAGCCATCTCCCTGCGATATGACAACGGAGACCTGCTGATCGGCGGTGAACCCAGCAGTGTGTGCAGCATCCCGGCGGCGAGCATGGAAAACATCTTCGCGTCGAGTTCGTTCAAGGGGGTGGAATCCGTCCTCAAGATCGACGATGCCAAGGGCTTCGGCAACGCTGGCCTGGAAGGCCTCACTTACTACAAGGACGGGCTGGCCTATGCCGGGACGCAGACGGGGTCCTACCTCTACCTCTGCAACCTGGAAACCGGCGAAGTCCTGTGGCGGAAGGGCCTGCGGGAGATGTATCCCACCATCACCGAGATCGCCGACCTGTGCTATGACCCGCTCACCGACTGGCTTTGGGTCATCGATTCCGAATCCCGCCGCTTCTTCGCCCTCACCGGCGACGCCGAAACCATGCTGGGCTTCTATTCCGCCCGGGGAATCGAGAATCCGGAATCCATCTGCGTCGACCATGCCAACAGCTGCATCTGGGTGGCTGACGACTACGGCTCCACTTCCTATCTGTACCGTTACGATTTCACCGGCCTGGATGACGCCATCATTCCGAAGGACTGACATGAGAAAGATTACCGTCCTTGCCTTGTTCGCAGGCCTGCTGGCCGTCTCCTGCAAGCAGAAGGAGAAAGAGGCCGCCCTGCAGTATTATGCCACCCCGCACACCTACGACATCGTTTCCGTCGCGGAACCGCCGCAGGACAACGAGGTGCGCAACATCATCTTCATGATCGGCGACGGCATGGGCCTGGAACAGGTCAGTTGCGCTTGGGTGCTGAACCACGGCAAGCTGAATCTGGACAACATGACCCACGTGGGTCTGTCCCGCACCTGGTGCACCAATGAACTCATCACGGACTCCGGAGCGGGCGGAACGGCCCTCTCTTCCGGCAAGAAGACGGCCTACAGCCATGTGGGTACGGCGCCGGACAGCACGGACATCCCTTCCATCCTGGTAAAGGCCCGGGAACTGGGCAAGAAAACCGGCGTGGCCGTCACCTGCCACTTCGCCGATGCGACCCCTTGCGATTTCTGCTGCCACAACGAGTACCGCTATAACCAGGAGGACCTCATCGCAGATTATGTGGAATGCGGCGTGGACTATCTCTCCGGCGGCGGTCTGGACTGGTTCACCGTGAAGCGGACCGACGGGCGTGACATTACGAAGGAAATGGCTGCGGCAGGCTATACCGTGGCCCGTACGGAAGAGGAACTGATGCAGGCGGAACTGCCGGTCATCGGCATCCTGGCCCCGGATAACCTGCCCGTGGTGATGGAGCGAGGCGACCTGTACCGCCACACCGTGGCCCGCGGTCTGGACATCCTGTCCCGTGAAAGCGGAGAAAAAGGCTTCGTGATGATGCTGGAAGGCTCCTGCATTGACGACTGGCTGCACGGGAACGACATCGCGAAGGCCATGGAGGAACTCCTGGACTTCGACCGTACCCTGGGTGATGTCCTCCAGTGGGCGGCCGCCGACGGGCACACCCTGGTGGTGATGACCGCCGACCATGCCACCGGCTGCCTTACCCTGCAGGACGGGAACCTGGAGAAAGGGGAGATCGGCGTGTTCTTCGCCAGCGAAAGCCATAACGGCATCGCCGTTCCCTTCTATGCGTGGGGCCCCGGCTCCGCCGCTTTCACCGGCATCCGCGAAAACGACGAATGGGGACGCCTTGTCGCCTCCTTCGTGAAATAATACTTTCGGACGACTATGACACAGAAAAAGCACAACTGGCTGTTATATGCCATCATCACGATGGTTACCTGGGGCATCTGGGGCGCATTCAGCGACCAGACCACGCTCCCCAAGACCATGGTTTACGTGATTTGGGCCCTGAGCATGATTCCCTGCGCCCTGGCTGCCCTTGTCAACATCAAGTTCAAGCTGGACGTCCGGACGAAACCGGCCCTGCTGAGCCTGGCTGTGGGCCTGCTCGGTGCCGGCGGGCAGCTCGTATTGTTCCTGGCTCTCGACTATGCGCCGGCGTATCTGGTGATGCCGATGATCTCGGTGGCGCCTATCGTGACGGTGCTGTTG
Organism: Bacteroidales bacterium; assembly: GCA_017439305.1. Lineage (GTDB taxonomy): Bacteria > Bacteroidota > Bacteroidia > Bacteroidales > UBA932 > Cryptobacteroides. Next base: position 17,576 of record JAFSJK010000063.1, on the reverse strand, counting down.
TCCGCCACCGTCCTCAAGGAGAAAGTTTCCAAGCTGGGCATCCTGGGCATCGCGCTGGCGTTCGTGGCCCTCGTCTGCTTCGCCCTGCCCGACAGCAAGGACGGTGCGGCTACCAGCCGGATCTGGATCCTGTTCGCCTCCATCGTATTCATCTGCTGGGGCGTCCAGGCTTTCGTGATGAAGCTTGCGAACAACAACACCCCGGATGCGGAGAGCGTGTTCGTGTACATGGCGATTTCGGCCGTGCTGCTCATCCCCGTGGCTTTGCTGATGGGCAAGGGACAGAACAACGTCCTAGCCGACGGCTGGGGTGAGGCCGTCAAAGTGTTCTTCGTGCAGATCCTCAACGCCATCGGCGCCTTCACGCTGGTATATGCCAACCGCTATGGAAAGGCGATGGTCATCGCTCCGCTGGCCGATGCCTGCGCCCCGGTGATCATGTGCGTGATTTCCCTCCTCCTTTACGCGGCCGTCCCTACCGTGCCGCAGATCATCGGTATTGTGGCCGCCATCAGCTGCGTCCTGATTTTCAGCAGAGAGTAACATGAAGAAGCTGTTCCTCCTTATGTCCCTGGCCCTCGTTTCCTGTTCCTGCGAGAACAAGACGGAGCCCGAATCCGGCCAGAAGCCGGCAGAATACGGCACCCGTATTCCTCTCCAGTCGTCCATCACGCACGTGCAGCCGATGACGGGTATCGTCCTTTGGAACACCAGCGGCTCCGTGAAGAAAGAATATGTGCAGTTGGAGTTCTCCTATATGCTGTACAACGACGTGTGCAAGGAAAAGGACGTGTTCGACTGGACGCCCATGGACAAGCTGCTGGAGGCTGCGGCCGCCCGCGGCCATCAGGTCGTGGTGCGTTTCCGCTATACCTATCCGGGTTACTCCTGCGCCGTCCCGGACTATATCAAGTCCTGGCCGGGTTATGAGGCCACCAACGCCAAGAGCGAAGGCCGCAAGACGGAATTCCCCGACTGGCGCTGCGAGGAACTACAGCGCTTCCACATGGAGTTCCACCGCCGTTTCGCCGAGCGGTATGACAAGGATCCCCGCCTGGCTTTCGTGGAAACGGGTTTCGGCCTGTGGGCGGAGTACCACATCTATGACGGCCCCTGCATTATCGGCCAGACCTTCCCTTCGCACGACTTCCAGGCGCAGTTCCTGCCCAAGATGGACGAGTGGTTCCAGGATACGCCGTGGCTCTTCTCCATCGATGCTTCCGACGCGAAATATGCTCCTTTCCATAAGAAAAAAGAGCTGCTGGACCTGAACTTCGGCAACTTCGACGACTCCTTCATGTGCCAGGACTGGAGCGGTTACAACTGGTCCGGCTGGAAGTTCTTCGGCGAAGACCGCTACAAGAAAGCCCCCGCTGGAGGCGAGTTCAGCTACTACTCCGACTATGACCAGAAGCATGTCCTGGACAAGGAAGGCATGTACGGACGGGTGTTCGAAGATGTGGTGGCGAAGGTCCACATGACGTTCATCATCGGCAACGACCAGCCCGGGAAACAGACCCCGGAGCGCATCGCCGAGGCTGCCATGTCCATGGGATACCGGTTTGAAATCCGGGATTTCCAGGTCAAGGAAGGGGAGGGCGCGTCCGTCCTCATCGCCAATGTGGGCGTCGCTCCCATCTACCGCTCCGCTTTCGTGGAGGTGGAGGGCGTTCGGGGAGACCTGGACCTCCGTACCCTGATGCCGGGCGAGGAAGCCTGGGTCACGATCCCCTGCAAGGCGTCCAAGTCCTCCCGGCCGGCCATTGCCTGCGACCACCTCGTTTCCGGCCAAGAGATACAATATCAGGCTGATATCCAATAGGTATTTCGAAAACGAAACCGAACGAAACATTATTTCGAAACCAATCGGAACAAAATCGGAATATTATCGATATATTTGTAGGTAGAAAACAGACCACAAAATTTAACTAATATCACCATGAGAAAATTTGCAAAGTATCTGTTCGTTGCAGTCATGGCCGCCTTCGCTTTCGCTTCCTGCGAGAAAGAGAAGGTGAATCCGATCCTGAACCCGGACGGCACGCCCGTCAAGTTCACGTTCTCAGCCACGGCTAACTCCGAGACGGAAGCGACGCTCAAGGTCGTTGCCGACACTCCCGTTCCCTCCGATGTCACCATCGCCATCTCGCTGGACGGAACCAACACCATGAACAGCGCCGGCATCACCTATCCGACGGAACTGGTCATGCAGAAGGGCGAATCCGAAGTCACCGGCAAGGTTTTCGTGGACCCGGACAAGCTGACCCCCGGAACGAAGACCACGGCCGTCTTCGCCGCTTCGCTGGCCGGCGTGCAGTTCGGTACCGCCAGGGCGTTGACCGTCGAGACGGCCCCGGCTGTCGAACCCACTCCTCCGCCGTCCTCCGACAGCGAAATCAAGATTGACGGTGATTTCTCCGACTGGGATGACGTGACCACCGGTATCGCTTCCGATGATGAGGACGCTCCGCTGAAGGAGTTCAAGGTCGCCTACGACAAGGATTATCTCTATTTCTACCACAAGCGCAACAACAATCCTGCGATGTGGGGTGGTGGTTACTACTACCTGGCCGTGGATGCCGACAACAACGTCGCCACCGGCATGACCGATGCCAACGGCAACGCCGTCGTGGGTATCGAGAAATGGATGTATCTCTATTTCTTCCTGGCGGACGACGCCGGCAATCCCATGCTGGCCACCGCGCCGGCCGGCGCCCGCGAATCGGGTGACGAGTATGTCTGCGCCGAGAATTCCCTCGCCGGCGCCATGTTCGGCGACGCCATCGTCGAGACCGAGCTCCGTATCCCGCTCGCCGACCTGGGCGTTACCTATGGCCAGCCCATCAAGGTCTACACCTGGGGCAACAAGAGCGCCAGCAACATGAAGGACCAGCCTGTGGTCGTGAGCATGGGCGGCGATGCCCCTGCGGGCGGCAGCGTCACCATCGACGGCAATCCGGATGACTGGGCCAATCTCCCTGCCAGCTATGTCACCACGATGGAGTGCTACGACGGCGCCGAACTGAGCGGCCTCAAGAGCGCGAAGGTGTACTATGACGACAAGGTGTATGTACTCCTGGAAATCTCCGACGGCGCACTGACCCAGGGCTTCTCCGACGGAAAACTCCGTGCCCACTTCTATTTCGACGGCAACTACGATAACGCTAACGGACACTATGGCAAGTGGGTCCTGCCGGCCATCGACTGCATGCTGGAAGGCAAGATCATGAGCAGCAGCGCCTGGTGCGCGATCAGCTCCCCTTACTATCAGTGGACAGGTGAGGATCCTGCCGTGTGGAGTGGTGGCTGGACGGCCGCGGAGACCTCCCCGGCCTTCGAGTTCGCCGCTGACGGCAACTTCTACGAGTGCGCCATGGATTATTCCACCTATCCGGACGGCCTGGCCGATGCCTTCTCCTTCGGTGTCGACATCCAGGACGACGGTTACAACACCCTGGGCTTCCTGCCCAACGCCGGTCCCGAACCCGGCCCGATGGCCCTGGTCGTGAAGAACGGCACCGAGCCGCCGGCAGAGCCGACCATCGAGATCGCCATCGACGGCGACTTCTCCGACTGGGCACTGGTCGAGGGCGTGAGCGACGGCACCTATGGCATGTTCAAGGCGTATTCCGATGCGGACAACCTCTACTTCTACACCTATCGGACCACGGACGGAAGATACAATGACCTCTGGGGCGGTTCCGGCTACCTCTATCTTGGCTTCGACCTGGACGGCAATCCCGACAACGGCGAGGTGCTGAATTCCAACGGTCCTTATGATTTCATCGGCTTCTTCTTCCCGTATGGCGGTTCCGCCGATGCGCCGGCTTTCATCGACGAGCCGGGTGTGGAAGGCGGCTGGGCTCCGGAAGCGGGCTTTACGCTGGCCAACATGAAGTGCAAGGGTGTCGCCAACGAGAAGGGTGCCTACATCGAGTACAGCATCCCGCGCAAGGATCTCCCGACGATTCCCAATGCGCCCATCACGATTACTTCCTGGGGTAACAAGGATATGAAGAAGGTGACGATCACCACCACCCTGTAATCCTGGATTCCTTTCGGACCGGGGTCCCTGACCGGACCCCGGCCTGCCTTGAAGCCGGCTCCTTTCCGAGCCGGCTTCTGTTTTTGCCATTCGGCCTTTTTTTCGTAGCTTTGTATGCTATGATTGATATCCTCTGTAAGAATGACGGCCGCCGGCACGGCGTGAAGACGGGTTCGGACCTCCTGGAGCTTTCCCGGAAGGATTGTCCGGAAGCCGTGGACCCGAAGACCGGGAAACTGTATCCGGTGCTGGCCGCCCTGGTTGACCATAAGCTCAAGGAACTGAGTTTCCGCGTTTTCTTCCCGCACGAAGTCACATTCATCGGGTATAACCATCCCGATGGAAGGCGGACCTATATCCGTTCGCTGAGCTTCCTGCTGCAGCATGCGGTGCGCGACCTGTTCCCGGGCAAAGTGCTGCTCATCGACCATTCCCTGCCCAACGGCCTGTACTGCGAACTGCGGGAAGGCAAGCCCGGCGGTCCGGTCTTCAAGCCGGACGCCGAGGCGATGGACCGTCTCCGGGCGCGGATGCGGGAGATGGTGGATGCCGACCTTCCCTTCACTACGGAAAAGATCCCTTCAGAGGAGGCCGAGGCCCTGTTCGAGGCACAGGGACAGCCGTACAAGGCGCAGCTCCGCCGTTCGCTCGGCCGGTACTTCTGCCGGGTGTACTACCTGGACGGCCAGGTGGATTCATTCCACGGGCCGCTGGTGCCGTCGACCGGCTATCTGCAGGTGTTCGGCCTGTTGCCGTTCCACAAGGGTTTCTGCCTCCAGCCGCCTTCCAATACGGATTATTCCAAGGTTGCCCGCCGGCAGCCGCAGAGCAAGCTGGCCGCCACTTTCAAGGAGTATTCGGCCTGGTGCCACACGACAGGCATCGGCGGCATCGGAACCCTGAACCAGAAACTGCTTGAGGGCGGTGCCGTGAAGCTGATCAACCTGTGCGAGGCCCGGCAGGAAAGGGAATATGCCAAGGTGGCGGACCTCATCTACGCCCAGCGCGACCGGGTGAAAATCGTCTTCATCGCCGGCCCTTCTTCCAGCGGAAAGACGTCCTCCTCGCTCCGTCTCGCCCAGCAGCTCCGCATCCTGGGGATGGAGCCCAAGGTGATCGAACTGGACAACTATTTCGTGTCCCGGGACCGCACGCCGCTGGACGAGGACGGTGAATTCGACTTCGAAGCGCTGGAGGCGATGGATCTGGAATTGCTTGGGAATCATCTCAATACGTTGCTTGCAGGCGGCCGGGTGGAGCTTCCGCGCTATGATTTCAAGCAGGGGAGGCCCTTCTTCGAGGGCAACTTCATGGAACTTGACGAGAACGACATCCTGGTAATGGAGGGCATCCATGCCCTGGATCCCGGGATGGTTCCTTCCGTGGACCAGAGCCGCATTTTCCGCGTGTACGCATCGGCCCTGACCTCGCTGAACGTGGACGAGAACAACAATATCTCCACCACCGACAACCGGCTCCTGCGCCGGATGGTCCGGGATTTCCGGTACCGCGGAACCAGCCCGGAGGCGACGATCCTCCGCTGGCCGTCCGTCCGCCGGGGCGAAAACAAGTACATCTTCCCCTTCCAGGAGAACGCCGACGCCCAGTTCAACTCCGCCCTCCTGTATGAGCTTCCGCTGCTGAAATACTTTGCGGAGCCTCTTCTGCGGCGCATCCATCCGTCTTCGCCGGCCTATACCGAGGCCATCCGCCTGCTCAAGTTCCTGGATTATATCGTCGCCCTGACCCCCGAGGAGATCGCGGCCATTCCGCCCACCTCCATCCTGCGTGAATTCATCGGCGGACAGACGTTATGATGAAAGAATACATCCAAGTCAGAGGGGCGCGGGCGAACAATCTGCAGGGAATCGACGTAGACATCCCCCGCAATGAATTCGTCGTGGTGACGGGGCTTTCCGGGAGCGGGAAGTCCTCGCTCGCCTTCGATACGATCTATGCGGAGGGACAGCGGCGCTATATGGACACGCTGTCCACCTATGCGAAGCATTTCATGGGCATCCTGGAGAAACCCGAGGTGGAGGAGATCCGGGGACTCAGCCCGATCATTGCCATCGAACAGAAGACGACCGGGAACAATCCCCGTTCCACGGTAGGCACGATTACGGAAATCTATGACTTCCTGCGCCTGCTGTATGCCAAGGGCTCCCGCGCCATTTCGCCCGAATCCGGCAAGGAGATGGTCCGGTATACCGATGCACAGATCGTAGACCTTATCATGACCTCCTACCGGGACCGGAAGTGCTACCTGCTCGCTCCGCTCGTACGGGGCCGCAAAGGCCATTACCGCGAACTGTTCGACCAGCTCCGGAAGCGGGGCTATACCGAGGTCCGCATCGACGGGGAAATCCTTCCGCTGCAGGAAGTGTCGGCCCTGGACCGCTACAAGCCGCATTTCATCGAACTGGTAGTGGACCGGCTGAAACCCGGGGCAGGGGATGACAAGCGCATCCGCGACTCGGTGGGGCAGGCCCTGAACGTGGGCAAGGGGTCCGTCGCCGTGATGGACCTGGAAACGGGTGCCCTGCAGCATTTCTCCAAGCACCTGGTGGATCCGGAGACCGGTACTTCCCTCCAGGAACCCCAGCCCCATTCCTTCTCCTTCAATTCCCCGCAAGGATACTGTCCCCATTGCAAGGGCCTTGGGACCATCGTGGATGTCAATGTGGATACGATCGTCCCCGACCGGACGAAATCCATCGCCGACGGGGCCATCGCTCCGCTGGGAAAGATACGGGAGAGCAAGAAGTTCGACATCGTGCGCTCCATCGCGCGGAAATACGGTTTCAGCCTGTACGATCCCATCGGTACGCTTCCGGATGAAGCGGTGACCCTGCTCGTGTACGGGTCGGACGAACTGTTCCGCGTGGGGGACGGCGGCCTGTCCGAAATGGAGGCTTGGGACGGGGTGATCGACCATATCGAGGACCGGATCGTGTGTCCCGACTGCCACGGAACCCGTCTTTCGAAGGAGGCCCTCTGCTTCCGGGTGGACGGGAAAACGATCGCCGACGTGGCTGCAATGGAGATGTCCGAGCTGCGGAAGTGGTTGGACGAGATTCCTGCCGGGTTCAACGAACGGGAGAAGAATGTTTCCCGCGATATCCTGAAGGAATTGCGGGACCGCGTGCAGTTCATGCTGGACGTAGGTCTCGACTACCTGTCGCTGGACCGCGCCACCGGCTCGCTTTCCGGCGGCGAAAGCCAGCGGATCCGGCTGGCGACCCAGATCGGCTCCAAACTGGTGAACGTACTGTATATCCTGGACGAACCGTCCATCGGCCTGCACCAGCGGGACAACCGCAAGCTCATCGCCTCGCTGAAGGCGCTCCGGGACGAGGGCAATTCCGTGATGGTCGTCGAGCACGACGCGGAAACGATGTTCAGTGCCGACTGGCTCGTGGATGTCGGCCCCGGCGCAGGGGAGCAGGGCGGACGGATTTGCCTCAGCGCCCCGTTGGAGACGCTGCTGAAGGACACGCCGATGGATGCGGAAACGGCCTCCCACGCGGTCCTGGGCCCGTCCGTCACGCTGGATTACCTGCGCGGAAACCGCACTATTCCGGTGCCTTCTGTCCGCCGCCGCGGAAACGGGGAGGCGCTCACGCTGTATGGGGCCACCGGCAACAACCTGAAGGATGTCAACGTGTCGTTCCCGCTGGGATGCTTCATCGGAGTGGCCGGACTCAGCGGCAGCGGGAAATCCTCGCTGGTGAACGAGACGCTGATGCCCATCCTCAAGCGGAAATTTTACAACGCCAAGGAAAAGCCGCTCCCGTACAAGGGAATCGCGGGCGTGGAGCACATCGACAAGCTCATCGAGATCGACCAGTCTCCGATCGGCCGTACGCCCAGGTCCAATCCCGCCACTTTCACGGGCGTGTTCAATGACATCCGGCTCCTGTTCGAAGAGACGCAGGATGCCAAGGTCCGGGGCTTCAAGGCCGGCCGCTTCTCGTTCAATGTCCCGGGCGGACGCTGCGAGGAATGCAAGGGCGCGGGCATCAAGGTCATCGAGATGAACTTCCTGCCTTCCGTCCACGTCCCCTGCGACCAGTGCCGTGGCCGCCGCTACAAGGAAGACACCCTGGCCGTGCGCTACAAGGGAAAGAACATCAACGACGTGCTGGAAATGCCCATCGCCGAGGCCTATGAGTTCTTCAAGCCCATCCCCAAGATCGCCACGAAACTCAAGGCGATGGTGGACGTGGGCCTCGGGTACATCCACCTGGGCCAGTCGGCCGTGACCCTGTCCGGCGGCGAATCCCAGCGGATGAAACTGGCGGCGGAGCTTTCCCGCCCGTCCACCGGCCGCACCCTCTACATCCTGGACGAACCTACGACGGGTCTCCATTTCGAGGATATCCAGGTGCTTCTGGGCGTGCTGGACCGCCTCGTGGAGGCCGGCAACACCGTCATCATCATCGAGCACAACCTGGACGTGCTGAAGTCCGTCGACTGGATCCTGGACATGGGGCCCGAAGGCGGCCGCCGCGGCGGACGCATCGTCGCGGAAGGTACTCCCGAGCAGCTCGCTTCCGACCCTGTCTCCGTCACCGGTCCTTTCCTGAAGGAGGTGCTTTAACCGCTGGCCTGCCGGCCGCAAATGCGGCTTGGGGAAGGGAGGGGGAGAATCGATAATCTGTTTGAATAACCGTTTTTATGCGCTATATTTGTCGCCCCAAAAGACAGTGTGTTATGAAAGACTGGAAGGTTGCCGTCGTTTCGCTGGCGGTTCTTGGATTGGTTTCTTGTGAGAAAGCACGTGTTCCCGAGCAGGATGTCTTTGCCCGATATGGTGTCGATGAAGTGATCAAGTCCGATTTCCTGTACCGGGCCGGATCCGGAATACGGATTACGGACATTTCCGGCTACATGGATGCTGACGGCATCGGTACGCTGGAATTCTGCTATGACGATGAAAGGGGAAGGGCGCATAAAACCCTGTACTGTAACAGCATCTGGCAGTACGATATGGAGTTCATTCCGATGGACGCGCTTGATTCGACGCTTCCGCTGGCGGTCAAGAAGGCGTTCTACGGCCTGGATTTCGAGCACGAGATAGGCCTGTACCCGGACTGGGGCGAGCGTTTCTGCCTGGTGAGCCGGCGAGGGATCCCGGAGCCGTACTATGAGTTCTGCTTCCATGAAATCCTTTCCGAAAGGAACGTCCTCTCGAACTTCGCCTTGATCAGTGAAGGAGGCGAAGTGCTGGAAGACAGTCACCTGGGTTTCAACCAGTCCGACTGGTTCTATGATTTTGACGATGCGCTGGGATTCATTTCCGGCCGCTATCCCGGAAGTACGGTCCTTGCCTATGCCAACGAAACAGGGAATGGCGTATTCTATCTCCGGCATGAAGGGATCCGTAAAAAAGTCTATTTCCGGAATAACTACAAGCAATACGGCGATATCGAGTTTGCCTGGCAGGAAACGGTTTATCCGCTTCCGGAGGGAATGGTCGTCCCCCAGTCCGTCCTGGAGAAGGTCGGGGACCTTCCTTATTCCGAAGTGATCCGGTATGAGTCCGCCCTTGAGAACGGATTCGGCTTCAAGGAGGGGGATACTATTGTCTGGGTGGCGGAGGAGTAGCCACTGTCGGTTTTTTTTACTATTTTAGCAGACTGGAACGAAAACAAAATCCAAACGATATGTCTGAGAAAGTCAACAAATTGATGAACGACAGCGCCGCCATCCGGTGGACCGCGCTTGTGCTCATCGCCCTCATGATGTTCTTCGCGTACCTGTTCGCAGACATCCTCTCACCGCTCAAATCGCTCCTGGAATCCACCAGGGGCTGGGACAGCGCCACGTTCGGCACGTATGCGGGCGGCGAGTATTTCCTGAACGTATTCTTTTTCTTCCTCATCTTTGCGGGCATCATCCTGGACAAGATGGGGGTGCGTTTCACCGGCCTGCTGAGCGCTTCGCTCATGGTGGTGGGCGCCGTAATCAAGTATGTCGGCGTCAGCGAATGGTTCCAGGGAACGGAAATGATGGCCTGGCTCAACAGCTGGTGGACCTCGTTTCCGGGCAGCGCGAAACTCGCGACCCTGGGCTTCATGATTTTCGGCTGCGGCTGTGAGATGGCTGGTACCACGGTGTCCAAGGCCATTGCCAAGTGGTTCAAGGGCAAGGAGATGGCCATGGCCATGGGCGTGGAGATGTCCATTGGCCGCCTGGGCGTTTTCGCCGCCATGTGGATCTCTCCCGCCATTTCGAAGGCATTCCCGGACGTCGTCGGCAGCCCCGTGCTGTTCGGTGCCCTGCTCCTGTGCATCGGCCTGATCTCGTTCGCTGTGTTCTGCGTAATGGACCGCAAGTTCGACGCGGAGCTGGCCGCCATCGGCGAGTCCGACACCTCCAAGGCCGACGAATTCCAGGTCAAGGACCTCGGGAAGATCTTCTCTTCCAAGATGTTCTGGATCGTCGCCATCCTTTGCGTACTGTACTACAGCGGCATCTTCCCCTTCCAGAAATTCGCCACCAACTTCCTGGAGGAGACGCTGCAGGTGGAGGCTTCCCTGGCCGCCCGTCTGTTCAGCTGGTTCCCCATCCTGGCCATGGTCCTGACCCCGTTCCTGGGCATTTTCCTGGACAAGAAGGGCAAGGGAGCGACGATGCTCATGGTTGGCGCCCTGATCATGATGGTGTGCCATCTGTGCTTCGCCTTCGTCCTTCCCGTGTACAAGGCCCAGTGGCTCGCCGTCGCGCTCATCCTCGTTCTCGGCGTGAGCTTCTCCCTGGTGCCGGCCGCCCTCTGGCCGTCCGTCCCCAAGATCATTGACGAGAAAATCCTGGGCAGCGCCTACTGCCTCATCTTCTGGGTCCAGAACATCGGCCTCTGGGGTGTCCCGCTCCTGATCGGCGCCGTGAACAAGAGCACGGGCGGCTACACCGTCCCGATGATCATCTTCGCGAGCTTCGGACTCATCGCCTTCTTCTTCTCCATCCTCCTCAAGATCGAGGACAAGAAGAAGGGCTACGGCCTGGAACTTCCCAACATCCAGGAAGACGGCGCCAAAGTCCCTGTCGAATAGCGATGGCAGCGTCCTCCCGTAAATCCCTTCCCAGGGCAGCCTGTTGGGTTGCCCTGTTGTGCCTGGTGGTACCGATGTTCGCATCGTACTACTTTGACGACATGTTCTCCAGCATCTCGTACCTGTTCCAGGATGCCGGGACGACGGAACTGGGTTGGGACCAGGGCGCGTACGGCAGGTACGCCAGCGGCTACAGCGTCCTTTGCATCTTCGGCGGCCTCGCCCTGTTCGGCATCCTGCTGGACAAGTGGGGCGTCCGGGTAGCCGGTACCCTGTATGTGGGAATGATGGTCGCGGGCGCCGGCCTCGTGACCTGGGCCCTCCTGTCGGGCCAGGCGAAATCGGCGACCCTGGCCTATGCGGGCTGCATGGTGTTCGGACTCGGAAGCGAAATGGCCGGAACGGTAGTGAACCGGTCCATCGGCCGTTGGTTCAAGGACGGGGCGATGGCCCTCGCGATGGGCCTGCACCTCGCAATCGCCCGTCTCGGCACCGCTTTCGCGCTGGTGGTTTCCCCGAAACTGGTGGTCCAGCAGGCGAACCACGTGTATTCGCTCGCCGAAACGGCCCGCCCGGCCCTGCTGGGCATGGGCCTCATGGCAGCCGGCCTCATTCTCTGGGCGGTGTTCGTCGCCCTGGATGCCAGGCGGTTCCCCCGTTCGGGACCCAGAGAGAACACGGCGGACGACTTCCGGCTCAAGGATGCGTTCAAGGTGCTTGGGAACAAGAACTTCTGGCTGCTCGGCCTGCTGTGCGTGCTGTTCTACAGCGCCATCATCACCTTCAAGAAATTCGCGGGGGCCATCCTGATCCCGCGTTTCGGCATCCCTGCCGACACCGCCGGGACGATGGCCTCCATCCTGTCCTTCTCCACCGTCCTGTTCGCACCGCTGTTCGGCCGGATGGTGGACAAAGTGGGCAAGGGGACGCGCTGGATGATCTTCGGGTCCGTCCTCACCCTCGCCGCGCACCTGCTGCTGGCCTTCGCCCCGGCAGGCGTGCCGTTCTGGGGCTATCTGTCCATGGTCTTCCTAGGTATCGGCTATTCCCTGGTGCCTGCGGCCCTGTGGCCGAGTGTCCCGAAGATCGTCCCGGACAAGATCCTCGGAACCACCTTCGCCCTCCTCTACTGGGTGCAGAACCTGGGCCTGTTTACCTTCAAACGGGTAGCCGGACACATCCTGAACAGCGAGTCCGGCACTCCCGTCACCGTGGAATTGATGTTCACCGGCCTGTGCATCATCGCCCTCCTCGCCGCCATCCTGTTCGCCCGCTCCTCCCGCAGGCATCCTGCGCTGCATCTGGACGATCCGAACAGATAACCGTATCTTTGCATGAAAAACCGCCCCATGTACGAACTGCTGGAAAAGATCAATACTCCTGAAGATATCAGAAGACTGTCCGTCAAGGAGTTGGAGACTCTTTGCGCCGAAGTGCGCCAATACATGGTGGAGTGCTGCGCGAAGAACCCCGGCCATCTGGGCTCCAGCCTGGGCGCGGTGGAACTCATCGTGGGGCTGCACGCCGTGTTCGACACGCCCCGCGACAAGGTCGTCTTCGACGTAGGTCACCAGGCCTATGCCCACAAGATCCTGACCGGCCGGCGGGAAGCTTTCCGGAAAAACCGTTGCAAGGACGGCATCAGCGGCTTCCCCAAGCGGGCTGAAAGTCCCTATGACGCATTCGGCGCCGGACATTCCTCCACCGCCATTTCCGCCGCCCTCGGCTTTGCGGAGGCGGCCAGGCTCCAGGGGACGAAGGAGCGGGCGGTCGCCCTGCTGGGCGACGGCGCCCTGACCGGCGGCCTTTCCTGGGAAGGACTGAACAACGCCGGCGCCTCGAAGGCCAACCTCCTGGTGATCCTGAACGACAACAACATGTCCATCGACCAGCCCATCGGCGGTCTGCATGACTATCTCCTCCGCGTCACGACGTCCCACACCTATAACAAGGTCAAGGGAAAGATTTGGGAGCGGCTGGGGGACAGCCGGTTGCGCGACTGGATCCAGGACCGTGTGACGGATACGAAATCCAACCTGGTGCGCGGCTCCGGCGGTGCCGTGTTCGAGTCGCTGGGTTTCCGCTATTTCGGTCCTATCGACGGAAATGACATCGCCCAGGTAACGGATACCCTCCGGCGCCTGCGGGACTTGAAAGGTCCCCGTATCCTGCATGTGATCACCAAGAAGGGCAAGGGCTATGCTCCTGCCGAGGCCGATCCCACGACCTGGCATGCTCCGGGCCGTTTCGACCCGGCTACCGGCAAGCGCGTGAAGACGGTCTACCCGGCCGACCGCTACCAGGACGTCTTCGGGGAAGTGCTGGTGGACCTGGCCCGCCAGGATCCGAAAGTGGTGGGCATCACGCCCGCCATGGCGACCGGCTGCGGGATGCAGCTTCTGGAAAAGGCCTTCCCGGACCGTTTCTTTGACGTCGGCATCGAGGAGGAACACGCCGTTACCTTCGCGGCGGGACTGGCCGCCGGCGGGATGAAGCCTTTCTGCAACATCTATTCATCCTTTTCCCAGCGCGCGTATGACCAGATCATCCACGATGTCGCGCTCCAGAACCTGCCCGTCGTGCTTTGCTTCGACCGGGCCGGACTGGTAGGGGAGGACGGCGCTACCCACCACGGCTGTTTCGACCTCGCCGCCTATCGCAGCATCCCCAACGCCATCATCTCCGCCCCCCGCAACGAACTGGAACTCAAGAACCTGATGTATACCGGCCTGTCCGTGAACGGAGGACCTTATATCGTACGCTACCCGCGCGGGTGCGGGGAAGGCGTAAACTGGCGGGATGCCGCCTATGGGAATCTCCCGGTCGGCAAGGGCGAAAGGCTCCTGGATGGCAAGGACGTCGCCATCCTGGCCATCGGCCCGGTGGTGAACCGTGCCCTGGAGGCTGCGAAACGGCACAAGGCAGATTTCTGGGTTGCTCCTGCCGTCTACGACATGCGTTTCCTCAAGCCGCTGGACACTTCCATCCTGGAAGAAGTCTCCGGATACCGCATCATCCTGACCCTGGAGGACGGATCCCTGAAGGGCGGCCTGTTCGGCGCCGTCAGTGAGTATTTTGCCGGCCGCCTGGTCCGGCCGATGGTCAAAGGCCTCGGAATCCCCGACCAGTTCATCGGGCAGGACACGCAGGCGGGCCAGCGGGCGGAATGCTGCCTGGATACGGAAGGCATCTTCGAACTTCTTCGGGACTTGATGAAATAGCCGGTCTTCCGTGCCAATTCCGACCCCCATGAAACGAATCCTCTCCCTGACGCTTCTCCTGCTTTCCCTGCTGGCCGCCGTATCCCTGTGTGCGGGCTGTTCCCGCGGAGTGCCTGAACTGAAGGAGTTCCCTCTCGTCAATGACAGTTCCGGGGCCGGGGCGTTCGCCCTGGCTGGCCGCGAAGCCGCCGCCATCTGTTATGACGGCGCCGACTTCGAGGTCGTATCCATCGCGGCGGGAATGCTCTCGGACGACGTGGAACGGGTGACCGGGCTGCGCCCTTCGGTGCAGGCGGCCGCTTCGCTGCAGGAAATCCCCGCTGGTCCCACGGTCATCGCCGGAACGATCGGGAAGAGCGGCCTGGTCGATGCGCTTGTCCGGAAAGGCCTTGTCGATGTGGATGCCCTTCAAGGGAAGTGGGAATCCTATCTGGTCCAGACCGTCCGTCATCCGTCGACGGGAAAACCGCTCCTGGTGATCGCCGGCAGCGACCGCCGGGGTACCGCCTTCGGCCTGACTGCCTTGGGGAGAGCCATCGGTGTGTCGCCGTGGTACTGGTGGGCCGATGTCGTCCCACAGCAACGGAAATCGCTGTATGTCCAGCGCGGCCGCTTTGTCCAAAAAGAGCCCTCAGTGCAGTACAGGGGCATTTTCATCAACGATGAACGCTTCGGCGGCTGGGCCCGCTGGGCCGAGCAGACCTATGACAGGGAGACCGGGAAGGTGGGCCCGAAGGTGTACCGGCAGGTGTTCGAACTCCTGCTCAGGCTGGGCGGCAACTACCTCTGGCCGGCGATGCATCCCGGCACGCAGGCTTTCAACGACGATCCGGAGAACGCCCGGCTCGCGGACGCCTACGCCATCGTGATGGGATCGTCCCACTGTGAGCAGATGCTGCGCAACAACGAAGGGGAGTGGAAGGCCGTGGGCACTTACGGTGACTTCAACTACATTACGAACCGCAAGACGATGCAGGACTACTGGGAGACCCGCGTCAAGACGAATGGAAAATACGAGAATACCTATACACTCGGCCTCCGCGGCATCCACGACTATCCGATGGAAGGCGCGCGTACCACGGAAGAGCGCGTGGCGCTGATGCAGCAGGCGATCGACGACCAGCGCGAAATGCTGCGCCGCAACATCGACAAGCCGCTGGAGGAGATTCCGCAGGTCCTGTGCACCTACGAGGAGGTTCTGGATGCCTACAAGAATGGACTGGTGGTGCCGGACGACGTCACGATGCTGTGGTCCGACGACAAGCACGGCTATACGCGCAACCTGTCCAACCCGGAGGAGATGAAGCGTCCCGGCGGCGCCGGCATCTATTACCACCTCTCCTATCACGGCGATCCGGCCAGCTGGCTCTGGCTGAGTCCGTTGTCGCCCGTTTTCATCTCCGCGGAACTGACGAAGGCCTACACGTACGGGGCCCGCAAGATCTGGGTGTTCAACGTGGGCGACATCAAGCCGGCCGAGAAGGAACTGACCTTCGCGATGGAACTGGCCTGGGACATTGACCGGTGGACGCCGGAAAAAGCGGGCGGATTCATCGAAGAATGGGCGGAGCGTACCTTTGGAAACGCGTACGCGCGTGAGATTGCCGGCATCATGGATGGATATTACCGCCTGATGGCCTCCGGAAAGGACTCGCACGTATGGTTCCTGGAGTATCCGGAGGAGGAGATCCGGGAGCGGATCGACCGTTGGAAGGGACTGGCCGACAAAGCCCTGGCACTGGAGAAGCAGATTCCGAAAGACCTTCAGCCGGCCTATTTCGAACTGGTCCTCTATCCCGTCCGCGGTGCGCAGATGATCAATGAGTACCAGCTGCTTTCCCGGACGAGCCTGGCGCGCGCCAGTGCCGGCGACGGGGAACAGGCACTCGCCGATGCCGACCGCGCAAAAGAGATGTATGCGGAACTTGATGCCTGGACCCGCCGGTACAATGAGGAGTTGCTGGACGGGAAATGGAAGGAGTTTTTCCATTGGAAACCCTATCATTGGTACCGTTCTCCGGTGATGGATGCCCCGATGGCGACTCCGGAGATGCTGGAAGCGGTCGCGTCGAGCTCCGCCCCGCGTTTCCTGCCGGTCGAGGCCGCCCTGTCGGAAGCAGGCGCAGCCATTGACGCGGAGGTCGCCTGCGAGATGCCGCTTTGGATCCACGCATTGACCCCCGTGCGCAATTTCTCGAGAGCCGCGGCCGACAACGTGTTCTGCCGGGTCCGTATCGGCAGCCGGTCCTTTGAGGCCTCCGCCACGCCTGTCAATAACGTCTGGCACGCCTCCTGGCTGGGGCCGATGTGGAGCCGGGTGGGTACCGTACGTCTTACAAAGGGGAATAATATTCTGAGAATCACGGACTTGAAGCCGGATGCCCGGATTGACGGCATTTTCCTCGGCATCTACCCGCCTTTCCCGGATGCGCCGCTCGCAAGAATCCCGGCATCGGATTATGCGGTGGCCTTCAATCCGTCCGGGGAGGTGAGGATCACGACGGTTCCCGGACTCGGGTATGAGGACGGCGTACTGGTGCTGCCGTTCGGGGCTCCTTCCTACGAGGCCTGTGCAGGAGCACCGTCCGTTACCTACGAGGTGGACCTTCCTTCCGGGGCGGCGTCCGTCGAGGTTCGCACGCTGGCAGACCTGCACGTCTACGCGGGCCGGGGTGCCCGGTATGCGGTCCAGGTGGACGGGGGAGAACCCCGGGTGTTCGACATCCACGCGGAGGATTTCACCGCCGAATGGCGCTGGAATGTCCTCCGGGGGTACTCCAGCCGCCGGATCGACGTCTCCGGCCTGGAACCCGGTGCGCACAGGGTCAGCATCTATTTCCTGGATCCCGGCATCGTCCTCCAGGACATCCTCATTCTCAAAGACTAAAATTATTGCAAAAAAGTTTTGTAGTTTCGGAAAAACTTCCTACCTTTGCAATCCCTTTCAGCGATGAAGGATTCAAATGAGCCACGCCGATATAGCTCAGTTGGCCAGAGCACGTGATTTGTAATCTCGGGGTCGTGGGTTCGAATCCCTCTATCGGCTCGAAAGAAAAGCACTTTGGGAGGTTCGCATAGTGGCAATTGCGGCGGACTGTAAATCCGCTCCCTCAGGGTTCGGTGGTTCGAGTCCACCACCTCCCACCAAAGTAAGCGGAAGTAGCTCAGTTGGTAGAGCATCAGCCTTCCAAGCTGAGGGTCGCGAGTTCGAACCTCGTTTTCCGCTCATAAAAGCCGATGTAGCTCAGGGGT
>JAFSJK010000062.1 GCA_017439305.1 Bacteroidales bacterium | reverse complement strand
TCCGGCTCAGGAAAGACCACGGTCGTCAAGGCCATTACGCGACAGCTCAACGGCAAAGTCGTCGTCATTCCTCAGGACTCCTACTACAAGGATTCCAGCCACGTTCCCGTGGAGGAGCGCAAGAACATCAACTTCGACCATCCCGATGCCATCGACTGGAAACTGATGTGCCAGCAGATCCGGGAACTCAAGCAGGGCCATACCATCCAGCAGCCGGTGTACTCTTACATCACCTGCTCCCGCTCCACGACGGAAACCGTCACCGTGGAGCCGGCCGAGGTGATCATCGTGGAAGGCATCCTCATCTTCACCTGCAAGGAACTGCGCGACCAGCTGAACATCAAGATCTTCGTGGATGCCGACGACGACGACCGCGTCCTCAGGATCATCGTCCGGGATGTCGCCGAGCGCGGCCGTACCATCGACACGGCCATCGAGCACTACTGCGACACGGTGAAGCCGATGCACCTGCAGTTCATCGAGCCTTCCAAGCGCTACGCCGACATCATCGTCCCGCAGGGCGGCCACAACCAGGTGGCGATCGACGTACTCGCCACCACGGTGCAGGAGGCCCTGGAAAAACGTAACCGGCACAAGAAATGAAACTGACGCCCGACCAGAAAGCAGGACTTTATATCACCGCGATCGTCCATCTCGCGGTGATTATCGTTTTGCTGCTCTGCCAGATCGGGTATTCCGTCCAGCGGGAGAACACCTTCGTGCTGGACTTCTCCAAACAGGAGGAGAAAGAAGAAATCGAAAAGCAGGAGGAACTGCACCGCAGTGCGATGGAGCAACTGCAGAACATGATCGCCATCGCGCGGACCCAACCCGTCCGGAACGTCACCGTGAACCGCTCCTCCCAGCTCAAGGACGACCGCAATACCGACGCCGAACAGCTGTACCGCGACGCCGAACGACTGGCACAGGAACTGCGGGACGGCCAGAACCGGGTGCAAGAAAATCCCGAGGATTTCGTGCAGGACCCCGTCCAACCCGCCAAACCGGAGCCGCCCCGTAAGCAACAGGCCTACAGCGGTCCCTCCGTCCTTTCCTGGAGCCTGGACGGCCGCAAGGCCACCCATCTCCCCATTCCCGCCTACCGCTGCGTCGGCGCCGGCGAGGTTACGGTCATCATCACCGTCAACAACCAGGGCACGGTCGTGGATGCCAAGATCGACGACGGCGCCTCCTCCCAGGACGGCTGCCTGAGGGCCTTCGCCACCCGTGCCGCCCGCCTTTCGAAATTCAACGCCTCCTCCACCGCCCCCGCCCGTCAGCTGGGGACGATCACGTATCTGTTCATTGCGCAGTAGGAAGGGACAAAAGATACTTTCCTCTTTGTGAGGAAGTATTATTTTGTATATATTTGCAATTGAAAATACGAATCATACTTGATTTCTATAGGAAATCTTGTTGTGACGGGCGTACGATCTCGGGCCCTGCACCTCTTTGGGTTTTTGTCTTTATGATTCTTCTCGCTGCCGGGAATGGTATGAATGATAAAATGTCACTTGGATTTCTTCTGTGACCGGCAGCTTTATTTGTATAAGTCAGGTTATTTTGCGATATTTAAATCTATGGAAAAGAATCACTTGGCTTTTTGTTTTTTCACCATTCTCTTGTCGCTTTCCGCCTTTTCGTGTGTTAATAAACCACTGGTGGAAGCACTTAACAGTGCCGAATCTCTTCTTCAAAGCAGTCCTGACAGCTCTCTCAGGATCCTGAGCCGGATTGACACAGCTTCGCTCTCTTCCAGGAGCCTGATGGCAAGGTACGCCTTACTGTATTCACTGGCCTTGGACAAGAATTATATCGACAGTCAGGATGATTTTTTAACAAGAAAAGCCGTTGATTATTATCAAACCACCTCAGATACGTATTATGGAATGCTGGCATGGTATTCCCTTGGCAGGGTACAGATGAACAAGCACGACTTTCCAGGAGCCATTATTTCATTCACGGAATCAGAGGTATTGGCAAAGCAATGTGGCGACATCCATTATTTAGGACTTATTGAACGTAACTTGGGATCTCTTTATTCAGATAGTTACGATTCTTCCAAGGCGGAACATTACTACCGGAAATCCAGTCAGCATTTCGATAGTATCGGGGAATTGAATTATGCCGCCTATTCCAAACTGGCTCTGGCCAGGAAACTGGGCGATTTGCATCGGATGGAAGAAAGCGATTCCCTGCTGAATATCATTGAAGCTTTCGCTAGCCGGAAGGATTCATATCTTTATTCCGAGGTAAATAAAACCAGGGCAATGTATTGGATGCAACCGCCGATGAAAAGAGATCAGGTAGAATCGGCTGTGAGTTGGTTTTCCCGGGAATATCGGAAACGCCATATGGAACTATCCACTAATGTTTTCGCGACGATGGCCATCGGATATGCCTATCTGCACAAAACAGACTCTGTGTCGCTTTATATGTCAATGGCTTCGGAAATGATTCGTACTCCCCTGGATTCCGCCCAGTATTGGAACGCCAGTTATAGGATTGCCGAACTGGAGGGGAACCATAAAAAAGCCAATGAGAATCTGGAGAAGGCCGTCTCACTCCAGAACCGGATTGTCTTTGCAAGAAATAATCTGATGATTGCTAACCGTATGAGCGATTATTATGCTCAAAAAGCCGAACATGCCACGGAATCTGCCCTGTTTCATCGCAGAGTGGCAGTCTTGAGCATTGCAATCACCATATTGTCGGTTTTGCTGGTTATCACCCTGGCTCTCCTTTACAGGAGTATCTTGAAGAAGAAAGAAAAAGACCTCCAGGAAAAAGAAGATCGAATCCAGGAAGATCTCATCCGTACGGGCGAAATAATGGCCGAGTTGGATACCATCCGCTCCGACCGGTCCAACTTGTTGGGTCACGTGCATCAGTTGATTCAACAAAAAATAGCGGTAATCCAACTCTGGTCCGATGCTTATGAAACGGCTCATAAGGAAGATAGCTATAACCCAAAAGATCCGTATCGGTACCTGGATGAAGATGCAGACTGGAAGAAAGAAAGTAATATGAAATCCTTTATCTCCTCACTGGAAGCCCTTCGAAGAGATGAATCCCTTTTCCATACCCTTGAAGAGAATGTCAACCAATGGAAGGACAGCCTGATGGCTGATTTCCGAAAAGATCTCTCTCATCATCAGTTGGATGAACGTGATTTCAAGATTGTTTTGTTGAGTTTCGCCGAATTATCCGATAAAGCATCGTCATACTTGCTGGATATGACCAGCGGGTCCGTCCGGACACGAAAGACCAGAATCAGGAAACTGCTTCGACAATCAGACCTGACACGCAGGAGCGATTATCTCTCCAATTTGTAGCTTTTTAGGTACCTTATTCACCCTTGTAACATCGAAAAATGTTTATATGATTGATTATCAGGTATTTAAACGATAAAATGTAACAGGTTTTCTTTAGGAATCCAACAGAAAACAGCCCATCTTTGGGAAGACATTTTATCATTTATACCATGAACAAATCAGTCATTGCAATGCTGTCTTTCCTGCTGGTTGCAGGGAACAGTCAAGCCTTTGTTGTGGCTCAAACAACAGCATCCGTTTCATACTACGAATTCCGGTCTATTGCAACAATGAAATTGAGCAGTACATTGTCCTCCCCTTTATCAAAGCCAACTAGCCCTCAACAGCCATGAATAGATATAGATTCTTGATTCTGTTTCTTGTCCTGATTGCGTCCTCCTGTTCTTCCCTGTATCCTCCAGAGCCGGTTCCTCGGGATGATTGTCTCTCTATGACAGTTCGACGAGAGCCTCTGAAGGAACGGAAGAGTGGGAAGATCGGCATCGATTGCATCTTTTGCAATCAAATCATGCTTCCATGTTGATAAATAATGTAATTTTGCGTGAGAGTAAATATGTTCTTGCCTTATCAGAGCAAGATTTGAAAGCCTTAGGAATTTCTAAGGAAGAGACGATATTTGTCAAGGAATATATTGATGCGCTTAACAAAGAGATTCATGAAAAGGATTAGTTTTGTTCTTCTTGTTGTATGTTTGTGCCTGTCAGCGGTCTCCTGCAAAAAGGATGATAGTCTGAAAACAGTTTATGCACATTGTGAGTTCATCCTGGACGATGATGAGACTATTACGAAAGATATAGGTCTCTACGATGATTTCTTTTTAGATAAAAAATATCCGATAGCGTGCGATATATATTTTTCCAGAGATACTTCCGGAAATCCGATGTTTGAATGCTTTGTTTTTCGTCAGGGGGCGGGTATTGAAGCACACTTGGCGGTTAGCAATATGGACTCTCAAATTTTCATTGACGGGAAAGACTATTATACGAATAAAGGAGAAAAAGAATTAATAAAAGAAACTGATAATCAGCATTTTCGCTCAAATCTTTACCTTCAACATCATCATCTCGTTTATTTTGAGCAGGCACGATACAGATTTGATTTGGTAGAGCAGGATGGTGTTTGCTATTCATTCTCATTTGAATTCACCTACTCTCCTGAATATAGCTATTCGGATGATGGACTTCCTCATACACTTAAAGGACGGATTGATGTCCATAATACCTACCCCGGAAGAAAGGGGTACGATTCTTATATCAAAAAGAGTGAGTAATTTGAACGACCATTATTAAGGCTATATTCAAAGACAATCAACACTATGAACCATACACTACTTTTCTTTGCGACTGCGCTTCTATTATGCGCCGGATGCAGCAAACCTAAGGATAACGGTCCCGAGCCATTGGAGAACGACAGTTCTACTGTCTTGTCCAGGATGTCTCCTGGCGAGACATGCAAATTTCTGATCAAAGGAAGTGATGCATGTTTTTCCGGAACGGAAGATATGATGCCCCTGATTACCAAGGATGCGACTCTCCGTTTTGAGAAAGAGGAAAGCGGAGCGGTCGAACTCATTATCCGATACGCGTGGGCCAGTACGGGTTGGGAGCTACAGATGAGGCTCCCCTCCGATGTCTTGGGGAAAAAGTCAAAACTTGAGGACCTTTCCGTTCCTGGGTCGGCAATCCTCTGGTATGACGGAGGACGTCGATTCGTCGAATACGAAGGCGACTTTATGCTTAGTTTGAGGATAGAGGAGGGGGAGGTGATCGTTTTCCTGTCTGTCTCCGGGGAAATGGCGGACCCTTTTATATTGTATGTCGATGAGGCAGATCCTTTGACTGGAGAGGTTGAAAAGGAAGAGTCTATGGTGATAATCGATCCTGCTTATGCCGGATATGAGAGGTTCGTGAACAATCTTGACCATGATGTGTCCATTACGGCAATCGAGGCCCTGTCGGGGAAATCATTCTTTTGGACTATACCCCAGAACGGCATGTTTGAACAGCCCTGTTATTTTCATGGAAGCGATGGTCAATACACAGGATTGGAAACTATGAAGTCCATCACGCTTGAATGTGATGGCCAGACCCATGTCTATTCGTTTGGTGACGATCCTTTTTCCTTCTCTGGCAGGGAGTCTGAGATACTTCTGAAGCCTGTAAACTTTGCTGGGATTCTGGAGATTATACCGTATTATGTGAACACATATACCATTTCGAACTCTATTCTTCAGCCATAGGACCACAGGAAGGCGGCTATTCGGATGATTGACTTCCTCATACACTGAAAGGACGGATTGATGTCTATAATACTTACCTTGGAAGAAAGGGGTACGATTCTTATACAAAAAAGAGCGAATAATATAAAAGACTATATTTGTATTTTATGATGATTCGCTACAAGATATCCGTGATTCTTTCCATCCTGTTGCTTACCGCTGCCTGGCCGCTACGCCGGATGGCATGGGCATTGTCCTGCGGTTCTAGCCTCGGAGCAACGTCAGATTAACTCATCCCTTTCCCGCATGTCCTTGAGCCTGAGCTGCAGGGTCGAGGAGCCGCGGTAGAAATTCTCGACGATGGAGTAGCACACGTCGATGGGATTGCCGGCCTTGATGTGGTCGTAGAATTCAGCCATGTTGAAACCGATGGCGGGAATCTGCCGGTAGGGCTGGGATTCCTGCATGAGGTCCAGCTTCAGATGGATGCCGCCGGCACCCACTTTGCGGCCGTTGCCGGCATCATAGACGTCTTCCGTCAGGAACACCGGATTGGAATTGCCGGGGCCGAAGGGCTGGAACTGCTTGAGGATGCGGAAGAACTTGGGCGTGATCTGGGAGAAGTCCAGCCGGGAATCGATGTCCACGACCGGCGTGAGTTCCTGCTTGGTGATATTGCCGGAAACGAAGCGGTTCATCCGGCGGCAGAACTCTTCCAGGTTCTCCTCCTTCATCGTCAGGCCGGCGGCGTAGACGTGACCGCCGAAGCTCTCCAGCAGGTCCGCGCAACTCTCGATGGAGGCGTACAGGTCGAAGCCTGCAACGCTGCGGGCGGAGCCGGTGATGAAGCCGTTGGATTTGGTGAGGACGACCGTAGGCTTGTAATAGGCCTCCACCAGACGGGAGGCGACGATGCCCACGACACCCTTGTTCCAGGTGGGGTTGTAGACGATGGTCACATTCTCCGTCTCCAGGGCGGTACCGTTCGCAACCATCTCCAGGGCCTCCTGGGTGATTTCCCGGTCGATGTTCTTCCGTTCGTTGTTGTTGTCGTTGATCTTTTCGCCGATCTGGAAGGCGGAGCGGTCGTCCATCGCCGTCAGGAGTTCCACGGCGAGCCGGCCGGACTCCATCCGCCCGGCGGCGTTGATCCGGGGACCGATCTTGAATACGATATCGTCGATGGTCACGTGGCCGGGCTCGAGCTTGGCGAGGTTGATCATCGCCAGAAGCCCTTTGCGGGGGTTCTCGTTGAGCCGTTTGAGGCCGAAATGGGCCAGCACCCGGTTCTCCCCTACCATCGACACCAGGTCGGAGGCGATGGACACGACCTGAAGGTCCAGGAGCGGCTCCAGGGTTTCGAAGTCGATGTTGTATTTGAGGGAATAGCCCTGGACGAACTTGAAGCCCACGCCGCAGCCGCACAGGTCG
Organism: Bacteroidales bacterium; assembly: GCA_017439305.1. Classification (GTDB taxonomy): domain Bacteria; phylum Bacteroidota; class Bacteroidia; order Bacteroidales; family UBA932; genus Cryptobacteroides. Next base: position 18,128 of record JAFSJK010000062.1, on the reverse strand, counting down.
TCGAAAGGATAATGGTCATCCTCCCGCTTGGGGTCCAGCACCGCCACGGCGCCGGGGAGTTCGTCCTCCGGCAGATGGTGGTCGCAGATGATCACGTCAATGCCCTTGCTCCGGGCATACTCCACCTTTTCGATGGCCTTGATGCCGCAGTCCAGGGTGATAAGGAGGTCGATCCCGTTGTCCGAAGCCCAGTCCAATCCCTTGTAGGACAGGCCGTAACCCTCGTCGTAGCGGTCCGGGATATAATATTCCACCCGCTTGGTGAACCGACGGACGAAGGAGTAGACCAGCGCGACCGCCGTGGTTCCATCCACGTCATAGTCGCCGTAGACCAGGATCTTCTGCCCCTTGACAATGGCTTCGTGCAGGCGTTCGACGGCCTTGTCCATGTCCTTCATCAGGAACGGGTCGTGGAGGTCGTCCAGGGACGGACGGAAGAAACCCCGCGCCTGCTCGAATGTCTCGACGCCGCGCTGGAAAAGCAGCTCCGCCAGAACCCGGTCTACCCCGAGTTCCGTCGCAAGCCGCCCCACTTTCTCCGGATCGCCCGGCTCGTGGACGGTCCATTTCCGTTCCGTGATGCCCATAGTCCAACAAAATTAAGCAAAACTATCGGCAAAAGCAAGAATGGTAGCGCTATTTCAGCGCCTCGATATTCCGCGGATTCTTGATATCCTTTCCTTCGGGGGTGTAGAGGTAGTCCAACAGGGAGGCATAGTGTTCTTCCACCTTGCCGCGGACGATCTTCATCGTGGAGTTCATCATCTTGTTGGCGATGGTGAATTCCTCATCGCAGACGCCGATGGCGGTCGGCAGCCAGCGCTCCGGGAACATCCCTTCGTGCTTGCCGCCCTTCTTGTAGGAATCGACCTCGGCTTGGAGGATGTCCAGCATGGCTTTCCGTCCTTCCTCGGAAGCGGCATCCAGCCCCTTGGCCTCCACGGCCTCCTTCAGCGCAGTCTTGTCGGGAACGACGAGGGCGACGCAATAGGGGTTCTGGTTGTTGTGCAGCACGCACGCATTGACAAACTTGGAAGCTTCGGTCAGGTTGTCCTCGAACCCTTCCGGGGAATACTTTTCGCCGTCGGAGGAGATAAGAAGGCTCTTGAAACGGCCTACAACATACAGGAATTCAGGATCTTCCGGGCAGATGTAACCCATGTCGCCGGTGTGGAGCCAGCCGTCGACGATGGTATCGGCCGTGGCCTTGGGATTCTTCCAGTAGCCGGCCATCACGTTCTCGCCGCGGATGACGATCTCACCGCGGGTTCCGTGCGGAACTTCCTTTCCCTCAGCATCCAGGATGACGCAGTCCATCGGCTTCACCAGCCGGCCGGAGGAGCCGAAGCGGGCGTGGCCGGCGGAATTGGCGCAGATGATCGGCGTGGCTTCGGTGAGGCCGTAGCCCTGGAACATGGGCATACCCACGGCGCAGAAGAAGCGCTGGAGCTCGATGTCCAGGAGGGCGCCGCCGCCCACGAAGAACTGCATCCTGCCGCCGAAGCTTTCGCGCACTTTCTTGAACAGGATCTTGTCGAACAGGGCGACGAGGGGCTTGCGCCAGAAGGTGCCGCCCGTTCCGCGGTTGTAGTATTCCTTGTTGTACTTGATGGCGTTATCCAAGGCGAAGTTGAAGAGTTTCTCCACCTTCGGGCCCTGTTTCTTGATGCCGGACTCAATGTTCTTCTTGAAGTTGCGGGCAAGGGCAGGAACGGAGAGCATCACGTGGGGGCGCGTCTCGGCGATGGCGGCCGGGACGTTGCGCAGGGTGGCCAGCGCATTCTTGCCGATGGGCACGAAGGCGATGGAACCGGCGTATCCCATCATCGTATACATACCGGCCACATGCGCGAAGCAGTGGTCCAGCGGGAGAATGATGAGCATCGTCGAGTCCGGGCCGATGGAAATGACCGAGTTGCCCTGGGCCACGTTGGCCGTATAGTTGCGGTGGGTCAGCAGGATGCCCTTCGGATCGGCCGTGGTGCCGGAAGTATAGGAAATGTTGGCATAGTCGTCCGGGCCGATGCTCTGGAAACGGGCCGTGAACTCGTCCATATGGGCCTTGAGGAAGGCATCGCCCATCTTCTGGATCTCGGACATCCGGATTTCCTTCTCGCCCAGTTTGTCGAAGTCGAAGGCGGTATCATCGAAGACGATGACCTTCTCCACGTTCGGGCATTCAGGAAGGATAGCGCGGATCCGGGGCAGGTGGTTCCCCGAAACCAGGATCCACTTGGAATCGGAATGGTTGATGCGGAAGACGAGGTCCTTGCCTTCTCCGAGGTTCACGGAGAGGGGAACATCGACGGCTCCGGCATACAGGGCGCCGATTTCCGCCAGTATCCACATGGCCCGGCTTTCGGACAGCAGGGCGATCTTGTCCCCTTTCTGGAGGCCGAGGGAGATGAGGCCGGCGCCGATGCGGTAGGCTTCGTTACGGGTCTGTTCCTGGGTGATTTCCTTCCACTTCCCGTCCACTTTCTCGCGGAGATACACGTGGTCGGCGAACTGCCTGGTGTTTTTCTCCACGAAGTCGATGATTGTAGGTCTTTCTGTCATATACACGTCGTTTTAAAAAAGGAAAACCCTGCCTACACGGCAGGGAAGAGGCCGAACAGCTCGGCGTCGATCTTGTCTGTGATGTACTGGAAATCCTCCGGCCGGTTCTCGAACTTGATCTTGTCCACGTCGACGACGAGGAGACGCGCCTTGTAGTCCTTGATCCAGTCCTCATAGCGCTGGTTCAGGCCGGTGATGTAGTCGATGCGGATGGAACGCTCATACTCGCGGCCGCGCTTCTGGATCTGGGCGATGAGGTTCGGGATGGAGCTGCGGAGGTAGATCAGCAGGTCCGGCGGGTTCACCAGGGACATCATCAGGTCGAACAGGTCGGAGTAGTTCTCGAAGTCGCGGGTGGACATCAGGCCCATCGCGTGGAGGTTCGGCGCGAAGATGCGGGCGTCCTCGTAGATGGTGCGGTCCTGGATGATGATCTCCTTCTGCTTGGAGATCTCCACCACATCCTGGAAACGCTTGTTCAGGAAATAAATCTGGAGGTTGAAGGACCAGCGTTCCATGTCCTCGTAGAAGTCGGCGAGGTAGGGGTTGAAGTCGACGGACTCGAACTTGGGGGTCCACCCGTAATGGGCGGCGAGCATCTTGGTCAGCGTGGTCTTTCCGCTGCCGATATTTCCGGCGATGGCGATATGCATAACTCAGTATATTTTCACAAAAGTAGCAATAATTTCAGAACAATCCATACAGTTCCGCGTCGATGCGGTCGGTGATGAGGGCGAAGTCTTCCGGCCGGTTCAGGAAGTCCAGGTCGTCCACGTCGATGGTGATGAGGCGTCCGGTATAGCTGCCGATCCACTCCTCGTAACGCTCGTTCAGGCCGGAGAGATACTCGATGGAAATGCCCTGCTCGTAGTCGCGGCCGCGCTTGGCGATCTGGGCGACGAGGTGCTCGATGGAGCTCTTCAGGTAGATCAGGAGGTCCGGCTGCTTCACCACTTCCATCATCACGTTGTAGGAATCCATGAACGTGTGGTAGTCCCGCTCCGAAAGGTTTCCCTGCGCGTAGTTGTTCGCCACGAAGATGTGGACGCCCTCCATCACGGTGCGGTCCTGGATGATGACGTCGTTGGACTTGCCGATCTCGATGACATCGTGCAGGCGCTTGTTCAGGAAGTACATCTCCAACGCGAAGGACCAGCGCTTGATGTCGGCGTAGTAATCGGCCAGATAGGGATTGTACGTCACGGACTCGAACTTGGGGGTCCAGCCGTAGTGACGGGCCAGAAGGGTCGTGAGCGTGGTTTTGCCGCTGCCGATGTTTCCTGCGATTCCGATGTGCATAGAGAGGGCGTGTTATCCTTACAAAGTTGGGAATAATTCCGTAAATTTGCAATCTAATCGTCACAACCGAATGCTGCAGATCAAGATTTTTCCGGCAGGCCCGCTCACGGCCAACTGCATGGTCCTCTGGGAGGACGGAGCCGTCGCTACCGACCCCGGCGCAGGTATTCCCTGCGTGATTGTCGACCCGGGTTTCTTCCGGCCCGAAGAAGAAGGGATGGTCCTCGGCTTCCTCCGGGAACACGGTCTGAAACCGGACGCCATCTTCCTCACCCACGGTCATTTCGACCACACGTGGGGCGTGGCATCCCTCGTCAGGAAACTGGATTGTCCGGTGTATATGGGGGCGGCCGACGAACCCATCCTGCGGATGCATTCCTCCCTTTTGGAGCGCCTGCTCCCCGGTGAACAGGTGGAGCCTTTCGCGTTCCAGCCGGCCACGGACGGGCTGGAACTGCACTGCGGCGGAACGACCTGGCAAGTCATCACCACGCCCGGGCACTCCCCCGGCGGTGTGTGCTATTACTGCGCTTCTTCCGGCGTACTCGTCTCGGGAGACACCCTTTTCGCCGGCAGCATCGGCCGGAGCGATCTCGACGGCGGCGACTATGACGCCCTCATCCGCTCCATCATGGACAAACTGATGGGCCTTCCCGGCGACACCGACGTCCTCCCCGGCCACGGCCACCCCACCTCCATCGCCCGCGAAGCCGCCACCAACCCCTTCCTCATCCCCTTCAACGAGCCCGACACCGACTGGTGGAACCAGGACGGAATCGGGCTGGAAGGCGTCTGAGTTTCCTGCCGGCCCGGTTTTTCCCGTTCTTCGCTCCTCTTTTTGATCAAGGTCTCTTTTTAGTTGAGGGACCTTGATCACACATAAGGTCAAAGACATAGTTGAAAGGCATTTCTGGCGATCAAGGTCCCGGGCACGAAAGGAGACCTTGATCACTTGGCCAGGAGAATGGCCTCGATCTTATCCCTTTTCAGGCCGAATACACGGGCTAATTGGGAAATGGTCGTTTTCCGCGTCCGTTTCAGATAGGGAATAAGCCGTATTTTCTGTTCCAAGGACAGGGAGGACAGTCCCGTTCTGAACCATCGGATAGCAACCGCGTCTGCATCACTATAGAAATCGGAATCCGGCATCATGGTCCTGGGCGCATCGACCAGTTTCTGTTTCATTTCAGCGCTGTTCAGGCTGCCAATTGTCCGGATGAAGTAGACCTGGTCATGATTGAAGGCTTGTTCCAGGTAGGCAACGTCACAAAAGCTTTCAGGAACCAGCGACCCGTCGGCATCTACCAGCCAGGGAACGTCGGACAGCACGTCGGCCGTATGAAGGATCGCGCGTCTCTCCCGCTGCCTCATTTGGGAAACCTTTTTGTAGTGATTGACTTGAAGAGGCTCCTTTCGGAACATGGCCCGGTAGCCCGACCACGGATAATCGTTGACATTGCATCCATTGTCAAGGGCATTCCGAGGGATGTATGCCAACGCATTGCGGAGATACCAGTCCGAATCCAGCGGAAGTGCTTTGACATCCACTTTTTGCATCTTTCCCCGTTCTCCATATCGTTTGGCCAGCCACATGGAAGATACTCTCTTCACTTCCTCCCCATAGTTTTCGGCGTCTTCCTTGTTCTTGGCCAGCACCGCCACATGCGAGTGATTGGACACGACAGCATAGATGATGATGATGACGTTTTTCCGCCGCGCAGTTACACAGATAATCTTGACAAATGCATCATAATCCGCATCATCCCGGCAAAGGACGGCTGTTTCCATCCCCTCCAGACTCACATGGAAAGGTTGGACATAGCGGATGCTCCCGTCCGGAAGCATCCGCGAAACAATCCGTTGCACGGGTCTAACTCCGGGTCTTGCCGGGAGAGATACCGGGGCCGAACATCTGCATTTTCCCACCGGATTTCTCAAAGGCTTTCCTGGCCGACCTGAACGTCTTGGCCAGTATGGCGGAGGAATCATCCAGAAAGGCGATCATCTCCTTTCGGTTCACGCTCACGCCGAGATCGGCGATGGCGAGAGCCCGGATCATCGCCAGGACGGACTGCTCGTTGCCACCCCACAACGTAGTCATCATGGCAAAGGCAACTTCACTGATGGTTTGGGAAATCGAATCCGGATTCTTAAGCGGATCCATGTCTGTCCGAAAGCGGATGTCATTGTCTCCGTAACGGACCACTTCGAGAATTTTCTTCATAGCACAAATCTTTCTACTCTTCAGCAAATATATCATATTTGTTGAACTTCACCAAAAATAATCCCAACAAATTTTGAAAAATCGTTGAAATGGCCGATTTTTGCATCAACACCTTATGCTATCATACAAAAGAACCCTCATTCACGTGGAGGTTAAACCCTCGCGTGAACACCGGTATTACGGCAGCATGGCCGCGATGTTCGAAGATCCGGCCATCCGTGAAATGCTGGGCATCAAGTACCAGACCTTCCGCACGAAAGGTCTCAGCGAATCGAATCCTTTCGAGAACGAGCATCTGATTATCCGGAAAGGAGTTTTGGGGACCATCGACCATTCGTAGGGCTGTTCTGAAACGACCCGTTTTGATCAAGGTCTCTTTTTAGTTGAGGGACCTTGATCACACATAAGGTCAAAGACATAGTTGAAAGGCATATCTGGCGATCAAGGTCTCGGGCAGGAAAGGAGACCTTGATCAGAAAGCCGTTGTTTTTGTGAGTTTTACCATACTTAGGCTAAATTTTTGCAAAAAGATTTGGCCGGTTCAAAAATACGGTTTATCTTTGCAGTGTAATAGCGTACTAATACACAAGAAATGCTGATCGAGCTAAAAGACATCAACAAGACGTATGACAACGGGCAGCCGCTGCACGTGCTCAAGGGCATCGACCTTTCCATCGAACGGGGAGAGTTCGTGTCCATCATGGGCGCGTCGGGCTCCGGCAAGTCTACGCTCCTCAATATCCTCGGAATCCTGGACAATTACGACACGGGCGAATACTGGCTCGACGGCAAGCTGATCAAGGACCTGTCCGAGAAACAGGCCGCCGACTACCGTAACCGGATGATCGGTTTCGTGTTCCAGAGTTTCAACCTCATCAGCTTCAAGACGGCGGTGGAGAACGTGGAACTTCCCCTTTATTATCAGGGAATTCCGCGAAAGAAGCGGCATGAGATGGCCATGGAGTACCTGGAGAAACTGGGACTCACGGACTGGGCCTCCCATTTCCCCAACGAGATGTCCGGCGGCCAGATGCAGCGCGTCGCCATCGCCCGCGCCCTCATCACCCGCCCGCAGCTCATCCTTGCCGACGAGCCCACGGGCGCGCTGGACTCCAAGACCAGCGTCGAGGTGATGCAGCTCCTCAAGCGCCTGAACCAGGAGGAGAACATCACCATCATCGTCGTCACCCACGAGAGCGGCGTCGCCAACGAGACCGACAAGATCATCCACATCAAGGACGGCATCATCGGCGAGATCGAAGAGAACAAGGCCCACACGGCCTGGGACGGAACCATGATGAAGTGATGCGGGAACTTTTCCACGAAATAGCGAGCAACCTCCGGAACAACAAGCTTCGCACGGCCCTCACGGGCTTTGCGGTGAGCTGGGGCATCTTCCTGCTGATCTGCCTGCTGGGTGCGGGGAACGGCCTGATGAACTCGTTCATGGGCAACGTCTCGGACTTCATCTCCCAGAACATCACGGTGGAAGGCTGGCGCACCTCCAAGCCGTATGCCGGTTACCAGGAGGGTCGCGTGATCGACCTGGACGAGACGGACGTCACCTGGACGGAAGGACAGCGCTGGTCCCACGCCGTGGGCAATGTCGCCCGCCAGACCGGGTCGACGGGCGTCACCTTCAGCCTGGACGGCAACACCGTGGCGGGCCAGATTTCCGGTGTGCTGCCCGAATACCAGGAGCAGAACAAGATCAAGATGTACGCCGGCCGGTTCCTGAACCCGGACGACCTCAAGGAGCGCCGCAAGGTCGTCGTCCTGAGCCTCGCGCAAGCCAAGGAACTCTCCCCGAAAGACCCGAAAGCCCTTGTAGGCAAATGGGTGGGCGCCGGAACGGTCTCCTTCCGGGTCGTGGGCATCTACCATACCGACGAATCCGACATGTACCGCACCTGCCCTGTCCCCTACACCACCTACAAAGGGATCTACGACACCAGCAACAAGATCGGAAGCATCACCTTCACGGTGGACGGCCCCGAGACCAAGGAAGAATACGAGGCCTTTGAAAAAGAATACGGCAGCGCCCTGCGCCTCCGGCACGATGTGGCGCCGGACGACCGGCGGGGCATCTGGATCGGCAACGGCTACACGGACAACATGGAGATGAACGACGCCCAGCGGATCATCCGCACCTTCCTGTGGATCCTGGGCCTCCTGACGCTCGTGAGCGGCATCGTAGGCGTCTCCAACATCATGCTCATCGCCGTGAAGGAGCGCACCCACGAGTTCGGCATCCGGAAAGCCATCGGCGCCTCCCCGGCCGAAATCCTGAAGCTCATCATCGCCGAGAGCGTGACCATCACGGCCATCTTCGGCTACATCGGCATGTTCCTCGGGATGATCGCCTGCCAGATCATGGACAAGACCGTGGGACAGCGTACCGTGGACATCGGGATGGACATCGGGAACATCCGGATGCTGGTGAACCCGACCGTGGGCCTGGACGTGGCCCTGGAAGCGACCATCCTGCTGATCGTGGCCGGAACCATCGCGGGGGCCGTCCCCGCCTGGAAGGCCGCGCGTGTGAAACCCATTGAAGCCCTGCGTGCGGAATGAAGCCCCTGTTCGACACCGATACCTTCCGGGAAATCCTGGACAGCATTCTCCGCAACCGCAGCCGGAGCCTCCTTACCGGTTTCGGCGTGTTCTGGGGCGTGTTCATGCTGATGCTCCTCACCGGTGGCGGCCAGGGCCTGAAGGACCTGCTGGTGCAGAATTTCGAGGGCTTCGCCCAGAACACCTGCATCGTCGCCACCAGCGCCACCACCAAGCCCTACAAGGGCTTCAAGAAGGGCCGTACCTGGGACCTGGAATATGCCGACGTGGACCGGCTCAAGGCGATGGTGCCGGAACTGGAGACCGTCTCCCCTTCCGTGAGCCTGTGGGGCAAGTCCGTCACCCGGGACGAGAATACCTCCTCCCGCGCCGTGGTGAAAGGCGCCCGGGCCGATTACGCCAACATCGAAACCCCCAAGATCAAATACGGACGCTGGATCAATGACGCCGACAACCTGCAGGAGCGGAAAGTGTGCGTCATCGGCAAGCGTGTCTATGAGGAACTCTTCCCGGAAGGCGGCAGCCCGCTCGGGGAGCGGATCAGCATCGACGGAAGCTATTACACCGTCATCGGCGTGGACTGGCGGGACAGCGGCGGCATCAGCATCAACGGCCGCGCCTCCGACGCGGTGACCATCCCCATCAACCAGGCCCGCAAGGCCTACAACCTGGGCAACACGGTCAATCTCCTCTGCTTCACGGCGAAGGAAGGGATTACGATGAGCGATGTCACGCCGCGCGTGCGGGAAATCATCGCGCGGCAACACTATATCGAGCCGACGGACGAGCAGGCGATGTTCCTGCTGAACACCCAGCTCATCTTCGGCATCGTGGACAACCTGTTCAAGGGCATCAACTTCCTGATCTGGCTCATCGGCCTCGGGACCCTCCTGGCCGGCGTCATCGGCGTGTCCAACATCATGATGGTGTCGGTGAAGGAACGCACGACCGAGATCGGCATCCGGCGGGCCATCGGCGCCACGCCGAACCAGATTCTCGGGCAGATCATCTCCGAGAGCATCGTCCTCACCCTCGTGGCGGGCATGGTCGGCATCGTGTTCAGCGTCCTCATCCTCGCCGGGGTGGAGCTTGCGATGACCACGGACGGCGTCCTGAAGGCCGCCTTCCAGGTGCCCTTCGGCACCGCGGTCCTCGCCGCCCTCCTCCTGACCGTCCTCGGCGTCCTCGCGGGCCTGATGCCCGCCCTCCGCGCCATGCAGATCAAACCTGTGGACGCCATGCGTGATGAATAATAAAACAAACATCATATGAAAAAATTCGGTAGAATCCTGACCATCCTCCTCGTGGCGGCCGTGTTCATCGGCACCTTCGCGTACCTGTTCCAGCGTTCGCGCCCGAAGGAGATCCAGTACGAGGAACTGGCGCCCGAGATGGGCACCATCTCCAAATCCACCGTCGTCACGGGCAAGATCCAGCCCCGGGACGAAGTGAACGTGAAAGCCCAGATCAGCGGCATCGTGGCCGAGCTGTACAAGGAAGCCGGCCAGACGGTCGAGAAGAACGAGGTCATCGCGAAGCTCAAGGTCATCCCCGAGATGAGCCAGCTGAGCAGCGCCCAGAGCCGCGTCCGCCTGTCCGAGGTGAACCTCAAGCAGGCCCAGACCAACTACGACCGCCAAAAGAATCTCTTCGACCAGCAGCTCGTGAGCGCCGAGGCCTTCGAGCAGGTGGCCCAGGCCCTCAAGCAGGCCCAGGAAGAGTACGCCGCCTCCGTGGAATCCCTGGAAATCATCCGCGACGGCGTATCGTCCTCCAACAAGTCCGGGAGCTCCACCCTCGTGCGGTCCTCCGTGGCCGGCCTCATCCTGGACATCCCGGTGAAAGTCGGTAACACGGTCATCAACTCGAACACCTTCAACGACGGTACCACCATCGCCACGGTCGCGGACATGAACGACCTGATCTTCGATGGCAACATCGACGAGACGGAGGTGGGCCGGGTCCATATCGGCCTGCCCGTCCGGATCACCGTGGGCGCCCTGCAGGACGTCGCCATCGACGCGGCCCTGGAGTACATCTCCCCGAAGGCCACGGAATCCGGCGGCACGAACCTGTTCGAGATCAAGGCCACCGTCAAGGTCCCGGACGGCGTCACCATCCGCTCCGGCTACAGCGCCAACGCCGAAATCGAGCTCCAGCGCGAAGAGAACGTGATGACCCTTCCCGAAAGCGCCATCCAGTTCGAGGGCGAGAAGACCTTCGTCTATGTGATGGGCGCCAATGGCTACGAGCGCCGCGACGTCAAGACCGGCATCTCCGACGGGGTGAACATCGAAATCAAGGAAGGCCTCTCCCTCGGCGAGAAGGTCCGCGGCATCCAGATCCTCGACGAGAAGAAGAAGTAGCGCCATGAAAAGAATTCTCCTTGCCCTCGCGCTGCTCGTCCCCGCCCTGGCCGGGGCGCAGGACCTCAGCCACCCCTGGAGCCTCCAGGAATGCCTGGACTGGGCCCTCGAACACAACCTGAACGTGAAGCAGAGCGAGCTGAACGTGGCCCAGCGGGAAATCCAGCTGAACACGTCCAAGAACGCCTACCTGCCGAATGTCAGCGGTTCCGCGAACGAGAGCGTGAACTTCGGCCGCGGTCTGACCGAGGACAACACCTATACCACCGGCGCGACCACGACGAACACGAGCTTCTCCATCGGCGCGGGCATGAACCTGTTCGACGGCATGGCCCGGCCGAACAATGTCAAGCTTTCCCGGCTGAACCTGGACGCCGCCCTGGCCGACCTCGAGCGCGCCCGGGACGACATCCGCGTCTCCGTGGCCAAGGCCTACGTGCAGGTGCTTTACGACTATGACATCGTGGACGTCGCCAAGGACCAGCTGAAACTGGACCAGGCCCAGGTGGAACGGCTGCAGGCGATGGTGGAGAACGGGAAGGCCTCCCAGGCCGAACTGTCCCAGCAGAAAGCCACCCTCGCGCAGAGCAACTTCACCCTCGTGCAGGCGGAGAACAACCTCCGGAACGCCCTGCTGGACTTGTCGCAGCTGCTTGACTTCCCGAATGCGGACGGATTCACCATCGTCAAGCCGGAGATCGCCGTGGGCGACCATCTGCTAGCCCGTCCCGAGGACATTTATGCCGATGCCGTGGAGCAGCGCCCGGGCGTGAAGGCCGAGCAAATCCGGCTCAACGGCAGCGACCTGTCCATCAAGATCGCCAAGGCCGGCTTCTCCCCCACCCTGTCCCTGAGCGGCGGCATGGGCACCAGCTACTACACCAACACCCGGAGTCTCTACCCGCAGGACGGCTTCTGGCAGCAGCTCTCGCACAATTTCAGCCCGTATGTGGGCCTCTCGCTGAGCGTACCCATCTTCGACCGGTTCTCCGCGCGGAACAACGTCCGGACGGCCCGGCTGAACCGGACGCTCCAGCAGATTACCCTGGACAAGGCGAAGCAGAGCCTGTACAAGGAAATCCAGCAGGCCCATGCGAACGCCCTCGCGGCGGAAGCCAAGTACCGCTCCGCCTCCGAGGCCGCCACGGCCTCCGAAGACGCCTTCATCCTGGCCCAGGCCAAGTACGAGAACGGCAAGGCCACCGTCACGGAATACAACGAAGCCCGCACCCGCCTCGCCAAAGCCCGCTCCGACAAGGCCCAGGCCGCCTGCGAATACCTTTTCCAGAGCCGCCTCCTGGACTTCTACCGCGGTTCCGCCCTGGAGTTGTAAAACGGGTCGAAATCTGTGTAAAAACGCCTGTTTCACACTTTTATCGGGCAAAATGACGGAAATCTGTGCAAAACGGCCCGTTTTGCACAGATTTTCTGTAATTTTGTGCTATGATTGCGCAAGAAACCATCGACGAGGCCGTGCGGCGGCTGTTTTCTACGATTGAATTCACCCAGGAGCCGGAGGGGTTGTACGACCCGCTGCGGTATATGGTCGCCATCGGCGGGAAGCGGCTGCGGCCGAAACTGTGCCTGACCGTGTACAGCCTGTTCAACGATTCGTTCGGCCCGGAGATCCTGGGGCCGGCGGCGGGCCTGGAGGTGTTCCATACCTTCACCCTCATCCACGACGACATCATGGACCGTTCCCCGCTGCGGCGCGGGAAGGAGACCGTGTGGAAGAAGTGGTCGGCGGACACCGCGATCCTTTCCGGGGACGTGATGTGCATCGATGCGTACAAGCGCATCGCGCAGGCGCCGGAAAACACCCTGAGCGACGTCCTGGAGCTGTTTTCCACCACCGCGGCGCAGGTGTGCGACGGGCAGCAGTATGACATGGACTTTGAGCACGTGAAGGCCGTGACGATGCGCGAGTACCTGAAGATGATCGGCCTCAAGACCGCCGTTCTCATCGCCTGCTCGGCGAAGATGGGCGCACTCATCGCCCACGCCCCGGCGGAGATTGCCGACGGCCTGTACAACTACGGCTACAACCTGGGTCTCGCGTTCCAGGTGGCCGACGACTACCTCGACGCCTATGGCGACGAGAAAGTCTTCGGCAAGCCCATCGGCGGCGACATCGTGAACGGGAAGAAGTCCTGGCTCACGGTCCGCGCGATGGAAAAGGGCGCGAAGGGCGTCGCCGAGGCTCTCGAGGCGGACCTCTCGCCCGCGGAGAAGATCGCCACCGTGATGGACCTCTACGATTCGGTCCATGTGGCCGAGGACGCCCGCGAGACCGTCGCCCGCTTCCACGAGAAGGCGCTCGCCGCCGCGGAGAAGGTGACCGGCATCGCCGGCTACACCGTCCTCAAGCGCTTTGCCGACGACCTGGTGGACCGCGTGAAATGAGGCCGGAGGAACTGGAAATCATGGCTCCGGCGGGGAGTTTCGAAAGCCTCGCCGCCGCCGTCGAAGGAGGCGCCGATTCGGTCTATTTCGGCATCGGCCACCTGAACATGCGCTCCCACTCCGCCAACAATTTCCAGGCGGAGGACCTCCCCGAGGTGATGCGCATCTGCCGCGCCTATGGGCTCAAGGCCTATCTCACCCTGAATATCACCCTGTACGGCGAGGAGCTCGACGAGGCACGCCGCGTGCTGGACCTGGCGAAGGAAACCGGCGTGAACGCCGTCATCGCCTCCGACATGGCCTGCATCCTGTATGCCCGCCAGATCGGCCTGGAGGTCCATATCTCCACCCAGCTCAGCATCTCCAACGTGGAGGCGCTCCGCTTCTACGCGCAGTTCGCCGACGTCGTCGTCCTCGCGCGGGAGCTCCGGCTGGAGCAGGTCAAGGAAATCTACGAAACGATTGTGCGCGAGCACATCACCGGCCCGTCCGGGAATCTCGTCCGCATCGAGATGTTCGCCCACGGAGCCTTCTGCATGGCCGTTTCCGGCAAATGTTACCTATCCCTCGCCGCCTACGGCGAGAGCGCGAACCGCGGCGCCTGCATGCAGGTGTGCCGCCGCGGCTACCACGTCACCGACGAGGAAACCGGCTTCGACCTGGTGGTGGACAACAAGTACATCATGTCCCCGAAGGACCTGTGCACGATCGAGTTCATGGACAAGATCATCGACGCCGGCGTGAAGGTCTTCAAGATCGAGGGCCGCGCCCGCGCCGCCGACTACGTGAAGCGCGTCTCCTCCTGCTACCGCCGGGCCGCGGACGCCGTCTGTGACGGCACCTACACGCCCGAGCTCGCGGCCAGCCTGAAGGCGGAACTCGCCGGCGTGTTCAACCGCGGCTTCTGGGACGGCTACTACCAGGGCGCCCGCCTGGGCGAATGGAGCGCCGTCTACGGCAGCCAGGCCACCCGGCGCCGGGAGTACATCGGCAAGGTCACCAACTGGTTCAACCGCATCGACGTGGCCGAGATCCGCGTCGAGACCGGCATCCTCCGCGTCGGCGACGAAATCGCCTTCATCGGCAAGACCACGGGCTGCGTGGAGATCAAGGTCGATGATATGCGCGTGGACCTCAAACCCGTCTCCGAGGCCCCCAAGGGCGTTTTCTGCTCCGTCGCCGTCCCCGTGGCGGACCAGCCCGTGGACCACATCAACGACCACCCCGCGAAAGAGGCGGACGAACGCATCCACCCCCGTCGCGGGGACAAGGTGTTCAAGTGGGTCGAGGATTAACTCCTATTTCACCGCATCCAGGAAATACGCTTCCAGTTCCGGGTCGACGCTGCCGGGAACATGGGCCTTGTCCATCAGGAGATGGCCCTTCTCCAGCAGCAGGAGCCGGTCGCAGAGGTCGTTGATCGAGGTGAGGTTGTGGCTGGAGACGAGGACGGTGGCCCCGGTTTCCCGGTTCATCTCCCGGATGAGCTTGGCGACGACGATCTGCGAGCTCGGGTCCAGGTAGTTGAACGGCTCGTCCAAGATAAGGATGCGGGGGTTCACGAGCATCGCGCCGATGATGCCGATCTTCTGCCGGTTGCCGTTGGAATGGTCGTGGATGAGTTTTCCCTTGCCCAGGATCTCGCCGTTCATCAGCGTATCATAGGTCCGGAGTCGGTTCGCCAGTTCTTCCTGGGAGAGCCCATAGGCCTCCGCGATGAAATCGAAGAACTCCTCCGGGGTGTAGAAATCGATCAGGAAAGACCCGTCCAGGAAGGACCCGGTGAAGGCTTTCCAGCCCGGATACAGGTCCACCCGCGTCCCGTCCAGGGTGACCGTTCCCCGGTCGGCCCGGATGAGGTCCAGGATCAGGCGCATCATCGTGGTCTTGCCGGCGCCGTTGTTGCCGACGAGGCCCACCACCTGGCCCGCTTCGATGGTCAGTTCGGGAATATCCAGGGCCGTGACGCCGCCGTATGTCTTTTTGAGCTGGGAAAGGGTAATCATCGGGATTGGTATTTTTCCATGTATGTATACTTGTTTCTCAAGAACTTCCGCTCCACCCAATCAAAAAAGGGCCGATGGAAGAGGATGCCGAGGAGGCCAAGGACGGATAGGATGAGGTAGGAGGGCCAGCCGGGAAGAAGGGCCGGGATACCCTGGCCCAGGACCAGAAGAAGCATGGTCCCCACAAAAGAACTGACCTTGAAGGTTCCTTTGGCCCCCTGAGTATTGAAGAAGGCCTTGCCGAAAAGGTCGAAGGGGGTGGCGTTGCAGGCGTCCATCAGCAGCATCGGGGAGCCGAATCCCGCGCCGAAAAGGGCATAGGAGACGGGCAGGAAGATGGATTGCTTGAACCAGAGGCAGAAAGGAAGGATGATCAGGAGCGCCATTCCGGACAGGAGGGAACACACCCGGAACTTGTCCCGCAGCAACCGCTTTACATCAACGGGACGGGTCCAGAGACCACCGAAGTATGTCGCCTCGATGCCGAATCCATATTGGGGGAGCGTGATGGCAGGAAAGGTGATGAAAAAGAAGAGCCATAAGTTCCCAAAACGGGTGTCGCCGGCGATCAAATAAAGGATTGTTTCCAGGAAGCTGAAGATGGAGAAGTACAGAATACTCCCTTTCAGCCGCTTGGAGCGGAGGAGACTCCTGGACTGCAAGCCGAAGATGGCGTGTCCGGACCGTCCGGAATTCACGGTACGGACAGCCGCTGTGGAAACCACCTTCTCGGAAGCGTAGGTTCCCCGCCGTTTCAGCAGCATCACCAGGCATCCGCCCAGGACCGAGGCGACGTAGAGCCCTATCCAGAGGGCAAGGCCCCGGAAAAACGGAAGGAACAGCAGGCATACCGGGAGCACCATGACCGGCATGGTCAGGTTGGACACGCTCCAGCACTGGGACAATGTCAGGAACCGGTTCCACTGCGCCTGCAGGACCGGCCGGCTCTTGAGGAAGGCGTCCATCACCGTGTGGTCCCGGACGAAAATCAGCTTGTAAACGAAATCAAAGATCAGCAGTCCCGCGCAGGCGATGAGGAGGACCAGGGGCGGGATGTCAAGGTCGCCGACCTCCTCCTTGACCACGAAGAAGACAACGATTTCCAGGCCCCACATATAGACAAGCATAATGAGGGACCCGATCAGGTCGCGCTTCGTCTTCCCGGCAAGAAACTGGCGCTTCTGCAGGCGGATGAGCGATTTCAACGAAAGGGAGAACGGCATAGTTAAACTATTGTCATTGAACAAATTTAGCAGATTCCCCGCTAGTTTCCAAATCTATGGGCAAGGTCCAACCCTGTTATGGGCAAGGTTTGTTTTTGGGGCGCAGACCTTGCCCGCTGAATCGGGCGTTCAGGGCGCTGGAGAGCATTATGAATGAGCACGGCCTGTCGGTTAAAAACAGACCATGCTCAAAAGATTGGCAGACCTTGCCCGTCGACCCGCCTTCAGAACTTCACCACCACCTTCACCGGGAAATGGTCGGAGAAGGATTCCGTGCCGGTGGTGAGGACTTCCGAAGAGATCACCTCCACCGGGGCGGCGGCCTTGTAGGCGAAGACGTAGTCGATGCACTTGCGCGGGTTCTTGGTCGAGTAGGTATTATCCACCCCTGAGAGCTGGGTCCAGCCCTGACGCATCAACTGAATCGCTTCGCTGTCCGGCTCGGCGTTGAAGTCCCCGCACAGGAAGACGGGCTTCTTGGTGCCCGCGTAAACCGCTTTGAACCAATCGTTCAGCGCTTCCACCTGGTCGCGCTGGGAGTTTTCCCCGACATAGTCCAGATGGACGGACGCGAAGACGCAACGATCCGTCTCCACGACCGCGATGCTGCGCGGTTCGGAGCCGTCGGATTTGGGCAGATGGACCTTGTACCGGGAAGTCACCTTGTCGCGGGAGACGACCCCGTTGCCGTAAGCTCCGTTCGCATAGGGGAAGGCCGATGCGAACTGGAAGGACCAGTCGCCCAGCTGGGCGGCGAGTTCCTTGAGCTGGTACGTCGCGTGGCGCCGGTTGCAGCTGTCGAGCTCGTTGAGCGCCACGAGCGATGCACCGGTATTCCGAATCAGCTCGGCCACCTGGGGCGTGGTGTCATCCTCGTACTTGGAGAAGACGCCTACGTTGTAGGTAAGCAGCGTCATCGTCGCGGGCTCCTTCGACTTTCCGCAGGAAAGGAGGAGCACCGGGAGGAGAAGGAATGCGTAGAACTTATTCATGGACAAGAACGAAATGGGAGGCCACCGTGCGCTCACCTTTCGCGTCGGTGGGCCGGTTCACGACATGGGTTTTCGGGTCGCCTTCGCCGGCGATGACGAGGGTGGAGGAACCGCCGCCGTCCATGTTCAGGGCGTAGCGGGGATTGAAATTCTTCTTCAGGAACCGGGTGAGCTCCCGGGCGGACATTCCTTCGCTTACCCCCGCCCGGCGACCGTCCACGACCACCATCAGGAAATGGTTGTCCCCGGTCACGGCCACGGCGGTCCGGGGATGGCGGACGCCCTGGTGGCGGTGGAGATCCTCATACTCGTACTTGCTCACGTCCGTCTGGAAGCCCGCGAAGCTCTCGCCCACGGGGTTATAGTCGTCGATGAGCATCGGAGCGCTGGAGAAGATGTTGGGCGCCGTGCTGTTGGAATAGAAGGTGCGCTGCTCATCGACCGTCTTTCCTTTTCCGTCCGAGGAAATCCACACCTTGCTT
>JAFSJK010000061.1 GCA_017439305.1 Bacteroidales bacterium | reverse complement strand
GCACCGAAATCCGTGTCCGGGACAACGGCATCGGCATCGCCCCCGACAAGCAGAAACATATCTTCGAAAAGTTCTACCGTGTTCCCACCGGCAACATCCACGATGTCAAGGGCTACGGCCTCGGCCTCTATTACGCCCGGACGATGGCCGAAAAGCACGGTGGCTCCCTCTCCGTCACCAGCGCCCCCGGCAAGGGCAGTGAATTTATCCTGTCATTATGAGCGCCATCAAAATCCTCCTTGTCGAAGACGAAAAGACCCTCGTCCAGATCGTCAGTGAAACCCTCCGCAGCAAGGGCTTCACGGTAGAGACCGCATACGACGGGGCCGAAGGCCTCAAACGCTTCTTCGAAGTTCGCCCGGACGTCCTCATTGCCGATGTCATGATGCCCCGGCTGGACGGCTTCGAGATGGTCCGCCGCATCCGCAAGACCGACGACCATACCCCCGTCCTCTTCCTCACGGCCAAATCCACCCCGGACGATGTCGTAACCGGTTTCGAACTGGGCGCCAACGACTACCTCAAGAAACCCTTCGCCATCCAGGAACTCATCGTCCGCATCAAGGCGCTGATGGGAAAAGCCTATATGACTGAAAGACTGGAACCGGAGCAAAACGAATACACCCTTGGAGATTACCGCTTCACGCCCGCATCCCAGACGCTTGAATACCTCCCGAAAGGAGAAACCGCCAACCTCTCCCACCGCGAAGCCGAAATCCTCCGCCGCCTCTGCCGCGCCCACGGAGAAGTCGTGCCCATGCAGAACCTCCTCCTCGACCTCTGGGGCGACGATGACTTCTTCAACGCCCGAAGCTTCCAGGTCTTTATCACCCGCCTGCGCCGTGCCCTCTCCCGCGACCCCCGCTTGCGTATCGTCAATGTCCGGGGAACAGGGTATAAGCTGATTGCGGAATAAAATCAGCAGGAAAGAACGTACACCCTCACATCCATCGCCTTCCCACCCTCCACCTTCCCGGCCGCCGCGCCATCATCGGCCTTCACGTAGATGGAATCATCAACTATATCAATGGCTGAAGTTTTTTATCATTCCGTCATTTTTGCATATCCTCCATATTTGAGTGTCTGCAAAAAATCGTAACTTTGTCCGACTTTGACTGCAAAACCATGAACGAATTGACGATAAATGACATAGAAACCATCATCCACCGCGATGAGAGCCGTATCCTGGAGGTCAAGAAGACTACAGGAGAGCTGTATGCAGGCATGCAGTCCGGTTGTGCTTTCCTCAACACAGAGGGAGGCTGGCTCTTCTTTGGCGTCCACCCTACAACCTTGAAAATACTCGGTCAGGATGTCGTGGACAAGACCCGGCAGGAGATTACCTGGGAACTGTATAAGTTCTCCCCGGCCATTGACCTGGCCGCGCAATACATTGACGTCCCCGGCAGGCCTGGCCAGAAAGTCATTGCAGTATGGTTCCCGGCTCCGATACCCTTTACGGCGCCATATACATACGACGGCCGTCCTTACTACAAGGTCGAGAACACCACAAAGCCGATGCCCCGAGAAATGTTTGACGAGCGCATCCGCCTCAGCGACCCTAAGAAATTCAGCTGGGAAATGGCCCCTTGCCCCGGAGCAACCGTCAGGGACATCGATTCCAAAACGCTGAAAACCGCTATCGATGAGGGTATCTCCAAGGGCAGGATTCCTGCCGATGCCGCAGCTGCAAAGACAACCTTTGACCGCCTTCGCCCGTTCAAGGTATTGATGCCGGGCGACCTTCTCACCAATGGTGCCATCGCTCTGTTTGGAAAGGACCCGTCCCGCTTCTTCGATCACTGCAAGGTTCGCCTGGCGAGGTTTGAAGGCACGATAATGGACAAATTCCGCGACCAGACTGTCGTTGAGGCCAACTTGTTTCAACAATTTAAAGCCATTGAGGACTTTTGCCGCAAGCACATGTTTCTTTCCGGCGACCAGGATGATTTCGACAGCAAGAACGAACTGACGGTTCCCATCAAGGTGATAAGGGAAGCCAGCCTGAACCTGCTGGCACATCGTACCTGGTGGTCTGAGGCAAGGACGCCCAGCGTGGCTATCTTTGATGACCGCATAGAGTTCATGAACCCCGGCGCATTTCCGACGGGCACTACTCCGGAAGAGTTCCGGCGTCATCCTCACTCCGAACCCATCAACGAAAAGATTGCTGGCGCCCTTTTCAAAGGAGGCAAGGCCGAGGGCTGGGGTCGCGGCATCCTCAATATGTTCACCTACTGTAAGGAAGCCGGGCTCCCGGAGCCGGAATACGCCTTTGTGACGAACTTCGTAAGCCTTACCATCCGCTTCAAGAATCCACTTGCTCCGTATTTAACTGATCAGGGTAATAGCTCATCAAATGAGCGATTAAATGAGCGATTGAATGAGCGATTAAACCCGTCTTTGCTGGAGACATTGGCACTCATCAAAGCGAATCCTGGTATTCAGAGGAAAGAAATCGTTGCCAAAACCGGGAAAGGAGATGCAACAATTGGGCGTCATTTAGTTACTTTGGCCGAGAAAGATTTCATTGAGCACAAGGGTTCCAAAAGAACCGGAGGCTACTACGCCAAATAACTCACGATTCCCTCATTCCCTCACTTCCATCAGTACCATCAGATGATGGAAACCATTCAAGAAAAACATCGCTGCCGCCGCCTCAACACCGAGACAGCGGCAGCTTCTTTGTTGTTAATAAGGGCAGCGTCGGCTCAACACCGACGACTGCCCATGCGAGAAAGAATCTACAGTCGGTTGCGTTCACTTTCTCCAGCATGACTGCCTTTATATCGGCTGCGAGTAGCATTGAATCGCCAAGAGAGGTCGATGCCAATGCGTCGGCTGTCGTTATACTGGCGGAACTGAGTACGCATATTGATGCCGCTATAAGCAGTCATTTCCGTGTACTGAGTATGCAGCAGGTCGTTGGCAAGAATGGCGACAGTGAGGCTCTTGTCTTTTAGGAACTGCTTGCTGAGACGTATGTTGAGACTGCCCGTAGTCTTTGTTTGGGCGCATCGAGTTTCGTTATAGGGGCTTAAATTGCCCTTGATATTCAGTAGCCATGAGTGAGG
>JAFSJK010000060.1 GCA_017439305.1 Bacteroidales bacterium | reverse complement strand
GCCAGCAGCAGCGCATCGCCATCGCCCGCGCCATCGTGAACCAGCCCAAGGTGCTCCTCCTGGACGAACCCCTCGCCGCCCTGGACCTCAAGATGCGCAAGGACATGCAGATCGAGCTCAAGGAGATGCACAAGAAACTGGGCATCACCTTCATCTACGTCACCCACGACCAGGAAGAGGCCCTGACCCTGTCCGACACCATCGCCGTGTTCAACGAGGGCCGCATCCAGCAGATCGGTACCCCCGTAGACATCTACAACGAGCCGGTCAACTGCTTCGTGGCCGACTTCATCGGCGAAAGCAACATCCTGAAAGGACGCATGATCCGCGACCGGCGCGTGGCCTTCATCAAGCACGAATTCGACTGCGTTGACGAAGGCTTCGGCGAGGATGTGAAGGTGGACGTGGTCGTCCGTCCGGAAGACATCTATTTCACCACGGATCCCGCAAAGTGCCAGTTCAAGGCCAAGGTCAATTCCTGCATCTTCAAGGGTGTCCATTACGAAATGTGGGTGGACACCGACACCGGCTACGAGCTTATGATCCAGGACTACGATCCCTATCCGGTCGGCAGCGAAGTGATGCTGTACATCGACCCGGATGACATCCAGGTCATGAAGAAAGAGCGCACCTGCAATACCCTGTACGGCACCGTGAAGGACGCGGAGACAATTACCCTGCTGGGCGCTGATTTCCCGCTTCACAGCGAATTCGAACCCGGAACGGAAGTCAAGGTGGAAGTCCCCTTCGAGGCGGTGGACCTGATGGACAACCTGGACGACGGCGTCATCGACGGCGAAGTCCACTTCATCCTGTACATGGGCGACCATTATCATCTGACCATCAAGACCGACGACGGCGACTCTCTCTGGGTGGACACGAACGACATCTGGGACAAGGGTGACCTCGTGGGTATCCAATTGAAGGCTGACAAGGGCATCAAGATCACGAAGAAAGATGAGCAAGCGCAGTAACTGGAGCATCCCGTACGTCGTCTTCCTGGTCTTCTTCGTCGTCCTGCCGCTGGTCCTGGTGATGGTCTACGCCTTCCAGGATTCCCAGGGACATTTCACGCTGGGAAACCTCGCGAAGTTCTTCACCGACAAGGATGCCCTCTCGACGTTCGCCGTCTCCATCGAGGTGGCCCTCGAAAATACGGCCCTGTGCATCCTGCTGGGCTATCCGGCCGCCTGGATCCTGGCGAACAAGCAGTACAACAAGAGCGCGGTCACGATCGTCCTCTTCATCATGCCGATGTGGATCAACGCCCTGATGCGCACCCTCGCCACGGCCCAGCTCTTCACGATGCTGGGCATCACCCTGGGTAAGGGAACCCTCCTGTTCGGTATGGTTTACGATTACCTGCCGTTCATGATCTATCCGATCTACAACGTGCTCGCGAAGATGGACAAATCCTACGCGGAAGCGGCCGTCGACCTGGGCGCCACGCCCTGGACCGCCTTCTGGAAGGTTACCGTCCCCCTCTCGATGCCCGGCGTGATGAGCGGCATCCTGATGGTGTTCATGCCCACGGTATCCACCTTCGCCATCTCCGAGTTCCTCACGAACAACAAGATCAAACTGTTCGGTACCATCATCCAGGAGAACATCAACTCCTCCATGTGGAACTACGGCGCAGCCCTCGCGTTCGTGATGCTCATCATCATCGGTATCACCACCCTGTTCGACAAGGACAAGGAACAACTGGAAGGAGGCCTGATCTAGCATGAAGAAGTTTTTCGCCAAACTGTACATCTGGATCCTGCTGGTCGTCCTCTACGCCCCGCTGGTGTTCATCGCCATCTTCTCCTTCACGGAAAGCAAGGTCCTGGGCAGCTGGGAAGGCTTTTCCACCCATCTGTACCAGAATCTCCTGACCGGTCAGATGCAGGGGAACGCCTCGCTCCTGGCCGCTGTGAAGAACACGGTCCTCATCGCCCTGGTCGCCGCCGCCGTCTCCACCCTGCTGGGCACGGTCGCAGCCATCGGCATCCACAACATGAAAGGACGGGCCAAGAAGGCCGTGACCTTCCTGAACAACATCCCGATGATCAACCCGGACATCATCACCGGTGTCTCGCTGTTCCTGCTGTTCGTATTCCTGCACTTCAGTCAGGGTTACCTGACAGTCATCCTGGCCCACATCACCTTCTGCACCCCGTACGTGGTGCTGAGCGTGATGCCGAAGCTCCAGCAGATGAACCCGAACATCTATGAAGCGGCCCTGGACCTCGGTGCCACGCCGCAGGTGGCGCTCCGCAAGGTCCTGGTCCCGCAGCTCAAGCCGGGCATGGTATCGGGCTTCATCCTCGCCTTCACGATGTCCCTGGACGACTTCGCCGTGACGTTCTTCACCCGCGGCACCATCGGCCTGGACACCCTCTCCACCTATATTTATACGGATGCGCGCAAGGGCGGCCTCACCCCCGAACTGCGCCCGCTGATGACCCTGATCTTCCTGGTCGTCCTCATCCTCCTGGTGATCATCAATATCCGGCAAGACCGGCTCAGCAAACTTAAAGAAAACAGATGAAAAGAATCCTGATCTCCCTGGCAGCCATCGCCCTCTTGGCCGGCTGCTCCGAGGACCGCTCGCAGGTCCTCAAGGTCTACAACTGGTCCGACTACATCGACGAGACCGTCATCCCCGAATTCGAGCAGTGGTACGAAGAGCAGACGGGCGAGAAAGTCAAGGTCATCTACCAGACCTTCGACATCAACGAGACCATGCTCTCCAAGATCGAGAAAGGCCATGAGGACTACGACGTCGTGTGCCCGTCCGACTATATCATCGAGCGGATGCTGCAGAACGACCTCCTGCTGCCCCTCAACCGCGATTTCGGTGAGACGCCGAACTATATCGACGAGAACCTGTCCCCGTACATCCGCGCCTGCTTCGACAAGATGGAAGGCAAGGGCAAGAATGCCAACGACTACTCCGTGGGCTATATGTGGGGCACGACCGGCATCCTGTACAATGCCAAGTACGTGACCGACGAGGAGGCCTCCACCTGGGATGTCATCCGCAATCCCAAGTTTGCCGACCGCATCTTCATCAAGGACTCCGCCCGCGACGTCTACTCGCAGATCATCCTGAAAATCAAGGAGCAGGAGCTCGCTGAAGGCAAAGTGACGATGGACGGGCTGATGAACTTCACCTCCGATGCCGACATCGCCGCCGTGGAAGACTACATGAAGCAGGTCAAGCCCCTTGTGGCCGGTTGGGAAGCCGATTTCGGCAAGGACCAGATGGTCCAGGAACTGGGCTACGTGAATCTGACCTGGAGCGGTGACGGTGTCTGGGCCATTGACGAGGCCGCCGAACTCGGCGTCGACCTCCGCTACGCCCTCCCGAAGGAAGGCTTCACTGTGTGGTTCGACGGCTGGGTGATTCCGAAGTATGCGCAGAACACCAAGGCCGCCAGCTACTGGATCAACTTTATGAGCCGTCCCGACATCGTCATCCGCAATGTCGAGGAGACCGGCTACGTGTCCGTGAGCGGCGCTCCGGAAGTCCGCGAGGCTTTCACGGACGAGGAATACGATCCGATCGACCTCTCCTACTTCTTCACCCCTGCCGATACTGCCGTCTGCGCCAATCCGGTCCTTTATCCGGACAAGGCAGACATCGAGCGCTCCACCCAGGAACACGACTGGGCCGACAATACCGCCAAACTCATCGAGATGTGGTCCCGCATCAAGGGCGACAACGCCAATGCCTTCACCTACATCTTTATCGGTGCCGTCCTCGTTGCCCTTGTCGCCGCCGCCTTCTTCGCCCGTGCTGCCAAGGCCCGCCGCAAGAAGAGCCGCCGCAGAAAGTAATCTTCTGCACACAATCATCCAACCGGTCCGAAGTGCATTCACTTCGGGCCGGTTTTTTTTATGGAAAGAGGAAGGAAATACAGGAGGGCTCCATACATCGTTCAGCCGCTTCGTCCTGTCGGGAGGATACTTGACGGCGAATTCCGCCCTCCTGTATTCCCTTCCTCTTTCCATCTAAAACCGGGCACAAAAAAAGCCGGAAACCTTTCGGCTTCCGGCCCATCAGGGATCAAATGTGAATTACTTCACCTCGATGACGACGCAGCGGTTCTTGGCCGGGGTGTCGAAGACATTGTTCCGGTCACCGTTGGCAACGGTCTCGACGTTGGAGGCGTTGGCGCCGAACTTGTTGACGAGGAGGTTCTTCACGGTCTCGCAACGCTGCTCGGAGAGCTTCTGGTTGATGCTGGAGGTACCCGTCTGCTTGTCGGCGGAGCCGGTCAGCAGGAGCTTGGTGTTACCATCCACGACATTGCCGGCGAAGTACTCGAGGTGAGCCTTCTCACGGTCGGAGAGCTTGGAGGAGCCGAGGTCGAAGTAAACCGTGGCGGGAGATCCGGCCTTCGGAGCTTCGATAGCGGTGAAGCGGCCATTCTCAAACAGGTAGCACTGTCCGTCAACCAGGTTCTTGAACGCACCGAGCTGGTTCTCCAGGTCGGCAATCTTGTTCTTGAGCTGGGCATTCTCCTTCTCGAGGGCGGCCACCTTGTCCTTCAGGGCGTTGTACTGGTCAACGGTGAAGGGAACGGGGACGACGACCGGAGTGATGGAGGTGTGACGGTCGAAATTGGTCTTGCCCAGATTGAAGGAAAGGCCAACGGTAGCGCTCGGGAAACCGAGGAAACGGCCGATGTAACCTTTAGCACCATAAGCGGCGGCACGGGCGCAGAGCATTTCGAGGTCGATGGTCAGGCCAAGGCGCTCGTTGAGACGGAGCACGTTGAGGAGACCGACACCGGCGGCGAATTCCTTGTCACCCTTGAAGGTGAACTTGCCGTTGTTGGGGCCGACATTCAGGACACCCGTCGTAGCATAGGGAACGAAGTTCCAGAAGCGGGTTTCCTTGTAACCGTCGATGCTGCTGGAGATATTCCAGAGCAGGTCGCCGTGGATGTAGTTGAAGGCAGCCTTGTTAAGAGCGCCGCTCTTGGCCGTGTTGAACACACCATGCCAGCCACCGCGGATACCGATGGCAGGGGTGAACCACTTACCAAGATTCAGATCCGTAGCCAGGCCCATCTTGCCCAGGCCAGAGCCCTTCTCAAGGACAGAGTTCACACCGGCACCAACACCAATGAAGATGTTGTCGAAGGCACCGTTGGTCTCATAGGCACCGCGCACGACGTTACCGTTCTCGTCACGGTTGTTGTCCTCCTGCGCAAAGGCGTTGAAGGAGAAGAGGAGGCTTGCAGCTGCAAGGACTCCGAATAATTTGATACCTTTCATAAGATAAAGTTTGATTGTTGTCATGCTTAAGGAATGGTTACCCTACACCATTCAGTTTGCAAATATAATAAAAAACCTGCAAATCGCAAAAGAGGCGCCAATATTTCTGCATCCGCGGGAGAATCCGTATCTTTGCATCATGAAATTCCGTCTTCAATCCAGCTACCAGCCGTCGGGCGATCAGCCCGAGGCAATCGACGGCCTTTGCAAGGCTTTGCAGGAAGGTGTCTCCGATGTCACCCTGCTGGGCGTAACCGGCTCCGGCAAGACGTTCACCATGGCGAACGTCATCCAGCGGCTCCAGCGCCCTGCTCTGATCCTGAGCCATAACAAGACCCTCGCCGCGCAGCTGTACGGTGAATTCAAGGCCTTTTTCCCGGACAACGCAGTGGAGTATTTCGTTTCCTACTACGATTACTATCAGCCGGAAGCCTACATTCCCACGACGGACACTTATATCGAGAAGGACCTGAGCATCAACGACAAGATTGACGAACTCCGGGTCAGCGCCGCCTCCGCCCTGATGTCGGGCCGGCGCGACGTCATCGTCATTTCCTCCGTTTCCTGCCTGTACGGCATCGGCAATCCGGACGACTTCCACGACCAGACCGTCACGGTCCACAAAGGGGAAGCCCTCTCGATGACCCGGCTCCTGTACCGGATCGTGGACGCCCTCTATTACCGGACGGAAACCGATTTCAAGCGGGGCTCCTTCCGCGTGCGCGGGGATACGGTGGACATCTTCCTGGGCGGTGCCGACTATGCCGCCCGGATCGAATTCTTCGGCGACGAGGTGGACAGCATCTCCCTGGTGGACCCGGTTACCGGAGCCCGGTTCGAGGAGTTGGAAAAGATCGACCTGTACCCCGCCAAGAACTTCGTCACGTCCAAGGAGAAAGGGGCCAAGGCCGTCAGCCAGATCCAGGACGACCTGACCGCCCAGCTCGAATACTTCGAGAGCATCGGCAAGCACCTGGAGGCCAAGCGGCTGAAGCAGCGGGTGGAATATGACATCGAAATGATCAAGGAGATGGGCTATTGCCCGGGCGTGGAAAACTACTCCCGGTACTTCGACGGACGGAAGCCGGGGCAGCGTCCCTTCACGCTCATCGACTATTTCCCGGACGATTTCATCTGCTTCATCGACGAAAGCCACGTCACCCTGCCCCAGATCCGCGCGATGTTCGGAGGCGACCACTCCCGGAAGGCCACCCTGGTGGAATACGGATTCCGGCTGCCCGCCGCTGCCGACAACCGTCCCCTCACGTTCGACGAATTCGAAGCCATCACCGGACAGACGGTTTACGTGAGCGCCACCCCGGCCGATTATGAACTGGAGAAATCCGAAGGACTGGTCGTGGAACAGATCGTCCGGCCGACCGGCCTGCTGGACCCGCCCATCGAAGTACGTCCCACCGAAAACCAGGTGGACGACCTGATGGAGGAAATCCGGAAACGGGCCGAGGTGGACGAGCGCGTCCTGGTCACCACCCTTACCAAGCGGATGGCGGAGGAACTGGACAGCTATTTCGGCCGGATGGGCGTCCGCTGCCGGTACATCCATTCCGACGTAGACACCGCCGAACGGGTGGAAATCATCGAGGATTTCAAGAACGGGCTGTTCGACGTCCTGATCGGCGTTAACCTCCTCCGCGAGGGCCTGGACATCCCGACGGTTTCGCTGGTCGCTATCCTGGATGCCGACAAGGAAGGCTTCCTCCGCAGCGGACGCGCCCTCACCCAGACCGCCGGCCGTGCCGCCCGCAACGTGAACGGACTTGTGATCATGTATGCCGACACGATTACCCAGTCGATGGACGAGACTATCCGCGAAACCAACCGGAGGAGACAGAAGCAGCAGGAATACAATCAGTTACACGGAATCACCCCGCAGCAGGTCCAGGTCCGGGCCAATATCCTGATGTCCGAACTGGTCACCTCCAAGGAAGATACTTCCCACCTCAGCGGCTTCCTCAACGAAGGCGGCGGCCTGTCGGGATCCGCCATGGGAAAGCCGCTTAATCCGCGTCTCCGGAACACGGTCTCCGGCCACGTCAGCGCCGAAGACTCCGTCTCCGCTCCGACCTATGTCCCCAATCCCTCCGACCTGGGCCGCGGCACCGTTTCCGTGGGCCTTGGCCACGATGCGAAACGGGAGGGGACGTCCGCCTATGTGGACGGATACATCACAGCCGACCTTGCCGCCGTCCTCCAGGATCCGGTCATCCGGTCGATGTCCCGGCCCCAGGTGGAAAAAGCGGTCGGGGAGGCCCGCCGCAAGATGCAGAAAGCCGCCTCGGACCTCGATTTCACCGCTGCCGCCCGCTTCCGTGACGAAATGTGGGCGCTGCAGGAGTATCTGAAAGTCTGGAAAGACTGACCCTTATTGCCGGTTCACCTTGAGCACATGCTTCAGCGCCCGGATCTGGGAGAGGACTTTGTCCAGTTCCAGGTTGGAGGGGACGAGGATTTTCATCATAATCTCGTAAGTCCCCTGACGCTGGTTCTCCTGGACATTGAATGAACGGATGGAAGCCTTGAACGTCCCCACCACTTCCATGATCTTGCCCAACGCCTCACCTTCCAGGTCCGTGATGACCTTCAAGGAAACCTGGAAGGAACCGCTGGACGGAGAGGCGGCCCAACGCACTTTCTGGATGCGGTAGGGATACGTCTCGATGAGCCGGGCGGCATTGGGACAGGTAATGCGATGGATCTTGATCCCGCTTTCCCTGGTCACGAATCCGAAGACGTCATCCCCGAAGACAGGATTGCAGCAGCGCGCCATCCGGTAGTCGAGTCCCTTGAGATCCTTCGCGTTCAGGACCAGGATATCGTCCTTGGAAGTGGTTTCCAGGTGATGCACCCGGGCCGCCTCCTGGGCATGGGCGGCCTCCAGGGCTTCCTGGCGGCGCTGCTCCTCGGTCAGGATATACTCCTTGATCTCATTGACATCGATGGTTCCCTTCCCCACCTCGGCGAAGAAGCCGTTCACGCTGGACATTTTGCGCTTCTTCATCATCTCGGTGAGCATCTCGTCCGGGAATTCCAGCTTCCAGTTCTTGAGCCGGCGTTCCAGGAGTTCACGCCCGGCCTTGGCCAGTTTCAGCTCGCCCTCGTTGATGGCCTGCTTGATTTTCTGGCGGGCCTTGGAAGTGACGACGAAATTGATCCAGTCCGGGGCGGGACGCTGGTTCTTCGCCGTCAGGATCTCCACCACGTCGCCAGTCTGCAGCTTTTCCTTGATCGAGACCGCTTTACCGCCGACCTTTCCGCCGATGCACCGCTGGCCGATGTTCGTATGGATGCTGAAAGCGAAATCCAGGACAGTGGCTCCTGCGGGCAGGATCCGGAGCTCCCCGGTAGGAGTAAAGATGAAGATTTCCCGGGAGGGGGGGTGAGGCAGGTCTTCCGGGCTGTCGGTATCCGGATGCTCCAGGGCATAACGGACGGCCGTCAGCCATTTGTCCATCGTCTCTTCCCGTTTGATCCCCTTGTAGGACCAGTGCGAGGCGAAGCCGTTCTCCGCGATATCGTCCATCCGCCGGGTGCGGATCTGGACCTCCACATAGGCGCCTTCCTTGTTCTTGACGGTGATATGGAGGGATTCGTAGCCATTGGTCTTCGGGTTCGTGACCCAGTCCCTGAGCCGCCTGGTATCCTGCTCGTACTCCTCGGTCACGAAGCCGAACACCTTCCAGCACAGTTCCCGCTCCAGTTTAGGATCGTCGGGGCAGTCGATGATAAAACGGATGGCAAACACGTCGAAAACACCCTCGAACGGTACCTTCTGCTTGACCATCTTGCACCAGATGGAGTAGGCGGCCTTGGTCCGGATCTTCAGTTTATACCGGATGCCCGCCTCGGAAAGCTTCACCTTCAGCGGCTCGATGAATTCCGCCATCAGCTTTTCCCGATCCTTCTCGGTCGCCTTCAACTTATTGGTAATCAACCGATACTGTTCCGGTTCCGCATAGCTCAGGTAGATGTCCTCCATCTCCCGCTTCATATTATACAGGCCCAGCTGATGCGCCAGGGGGATGTAGAGCATCAGAGTCTCCAGGACCTTCCGCTCGCGGTCCGCCTTGGGGAAAAAGGACAGCGAACGCATGATCTCCAGCCGGTCCGCCAGCTTGAGGACGGTCACACGGGGATCGGTGGAATACTGGATGATGAGCTTCTTGTAGTTCTCAGCCTCCAGACGGGTATCCTTGGGCTTGATGGTGGAGATGCGGTTCAGGCCTTCCACCATCGTATAGATGCTCTCATCCAGTTTGAGGGACCGGATGTCCACATCCTCCTTACCGCTGCAGACGGCTTCGTGCAGGAATACAGCCGCCACACATTCGGGAGGAAGACCGATCTCGTCGGAGACGATCTTCGCGACGGCGAGGGGATGTCCGAAGAAAGGGCTTCCGTCGCTGCGGAGCTTGCCCTCCAGGGCCTTTTCCGCCACGTCATAAGCCTTCCGGATCAGCTCACGGCCTTCTTCGGAGTAATGATTGAAAAGTTCGTTGTCCATAACCTATCGTTTCTGGCGTTCGTTCAGTGCGCGGCGGTATGCGTCGGCATTGGCGTTGTGCTCGGCGAGCGTGGCGGCGAAGCGGTGGGTACCGTTGAAAGAGGGATCGGCGCAGAAAAACAGGTAATTGTGGTTCTGCGCGTACAGGACGGCTTCCAGGCAGTTCTTGGGAGGGCAGGAAATCGGTCCGGGAGGAAGCCCGGCATACCGGTATGTATTGTAAGGGGAATCGACGTTCAGGTGGCTCCTGAGAACCCGTGTAAGGGAATACCCGAAGCAGAAAGCCACGGTCGGATCCGCCTGGAGCGGCATCCCCGTGCGAAGACGGTTCAGGTACACGCCGGCAATCGTCGGCTGCTCGGGGACATACTGCGACTCTCCGTCGACAATAGACGCCAGAATAGACACTTGCAAGGGTGATAGGCCCTGATTACGGGCCAGTTCCTGCCGGGCTGGGGTCCAGTAAGCGTCAGCCTCCTTCTTGAAGCGGTCAAAAATGTCGGACACAGAGTCGGTCCAGATCATCTGGTAAGTGTCGGGGATAATCATCGTGAACAGCAGGGCGGGCGTGACGCCGTAACGGGCCAGGGAGTCGGCCGACAGGGCGAAATCCGCCACGGCCGCACTGTCCACGAGCATCTGGTTCCCGATTTTCCGGGCCAGCACCTGCGGAGTCCGGATGGTACCGGACAACGTGAGGTTGACCGGACTCTGCCATCCGTTCGCGAGCATCCGGGACACATACTTGCTGGAAGACTTGGCATCCACCGTATAGTGGCCGACCTGCATCGATTTCAGCGGTTTAAGGACCCGGCGGAGGCTTCCCGGCTTCCGGACGACACCGCTTTTCAGGAGGGTGTCGACCACGGCCGAGGGTTCCATTCCGGGACGGACATAGAACTCGTAGACCCCCGTGAAATTGGGGACCTTCCGGTCATAATAAGCCCTCCCCACGCGGATACCCAGCCAGAAGGCCAGGAGGGCGGCCAGCCCCCAGAGAACCCAGGGCAACCATTTTTTCTTTACTGCTTCTTCCATGGTGCCTTGATTTTGGAAACCGGGCGGAGCAGGATCTCATCCCCTTCGCGGGGCTGATAGTCGGCCGGGAGGCCGTTGAGTTTCCGAATGGCTTTCTCCTTGACGGCGAAGCGCTGGCAGATAGCGTGGAAGGTCTCCTCCTTCTCGCCGACGATATACTTGTCCAGCCCCTTGACCGTCTTGGTCTTCTTGGGCTCAAGATAGACGGCTTCTCCCGCCAGGAGTTCCGCCCCTTTGGAGACATCGTTGAACTTGTAGATTTCCCTTTCCAGCAGATGATAGCGACGGGCCAGGGAGGCATAGGTCTCCCCTTCCACGGCATAGACAAAGGGAACGCCGTTCCGGGAATAGAGGGTGCGGGAAAGCGAGAAGCGGTATTCTTCTCCAGCTGCGCCCGTGAAAATCTCGCCGGCTTCGATCTTGAGCGGCGAGACCGGGATTTCCTCCACTTCCTCTTTTTCCACAGGCACTTCCGCGTCCTGTCCGCCCTCGGCCATCGCATCTTCCACCGTCATCCGGTCGAAGCGCGAGAGGCCATAGTCCTCCACGCATTTGATCAACTTGGCGGCATAGGTGGGATCCGTGGCATAACCGGCCTGCCTGAGTCCGTAAGCCCAGGATTTGTAATCATCGGTCTTGAAATCGAAGAGGAACTTGTAGCGGTCCCGGTAGCGGAGGAAATCGGAGTGGTCCCGGAAGCTTTCCTCGGCGGAATCGTAGGCCCGGAAGCATTCGTCCTTCTTGTCATCATCCGCCCGCATCGTCCGGCCGCTCCAACTGCCATGGCACTTGATGCCGAAATGGTTGTTCCCGTTCACAGCCAGCACCGAAAGACCGGAAGCGGACTCGATGATTCCCTGTGCCAGGGTAATACTGGCGGGGACGCCGGTCCGGTACATTTCGTTGACGGCGATGGGAGCGTAGCGGGAAATATAACGGTCCTGGGGCGAGCCCGCTTCGCGCTGAGCGAAAACGGCCAGTCCCAGGAACAGTGCAATTGCAAGAAGAACCCTCTTCATATCTTCGAAGTTTTACCAACTTCAAAGATAAGGATTATTTTCAGATTTCGTACACGTCACCGTCCGCGGTGGCGTAGGTCTCGGGGAAAACGGCGCGGCATTCCGCCTCGTATAGGTTCTGGTCCGTATTCCGGGAGGAATAGTGCCCGATCAGGAGTTTGGAGACGCCCGCATCGACAGCCACCTGGGCCGCCTGACGGGTCGTGGTATGGAATCGGGAAGCCGCCTTGTCCTCGTGCTCGGTAAGGAAAGTCGTCTCGTGATAGAGGACCGTGATACCTTTAAGCACTTCCGCCTCACCGGGAAAGACGGCCGTGTCCGAAACATAGGCATAGCTCCTGGGCGCAAAAGGCTTGTAAGCCGCATCCGCAAGCGGAATGACGCTCCCATCGGCCCGGACGACATCCTCCCCCCGCTTGAGCGTGCCGATCTCGGTCAGGGTGAGTCCATACTGCGCGATGAACTCTTTCCGCACATTCCACTGCGGTTCCTTTTCACGGAAGATATAGCCGTAGGTTTCAATTCCGTGCAGGAGAGGGAAGGCCGTCACCGAAACGGACTTGGTCTCGAAGATCACCTCGGGGAAACGGGTGTTCACGGGATGGAAGGCGATCTCGAACGGAAGCCACTCGTTGTAGGAGAGGAAAAAGGTGAGGAAAGGTTTCAGGTTACCGGGCCCGTAGATATGGAGGGGGATCGTCCGTCCGCCCATTCCGAAAGTCGAAAGCAGGCCGAAGAGGCCATAGACGTGGTCGCCGTGGATGTGCGAGATGAAGACCGACTCCAGTTTCATCATCGGCACATGGTACCGGACCATCTGCGACTGCACCCCTTCGCCCGCATCCATAAGGAACAAGCGCCCGTGCACTTGCAGTGCCTGGGCGCTTTGGTTCCTGTTCACGACGGGCATCGCCGATGCGGTGCCCAACATCGTGACCGTGAAGTTGTTTTGCGGATTACTCACCCTTCTCGAGTTTGTCCTTGAGGGCGGCGAGAGCGGAGATGTCACCCAGCGTGGTCTTCTCGACGGTGCTGTTCACCTTCTTGATGGCCTTCTTGGTGTTGTCAGCCTCGGCGGTTTCGCGGGCAACGCGGGCCTCCTGATAGGTACGGAGGTGGGAGACACGCACGGTGCGGGTGCTGCGGCGCAGCTCGACGACCTTCACAGGGAGGGTCTCACCGACAACGGCCTGCTTGCCGTCTTCCTTCACCATCTCGCGGTTGAAAGCAGCGGCCTCGGTGCCGTCCTCGAACTTGAGGGCGTAGCCCTTGTCGCCGGCGGAGAGGACGGTGGCGTCCACGACGGTGCCGACCGGGTACTTGGCCTCGAGCTCGTCCCAAGGGTTCGGGGTGAGCTGCTTGTGACCCAGGCTGAGCTTGTGGTTGTTCTCGTCGAACTCCAGGATGACGACGTCGATGACATCGCCGGAAGCGACGAGCTCGCTCGGGTGCTTGAGCTTGTTCCAGGAGAGGTCGCTGATGTGGATCAGACCCTCCACGCCGTCCTCCAGCTCGGCGAACACGCCGAAGTTGGTGATGTTGCG
>JAFSJK010000059.1 GCA_017439305.1 Bacteroidales bacterium | reverse complement strand
GAAATCGTCACGGTCAGCGCCATCTCGGCCCTGCCCGGCTGCGAGCCGCAGTTGGTGGCCCACGTCTCCGGCGCCCGGAACATGGGCGTGTCCGATGACGAGCTCCGCGCGCTCCCGGCGTTCCTGGAGGAGAAAGTGGGCTTTGCGGAGGCCGAGCGGCTTCGCGGCGCGCTGGCTTCCGTCCTCGGCGGCGCCCATACGCCCGTGCAGACGGTCGATTTCTCCGTCTGGCCCCAGGGCGAGCCGAACTCGGCCTATGCGCAGTATTTTACGGGGAACAGCTACCTCGCGCCGATGGAAGGCGGCATCGCCAATGTCACTTTCGAGCCCCGCTGCCGCAACAATTGGCACATCCACCACAAGCAGGTGCAGGTGCTGATCTGCGTGGCCGGCCGCGGCTGGTACCAGGAATGGGGGAAGCCGGCGGTGCCCATGACGCCCGGCACCATTATCGCCATTCCGGCGGAAGTCAAGCATTGGCACGGCGCCGCGAAGGATTCCTGGTTCCAGCACTTGACTTACCACAAGGACGTCCAGGAAGGCGCTTCCAACGAATGGCTGGAGCCGGTGACGGACGGGCAGTATGATGCGCTTTGATGCGGTCTTTCCGCAAAAAAGCGTATCTTTGTGGCTATGAAAGGATTGAAAGAATTTTCGGCAGGGAAGAGATTCCTGATGTCGTTGCTGGCCACGACGGTTTCCATCGTGCTGACGTTCGGTACCACCGCCATCGTCGACCGCAAGAAGCAGCGGGCCGAAAAGCGGGAGATGGTGTTGATGGTGATGTATGACATGCGGGAATCCCTGAAAGAGTGTGAGCAGTGCCAGAATAACATGAGGGACTATTGTGACTTGCAGGTGGACCTGGTGGCCCATCCGGAGCAGTTTGCCGACCGCAGCATCGAGCTGGTTGCGCATTATCCCACCTTGTTCTATACCACGACGACGGAGAATATCTTCAAGTCCAATGTCGAAACGATCAGTACCATCGGCAATATCCTCTTTGTCGAGACCGTCTCCGCTTTCTATAATGAACGTGGTAATTACAGCAAGGATGTGGTGACGGTTTTTCAGGAAGAAGGGCCGGGATATCCGCCGCTTTATGAGGATTTGGCAGCATTCGAGGCTCCTCGCTACCTTTATAGGGGTGAACTTTTTTATCAGGCCATGAAACGGGATTTCGAAGAGTGCAAGGCGCTGATGAAGGTGAGCGAGGAGGACTTGGATGTGTTCAGTAAGGAACGGGAGCGCGTGAAGGAGTCCCTCCCCGGTGAATCTATGAAGAAAGAGATGGCCGAAAAGGTTGCCCAGGAGACAGTACAGCGGAATACTGCCCTGCAGAAGGCCCGGGAGGAGGGCCGGAAGGCGCTCGGACAGGACTGATTCCGTCAGACCCCGGCTTTCTTGGTGAAAGCCAGCGAATCTCCCCAGGCATTATACAGAATCTTGTGGCCGATGGCCGCCAGCCGGATGTCCAGGCAGGACTGGCACTGGTCGGGCGTGTCGTGGACGCACGCCTTGTCCGGATAGATGAAATAGCTCTCGCGGTATTCCCCGGGCGTGAGGTTCGGCATGATGACATTGGCCCCGGCGGAGATGGCCTTTTCCCGTCCCTGGGGATCGACCGTCTGGTTCGCCGTCGCAGCCACCATATTGATTTCGGGCATCAGGATGCGGAGGATGGCGATCATCTTGAGGGTCATGTCCATACGCTCGGCGGCGGAAGGGATGAGGTCCTTGAACTTATACAGGGGCGTGTCGGGGTGGGGGATATACGGCCCGAGCCCGACCATCGCCACATCCATCTGTTTGAAGAAAAGCAGGTCCGCGGCCAGATGGTCCAGTGTCTGGAAGGGAAGGCCCACCATCACGCCGGTACCGGTCTGATACCCGGTCCGTTTCAGGATTTCCAGGCATTCGACCCGGTGGCGGAAGTCATGCAGGCTGTTCTTCGGGTGGATCTTGTAGTATAATTCCTCGTTGGACGATTCGATGCGGAGCAGATACCGGTGTGCCCCGGCTTCGAACCAGCGCCGGTAAGTTTCTTCCGTCTGCTCTCCGAGCGAAAGCGTGATCCCGAGGCTTCCGTTGTCGATTCTCTTGATTTCCCGGACCAGGCGTTCGATCCGCTCGATGAAGGCCGCATCGCTGCGCTCGCCGCTTTGCAAGGCCACGGACCCGTAGCCCAGTTCGTGGGCAAGGCGGGCGCAATCGAGAACTTCCTCGTCGCTGAGGCAGTAGCGCTCCACCCGGTCGTTCCCGCGCCGCAGCCCGCAGTAGAAACAGTTTTTCTCGCAGACATTGCCGAACTCGATGAGCCCCCGCAGATGGACATAATTGTCCAGATGCTGTAATTTGACCGCCAGCCCGCGCCGGAGAAGGCGCTCCTTTTCGTCGCCTTCTGCGGCCAGGAGAACCTTGATTTCCTCCAGGCTCAGGTCCTGCTTGCGGAGTATGTCGTCAAATGCCGGAATCATCGTGAACGTCCATTTGGAAAACGAATCCAAAGATAGCAATTATTTGACAAATGGACGGGATGCAAGAATAATCCTAATTCATTCCCGTTCCGGCCTACTTTTTTCCGCCAGTTTTACCGATATTTGCAACCTCAAAAGATCGGTATGAATTTCAATGGCATCCTCGTCGGCGCGGCCGTATTCCTGAGCATCGGCATCTGTCATCCCCTGGTCATCAAGATGGAGTACCAGTGGGGGAAACAGAGCTGGTGGGTCTGGCTGGTTGCTGGCCTGGCGTTTTGCACCCTCTCTCTGCTCGTTCAGAACGATATCCTGTCCATCGTCATCGGCGGTTTCGCCTTCTGCTGCCTCTGGGGCATCCACGAGATGTTCCTCCAGGAAAAACGCGTGCTCCGCGGCTGGTTCCCTGAGAACCCGAAGCGGCACGCCTATTACGAGGCAAGACGCAAGGAACTGGGTATCAACGTATAAAATTCATCCCCTTCCAGGGCTCGTCGGCCCGTCCCGGGGCGGGTTTGCCGCCGGTGGCCTTGAGCAGCCAGGCCATGTTGTTGGCCAAGGCGCGCATCGTCTGGAGACCTTCCGTGTCCAATGCTGCCTGCCCCTGGGCCGCACCATAGAGGATATTCCAATACTGAGAGCCCACAACAGGCATATTCATCATCTGGAAGGGCATGTTCAGGGTCTCGAAGGAGGCGGTGGCGCCGCCCCGGCGGCAGACGGCGACGGCCGCCGCCGGCTTGCCGGAAATGCTCGCCCCGTTGGAGTAAAAGGCCCGTTGGATGACGCTGAGGACGGCGCCGTTCGGCTGCCCATAATAGACCGGCGAGCCCACGATCAGGGCGTCGGCCTCGGCGAACTTCTCGCTGATTCGGTTGCAGATATCGTCGTCAAAGACGCACTTCCCGGGATTCCGGGAGCAGCCCCCACAGGCGATGCAACCCCGGACGGCTTTGTTGCCGATCCAGACAATCTCGCTGTTGATGCCGTTGACTTTCAGTTGTTTGGCGATTTCGCTCAAGGCCACGGCCGTATTGCCCTGCTGATGTGGGCTGCCGTTGATCATCAGTACCTTCATGGTTTTTCCCTTTTTGTCGTTAGTCAATGCTTCCACGCCCGTGCCCGCCAGCAAAGCGCCGCCGGCGGCCAAGGCCGATTTCTCGATGAAATCTCTTCGATCCATATCTACAGTTTTGATAGAGGCTAAGTTAGCAATTTTTTCCCATCCGGCCAAGAATCGGTATTCCTGCACAAGAAACGCTTCTCGGAAAAAATGCTTATTTTTGGAAAAAGAATCAGACCTATGGATGCGCATCCGACATTCCGCCCGATGCGGCGGTTCAAGCAGGAACTCTCCGGGCAGGAGTGCAGGGAGATTTTGACCCGGGCCTACAGGGGCACCCTTTCCGTCATCGGAGACGGCGGCTATCCCTACGCGCTGCCGATCAATTTCAGCTATGCCGATGGACACATCTGGTTCCATTGCGCCCTGGAGGGACACAAGATGGACGCGGTCAAAAGGTGCGACAAGGCCTGTTTTACGGTTATCGACGAACCGGTGAAGGAGGAAAATGACTGGTGGTACCACGTCCGGAGTGTCATCTGCTTCGGACGGGTCCGGATCGTTTCCGAGGAGGCCGAGCGGCTGATCCGGCTGCGTCAATTGGGCGCCAAGTATTTCCCGGAGGGATACGACATCGATGGCGACCTCGTGAAGAATGGCCCGCGGGCGGCAGTCCTGGACTTTGAAATTGAACACATGAGCGGCAAGCAGGTCCGGGAAAAATGAGAGAGATGCGTATTAAAGAACTATCTCGGCGCTTCCGCGCCTGGCAAGTGGCGCCGTTTCACTACGAAGGTGCCGCTGAGTCCCATACCTGCGCCAACTGTGGCCAGTCTTACGAAGGAGACTTCTGTCCCGTCTGTGGACAGAGGCATGATGTGGGACGTGTGAGCTGGAAATCCGTCGGGCAAGAGCTGGTCAAGATTTGGGGCATGGAATCCAAGTCTCTTCTGTCATCCGTCCTCCAACTCCTGGGACGCCCCGGCTATCTGATCGGCGATTACATCGGCGGTCGCCGGCAGGTATGCTATTCTCCCGTCAGCATGCTCTTCGTGATGGCCGTGATCGCGACGGTGATCGTCCAGTTGACCGGTGTCAAGATGGTGGAAATCGACGCCGTGGCGACCTCCCCTTTTCCAGCCTTGGCCAAAACGGTTGTCTGGATGCTGGTGGATCATCTCGGCTGGGGTATGCTCATATTCACCACCTTCCTGATCCTGCCAACCTGGCTCCTTTTCAGGTATGCGCCCCGGCATACCCGCCATACCTTGCCGGAAGGGATCTATATCCAACTTTTCATGAGTACGCTGGTCCTGCTCTTTTTCGTCCTGGCCAGGGCTTTCACCAGTTGGCTGTTGTGGCTGGTACCCGTGTATTATTGCATCGCTTACCGTCAGTTGTTCGGCTATGGCATCTGGGGAACTGTGTGGCGCACGGTGCTGACGTGGCTGATCAGCTATGGTTTCGCTTTGATGTTCGCTTTGGAGATCCAGTTCATTCTGGGGCTGATCCCTCACAACGA
This sequence comes from Bacteroidales bacterium, assembly GCA_017439305.1. Taxonomy (GTDB): domain Bacteria; phylum Bacteroidota; class Bacteroidia; order Bacteroidales; family UBA932; genus Cryptobacteroides. Next base: position 13,058 of record JAFSJK010000059.1, on the reverse strand, counting down.
GGAAACCATCAACGCATACACAGTGGGTATACCCGGCTTGTTCATCATTTTCCTGGTCGTCCTTTTCATCGGCTATTGGGTCGGGAAACGGCAAGCGGCCAGGCGCAAAGGTTAGTTTTGACTGAAAACCCTTGAACTATGATCATCAGACTGGAAAAAACCGAAGAATACCGCGCGGTGGAAAACCTCACACGGGAGGCCTTCTGGAATGTTTACCGCCCCGGCTGCACGGAGCATTTTGTCCTGCATCAGTACCGGAGCAATCCGGATTTCATCCCGGAGCTGGATTTCGTGATGGAAGAAGAGGGACGTCTGATCGGCCATGTGATGTTCTCGAAGGCGGAATTGGTCTTGAATGACGGCTCAAGGAAACCCTCCTGGACCTTCGGCCCCATCAGCATCCATCCGGACTATAAACGGAAGGGCTATGGGCTGCGGTTGCTTCAATATGCCCTGGAGGAAGCACGAAAAATGGGCGTTGGTTTCCTGTGCATGGAAGGGAACATCGACTTTTACAAACACGCCGGCTTTGTCCTGGCCAGCACATTCCATATCCATTATCACGACTTTCCCAAGGAGGAGGAAGTCCCGTTCTTCCTGGCCCAGGAGCTTATCCCCGGTTGGCTCGCCGCCCATGGGATCGGGGAAGCGACCTATTGTCCCCCCAAGGGGTATTTCGTGGCCGATGAGAATCCGCAAGCGTTCGAGGCATACGACGCCACTTTCCCCCAAAAAGAAAAGCTCCGCCTGCCGGGGCAGCTGGGGTATGACGGCATCATCTTGGAATCGGGCCGGATCGTGCTCCGTCCCTGGCGGGAGAATGATGCAGCGGCTCTGTATAAATATGCTTCCGACCCGGAGGTCGGACCCCGTGCCGGTTGGCCGCCACATAAGTCCGTCGAGGAAAGCCTGCAGATCATCCGGACGGTCTTCCATAGTGACACGACCTGGGCTATTGTACTGAAGGAGACAGGAGAGCCGCTCGGAGCGATGGGGTTCATGCCTTCCGATGGCAACCTGCTTCCTTCGAGGGAAGGGGAACCGCTGGTGGGTTATTGGGTCGGCAAACCCTATTGGAACAGAGGCATCTGCACGGAGGCTTTGCAGCTGATGCTTGATCATATCAAGCATACCACGGAAATCAAATCCCTGATTGGCAGTCACTTCATCGACAACCCGGCCAGTGGTCGGGTGATGGAGAAATGTGGATTCGTCCCGACCGGCGAAACCTGTGTGGATGAAACCCTGGCTGGCTCCGACAAGCCGATGCGGGTTCTGAGATTAGAAATCAAATAATGCGAAAAACCGTCATGGAACAGAAATTTTGCCAGAGCTGCGGAATGCCGCTCTCCGATGAAATCCTCGGCACGAATGCCGACGGAAGCAAGAATGAAGATTACTGCATCTACTGCTACAAAGACGGCAAGTTCTTGCAGGACTGCACGATGGACGAAATGATCGAGCACTGCGCCCAGTTCGTGGACGAGGTGAACAAGAACCTGCCGCAACCGATCACCAAGGATGAATACATCGTCCAGCTGAAGTTGTACTTCCCGCAGCTCAAGCGCTGGCGGAAAGAGTAGGCCCATCCCCGGCAGCGGAAAAGACGTTCCCTACTGGAGTGCGTCGACGGGAAGAGCGCTGCGGCCGGTGTAGGCCTGGCCGGTGAAGGTTGCGATGCGGACACCGTCCTGGTTCGTGACCTCCACTTCGGCGGTCGGCAAGCGATGATGGGCGCAGGAAAGGCGCCCTTCCGCCCGGAGGGTGTCTCCTTCCCGCGCCGATACATGGTAGTAGATGGTCGAATTGATGGCGAAAGTGAGGTTTTCGCCTTGGTTGACCAGCGCAGCGAACACCAGGTCGGCGAGGGTGAAGATGGCTCCGCCCTGGCATACACCGCCGGCGTTGAGGTGTTCCGATGTCACTTTCAGCAGGGCGACGGCAGAGCCGGGAGTGATATCAATAAGTCTGGCTCCGCTGCCCGCAGCGAAACGGTCGCCATCGTTGAGGTAATCCTTGAGCGTCATAAGCGCAATCAATCAATCGCTTCCAGAAGCTGGTCGCAGATGCTCCTCATGCCCTTGATGGACGGGTGACCGTTCTGCTTCTCAATGTCGTGCAGTTCGATGAGCTGGATATGATAATGATCGCAGACGGTGCGCATGGACTCATTGACCTCCTCCTGCAGTTCCGAATTCAGGATAGAATAGACCGTGGCTTTCGGATAGCGTTTCTGCAAGGTGTCGAGGAGACAGGCAAGGGCCGGACGGAAAGCCTTGCAATCATCTTTCGTCCAGTCGGAATACTGGTATTCGCCCATGGGAGAATGCGCCCAGGCATCGTTGGTCCCACCGAAAACGAAAATGATATCGGGATCCCCCAGCATATCCACCCGGGAGATGAAATACGAGTGAAAGACGTCCCTGTGAAAATAGCCCGTACCGCAGATGGTGGTGCCGCCCCAGGAATTATTCTTCTCCAACTGATAGCCTTTCGCCTGGATATAAAGGTCCCACCAGGTCTGTCCGACCTCCTTTACGTCATTGTGGGCGTCCGGATAGAAAGGGGCATAGCCCTCGGGATTGTATCCCTGGAACGTCGAATAGGAATCCCCCAAGACGGAAACCTTCCTGGTCTGAGCCGTCGCCGCTATCGCAGCAAAGACCATCAGTGTCAAGAGAAATAATCTTTTCATGTCTCGATAACCAATTTCTGCGAATATACTGAGATTTTGCGATTTCTCCACTTGCTAAATCGCCATAAATAGGGATTTCGCGCAAAAGGAAAGCTCCGTAATTTTGCAGTCAGTAACGAAAGACTGTAAATTATGAAACCCATTTTCAAGATCATCCTGCTGGCAGCAGCCTATCTTCTTACGTACATTTTGGGCTCATGTACCGGCCTCATTCACCCGGCGTGTTATGCCTATGTCGGGGCGGTTTTGCCCCTGCTGACTGCGTTTATCTATCTTTTGACCTGCGCGACGGTGCGGGGGTTCGGCGCTGCAACGGTCCTGAATGGATTCGTCTTCGTCATGCTACTGATTGCGGGCGAGGCGGACACGACGCTCGCCATCGGCTTCGCCATCCTGACGGCATTGGCCGAAATCATCCGTTACTTCTGCAAGTATGATACGCTGAAGGGTGTACGCTGGAGCTTTATCCCCTTTGCCTTTTCCTTCTTTGCCTACACCGCCCACTGGTGGTTCGATACGGAAGACTCCCTGGCCGCGGCCGTCGAGGAAATGCGCGCCGGATACGACCAACTGATGATCCCGGTCATCCATAACATCCCCGTGCTCATCGTCGTCCTGGTCCTGACCATTCCCGTTGCCATCCTCGCCATGCGCCTTGCCGAACGGTCGCTGAAGCAGCAGACGGAGGGATTGAAGTAACCCAATCGGTCTCGTCCCTTGACAACGAACATCAGTCAATCAAGAAACTGCGGGGATAAAAATCGCTGTAGAAGCGGCCATCGATCGCTGTGAACTTCAGCACACAGTAGTTTGGATCAGTTACACCGCCGGGATAGTATTGTGTGTCACCCTTGCGCCAAATCATTTCTTTCGAAGCGGCGTCCGTCAGTACCTCCATCGTGCCTCTGAGCATCATGCCCTTGAATCCTTTGGCATTGCAAAAATAGATGCAAGCCTTAGGGTTGGCCTTGTATTGAGCCACACGTATGGAGAAGGTGTTGGTCGTAAAGTAGAAGGTTTTGATACCCTCACGCTTGCGTGGCTTCAACATAGCCTTGGTCCAGGGAAAACCGTCCTGGTCGACGGATGAGATGTAAGCGATGGGCTGTTTGTCGGCCATCTGGGCAATGAGTTCTTTAATGCCTGCCAAAGCAGGGTTGACACTCATGACTTCATCGTTACTGACATTCAACGTTTGGCGCCAACGCTTCAGCTGTGGGAAATACGTTTTCATCTGGCCGATATACTCCTCTTTGGTGATGGGTTTCTCCAACCCCTCGTTTACTGCACCGACAAACTGCGCACACTGTTCGATCATCTCTTCCATCGTGCAGTCCTGCAAGAATTCTCCATCCCTGTAGCAATACATGCAGTAATCTTCATTCTTGCTTCCGTCGGCATTCGTGCCGAGGATCTCATCGGTGAGCGGCATTCCGCAACTCTGGCAAAAACGCAAGTGTTTCATCTTTTGTCCACATTTTATCTGCAGCAAAGATAGCGTGTCCTGTGTTCCGAAATAAAAAAAGACATGGACAAATATGTGGACAATCCAGCCCTTTACGCCAAAAACCCCTTGGACAACGCTTCATCTTTTTCTATTTTTGCCATGGACTGTTTCGGAACATATATTATGGCAAGACCACTTACCGTTACAAAGGAAAGGATCCTTTCTGCCGCCCTGAATCTGGTGCGTTCAGGCGGTCCGTCGGCACTTACTGCCCGCCGCCTTTGCGAAGCATTGGGCTGCGGAGCCAACGCCATCTTTTCTTCTTTCGGCTCCATCCAAGGGGTTCGTGATGCCGTCAAGAAGGAGGCCAGGTCCCTGTACCGGAGGAGGGTCAGTGCCGGGTTTTCCCTCCATCCTCCCTTCAAGGGCTTCGGGATGGCCCTCCTGTGGTTCGCCATGGACGAGCCTCAGCTATACTCGCTCGTCATGGAAGCGGATATGCCGACGGAGTCATTTGAAGACTATGTGGATACATATGTAGGCTTCAAGCAGGAGAGCCTTGCCGCCATTACCGCTTCTTTCGGGCTTCGGGGGCATGATGCTGAAATGCTGTATTATCAGATGGTACTGGTCGTACTTGGACTTGCACAGGCCAGTACACGGGGCGGATGCCCCCTCAGCATCCCGCAGGTATCCGGAATCCTTGGGAAGAATGTCAGGGCCTTCCTGATGGTTATCCGCGCCGGAGCCGACGAGCGGGAGAGGTTCGTTCCACAAGCGGACACAGGTCCTGGTGGAGATGTTGACTCCTATGTTCTTATGCAAACGCTGGCGGGACAAAACCACCTGCTGGAACAGCTCCACGCCGCTCCCCGGTATATCCAGGATGGAGAATGGGCCGAATTGGAACGCGTGCTCCGTAACTCCTTCGATCTTACTCCTGAATCCCTTCAAGTATCGTATCCCGGACTCACTAAAGGAGACATCCGCATCTACATCCTTTCTCGCTTGCAGTTCTCCGTCTCCGAACAGGCCATCCTTCTGGGCATTTCGCCCGCCTCCGTCACCAAGGCCCGCCAGCGGCTTAAGGCAAAATTGAAGCATATTTAGAGCCATGGACATAGGGGATCTCGAAACCTATATCGCCGGGAATCAGCCAAATATCTGTCAGATTTGCGTCCTGAAGGACGGACAGGAACTCTATTCTCACGAATGGAACGGGTATAAGAGGACTGACTGTACGCACATCATGTCCGCTACGAAGAGCATCATGGCGCTGCTTGTTGGAATCGCCGTCGAAAAGGGAATGATTGGGAGCGTGGATGACAAGGTCCTTTCCTACTTCCCGGATTATCAGGTAAAACGCGGAGAACAGACTATTTATGACGTTACGGTGAAACACCTGCTCACCATGCGTGCCCCGTATAAAGGGAAGGGCGATCCTTGGAGCAAGGTTTGCTCCAGCATGGATTGGACGAAAGCCTCCCTGGATTTCCTTGGCGGGAGGAAAGGGATTACCGGAGAGTTCAGCTACAAGACGGTTTGTCTGCATATCCTTTCCGGTATCCTGTTCAAAGCGACCCGGATGCTGACTGTGGATTTTGCCAACAAGTACCTCTTTGGCCCTCTCGGAATATCCGTGCACTCAAATTACTATGCTTTATCAGCTGAGGAGCACGTAAAGTTTACCACCGGCAAAGGACCCAAGGAGAATGTCTGGTTCGCCGACCCTCAGGGATTGGGAACTCCGGGATACGGACTTTGTATGTGCGCGGCGGATATGGCCAAAATCGGTCAGCTGTGCCTCCAGAAAGGCATTTGGAAGGGCAGGTGTATTGTTCCGCGTCCGTGGACAGAGGAGATGACCAGACCACAAACGGTTGAAAGCAAATACTTCCGTGGGATGTCTTATGGGTATCTATGGTGGATTGTTCATCCGGGGAAAGGAGTTTATGCGGCCATTGGCAATAGCGGAAATGTGATTTACGTGAATCCGGATGCCAACATCGTGGTTGCAGTTTCCTCTTATTTCAAGCCAACCGTTTTTGACCGGGTCGATTTCATTGAGGATGTGCTGCTGCCAAACCTGTTATCCAGTCCGGAAATGGGTTGACCCAGTCATTTGCTATTGTGTCGTAGAATCCGTAAATTTGAAAACATATCCCATGATGATGGATAGACGCGACTTCCTGAAGAAATCCGCCACCGGCGTGAGTGCAGTGGCTGTCGCAGGCCTGGTTGGACTGCCTGCCATGGCCGCTGCGACGAGGAGAATGACCCATAACAAAAGCGATATGAAAAAGATCATGATCATCGACGGCGGTCCGCGCCGGAACATGAATACGGCCGGAATGCTCCGGGCCTTTGCCGAAGGGGCGGAATCGGCCGGAAAGGAGGTCGAAGTCAAGACAGTGCGCCTGTACGAATTGGATTACAAAGGCTGCATGTCCTGTATGGCTTGCAAGATAAAAGGCAGGGCGTCCAATATCTGCAGGTTCAGGGATGCCCTCAAACCTGTTCTGGAAGAAATTGCCCAGGCCGACGGGCTTGTGCTGGGCTCTCCGATCTATTTCGGAGACGTGACCGGCCAGATGCGCACCTTCCTGGAGCGGCTTGCCTTCCCCTGGCTTTCCTACAACGACTACAGCTTGACGGCTCCCAAGCAAATGCCCGTCGTGCTGGTCGAGACCATGAACGGAACGCCGGAAAGGAACAACAGCAAGGGTTACGGCTCCATGGAGCATTGCCTTACCGTGGCCCTTGGCACCCCGGAGCGCATCATTGCTTACAATACCTATCAAGTAAAGAATTACGACCGCTTTGAGTTGGCAAGTTTCTCTGAAGAAGCGAAGCGAAAGTGGCGTGACGAGCATTGGGCAGAGGACCTTCAGAAAGCCTTTGATGCCGGAAAGAAGATGGCAGAACGTATCCTCGGGTAATCGACGAACTGAATCCCATGAGAGAATCCGACATCATTCTTATCCCCTTGCAACCCGATGACCGGGAGCAGTTCATCCTGGACAACCAGTGGGCGTTCAAGTATGGCGCCCAGCAGGAGTTCGGGATGCGGGATGAGCGTTGCGAGGAAGGAGAGGAGGTCATCTCCCGAAAGACCATCGAGGATTCCATTGACGGGGAGAATGCCGAAACATACCGTATTGTTCTGGATGGCCAGAAGGTGGGTGGTGTTGTCTTGCGTATCGATAAGGAGGCTGCCCAGGGTGAATTGGAACTGCTTTTCGTGTCGCCTGAAGTCCACAGCAAAGGCATCGGCCAGGCCGCTTGGAAGGCTGTGGAAGCGCTGCATCCGGAAATCCGCGTCTGGGAAACCATCACCCCCTACTTCGAAAAGCGCAACATCCACTTCTACGTGAACCGCTGCGGCTTCCATATCGTGGAGTTCTGGAACAAGCATCAGCACGGGCCCGCCGTTCCGGAAGAGGAGGAAGGTAACTGGAGTATGGATGACGAGATGTTCGTGTTCAGGAAAGAAATCACGAATGCTGGTGACTGACGCGGACAGGCAGTGTAATAATTGAAAACGCATCAGAAAAGTTTGAAAGAATAATGTCTGATTCTTTTTATACTCCCTTCACGGCAGAGATACTCAAGCATCCTGATATGGATGCATCCTATATCAGGATTCCTTTTGACTTGAAAAAGAGAACTGGGAAAGGACGGCTGCGCGTTCACGCTACTTTTGACGGCGTTCCGTATGACGGAACTATTGTCAACATGGGCGAAAAGAATCCCGACGGGTCCATTTGTTACTTGCTGGGAATGCCACGAGCAATCCGGAAACAGACGGGAAAGACCTTTGGCGACATGGTGGAGGTGGTTCTGACACCATGGACGGAGCCATCGCAGGAGGCGTTCTTTGCCGAGGAGCCGGGAGCGTTGCCGCTGTTTATGGAACTGAATGAGCGGATTCTGGAGGAATGCGGAGTGTATGCTACGGTGCGCCGAGAGATCCAGAAGACGCAGGTCTCTTATTACAATGCCCGGATGTTTGCCTGCATTTCCCTGCTTCAAATCAGGCGCAAGGCCGAAATGCCCCATCCTTATATCACAGTCACGTTTGGCCTGGGTAAGCCCTGTCGGCATCCTCGCGTTGGTGTTGTTACTGAAGTTGCGCCAAATCGGTGGACACATCATGTACTGGTCAGTTCCGTCGATGAGATTGATGACCAGTTGATGGGCTGGCTGAAGGAAGCTGCGGAGTTTTCTATTCCCCATCAGAACGGGAAGCGATAAGTTAAAATCCCATTAATTGGCATTGCATAACCCCCGACAGTCTTGGATGATTGCCGGGGTTTTATTGCGGGATTCTTACAGAAATTGACTTTTCTCAGAAAAATCCATGATAATCAATTAGTTAAGTAGTTTCGCACGGGGTTGTTAACTTATAGCTAACGTTTCTGTGTGACTTGGAGAAGTTGTATTTGAGTGGTTTGTCGGGCAAAGATGAGATCATGATCGATAAATCGCCATAAATGGGGATTTCGTGCGAAAGGAAAGCTCTGTAATTTTGCAGTCAGTAACGAAAGACTGTCAAAACTTGTAACCATGGGCCTTCTTTCCAAGATTTTCAGCAACACCCGCAAGCCGGAAGGCTTCTGGGGCCGTATGATGGTGGCCGGGATGAACGGCGGTTCCCATGCGGCGATGGCCTCCTGGGGCCTGGACCTGGCCAATGTACCCGCGAAAGGGGAGATCATCGACATCGGATGCGGCGGCGGAGCCAACCTCGCCCGCCTGATGGATCGGAGCCTTCGCGCCAGAGTTACAGGCGTGGACTATTCTCCCGTCTCCGTGGAGAAATCCCGCAAGGTCAATGCCGACGCGATCGCCAAAGGCCGCTGCAAAGTGCTGGAGGCGAGCGTCTCGAACCTTCCTTTCAAGGAGAACACGTTCGAGATGGCCACCGCCTTCGAGACGGTCTATTTCTGGCCGGAAATCGAGAAGAGTTTTGCGGAGGTACGGCGCGTACTCTCTCCCGGGGGAAAGTTCCTCATTGTCAACGAGGACGACGGTCTGTCGGGCAACAACGAGAAATGGGAGAAGATGATTGAGGGGATGTACACCTATACGCCCGATGAACTGGAGCGCCATCTCGCAGCGGCAGGGTTCAGGGACATAACCGTCTATCGGAACGAGCCCAAGCACTGGCTTTGCGTAACGGCGGTAAAATAAGAAAATCATAGAGCCCAGGGCCAAGAAGTAATCGCAACCAAGTTGCAAGGCCTATTCTGTACCTTTGCATTGTCATGAAACAGAAAGACCATCTTCCATTTTTCGGCATCGGCCCTTATTATGTGGGCATGATCGCCGTACTCACGGCAGTCGGAGTATTCCTATCCTGCAAAGGATATCTGGACAGCGGGATCATCCCGGCACTGAAGACTCCGATGCTTATACTGGGAATCCTGATTGTCGTATTGGGCGTTTTCATCTGGGGTTACGCCTTCTTTATTGACAAGATTGACGACGCAATCAAAGATAACCGCCTTTACACAGAGGGAATTTACGCCTGGGTGCGCAACCCATTGTATGTGGGCTGGATGTTCATTTGCATCGGCGTGTCCCTGTTTCCCGGCAACCTGTGGCTGATGGTCCTGCCTTTTGTCTTCTGGGGCCTGATGGCCTTGATGATGCAACTGACGGAGGAGAAATGGCTCCGCGACCTTTATGGTACTCAGTACGATGTCTACTGCAAGCGGGTGAATCGCACCTGGCCCTGGTTCCCCAAGAAATGAGAGCGTATGAGTGACAAGATTCAGGAGTCCTACCGGCAGTCCCGGAATATCTACGATGATGTCCTGACCCGTTCGACCTGGTGGTGCAGGCTCTATATGGACATCTTTTGGGGAGGTATCGATGACAACGAGATCGCACGGAAGGTGCTTTCTTATCTTCCGGATGACTTTTCCGGCAAACTGCTGGACGTTCCCGTCGGAACAGGAGTATTTACGGCTGCGAAATATGCTGTAATGCTTGGTGCCGATATCACCTGCCTGGACTATAGCGTCGACATGTTGGACCAGGCGAGGGAACGGTTCCGAAAGGAAGAAATCAGGAACTGCCGTCTCGTCCAAGGGGATGTAGGGGCGCTTCCCTTCGACGATGCGTCATTTGACATCGTCCTGACAATGAACGGCTTCCATGCCTTCCCGGACAAGGAAAAGGCCTATTTGGAGGTGGACCGGGTTTTGAAGGCAGGCGGCACGCTGGTGGGTTGCTTCTGCATAAGAGGGGAGTCTAGCCGCACCGATTGGCTGATGACTCGGATCCTGTCCAGGAAAGGATGGTTCACCCCACCGTTTGAAACCTTCGAATCCTTGAAATCAAGGCTGGAAAGAGGCTACCGGCTGGACGAGTACCACAAGGAAGGGTCCATCGTCTATTTCATGGCAACGAAAAGATGATGGGTCTTGTCCTGAAATAGGTTTATCAGGGTCGGCACCGGGCTTTTTGTAGCCCATTGATTATCAGTAGGATAGGAATAACGTGGCTCCAACCCCCTTGGAAAAACCGGAGGTTTGGAACTTGTCAATTCGTAAATGACTGATTCATAGAGCCTTGCCGGAAGTTCGGTGCCAACCCTGTTTTCTGGTCTGGAAATGGGCTAACTAGAGGCCTGCGGAAGGTCGAATTGTAACGAACTGATCGTCAAACGAATCAAAAACACACATCCGCAGACCCGCCAGAAATGATGGTGGTCTGCTGATTGAAAACAGCAATGTGCAGTCAATCAATGAATTACAAAACCATTACCCGCAGACCCCTGTGAGAAGTACAAAGAACACGGCCTTCGCACTGCACCGACACTGAACCTAAGCGCCTGGAGCGAAGCGATGGCGCCATCAGGCGCCCGGCCGGGCCGGGTATTTGACGACGAAGGAGGCAAATACGGAACCGACGCACGAGCGAGTGAAGAAGGTGCTTGCATCTTCTTCCGAGCGAGAAGGAGGAAAAACGAAGTTTAAAGGCAAACAGGCCGCGGGGGTGTATGAGGGGGCAGAGCCCCCTGTATTAAGGTACGGGGTCGTTAACTTATATCTAACTTTTCTGGAAGATATGGAAAGGATGTATCTGATTGGTATACAGGCTACTAGTACTTAATCTTGAAGTAGTCGAGCAGCGCCTTGTAGTTGTCTTGCGCTGTGAGGCAGGTATCGGTGAGATAGCCGTTGATATGGCCCCATTCGCGAAGACCGCGGTAGTAAAACAGTTTCAGGTTGTCAGTGATGATGAACGGGACGATTCCGTTAGCCAGGCATTCTTTGAACAGGATTAGTCGCCCCACGCGGCCATTGCCGTCCTGGAACGGATGGATCCGCTCGAACTTCTGGTGAAAGTCGATGAGGTCTTCCAGCGTTTTCTCCTTTTTGGCATGGTAGGCGGACAGCAAATCCTTTATCCTTCGATGGACTTCCTCCGGCGGGCAGGTGTCCATCCCTCCCACCTCGTTCGGCAGTTTCTTGTAATCGCCCACATGAAACCAGGTTTTCCGACGGTCCGACGTGCCGGATTTCAGGATCCGGTGCAATTCCTTAATCAGGTTCTCGGACAGCTTTTCATCGGCCCGGTCGATGATCAGGTCGATGCATCGGAAGTGGTTGGTCGTCTCCACGATATCGTCGACATTCACGCTTTCGTCCGAAATGCCGATGGTATTGGTCTCAAAGATGAAACGCGTCTGCTCGTGCGTCAGCCGGCTCCCCTCGATGTGGTTGGAATTATAAGTCAGGTCGATCTGGGAACGATGATAGATTCCACCTCTAACTTGCCCATCCTTCTCTTCCCGGAGCCTTTTCAACAGAGGCGTTTCTTTGACCTTGCCTTTTCGGGGCAGGGGAGCATCGACAGGGATGCTCCAAGTCTTCCCCACGAGCACGGCCCCCTGCATCTTTCCGGCCGCGCACCAATTCCTGACCGTCCTTTCCGGGAGGTCATGAAGTTCGGCATATTGGCTGACAGTCATGAAATCCATATCGGCAAAAAACCTTTGGTTCCGGATACAAATATAATAAAACTTGCCGATATCGGCAAGTTTTAGGGGGCGTACGTGACCGTTATCAATTATCGAACCGATTATGATGATTATTTAGATGTGTATCTATTTGGTATTCAATCAGATAATGGATTAACTAAAGAAGCCGGACTCTCAGTTTTTTTGAACATACAGTCTCTCTCGCCGTGTTTGATAATATGCCGTGGAATTCGTATGTTTGTTCAGATATTGCAATGGAATCAAGTGATGAAACAGTCGATTGCCATCTGTGGGCTGGATTGCGAGAAGTGCGATGCCTACATTGCCACGAGGGATAACGACCGGGTTCTTCGGGAGAAGACGGCCCGATTATGGTCCGAGTTGAATCATGCGCCCATCTTGCCGGAGCATATCAACTGCGACGGTTGCCGCATGGACGGAGCCAAAACCGTCTTCTGCAGCTCGTTTTGTGAGATTCGCAAATGCGCATTGGCCAAGGGATTTGAGACTTGCGGCGACTGCACAGAGAAGGATACTTGCTCGAAGGTGGGCGTCTTCTGGCATAACAATCCTCAGGCGAAGAAGAATCTGGAGATGGGCATTTATGACAAGAAAGAGAAACGATATCAATATGTGACCTTACGGGATAGACCGGACCTGAAGGATGCGGCGGCAACATGGTTCCATGGCAAATGGAACGTGCCTAAAGAGGCATATTTGAAATGTATGGAGGCATATCTGAACCACGAAACGGAATATGGCTGGTATCTCTGTCTTGACGGCCCCCGCATCATCGGTGGTATGGGTGTTATCGAGAACGACTTCCACGACAGAAAGGACTTGTCGCCCAATGTTTGTGCCGTTTATACCGAAGTAGAATACCGCTGTCAGGGTATTGCCGGTGAGTTGTTGGACATGGTTGT
>JAFSJK010000058.1 GCA_017439305.1 Bacteroidales bacterium | reverse complement strand
GACGGTCCGCCCGCGCAAGCAGTTGCGGGCATTCGACCGCGTTTTCATCAAGGCTGGCGAAACCGTCCCCGTCACCCTGAAACTCGGACCGGAAGCATTCTCGCTTGTCAATGCGGCCGGTGAGACCGTCGTCGAGCGCGGCGACTTCATCCTGGAAGTGGGTGCCTCCTCCGAGGATATCCGCCTGAAAGAAACGATTACTTACTGATTATGAGAAGATTGACCATTCTCCTCGCCCTCGGGTTGCCGGTATGGGCATCGGCCCAATCCCTTCCCTCGTGGAAAAACATGTCCGTCACTTCCGTGGGCGCCGAGACCCAAAGGACGGAGGCCGTGTGGTTCGCCGACCGGTCCGACGCATTGAAGAAAGGGTTCCGGCAAAGCGAGAATTACGTGGATTTGAACGGGATGTGGGATTTCAAGTATTTCGACGATTACCACGGGATGGAGCGGTACAAGGGAACGGACTGGGACCGCATCCAGGTGCCTGGAAACTGGGAGGTTCAGGGGCACGGTGTCGCCATCTATACCAACATCCCCTACGATTTCGCCCCGAAGGATCCGCAGCCGCCTTCCCTGCCGGAGGTATTCCCGGCGGCCGTTTATCACCGGACGTTCACCGTCCCGGAAAAATGGGCAGGAAGGACCGTCTACCTGAATCTGGCCGGCATCAAGTCCGGAACGTATGTCATCGTGAACGGGAAGGAGATCGGTTATGCGGAGGATTCCAAGAGTCTGGCCCGGTTCGACATCACCAAGGCCCTCCAGGAGGGAGAGAATGACCTGATACTCAGAGTTTACCGCTACTCTACCGGCTCCTATCTGGAATGCCAGGATTTCTGGCGCATCAGCGGCATTGAGCGGGACGTATACCTGTCCAGCGAGAAGACGTCGGCCAGGTTCGATTTCAGCGTGGTGTCCACCATCGACCCCACGCTCACCAAGGGAATCTTCCGGCTGAAGATGCGGTCGCAGGCCCCGGTCGAGGTGTTTTACGAACTGCTGGACCGCAACGGAGAAACGGTGGCCGATGCCGTCTACGAGTTCCGCGGCGACCTCGAGACCGTGACCGACACCATCCAGGACGTCCGGAAATGGAGTGCCGAAACGCCGGAGCTGTATACCCTCCTCCTCCGCGTGGATGGGGAATACACGAGCTTCCACGTAGGATTCCGACGCATTGAAATCACGACGGTCAAGGATGGCGAGCGGGACGTGAAGGCCCTTCTCGTAAACGGGCAGCCGGTCAAGTTCAAGGGGGTGAACCTGCACGAACACAATCCCTACACCGGCCACTACGTCACCCGGGAGAACATCCTGGAGGACTTGAAGCTGATGAAGCTCGCGAACATCAACGCCATCCGCACCTGCCACTATCCCCAGCCCCGCGAATTCTATGAGCTGTGCGACAGCCTGGGCTTCTATGTCTACGACGAAGCCAACATCGAATCGCACGGAATGGGATACAAGCTGGACCGGACCCTCGGCAACAACGCGGACTGGCAGGCGAAGCACATCGACCGGATCCTGAACATGTATCACCGGACGGCCGATTATCCGTGCGTAACCATCCTTTCCCTTGGCAACGAGGCCGGAAACGGCGTGAACTTCTACGAAGGTTACCGAGTCCTCAAGGCCCTGGAGAAGGACGGGCAGAACCGTCCCGTCTGTTACGAAAGGGCTGAAAGAGAATGGAATACCGACATGCTCGTTCCCCAGTACCCCGGGGCCGAATGGTTCCAGCGGATGGGTGAGAAGGAAAGCGGCCGGCCGGTCGTTCCCTCCGAATACGCCCACGCGATGGGGAATTCCACCGGCTCGCTGGACCTCCAATGGAACCAGATCTACGCCCACACGCACCTGCAGGGCGGATTCATCTGGGACTGGGTGGACCAGGGACTGTATGATCCGGAAAAAGGATGGACCTACGGCGGGGATTACGGCGTGGACGCTCCGTCCGACGCCAACTTCCTGTGCAACGGCCTGGTCAATCCCGACCGCGACCCGCATCCGGGATACTACGAGGTGAAACATGTCTACCAGGACATCGCCATCAGCGCCGTCGCCCCGGAAGAAGGCCGGTTCTCCATTACGAACCGGTTCTACTTCAAGGACCTCGGCGACTACCTCGTGCGCTGGCGGATCGAGCGGGACGGAAAGACCGTGAAAAAAGGCAAACTGACTTTCTCCACGCCGGCCCAGGGAACGGAGGAATTCACCGTGGAACTGCCGGAGCGGAAAATGAAGAAAAAAGGCGAATACCGGATCTTCTTCGAGACGGAAACCGCCCGGGCCCTGCCGCTGATCGGCAAGGGCGCCATCGTGGCCGCGGATGAAATCCTCCTGAAAGACACCGGGGTCCGGAAGGATTACAAAGCCCATAGGAAAGCGGAGGTAGAGGAAGACGAGACCGAGATCCGGCTTTCCATCGGCCGGGGCAAACTGGTCTTCGACAAGGCCGAGGGAATCGTAAAACGCTATACCTACGGAAATTCCGACCTGTTCGACCCGGACTTCGGCCTGCGTCCGAACTTCTGGCGCGGTCCGACCGACAATGACTACGGCAACAACCAGCCTTACCGGGCCTACGCCTGGAAAGAGGCGTCCAAAACCTTCCAGGCCACTGTCCAGACGGAAGAAGGAAGCATCCGGGCCACCTATGCCCTGCCGGGCGGCTGCACCATGACCGTGGACTACACGCTGCTGTCCGGGGGCCTACTCAAAGTGTCCGCGGCTTTCCTGGGAGCCGGAAACAAGCCCATAGACATTCCGCGCATCGGCTTCCGATTCCGGGTAAAAGATAATGATTTCCAATACTTTGGACGTGGCCCGGTGGAGAATTACTGCGACCGGAACAGCGGCACTTTCAAGTCTCTCTTCACGACGACCGCCTCCAAGGAGTTCTATCCGTATGTCCGTCCGCAGGAGACCGGCCACCACACGGAGACCGAGTGGTTTTCGACGAAAGCCCTTACCGTGGTCGGAGACGAACCCTTCGAATTCAACGCCCTCCGGCACAGCGTCGAGGACCTGGACAGCGAAGAGTCCGGCCAGCCCTTCCAGTGGACCAACTTCGACACCCCGCCCGTCCACGATGAAGCGGATGCGCAGAAATACCACAAACGCCACCAGACGCACCTGAGCGATGTCCCCGAACGCGATTTCACCGAAATCTGCATCGACGGCGCCGCTTCCGGCGTGGGCGGCTATGACAGCTGGGGCTCCCGCCCCGAGCCTTCCCGGACCGTCTGGTCCACCGACAGCCGTAATTTCGGCTTCACCCTTGTCCCCGCCCGGGCCATGAAGGCCCGCAGGGCCGTCAAATACCTTTATCAACCTGCTTTGCATGATTAAACTTCGTCAATTCCTCTGGGCGGCCATCACCCTCACGACCGCCTGCACCTGCACCTCGAAACAGACGCCGGAAACACCCGGCACCGATGACAAGACCATCGCCGTCACCGGCGTAACCGTCACCAGAGAGAGCCTGGAGCTCAAAGTGGGCGACGGATTCCGCCTCGGCGCCCGCATCACGCCCAAGAATGCCACCAACCCCCGGGTAACCTGGTCTTCCGACAACGAGGGCGTCGCCATCGTGGGCAAAGAGGACGGTCAGGTGAAGGCAGTCGCGGAAGGCAAGGCGGTCATCACCGTCACGACGGTGGACGGCGGATTCACCGACACCTGCCCGGTGACCGTCACCGGCGGAAACACGCCGCCGGAACCCACTCCGTCCGATCCCGGAACCCCTGCCGCCTACGGCGCCGTGCCTACTGCCGGCCAGTTGGCCTGGCAGCGCCAGGAACTGCTGATGTTCTACCACTACGGGCAGGCCACTTTCTCCGGCTGGGACGGCGAGAATGCCAACTGCAACGGGAAAGCCTGGTCCGAGGACCTGCTGCTCCAGAACTACAAACCCGCAACCATCGACGCGGACCAATGGGTGAAAACCGCCCGGGACAACGGTTTCGGCGAAATCATCATCACGGCCAAGCACCATGACGGATTCTGCCTCTGGGACAATCCCGAAAGTACCACGGACGTGGCCAATCCCGGATGCTCGAACCATACGGACGTGCTGCAAGCCCTCCGCGAAGCCTGCACCAAATACGGCGTGAACATGGGCATCTACCTTTCTCCCTGGGACCGGATGATCGAGGTCTCCGGAAAGAGCACGGCGGAATACGAGACCATGTACAAGAATGCCCTCAAGGACCTCATGACCCGATACGCCCCCGTCGTGGAAATGTGGTTTGACGGCAATCACGCCGGCCATTTCAACTGGGAAGCGGTGAACCGGACCGTCCTGGACATCAATCCGGAGTGCGTGATCTTCTCCAACGGCGGTCCCGGCTGCCGGTGGGTGGGCAACGAGGCCGGCGTGGCCGGGGAGACCGACTGGGCCACTTTGGACATCGCGGGCCGGAGGCTCTCCCCGAGCAACCTTCCCGGCAACTACGAGTCCTATCTGGGGTCGGGCGACCAGGGTGCCGCATCCTGGTGCCCGGCCGAGAGTGATTTCTCCATCCAGCAGATCGGCGACCACAACGGCTGGTTCTATGGCGCGAACGACAGCCGGAAATCCGCGAAGGAACTGATGGACCTTTATTACAAGAGCGTCGGGCGCAACTCGGTGTTCCTGATGAACGTCCCCCCGTCCGACCGGGGCGTCATCGATGCCAAGGAGGTGAAAATCATCGAAGAATTCACGAAGATGCGGCAGGCGGTGTTCGCCGTCAATCTCGCCGACGGGGCCACCGCAACGGCAACGTCCGTCCGTGGCAACCTTCCGGAAAAATACGGCCCGGAGAAGATGCTGGACGGCCATTATGACACCTATTTCGCTACGGACGACAACGTCAAGACCGTGGACATCGAATTCAGCCTTTCCGGCAGCAAGACCTTCAACCGCGTCGTCCTGCAGGAGTATATTCCTTTGGGACAACGCGTGGAAAGCTTTGACATCCAGGTCCGCGTGAACGGCGCCTGGAAATCCTGGGGCAACGGCACCAAATCCACCATCGGCCACAAGCGCATCATCCTGGGAAGCACCGTCACCGGCGACGCGGTGCGGATCTCCATCCGGTCTTCCCTCGCCTGCCCCGTCCTGAACGGATTCGGTCTGTTTAATGATACGGTAAGCGGTTTATGATGAAAAAAGCCTTGTACCTCGTGCTGCTTCTCACGGCAGCCTGCGCACCCAAAGACGGAGTCCGCACCATCCGGACCACGGAAGGACGGGATGCGGATCTAGGGAGAATCATGGAAATCGACGGTCCCGTGACCATCCGGCTCGTCGTGAAGAACGACTATGCCGACACGTTGTATCCGGCCCAGCTCTATACGCCCTGCGGATGCACGAAGGTCCGGTTCGAGCGGAAACCGGTGGCTCCGGGAGAGGACGAAGTCCTCGAAGTCACCTACAATCCCGCCTACCGGCCCGGACCCATGCGGGAAGAGATCCAGGTCCAATACCAGGATTCTCCGGTCAAGGTCCGTACCTTCGCCATCAAGGGACAGGTCACCGGCTTCAACCATCCCATCGAAGAAGACCGCCCCTATGCCTTCGGGGAAGGACTGTACATGAGCCATAAAGTGCTGAGTTACGGGCGGCTCCGCCCGGGTGAGACCGGCGATTTCTTTTTCCGGCACGGCAACGGGAACGACCGGAAGGCCGTCATCACCTTCGACATTCCGGACGGATGGAAGCCCTATGTCCGGATGCGCCAGCCCGGCAAGATGAAGGCGGACCAGCGGGACACCATCCACGTGAAATTCACGATGCCCGAAGGTCTGGACTCGGTGGAATTCGCCTTGCAGCCCCGTGTAGACGGGAAGCCGACGGAGGAAGTCCTCCGGATCAAAGCCCAAAAAAAGGAGCTGGTTCCTTTCGGGAATTGAGAAAAAAAGAGTACCTTTATGGACTTTTTGCGAAGTAAGAACTACAAAAGACTATAACCAACACATTTTCAACCAACTAACAAAACCCTATGAGTTTCCAACTTCAGAAAGTCCTGGCCCGTGCCCTTTCGGCCGTGCTGGGACTGTTCATCGCAGGCGGACTCGTCCTGGCCCAGAACCGGACCATCACGGGTACCGTCACGGATGACTACGGCGAACCGCTCATCGGCGCCAGCGTCGTGGTGGATGGGGATACTTCCGTAGGGGCCATTACCGACCTGGACGGTCGCTATTCCATCACCGTCCCGGCTACGGCGGAGGCCCTGCGGTTCTCCTACATCGGCCAGAAAGACGCCGTCGAACAGATCGGAGGCCGTTCGGTCATCGATGTCACCCTGGCATCGGACAACATCGCGCTCAACGCGACCGTCGTCACGGCCATGGGTATCCGCAAGGAGGAAAAATCCCTCTCCTACAATGTCCAGCAGGCCAAAGTGGAGACGGTAAGCCCGGTGGGTTCCTTCGTCAACGGCCTCAACGGCAAGGTGGCGGGCGTATCCATCAGCCAGTCCTCTACGGGCGCGGGCGGCGCATCCCGTATCGTGATGCGCGGTTCCAAGTCCATCTCCAACAACAACAATGCGTTGTATGTGATCGACGGTATCCCGATGCAG
>JAFSJK010000057.1 GCA_017439305.1 Bacteroidales bacterium | reverse complement strand
CAAGGAAAAGATTGAATGGTGTGGTGTGAATGGGCATGCATAAGAAATACGGAACGAACGGAGCTCTTACTTTCTTTTCGATAGGCATGGACTCCTCTCAAAAACTACAGAATGCGAACGCTATTACGAGAAAGGATTGGGAAACCAGTCCTTTTTCTTTTCGCCGGCCAGCATGGAAACGAACGGTGTTATTTTTGCAGCAATTATGAACATGAGAATCCGACACCTCATTTTGATGCTGCCGCTGTTGATAACAGCCTGCAAAATGCCGCAGAAGAAAGCGGATGTAACAGACATATCTTTCTATTATATCCCCGAGGTGAATCTTGGCATCGGCGTCTATTCCAATGAAACCGAACAGACCGTCCGGGTGTTTTATAAGCCGGACCAGGTTACCGAACAGCGAAGAGGGATCCCAGAAGACAGCTTCCGACAGTCTTCAAGCATCTCGTACCGAAAAGATATCGGGATGGCACTCTCCCTGACCGACTACTATCGTTTCCCGAAAGTATTTCTTCTCTCGGGTCTCTCGGGTTATGACGGTGACTCCGCCATCGAAGTCAATCCGCAATATGGCTATGTGGTTGTAGGGGAATCACAGCAGTCTTTTCCGAATGGCGTGTTTTTCGTGAACGTTTCGCTGCCCGTCGGTAATGACCAGCTGGAATACTACGACAATTCGGGCGAGAAAATGGAAGCACAGTCCATCTCCAAAGAATCTCTTGAATCACGGATGGCCATCGACCAGGAAAGTGGTTCCTATGCCCCCAATCGTGGTTTCTTCAGCCTTCCCGCTTTCTTCGACAACAACGATCCGGAAGCAGACTTGGATTCACAGTTGACCCTATATCCTCAGAAATGTTGTTTCGAATACGGAGGAACCACCGTGAAGACCAGCCCCAATATACACAGAGAAGGGTGGTTCAACAGCAGGGGCTTTTACATCAATCCGAAGGTTCCTCGCTATATCTTCACCGGCCATGACGATTTCTTCTGTGCCTCGGGTGATATTCCCATTGTCGTCTCTGACATAATTGGAATGGTTGTGGAGAAGGAGAGGCCGACGGATCGTGTGCGGTATCCGAAGGAGCCATGGGTATGGATCAGCTGGAAAGATAAGAATACGCTTGAATTCCGCCATTGATCTTTGTACCTTGACGGGATGGACGCGGCTCAAACACGGCGGTTGATTATTCGGCGGTATAACCCTGAGGAGCGGGAGACGGGGAATTGCGGTGTATCGGGACGGGAACGTGATTGAGTAGTACACAGTTATTGGGAGATAATAAGAAAGCCACCAGAAAGATAAACAATCTGGTGGCTCAATTGTCGGATTCTATTTTATCTGGCAATAACAGATATAAGACAAATCCCACCTAGGACAACGCCAAATGCCGAACAGAGAGTCTGTCTAACATCGAGTTGGGTGCCATCTTGCATCAAAGCATTTGTCCGGACATCATAGCAAATACCATCGGGGCCAAGGGAGAACTCCTTAAAGTTGCGGCGGTCTCTTTTCGTTGTTGTCATAGTTGAGCCGAAATGGTCCGTGTCGTAGATTGAATAAAGCTCTTCATAGACGAGAATCATACCATTTGCCCCATCTGAAACCTCACGGGATGGAGCACCAAAACTCCGGACGATATCAGCATGTGAGCGACCAACCCATTCGGTCTTCATACTGGGTTCCCTAGAAACATATCTCGGAGTTGTACAGGAGGCAGAAGCAAAAATGACCGCCATAAGAAGAATCAAATATCGTTTCATAGCACAGGTCTTTTCTAGGAATACAATCAAATAACGAGCCGGGTCAGCCCCGTGCCAACCTACTGTTGTACGCACGACTATTCCAGCGGCCAGTCAAAGAAGTTGCCATCGGGGAGCTCCCTTTCGCCGAAGTCACAGACAGCACGGGAGACCGAACGGACGGTCACGAAGCCAATACCACCTTCCACATTGTCCGGAGGAACGATGTCTTCCGAGAGAAGGCCATCCACATAGGGGACGCCTGTCAAGGAAAAATACCGCATTTCCAACATCCGGCTGTTGAGATAATCCTCCCGGGAAAGGCTCTGGAGATCGAACAGAGCCGCGATGGACCGTCGGTACGAACAAATGGAATAGGTTGCCAGATTGTCGATTTTGAAATAATCCCTCACCCTTGCTTCCAGGGTAAGGTTCACCGTGCCGTCCTCGAACAATTCATCCGAGAACATGTTGTACTGATTGGCCAGATAATCAGGATTACGGCTGTCCGCAGCCCGGCCGTCCGGGTTCAGGAAGGGATCCTTCGTGTTATCTACCTGAATGTCCATCGTCTTGTCCAGGACCCGGAACCAGCCACCCTCTTCCGTCCAATCATGAAGATAAAGAGGATGTCCTTCCGGACGATACTCGTCCACGACCTGCCGGCCTAGCGTCACCATCCTGTACCAGTTTCGCTGTCCCGACAGGTCGTCGACCCGGATTCGGAAACGATACACGGGATCGTCAAAGCCACCACCGTCCTTCCTCGGAATCTTTTCCACCGAAACGACCGGCACAGGCGGGGCATCAGGTGCCTTCACGCGCACAATGGCAGAGCCTTCCCGTCCGGTCGCCTCGATCCGCACGGAATCGCCTGGCTGGATGTCAGCCCGAAGTCGGTAGGCCCGCCAGGCCACTTCCTCTCCCCAACTGCCCGTTTCCGGTTCACTGTCTGAAGTAACGGCCATGCATTTCCCATTGACATAACAAGCAACGGTCAGGTCATCCGCCGACTCAAGCGCATCGTGCGTGCTGTAAGCAGCATGGATGGTATGAAGGGTGTCCGTTGTCAAAATACGCGCCTGCAAGGCAATCTCCCTCTCCGGGCCTACAGGGTCCGGGAACAGCGCCGTCTCGCAGGACAACGGCAGGAAGCAGGCTATGATAAGATAGATCTTTTTCATTTTCAAAATGTTCTGGTATAACTGACAGAGGGAAGGACAGAGAAGACAGAGCGTTTTATCGCATAAATCCTGCCTTCAGGAATCTCTTCCTGGTCCAGGCTCGACTGGGTAGTTCCGTCCGGAAGGGTGCGCGTCCACCGGCGATTCTCATTATAGATCATGAAATCCGGATTCCGGGCAGCGTACAAGTTGTAGACGCCCACGTTCCAGACTCTTTCGCCCCTGGCCTTTTTCTTCCGGAAATTCACGCTCACGTCCAACCTGTGTGTCGGCGGTACTGTCCAATTGTTGCGGGAAGGGATGTATAGCTGCTCCTGCAGGCCATCCTCACCCATGGTAAAGGAATGCCGTGTGGGGAGGGTCATCCGGTCTCCCGACGCAAACTGCCAGGTGGCGGAAAAATCAATCCGGTCGTTGAGCGTATAATCGCCATAGACGGAAATCTTGTGGCGACGGTCATTGACATAGGGGAACCAGCGGCCGTCGTTGATGCTTCCGTCCGGGATACGACGTTCGCTCCGGGACAGGGTGTAGGACAACCAACCCGTGAGGTTACCTGCCGTCTTCTCCACCAGCCATTCGGCCCCATAGGCCCGGCCGATGCCGGTCGCGATGGTCTTTTCCCATTGGTCCGCGCCCGAGAACACCAGGCGGTTGTTCCTGAACTCCAGGATGTTCCTCAGGTCCTTGTAGTAGACCTCCGCCGACAGGCTCCAACCCGGAATGCCGGTATAATACACGCCCGTCGACCATTGGTCCGATTCCTGGGGAGGAATCCGATCCGTCACAGGAACCCAGATGTCCGTCGGAAGGTTCACGCGGGCAAAGGGAAGCCGGTGGACATACTGGGCCATCCGGGAATAACCGGCCTTGAGCGTCCAGGAATCGGTAACGGCCCAGCGCGCGGACAGCCTCGGCTGGAAAGAAGGATAGTTCTTTCCACTGGCAGAGAACAAGGCGAAATGGAGGCCCGGATTCAAAGAAACGCGTCCGAGGGATATCTCATCCTCCAGATAGACGGAAGCCTCCCAACCGGGCATGTAGGTCCCGGCCGAACGATGCAGCAGCGTGTCACGGACCATCTTTCCATCCGCTTCTTCCCGCAGCGAAAGCGACATTCCGTCGGGAATGAAAACATGGCGGGTCACTCCGGCGCCGAAACGGATGGTCTGGGCCGGTGAAGGGGTGAACTCGAAATCGGTCCTGAGCGTCGCATCGCCGATGGTCGTGAAATACTGGAATTCATTCCGGGTGAGCGTTCGGTAGCCGTCGTCATCCACATTCTCTTCTCCCATCGTCAACATGTTCGAGCGATATCCGCTCCAAGACAGGGTCGTGTTGGAAAACAGCCGTCCCCCGAAGACATGGTTCCACCGCAGCCCGGCTACCGTATTGCCCCAACGCAACCGGAACTGGCTTCGGGTGTCCGTATATCGATCGTATGCCGCATAGTTATCATCGTAATGGTGGTCGAAGACGTACTCCTGACTGTCGGTCCGGAAATAGTCTTTCCCTCGGTAGTAATCCGCAAATACACGGTCCCTGGGCCCGAAGCTGTGTGAAACCTTCGCATGGACATCATAGAAGAAATAGTTGGCCGGAAGCCCCAGGGGACGGCCCACCAATTCAACCAGCCCCGAATGCAACACCCTCCCGGTCAGAGAGAAGGTGGTATTCGGGCCGATGGGGCCTTCCACATGGGCCTTTTCCGTCAACAACCCAACGGTGACGCTCCCATGGATGCCCTCCGCATTGCCGTCGTTCATCCGGACGTCCACAATGCTGGAGGTCCGTCCGCCGTACCGGGCCGGGAAGGAACTCTTGTACAAGGTTACCTTTTTCACGGCATCGGGTGCGAAGACGGAAAACAGGCCCAGCAGATGCTCTCCGTTATACATGGGTATCCCGTCCATGAGGATCAGGTTCTCGTCCGGTCCGCCGCCCCGTACATAGAGTCCGGATGAACCCGAAGAACCGGATTGCACGCCTGGAAGAAGCTGGAGGGACTTTAGCACATCCGCTTCGCCCAGCAGCATCGGAGCCCGCCGGATGACCGACTGGGGAATCTCCAGGGCACCAAGACTGGTGGCCCCGATGCCGGTATCTTTCCATCCGGTCACTTCTGCAGCCCGGATTCGGGCGTCAGGAATCAGGGCGACATCCTGTGTCCAATCCTTTTCAAGCCGCAGCTTCAGTGTTTTCCGACCATAGCCGATATAGGAGACCGAAAGCTCGATGTCGCCTTCCGGAACCGTCAGCGAGTAAAATCCATAACTGTTGGTGACCGCGCCGATGTTTCCGGAAAAGACGCCAGCCCCAATCAGCGTTTCGCCGGTGGAGGCATCCGTTACATAACCGCTGAGGGTAACTTTCCGGACCTTCCGGAGAACCACGTGGTTCCCTTTGATCTCATACCGGATATCCCGCCCGGCGAACAGTTGTTCCAGGCATTCTTCCAGATCTGTCCCGGTCACGGATTCCACTCGACCTTCCAATGGCAAGGAAGCATCGTACACAAACCGGACACCATATTTTTCTTCCAACGCCGCCATCCCGTTTTTCAACGTGGTTTGCGCCCACAAAGCGGCACTTGCAAGCAGCAGCACCGCCGTCAACATCACTCTTTTCATCGTTTCTTCTTTTCTTTGGTGGACACACAGTGGTAGCGGAGCGTTTCCCTACCCTCGATGGATTCACCTGTGCGCTCGTCCCGGAAGGATGTCGTACCGGCAACAAGGAAGTCCCCATCCGGCTCCCAGGACACGGTGATGTCCCGGATCGCACATTCTTCGTTGTCAACACCCCAATGGCTGCTCTCTTCCTGATAAGCCGGGACCTGCAAATCCAGCGTCCCATCCTCAAGAATCCGCATTTCCCCGGAAATCAGGTGCAGAGAGTAGTATGACAAGGATTCAACGCCCGGCGTATAATCTCCGTGGAAGAACGGGAAACCCAGATTTCCGGGGGCATCGTAGGAATAGATCGGCCAAAGCGTCCATTCTATGATATGATTCTCAGGAACTAACAGTCCCAGATGCTCGCCGGCAAGGCATTCTTCCCACAAAGATTCTTGCGCGATGCCGTCCCCGTCCAGATCGACGGGCTCTCCCGACCAGTCCATCGCTACAAGCCGATATACACCACACACGCGGTCCGCTGTTGCATATGCCGCATCCGACATCGGCTTCACATACTTCTCCTTCACACAACCAGTGGCTGCCACGAGGAGAAGGATGGCAAATATCGTTATATTACTGTATTTCATTGTTTACTGTTTATCAATCTCCACGTCAAGTGCCAGAGAGACCAGCTCCAGGATTTCGTCCAGGCTCTCCGTCGAGAATTCGCCCGTAAGCGATTTCCCGGAGGAATCGCCCTTCACCTGGAGGGAAACGCCATAATAAGCCGACAGATCCATCAATACGTCGTCAAGCGGCGTGGCATCGTACCGGAAGACACCGGTGGCCCAGGCCGACGGGTTCGGCAGGGCGGTTTCCTCCAGCGTAGGGACGCCATCCTGCAGCAGGGCCGACTGGCCGGCGGTCAGAACGACACCTTCACCTTGGGGGCCATCGACACGAACCCGACCTTCGGTCACATCGACACGGTCCTCTGACACTTGGAAAACGGTTCCAAGAACCGTTACGGTCGCAGCAGGCGCCGTCACCTGGAAGGGATGCGCTTCGTCACGAGCTACAGCGTAATGCACCTTGCCGGTCATCTCCACTTGCCGCGGCGCCTTATGCGGCTGATACCGGAGCGTTGCCCCGGGTGCCAGGGTGACATGGGTACCATCCTTCAGGGTAAAGGCCTGTGCCAGATCGTAGGCATTGTATTCCGTCCATGTGTTCCGCCAAGAGAAGAATACACCGAATATCAGTGCTGCGGCGAATGGCATAGCCCAGAGCAGAATCCGCCGCATGGGGTGGCGGGAAGCCATGCCGGAAACCTTCTTCCATGCTTTTTGCGTATCAAACATTCCCGGCCGGTAATGGCGGAGAACGAAAGAGAGTTTTTGTTCGTCAATCTGGTT
>JAFSJK010000056.1 GCA_017439305.1 Bacteroidales bacterium | reverse complement strand
TCTCCCGCCCCGTCGACGTGTCCAAGTACACTATGATCTACGGCGGCGCCCAGAAGAATGCCGGTCCTGCCGGCGTGGCCTTCGTAATCGTAAAGAAAGACGCCCTCGGAAAGGTCAGCCGCTACCTCCCCACGATGCTCGACTACCGCACCCACATCGACAAGCTCTCCATGTTCAACACCCCGCCGGTGTTCGCCATCTACGTGATGACCGAAACCCTCAAGTGGCTCAAGGGCATCGGCGGCGTCGAGGCCATGTACGAGATCAACAAGAAGAAGGCGCAGATCCTCTACGACGAGATCGACCGCAACTCCCTGTTCGTCGGCACCGCCGTGAAGGAGGACCGTTCCCTGATGAACGTCTGCTTCGTGATGGCTCCCGGCCACGAGGACCTGCAGGACGAATTCTTCGCCTTCGCGAAGGAACGCGGTATGGTGGGCATCAAGGGCCACCGTTCCGTCGGCGGCTTCCGCGCCTCCATCTACAATGCCTGCTCCGTCGAGGACGTCCAGGCCCTGGTCGACTGCATGAAGGAATTTGAAGCTTTGAAGAAATAATATGAAAGTTTTACTTGCTACCCAGAAACCTTTCGCTGCGAAGGCAGTCGACGGGATTGTGAAGATTCTCACGGAAGCGGGTCACGAGGTCGTGAAACTCGAGAAGTATGCGGAGCAGGGCGACCTGGTCGCCGCCGTCGCGGACGTGGAAGCGATGATCATCCGCTCCGACAAGGTGACGGCCGAGGTTATCGCCGCCGCTCCGAAACTCAAGATTGTCGTGCGCGCGGGCGCCGGTTATGACAATGTGGACCTGGCCGCCGCGACTGCCCATGGCGTCGTCGTGATGAACACGCCGGGCCAGAACTCCAATGCCGTGGCGGAACTTGCCCTCGGCCTGATGATCTTCATGGCGCGTACGCACTTCACGCCGGCAACCGGCAGCGAGCTGCAGGGCAAGCGCCTGGGCGTCCAGGCCTACGGCAATGTGGGCCGGCTGGTCGGCCAGAAGGCGAAGGCCCTCGGCATGACCATCCACGCCCTGGATCCGTTCCTCACTGACGAGCAGATCGTCGCCGGCGGCGCCGAGCCCGTCCATTCCGTGGAGGAGCTCTATGCGGCCTCCGACTACCTCTCCATCCACATCCCGGCCCTGCCTTCCACCATCAAGAGCATCGGCTATGACCTCCTGATGAAGATGCCCAAGGGCGCGACGGTCGTGAACACCGCCCGCAAGGAAGTCATCGACGAGGAAGGCCTTCTGAAGGCCCTGGAGGAGCGTGAGGACCTCAAGTACGTCACGGATGTGATGCCGGACAACTACGACACGCTCACCAAGAAGTTCGGCTACCGCGTCTTCGCCACGCCCAAGAAGATGGGGGCCCAGACCTCCGAAGCCAACATCAACGCCGGCCTCGCCGCCGCCCGCCAGATCGCGGACTTCTTCGCCACCGGCAACACGCGGTTCCAGGTGAACAAGTAGTTCCGCCCTGTCTTTTTGCCGTTCCGTGCTTCCCATTCAGGAAGTTCGGAACGGTTTCTTTTGTAATTAGTTAATAGATAACTTGTTATAAAACGAATGGTTCCGAACCTCATTTTTTACGGAGGGGGTCGGAACCACTTTTTTGTATGTTTCTGATAGTGAGTTTGTTCTGAGCAGTCAAGTGCCGAACCTCAATAATCGCTAACTACACCAGCTCGTGGATTGCCAGGCCGCTGCGGAGCTTGGGCTCGAACCAGGTGGTCTTGGGCGGCATGATGTTGCCGGTGTCGGCGATGTTGATGAGCTGCTGCATGGAGACCGGATAGAGGGCGAAGGCGACCTTCATCTCGCCGGAGTCCACGCGGCGGGCGAGTTCGCCGAGACCGCGGATACCGCCGACGAAGTCGATGCGCTTGTCTGTGCGGAGGTCCTTGATACCCAGCAGTTTGTCCAGTACGAGGTTCGACAGGATGGTCACGTCCAGGACGCCGATCGGATCGTTGTCGTCATAGCGGCCGGGCTTGGCGGTAAGGCTGTACCACTTGTCGCCGAGGTACATGGAGAAGTTGTGCAGGGCAGCGGGGGCGTAAGGTTTCGCCGGACGGCCGCAGCGCGGCTTCGTCGCGAGGCTCACTTCGAAATCCTCCTCCAGGGCCTTCAGGAATTCCTCCGGCGTGAAACCGTTCAGGTCCTTGACCACGCGGTTATAGTCGATGATGGCGAGGTGGGTCTCCGGGAAGCACACGGCCATGAAATAGTTGTATTCTTCGTTGCCGGTGTGGTTCGGGTTCTGGGCCCGCTTTTCGGCACCCACGCGGGCGGCCGCGGCGGTGCGGTGGTGACCGTCGGCCACGTAGAACGCATCGACCTGGGTCGTAAAGATCTCGGTGATACGGGCGATGGTGGCATCGTCGTCGATCACCCAGAAGGTGTGGGTGAACTTGTTCTCGTCCACGAACTTGTATTCGGGCTTGCCGGCGGCGGCCTTCGCGACGATGGCGTTCAACTCTTCATTGTCCTTGTAGGCGAAGAAGACCGGTTCGATGTTTGCATTCTGGATGCGGACGTGGACCATGCGGTCATCTTCCTTGTCCTTACGGGTAAGCTCGTGCTTCTTGATGATGCCCTCGGCATAGTCGTCGGTATGGGCACAGAGAACCAGACCGTACTGGGTACGCTTGCCCATGGTCTGGGCATAGACATAGTACATCGGCTTGGGGTCCTGGACCAGCCAGCCCTTGGCACGCCAGGCCTTGAAGTTCTCCACGGCCTTGTCGTAAGTCCGCTGCTCGTGCTCGCCGGCGATGGGGGCGAAGTCGATCTCCGGTTTGGTGATGTGCAGGAGGGATTTTTCCCCGGCCATCGCGAGGGCCTCTTCGGAATTCAGGACGTCATACGGGGGTGCGGCCACTTCGGTGACCAGGTCTTTCGGCGGGCGGATGGCCGCAAAGGGTTTTACTCTTACCATGTCGGTTTCGTTTGTGTTTGGTTATTAGTTTTCAAAGATAGCCTTTTTTCCGCAAAAATGCGAGATTCCCGCTGAAAAAAAGGACGCCCGGTCCGCCCTCTGCGCGGTCAGAAAGGCGATTCGGGGCTTTATCCGTCCGCTATTTGCGTAAACGGCTATCCCTCCGTACCTTGCCCCGTCACCTGAAGACCGGGGAAGCGGCGCCCTGCCTTTCGTCCGCATCATCACTAAGTATTTGTCTATGAAGAGTTTTTTTCTCACCCCCGAACAGTACGGGACCCTGAAGGCCCGCTACGCCAAGTTCAATGAGCCCTGGACGGCCGACGAGGCCGACGAGCTCCGCCGGATGGCGGAAGACGGGGTATCGCGCGAAGAAATGTCGCAGCAACTCGGCCGCACTCCCAACGCCGTGAAAATGAAGCTCCAGTCCCTGGGGCTTTACGTGCCGAAACCTGCCGCCAGGCCGTGGACGGAAGAGGACGACGCGTCGCTTGTCCGGCAATACATCGCCGGCACCCCCTTCTCCGAACTCGCCGCCGCCTTCGGCCGAACCGAAAACGCCATTATCTCCCGCCTCGTCCGCCTCCGCGCCGGCCTGCGGACGGAAAAGACAGAAGAAAAACCGGAGGAAGAAACGGCTGATATGTAGCCGGCTTTTCTTTAAAGCTAGGTTCGGAACCATATGATTATTTACTGGTTGTAATTCAGCCTATTATAAATCTATTGGTTCCGAACCTCCCTTTTAAGACGATGTTTGGAACCGGGTATATTTCAACTATTTGATAATAAATACTTTATAAACACTGCAGTTCCCAACCTGCATTTGAAACGAGAGAAAAGATGAGAATCGGTGAATTCAAAGACCCTTTCACCGGGCGGAAGGGCGTATACCTGTTTACAACGGATCATTTGGAAAGGACTTTGCTGTTCCGGGACAGGAATGATTTCGTGCAGGGCGTCAATTCAATTGCATTTGCGACATTGATGTATCCTTCAGTCAAGGTTTTGTGTTATACCTTGATGGATAACCACATCCATATCCTGTTGATGGGACGGTATGCCGATTGCCGGACGTTCTTCGCGTGGGTGTTACATCGTCTTGCCAGGATCATTGGGGAACGACATGGCATTTCGGGAATACTGAAACTACAGGCTTCCGACGTGCAGGCTGTCGTGGATAGGGACATGTTCCTTAACGAAGTCTGCTATCTGCTGCGGAATGGTTACAAAGCTCGTATTGACAGTCCATACTCTTATCCTTGGGCTCCGTTCGAATGCTATTTCAATCCTTTTCTTCCGTTTCTTCGCGGAACTCCCGTACCGGGGACGAAGACGGTGAAGCGGATGTTCGGGACGCACGTCAAGATTCCTTCGGATTGGGAACATATCGGAGGATGCGTTTTGAACAAATGCTTCATAGACTACCGGACGGTCGAATTGAAAATCGGCAGCAGTCTGGAGTTCTTCGACAGATTGAGGCGGTTTGACCTGGAATCCGTTGTGGATCAAAGGCATGGGATTGAGGAGAAGCTCACTTTTACCGATTCGGAAGTACAGGAAAAGATTCGCGCCATCTGCAAAAATGAACTGCATAAGGAATCACATCACCAATTGGAAAGAAAATACCTTCTGTGGCTGGCACGTACCTTGGCTCGACGTTTCGCGACTCCTAAAAAGCAGATAGCCCGCTTGTTGGGCATTGAGCCCGCCATTCTGGAACAATTACTTTGAGATTTGGCCACAACCTGACCGGCCGCTAATTCGCCACCTCGCAGAGGAACTTGATGCGGACGAGCCGGATTTCCAGGTCTTCGTAGTCGCTGCGGAGGGCGGAGAGCGCATCCTCCAGCGAATCGGAGGTGGCTTCTTCCTTGAACCAGGTGTAGATTTCGTCCACGACGTCCTCGTCCAGCTTCTCCTCGATGTAGTAGTTGATGTCCAGGCGCGTTCCGGTGGCGACGATGCCTTCGATCTCGGACAGGAGGTCGTCCAGGTCCAGGCCCTTGGTGGCGGCGATGTCCTCGAGGGCCATTTTCCGGTCGATGCTCTGGATGATGTAGACCTTGTTGCCGGACTTCGGGGCGACGGACTTGACGACAAAGTCGTCGGGACGGAGGATCTCGTTCTCCTCCACGTAGCGGGCGATGAGCTGGAGGAACGGTGCCCCGTACTTGCGGGCCTTTCCTTCCCCGACGCCCTGGCAGCCCCGGAGTTCCTCCAGGGTGACCGGGTAGAGGATGGACATGTCCTCCAGGGACGGGTCCGTGAAGATGATCCAGGGCTGGAGTCCGCGTTTCCGGGCTTCGTCCTTGCGCAGGTCCTTGAGCATCGCGAGGAGCGTCTGGTCGCCGCCTCCGCCGCCCCGGACCGCCGCCGGGTCGTCATCCTCGTCGTCGCCGTCCCCGGTGAAGGTGCGGTCCTCCACCAGCATCAGTTCGTGGGGGTGGACATAGAAGTCCAGGCCGGCGTCGGTGGTCCGGATGAGTCCGTAGTTGTCGATGTCCTTGTCCAAGAAATGCAGCACGAGCCCCTGGTGGATGACGGCCGACCAGAAACGGATGTCATGGTCCTTTCCGGCCCCGTACAGTTCCAGCTTGTCGTGGTGGTAGGATTTGATCAGGGCATTGGGAACCCCGGCGAGGATGCTGGCGATGTGCTCGATCTTGAAATGTTCCCGCAGCGAGCCGATGAGTTCGATGACGAGGGACATCTCCTCCCGGCCGTCGAACCGGGTCTTGGGGTGGAGGCAGTTGTCGCAGCAACCGCAGTTATCCTGCGGGTAATCTTCTCCGAAGTAGTTGAGCAGCAGTTTTCTCCGACACTGACTGGATTCTGCGTAAGCGACGGTTTCACCCAGCAGCTGGCGGCCGATCTCCTGCTCGGCGACCGGCTTCCCCTGCATGAACTTTTCCAGTTTCTGGATATCCTTGTAGCTGTAGTAGGTGATGCAAAGGCCTTCCTGTCCGTCGCGTCCGGCGCGTCCGGTTTCCTGGTAATATCCCTCGATGCTCTTGGGAATGTCGTAGTGGATGACGAACC
The DNA here is from genome assembly GCA_017439305.1 of Bacteroidales bacterium. Lineage (GTDB taxonomy): Bacteria > Bacteroidota > Bacteroidia > Bacteroidales > UBA932 > Cryptobacteroides. The sequence goes on along the minus strand of JAFSJK010000056.1, from coordinate 25,850 downwards.
GGACGTCCGGCTTGTCGATGCCCATCCCGAAGGCGATGGTGGCCACGATCACCTGGATGTCCTCCATCAGGAAGCGGTCCTGGTTCTCGGCCCGGGTCTTCGCGTCCAGCCCGGCATGGTAGGGGAGGGCCTGGATGCCGTTGATGGACAGCAGCTGGGCGAGTTCCTCCACTTTCTTGCGGCTCAGGCAGTAGATGATGCCGGACTTGCCGGGGTTCTGGCGGATGAAGCGGATGATGTCCTTCTCGGGGTCCACCTTGTCGCGCACCTCGTAGTACAGGTTGGGCCGGTTGAAGGAGGACTTGAAGACGGTGGCGTCCATGATCCGGAGGTTCTTGAGGATATCGCTCTGGACCTTGGGCGTCGCGGTCGCGGTCAGGGCGATGACCGGGGCCGGCTGGATCTCCTCGATGATGGAGCGGATCTTGCGGTATTCCGGCCGGAAGTCGTGTCCCCATTCGGAGATGCAGTGCGCCTCGTCCACGGCGTAGAAAGAAATGTGGATTTCCTTCAGGAGGGCGATGTTGTCCTCCTTGGTCAGGGATTCGGGGGCGACGTACAGGAGTTTGGTCACGCCGCTCAGGAGGTCTTCCCGGACGTCGGCCACCTGCTGGCGGCTCAGCGAGGAGTTGAGGAAATGGGCGATGCCGTCGTTCGATTCCACGAACCCGCGGATGGCGTCCACCTGGTTCTTCATCAGGGCGATGAGGGGGGAGATGACGATGGCGGTCCCTTCCATCACCAGGGCGGGGAGCTGGTAGCACAGGGACTTGCCGCCGCCGGTAGGCATCAGGACAAACGCGTTTCCCCCTTCAACCAGGTGTTGGATGATGCGCAACTGGTCTCCCTTGAAGGCGTCGAAGCCGAAAAACTGCTTCAACTTGGACTGAAGGATGGAGGAGTCGATGGCCATAGTCCGCGTGTTAAGTGCCACAATTTAACAAAAAGGACGGAAAAAACCAAATCCGCCGTCTCCTTTTCCTGAAAAATCCTGCAGAAAAACTCTCAAAATGGTTACAATCTTTCGAACATCGGCATAAATTCGTGTTATTTCAAGAAAAAGAGTTATCTTTGCAGGATAATGGCTCATAACGGGCCCGAGGACTTGAAACTTGTTAAAATTTTATACGATGAAAATTTCCAAGATTATCGCCATCGCGTCGGCCGCTGTGCTGATGGTGGCATGTGGCACCTCCAAAGCCGAGGGCAGCAAGGAAGTTCGCGACCTTCTTCCGAACAAGGCCCAGATTGACTCCGCCAGCTATCTGATCGGTGTGAACTTCGGTTCCTGGATCAAGGGCAACAATTTCGGCGACATCAACTACAACGAGATGGTCAAGGGTATCAAGGACTGGATGAAAGCCGAGGGTACTCCCCAGGATTCCTCTTTCTTCAAGCAGTTCAAGATCGATCCCAACGAGATGAACGCGGTTCTCGACGGCTTCATCCAGAAGCGTCGCGCCTACACCGGCGCCCTGAACAACGAGAAGGGTGCCGAGTACATCGAGAAGTTCCTCCAGGAAGAGGGTGTGCAGAAGACCGAGAGCGGTCTTGCCTACCAGATCATCGAGCCCGGCAACGGCAAGAAGGCCGTCTCCGACCAGGACACCGTGTGGGTTGACTACAAGGGTACCCTGCTCGACGGTACCGTGTTCGACGAGAACGAGAACATCAACTTCACCCTCAACCGCGTCATCAAGGGTTGGAGCGAGGGCATGAAGCTCATCGGCGAAGGCGGCAAGGTCAAGCTCGTCATCCCCGGTGAACTCGCTTACGGCGAGTTCGGCACCCGCGGCATCGAGCCCAACTCCACGCTCGTGTTCGACGTGACCCTGAACAAGGTCGGCACCTACGTCGCTCCTGTCGAGGAGCCTGCGAAGCCCGCCAAGTCCACCAAACCCGGAAGGAAGTAACCCATGGCGCTCGAAATCGAGGGAACCCTTTCCCAGAAACTCCCTGTCGCATCCGGCAACTCCGCACGCGGCCCCTGGGCCAAGCAGGAGTTCATCCTGGAGTATCCCGACGGCAACTTCACCGCCAAGGCCTGCTTTACGGCCTGGGGTTCGGACAAGGTCCAGGAACTCTCCAAGTACCAGGTCGGGGACAAGGTGAAAGTTTCCTTCAACCTCAAGAGCCGCGAATACAACGGCCGCTGGTACAACGATCTCCAGATCTGGAAGATCGCCCCTGCCGGCGCCCAGGCTCCCGTGCAGCCGGCCGCCCCTGCCTACCAGGCGCAGCCTGCTCCGCAGGCCCCTGCTTTCCAGCAGGCTCCGGCTCCCACCCTCGAGGACATGCCCGCGGAACCCCAGGGCGAGGAGGACCTCCCGTTCTAGGAACGCGGAATCAAGGAACATGGAGCTGGCTCAGCGATGAGTCGGCTCCTTTTTTTTGTATTTTGAAAACTAATATGTATATTAGCCAATTGAAAAAGAGAATCATTAACCAACAATAATTTTCAATTAACACTTTTAAATTGGAGGAACCCTATGGATAAAATCAGGAATCTTGCGGATCTCCGCAAGATGAAAGAGGGTATGCAGTCAAGGATGTCGCTGCGGGAAAACAGCAATTCCCCCGACGCTATCATTCAAATCAAGGTCGGGATGGCCACCAGCGGTATCGCCTCGGGTGCGAAGGAAACGATGAACTACCTCATCACCGAGCTGGACAAGCGCCAGATCAAGGCCCTGGTCATGCAGGTGGGAGACATGGGTTACAGCTATGCGGAACCCACGGTCGAAGTCACCATCCCCGGAAAGGACCCGGTCGTTTTCGGCGACGTGAAGATCCCGCGCGCACAGGAAATCATTGAAAAGTACATCATCGGGGGCGAATTGATCGAGGGTATCCTGCCCGCCAATTACAGATCCATCTAACCTTAACCTCCCTACAGAGCGATTATGGCAGTAAAAATGCATATTCTGGTATGCGGTGGAACAGGTTGCTCCGCATCCGCTAGCCATGAGATTGTTGCTGAACTCAACAAGGAGCTCGTGGCCCATGACCTGACCGATTTCGCGAAAGTGGTCGTCACCGGCTGCTTCGGATTCTGCGAACGGGGCCCCATCGTGAAGATCATCCCCGACAACACCTTCTACACGCGGGTCAAGCCGTCCGATGCGAAGGAAATCATCGAGGAGCACATCATCAAGGGCCGCAAGGTCCAGCGCCTGCTCTACGTGGCACCCGACACCAACCAGAGCGTTCCTGACTCCAAGCACATGGAGTTCTATAAGAAGCAGCTCCGCATCGCCCTGCGCAACTGCGGTTTCATCGATCCCGAGAACATCGAGGAATCCATCGCGCGCGACGGCTATGCCGCCCTGGGCAAGTGCCTGACCGAGATGACCCCCGAACAGGTCATCGCCGAGATCAAGAAATCCGGCCTCCGCGGACGTGGCGGTGCGGGTTTCCCCACCGGCCTGAAGTGGGAGATCGCATCCAAGAGCCGTCCCGGCGAGCAGAAGTATGTCGTCTGCAACGCCGACGAGGGTGACCCGGGTGCCTTCATGGACCGTTCCCTCCTCGAGGGCGACCCCCATTCCATCCTCGAAGCCATGGCCATCTGCGGCTACTGCATCGGCGCGAGCAAGGGTCTCATCTACATCCGCGCGGAATATCCCCTCGCCATCCACCGTCTCAAGGTCGCCATCCAGCAGGCCGAGGAGTACGGACTCCTGGGCAAGGACATCCTCGGCACCGGGTTCGATTTCGAAATCGAGCTCCGCTATGGTGCCGGCGCGTTCGTCTGCGGTGAGGAAACGGCCCTGATCCACTCCATGGAAGGAAAGCGCGGCGAGCCTACCTTCAAACCCCCGTTCCCCGCGCAGTCCGGTTATCTGGGCAAGCCTACCAACGTGAACAACGTCGAGACGTATGCGAACATCCCGGTCATCATCAACAAGGGTGCCGACTGGTTTGCCAGCATCGGCACCGAGAAGTCCAAGGGTACCAAGGTCTTCGCCCTCGCCGGCAAGATCAACAACGTCGGCCTCATCGAGGTCCCGATGGGCATTACCCTCCGGGAAATCATCTACGAGATCGGCGGCGGCATCAAGGGCGGCAAGAAGTTCAAGGCCGTCCAGACCGGCGGTCCTTCGGGCGGCTGCCTGACCGAGAAGCACCTGGATACCCCTATCGACTACGACAGCCTCGTGGCCGCGGGTTCCATGATGGGTTCCGGCGGTATGATCGTCATGGACGAGGACGACTGCATGGTCGCCATCGCCAAGTTCTACCTGGGCTTCACCGTGGACGAGTCCTGCGGCAAGTGCACCCCGTGCCGCGTGGGTAACCGCCGTCTCCTCGAGATCCTCACCAAGATCACGGACGGCAAGGGCACGATGGAAGACCTGGAGCAGCTCAAGAACCTCTCCGCCGTCATCAAGGACACGGCCCTCTGCGGTCTGGGTCAGACTTCCCCGAACCCTGTTCTTTCCACCATCAGCAACTTCTGGGACGAATACGTGGAGCACGTCACCGACAAGAAGTGCCGTGCCGGCCAGTGCAAGGCCCTGAAGAAGTACGTTATCGACCCGGCCAAGTGTAAGGGCTGTACGGCCTGCGCCCGGGCCTGCCCCGTCAGCGCCATCAGCGGCACTGTCAAGAACCCGCACGTCATCAACCAGCTGGACTGCATCAAGTGCGGTACCTGCGTCGAGAAGTGTAAATTCGGAGCAATCAGCATTCAATAAGGGAGGAACAATACATGGATACTATCAAATTGACCATAGACAACAGGGAAGTGGAAGTGCCGCGCGGTACGACCATTCTGAAAGCTGCCGAGCAGATGGGTATCAAGATTCCTACCCTCTGCCATTTCGAACTCGATGGCCTCGCCCTCGAAAACCGCCCCGGCGGATGCCGCGTGTGCGTGGTGGAGGTCGTCGGCCGCAGGAATCTGGCGCCGGCCTGCATCACTGAATGCATGCCGGACATGGTCGTGAAGACCAACTCTTTCCGGGCGCTCAATGCCCGCCGGACCGTTCTTGAGCTCATGCTCAGCGACCATCCCAACGACTGCCTTCAGTGCCCCAAGAGCGGCCATTGTGAGCTCCAGTCCCTGGCCGCGGACATGGGTATCCGCGAAATCCCCTTCAAGGGCCAGCAGTCCCAGTACGCCAAGGAGTTCTCTCCTTCCATCGTCCGTGACGCCAACAAGTGCATCATGTGCCGCCGCTGCGAGTCCGTATGTCACGAGTATCAGAGCGTTGGCGCCATCGGTGCCGTCGAAAGAGGCTTCCCGGCCGTGGTTTCCACCGCTTTCGGAAAGAACCTTACGGACACCAACTGCGTCCTTTGCGGCCAGTGCGTCGCCGTGTGCCCCACCGGCGCCCTCGCCGAGGTGGACAACACCGGCAAGATCCTCCGCGACATCGCGAATCCTGAGGTGAAGACCTGCGTCCAGGTGGCTCCCGCCGTGCGCGTGGCCCTGGGTGAAGAATTCGGAATGCCTCCGGGAAGCATCGTCACCGGCAAGATTGCCGCCGCCCTCAAGGCCATCGGCTTCGACTATGTGTTCGATACGGACTGGTCCGCCGACCTGACCATCATGGAGGAAGGCACGGAGGTCATCGGCCGTCTCAAGGCCTACCTCGCCGGCGACAAGGACGTCAAGATTCCGATCATGACTTCCTGCTGCCCCGCCTGGGTCAACTTCTACGAGAAGTTCTATCCGGAACTCCGCGACTATCCCTCCACGGCGAAATCCCCGCAGGGTATGTTCGGTGCCACGGTGAAGACCTACTTCGCCGACAAGATCGGTATCCCGCGCAAGAACCTCGTCTGCGTTTCCGTCATGCCTTGCGTGGCGAAGAAGTACGAGTGCGAGCGTGAGGAACTCGGCGTGAACGGCGATCCGGACGTGAACTATTCCATCACGACCCGCGAACTCGCGCGCCTCATCAAGATCTGCAACATCGACTTCAACAGCCTTCCTGATGCCGAATTCGATTCTCCGCTCGGCGCATCGACCGGTGCTGCCGTCATCTTCGGCGCCACGGGCGGTGTCATGGAAGCTGCACTCCGTACGGCCGTCGAGGTGCTGACCGGCGAGACCCTTCCCCGCATCGACTTCGAAGAAGTCCGCGGCCTGGACGGTGTCCGTGAAGCCACGATCCCCGTTCCCGGTGTCGCCGACCTGAAGGTCGCCGTCGTCTACGGCCTGAAGAACGCCCGTACCATCATGGAGCAGATCAAGGCAGGGGAGTGCCCTTACCACTTCGTGGAAGTGATGGCCTGCCCCGGCGGCTGCATCGACGGTGCCGGCCAGCCTTACCATCACGGCGACGCGTCCATCATCCGGGCCCGCCACGCCGCCATCTACGAGGCCGACCGCCGGATGCCGATCCGCAAGTCCCACGAGAACCCCGAGGTCCAGGCGATCTACAAGGAGTTCTACGGCCAGCCTTGCTCTGAGAAGTCGCATCACCTGCTGCACACCATTTACTTCGACAAGAAAATCAAGTTTGACATCGACTAAATCATTGAACCATGGTTGGACCCAAAATAAAAATCACTGAATCCAATTACTTGAAGATCAAGGAGATCTGCGAGTCCTTCGATAACAATCCGGGTGAGCTGATCAATGTCCTGCACCAGACGCAGAGCCATTTCGGCTATCTCCCCGAAGAAGTACAGCAGGTCGTGGCGGACTGCCTCGGAATTCCGGTTGGCCGGGTTTACGGTGTCGTTTCCTTCTACAGCTTCTTCACCATGAAGCCGAAGGGCAAGTATGCCATTTCCGTCTGTCTGGGTACGGCGTGCTATGTCAAGGGTGCCGAGAAGATCCTGGATGCGCTCAAGAGCGAACTCAAGATTTCCGAAGGCGGCGTCACCGAGGACGGCCGGTTCTCCTTGGACGTCCTCCGCTGCGTGGGTGCCTGCGGCCTGGCTCCGGTCATGACCATCAACGGCAAGACCTACGGCCGTCTGGTTCCCGAGCACGTCAAGGAAATCCTGGCCGAGTACGCGGAATAAGACCAGTTTGAACGACAACATTTCGGGCCGGCTCATCAGGGTCGGCCCGATTAGAATTCCTGAACAATGACCATCAAGGAGATAGCAACCCTTGTCAACGGTGAGATCGTGGGAGCGCCCGCCGATGACCTCTATGAAGTAAAGAAGGCCTTCGCCTCGGACCTGATGAGCGACGTGCTGCGTTTCTCGATGGATGAGACCGTGCTGATCACCGGACTCTGCAACAACCAGACGATGCGCACCAGCGAGATGGCCGACCTGCGTGTGGTCGTCATCGGCCGTGACAAACAGCCCGACGAAGACATGCTCGAACTGGCCGAAGACAGCGGCATCACCATCATCAAGTGCAAATACAGTATCTTCAAGATCAGCGGGATACTATACGGCGCCGGAATAGCCCCCCTCTATTAGTTATGCATTACACCTTCAACATAGAACGTGGCAACTTCACCGATGCGGGGCAGGCCTCCAGCAGCGTCAAGCGTACCCTCAAGCAGCTGGGCGTGGACCCTGCCAACATCAAGCGTACCGTGGTCGCCCTCTTCGAAGCGGAGATCAACGCCGTGGCGCATGCCTATGGCGGCACGATCGACGTGGACATCGACGGAGAGAAGATCGTGATGGTGGTTGCCGATGAGGGCCCGGGTATTCCCAACCTGGACCTGGCCATGCAGGAAGGTTGGTCTACGGCTTCCGCCAAGGTGCGGGAGATGGGCTACGGTGCCGGCATGGGGCTGCCCAACATCAAGAAGAACACGGACGACCTGAAGATCGACACCCAGGTGGGCGTGGGAACCACAGTCACGATGACCGTTTACCTGACTTGACGCCATGGCTTCCGGAGAACCTTATTTCAGACATTCGCTCAAAGTCAACGACTACCTGTGCAAGGGGTGCACCACCTGCATGCGCGCTTGCCCGACCGGAGCGATCCGCATCCGGAACGGGAAGGCGGTCGTGAATGACAACAAGTGCGTGGATTGCGGCGAATGCATGCAAGTGTGTCCGCACAAGGCCATCTACATCAAGCAGGATGACTTCGGCCGGCTGTTCAATTACCGGTACCGGGTGTGCCTGGTGCCCACCACGTTCATCGGCCAGTTCGAGGAAAAGTACAACACGAAGGCAATCTATTCCTGCCTCAAGAGGCTGGGATTTACCCATATCTACGAGGTGGAGCACGAAATGAGCCGTATGGTCCAGCTCTACAACATGTATATGGACGACCATCCCGAGATCACGACCTTCATCTCCCCGTACTGTCCGGCGGTTACACGCCTTATCCAGGTGCGTTTCCCCTCGCTGGTGGACAATGTAATCCACGTCCGGGCCCCGCTGGAGCTTGCTTCCCGCGTCATCACCAAGCGCCTCATGGACGAAGGCGCCAGCCGGCAGTCCATCGGCGTCTTCTACGTGACGCCCTGCGCGGCCAAGATCGCTGCGGTCAAGTATCCGGTGAGTGGAAAGGAGACCTATGTCTCCGGCGTGATCAACATGGACTTCCTATACAACAAGGTCCTGCTCATGCTGCACGATTCGGACAAGAACGCCCAGCCGATCAACCACGCTCTTACGTCGAAGGACGTACTGTGGTCCCTCTCCGGTGGAGAAGCACCCCATTTCAAGGGCGCGCACTATGCCGTGGACGGGCTCAAGAACGTCCTGGACTTCCTGGAGAAACTGGAAGACGATGCCGTGGATGCCCCCGGCCTGGTGGAGATGCGGATGTGCGACCAGGGCTGCGTAGGCGGCGTGCTGTCCATCAACAACCGGTTCGTGGCCCGCAAGCGGCTGGAATACCGTGCGCGGCTGTTCGAGCGCCTGGAGCGCAGCAAGCTCCGGACACCCACCGTGGACGACACGTCCCTGACGCCGGAGATGATCGACGTGATGACCATCCCCGACATCAAGCCCCGGTCCATCTTCAAGCTCAACGACAACTTCGCCGAAGCCTTCAAGATGGCCGAGCGGATGAAGAAGATCGAGAAGGCCCTTCCGGGCGTAAACTGTTCGGCCTGCGGGGCACCTTCCTGCGCCGCCCTGGCCGAGGACATCGTCCGCGGGGACGCCGGCATCGACACCTGCATCTTCATCAACCGTCACTCCCAGGCCTCCGAGGACGCCATCCGGAGCATCTGGGGCGACCGGGTCAAAACCAAGGAAATCAACAAGGAAAACAAAGAAAACAACTGATATGACAGTCAAGGAAATCATCGAAAAACTGGATCTGCAGTGCCTGAACGAGGTCAATCTGGATACGGAAGTGACCGGGGCCTATGCCTCCGACCTGCTGAGCGACGTGATGGGCAATGCCCGTTCCGGCCAGATTTGGATTACGATGCAGACCCATAAGAACGTCACGGCCATCGCCTCCCTGAAGGATATTCCGGCCGTGATCCTGGTCCGTGGCGGCGTGCCGGATATCGACATGCTCGAGCATGCCAAGGACGAGGACATCTGCATCCTCGTCAGCAAGGACGCTACGTTCCAGGTCTGCGGCAAGCTCTACGCCCTCATCGGATAGCTTCCATGCAGTTCCGGGCCGACATGCACATCCACTCGGTGCTTTCCCCCTGCGGGGACATCGAGATGAGCCCCTCCGCCATCGTTGCGAAGGCGAAGGAGCGGGGGATGGACATCATCGGCCTGACCGACCACAACTCCACCCTGAATGCCGATGTGACACGGCGTCTGGGGGAGAAAGTGGGGCTTCATGTGCTGATGGGCGCCGAGGTGACGACGAAGGAGGAGGTCCATTGCCTGAGTTTCATGCCCACAGTGGAGAAACTCGCTGAATTCCAGGCCTTTCTGGATTCCCGCGTCATCTGGTTCGAGAACGATGTGGACAAGTTCGGCTGGCAGCTGGTGGTGGACGAGGATGAGAATGTGCTGGACCAGGTACCCCATCTGCTGATCAACGCCCTCGACCTTCCAATGCTGGAACTCCAGCAGAAAGTCTATGAAATGGGAGGCATCTTCATCCCGGCCCATATCGACCGCCCTTCCTTCAGCCTCAGTTCGCAGCTGGGATTCGTCCCGACGGGGCTCAAGTTCCATGCGATGGAACTCAGTTACTACTGCAAGCGGAACGGCTACAAGTTCCTGGATGACTGTCCCTGGTTCAGCGACTTCAACTTCATCCAGTCGAGCGACGCCCACTACATCGAGGATATCGCCAAGATCCACAGTGTCCTGGAGATGCCCTTTTTCAGTTTCGACAATTTCAAGGATGCCCTCCGTCAGGGAGAGCCAGTGATTCTCTAGCGTGAAAAGTCTCGATCTCCATATCATCGACATCACCCACAATTCCATCCGGGCGGGTGCCACCGAGATTACCATTGAGATGGAGGACAGCGCGGCGCGCGACCTTCTCTCCATCAAGATCATCGACAATGGCTGCGGCATGCCGGACGACATGATCCAGGCCATCAACGACCGCTTCTATTCCTGCCGCAAGGAGCGCAAGATCGGGATGGGCATCGCGCTTCTGAAGTTCCATTCCGAGATGTGCAACGGCAACTTCTACCTGAAGTCCAAGGTGGGCGTGGGGACGGAAATCTACGCCTCCTACCAGCGTTCACATATCGACCTGCAGCCCAAAGGGGACCTCTCCGGCTGTTTCGCGAACTTCATCTGCCAGTATCAGGACATCAATTTCATCATCCGCTACATCACGGACGACGATACCTTCGAACTCTCGACCGCCGAGGTCAAGGAAGTCTTCGAGGGAATGAATCTCAATCATTACGAAATCATCCAGAGCCTCACGGAACTGATCCACGAGAATATCGGATCCTAGTCCGGTATGACCACGCGGTTCAGGATACCGGTCAAGGCAGCAAGCGCTATTCCGTAATTGGTGATGGGCACTCCGGCAAGGAGTGCTTTTTTGATGCGGGAGCGGAGGAGGCGTTCGGAGGCAACGCAGCCACCGCATTGGATGATAAGGTCGTAGGTGGACAGGTCGTCGGGGAAGTCGTTGCCGGCGGCGATGGTTACTACGAGGTCTCCACCGACTTTCTTTCGGAGGAGTGTGGGGATTTTTACGCGGCCGATGTCCTCTGTATCAGGCACATGCGTGCAGGCTTCAGCGATGAGGACACGGGAACCGCGGTGGAGGGTGCCGATGGCTCTGGCACCGTCGACAAAGGTGCGGATGTCGCCCTTTGCGCCGGCGAGGAGGATGGAGAAGCTTGTGAGGGGGAAGTCCGGCGGGAGGACCGCATCGACCTTGGCAAAGGCCTGGGAGTCGGTAATCGTAAGGGCGGGATGTCCGCTCAGGCCATCCAGGGCGCGCTGAAGGCCTTCCGGCTGGCAGCAGACCGGGATGCAGCCGAGGTCGAGGAGTTCGCGGAGAACCTGGACCTGCGGGAGGATGAGGCGGCCTTTCGGGGCTTCACTGTCCTGCGGCATCACGAGGACGACGATATCGCCTTTGCCCACGAGGCCGCCGGTCAGGAGGCGCTCTTTACGGTCGGGACGGACAGCCTGGAGGCTCCGGAGGAGGTCCGGAACGACATCTTCGACGGGCGCCTTCCCTGCGCGCGACTGGAGCTCAACCACCGGAATCTGAGCGGTTTGCAGCATTTCAACCCATCGGTCATCCTCCGGATGTCCCGAGCGCAACAACACGGCGATATCCGTGGAATCGACCACGGCGCGGCTCCGGCGTTCCCGTTCCGCACCGAGTGCTCCCGGATCGCCGAAGCCGGCGGTATCGACCAGAACGCAAGGACCCAGTCCCGGAAGTTCGATGACTTTCCGGACCGGGTCCGTGGTCGTGCCGGGCAATTCGCTCACCAGCGAGACTTCCTGTCCCGCCAGGGCATTCACCAGCGTGGATTTCCCGCTGTTCGTCGCCCCGAAGAAAGCGATTTGCAGCCGGTCCATGCTAGAAGCGGAAATCCCGTTCTCCGTTTCCGATGCGCTGCAGGCGCTCGGCGGTAATCTCGCGGATGCGGCCTTCCGGGATATCCGTGAGGCACTTCGCGATCATCCGTTCGCCTTCGGCGCGGGTGGCGGGAGAGGCGTAGTCCATCAGGTATTCCTTCAGGGTCATCAGGGCGTTCGGCGTGCAGCAATAAGTGATCTTGCCGCTCTTGCACAGGGACATGAAGCGGTCGCCGGTGCGGCCTTCGCGGTAGCAGGCGGTGCAGAAGGAAGGGATGTGGTCCTGCTCCAGGAGCCAGCGGACCACCTCGTCCAACGGGCGGGTGTCGGAGACGTCGAACTGGGCGGTCTCGTCATGCCGTTCCTCCGTCGTATAACCGCCGACGCTGGTGCGCGAACCGCCGCTGATCTGGGAGATGCCGCAGTTCAGGAGCTGCTCCCGCATCCGCTGGGATTCGCGGGTGGAAACAATCATGCCCGTGTAAGGGACCGCAATGCGGAGGACGGCGACCAGTTTGTGGAAGATGCTGTCGGGCAGGGCGTCGAAATCATTGACGGAGATGTCGTCGGCCGGGCAGATGCGCGGGACGCTGATGGTGTGCGGGCCGACGCCCCAACGGGCCTCGAGGTGTTCGGCGTGCATCAGCAGGCCCACGAGTTCATAGCGGTAGCTGCTGAGCCCGAACAGGACGCCGATGCCCACGTCGTCGCAGCCGCCTTCCTGGGCCCGGTCCATGGCTTCGGTGTGCCACTCGTAATTGCTCTTGGGACCGGTGGGGTGCAGGCGCTGGTAGTTCTCCTTGTTGTAGGTTTCCTGGAACAGGATGTACGTGCCGATGCCGGCTTCGTGCAGCTTGCGGTAGGAATCCACGTCCGTCGCCGCGATGTTCACGTTGACGCGGCGGATGCTGTTGCCACCCTCGCGGACGCCGTAGATGGTATGGATGCTGTCGATGATGTATTCCAGCGGATTGTGACGCGGGTCCTCGCCGGCTTCGACCGCGAGGCGCTTGTGCCCGATGCGGATCAGTGCACGGACTTCCTCCTCGATCTCCTGCTGGGAAAGCTTCCGGCGGGGAATCGTGCGGTTCTTGGCGTGATAAGGGCAGTAGGTGCACCCGTTGATGCAGTAGTTGGACAGATATAGGGGTGCGAAAAGCACGATCCGGTTGCCGTAGAAACGGTGTTTGATCGAAGCGGCGAGCGCATAGATCTTCTCTTCCAGTCCGGGTTCGTTGCAGTCCATCAGGATGGCGGCTTCCCGGTGGGTCAGGCCCTTGCATTGGGCGGCCTTTTCCAGGATTTCAAGCACACGCTGGTGATTGCCACTTTCTCGGGCGGCTTCCTCGAGGGTATCGAGCACTTCCTGGTGGTCGATGAATTCCCCGGCGTGGGCGGACTTGGGATTATACATGATCAAAACTGAATTTGGAACACAAAAGTAGGGAAGATTTCGTATATTTGCAAGTTATAACCGAGCGAGAAAACATGACGCAGAAACAACATATACTCCTCACCTTGGGCAAGGACCTGCTATTCATCCTGGTGGCCCTTTTCCTCATCGTGAAAGGCCGTTTCCTGGGCGCCGTCATCGGCGTCCTGGCGCTCCTCTGGTACGGCCGGGACTTCTCGTTCCGGATCAGGCAGCTGGGGCAGACGGCGGATTCCAGACGAGACAACGTGGAGCGTCCTTCCGAGACCCGGCGTCCGGAGGACAGCCCCATCATCGACGACGGAAAGATCCAGGTGACGGACCTTTCCGGCGCCAAGGAAGTGGATTTCGAAAAGGAATAGGACATGATTCCGCAGGAGACGGTGCAACTCATCCTGGACACGGCGCGCGTCGAGGACGTCGTGGGCGATTTCGTGACGCTGAAGCGCCGCGGAAGCAGCCTGTGGGCCTGCTGCCCCTTCCATAATGAGAAAACGCCATCCTTCCATGTGGAGCCGTCCCGCGGTATCTACAAATGCTTCGGCTGCGGCAAGTCCGGCACGGCCGTGGGCTTCGTGATGGAGTACGAAAAGCTCTCCTACACGGAGGCCCTGAAGTACCTTGCCCGCAAGTACCACATCGAAGTGAAGGAGAAGGAAGAATCGGCCGAAGACATCGCTGCACGCCAGCGGAACGAAAGCCTTCTCGCCGTATCGGAGTTCGCTTTCAATTTCTACAAGGAGCAGCTCTCCACGGAAGAAGGCCGCGCCGTTGCCGTCCAGTATTTCCATTCCCGCGGCCTGGAGGATCAGACCATCGCCAAATATGGCCTGGGATGGGCCCCCAAATCCAAGAGCGCCTTCACCGAGGCGGCGAAAGAGGCTGGTTACAAGGACGAATACCTCCTGGAGACAGGCCTTTGCGCCCAGTGGGACACGGATGGTTCCCTGCACGACCGCTTCTATGACCGGGTGATGTTCCCGATCCATTCGGTGAGCGGCCGTGTCATCGCCTTCGGCGGACGTACCCTGTTCACCGACAAGTCCGTCGCCAAGTACGTGAATTCCAAGGAGTCGGAGATCTATGTCAAATCCCGCTCCCTCTACGGCATCTATTTCGCCAAATCCGCCATCTCCCGGGCCGACAAGTGCTACCTGGTGGAAGGTTATCTGGACGTCCTGTCCATGCATCAGCTGGGCATCACCAACGTGGTGGCTTCCAGCGGAACCTCCCTGACCGTGGAGCAGATCCGCCTCATCAAGCGGTTCACCGAGAACGTCACCATCATGTACGACGGCGACTCGGCCGGCATCCACGCCGCTCTCCGCGGCATCGACCTGATCCTGAAGGAAGGGATGAACGTCAAGGTCGTCCTCATTCCCGACGGTGACGACCCGGACTCCTATGCCCGGAAGCATACCCTGGAGGAGGTGGAAGCCTTCATCGCTTCCAACGAGCAGGATTTCATCGCCTTTAAGGCAGACCTCCTGCTGGATGAAGCCGGGAACGACCCCCTCAAGCGGGCGAACCTCATCAACGACATCGCCGATACGGTCGCCGGCATTCCCGACGCGGTGAAGCGGTCCGTCTATACCGACTCCATCGCGGCGAAATTCCGGATTGATGCGGACATCCTTACGGACCGCGTCCGCCGCACCCGTGAGAGGATCCAGGGAGAGGAGCGGACGCAGGCCCAGCGTGAAGCTGCCCGGGCCCGTCAGACGGAGACCCCGGCACAGGAACCGGAGCCGGCCGTCTATACCCCTCCCGTCAACGAACTGAGCGCGTTGGAAACGCAGAACCCCCAGGTCGCACCCTCTGAACGCGAATTGTTGGGATTCATCCTGACCGACGGCTGTACGCAGCTGGTTTTCGAAAGCGATTCAGAATTCTACGACCCGGAAGGGTCGCAGACCGTCGCCGAATTCATCGACGGGGCGCTTTCCGGGGACGACATCCAGTTCGCGAACGAAGGTTATCGGCGCACCTATGACGCCTATTTTACCCTGTATGACGAAGGAAAGTCGCAGGAGGAGATCATCCGCGACCTGCTGAATGGGGCGGACGATACCGTCCGTTTCGTGGCCTCCCAGCTTTCTGATGTCAAATATGCCTTGACAGTCAAGCATTTCCAGGAGGCACTCACTACCCGCAACTCCTGGCTCACGAATTTCGTCCCCAAGGCTATCCTGGCCTACCACGACAAGCGCCTGCTGTCGGAACGGCTTGCCCTGACCCGGGAGCTGGCTACGGCCGGTGCGGACCGCCAGCTGGAGATCCTGTCCGCCCTGGAACGCATCAATGAAATGAAGAAAAAGATCAACATAAAACTCGGAAGATTGAAATGAGCGACCACAAGAGAACCCTCGTGACCTGCGCACTCCCGTACGCCAACGGTCCCGTCCACATCGGCCACCTGGCCGGCGCCTACATCCCCGGTGACATCTACGTCCGTTACCTCCGCATGCGGGGCGAGGACGTCGTCTTTGTCTGCGGTTCGGACGAACACGGCGTGCCCATCACCATCAAGGCGCGCGCCCAGGGCGTTACCCCGCAGGATATCGTGGACAAGTACCACCAGGTGATGAAAGATGCCTTCACGGGTCTGGGGATCAACTTCGACATCTATTCCCGCACCACTTCCCAGGTGCACGACGCCACTGCGTCCGAGTTTTTCCGGAAGCTGTACGATGACGATAAGTTCATCACGAAGGAGACCGAACAGTATTACGACGAGGAGGCGAAGACCTTCCTTGCGGACCGCTACATCGTGGGTACCTGCCCCAAGTGCGGCAACCCCGGCGCCTATGGCGACCAGTGCGAGAAATGCGGCTCCACGCTGAGCCCCGAGGAACTGATCGACCCGCGTTCCGCCCTGTCCGGTTCCACGCCCAAGAAGGTGAAGACCAAGCACTGGTATCTCCCGCTGGACCAGTACGAGCCCTGGCTCCGCGACTGGATCCTGGAGCAGCACAAGGAGTGGAAGACCAACGTGTACGGCCAGTGCAAGAGCTGGCTGGACGGCGGCCTGCAGCCCCGCGCCGTGTCCCGCGACCTGGACTGGGGCGTTCCGGTGCCCGTGGAGGGTGCCGAGGGCAAGGTCCTCTATGTCTGGTTCGACGCGCCCATCGGCTATATCTCCAACACGAAGGAGCTCCTCCCGGAGAGCTGGGAAAAGTGGTGGAAGGATCCCGAGACGCGCCTGGTGCACTTCATCGGCAAGGACAACATCGTGTTCCACTGCATCGTGTTCCCGTCCATGCTCAAGGCCTACGGCGACTTCATCCTTCCGGAGAATGTCCCGGCCAACGAATTCCTGAACCTCGAGGGCGACAAGATCTCCACCTCCCGCAACTGGGCCGTCTGGGTCCACGAATATGAGGAGCAGTTCCCGGGCCAGGAGGACGTGCTGCGGTATGTCCTGACGGCCAATGCACCGGAAACCAAGGACAATGACTTCACCTGGAAGGACTTCCAGCAGCGGAACAACTCCGAACTCGTGGCCGTGTTCGGCAACTTCGTGAATCGCGCCGTGGTCCTCACGCATAAGTATTTCGGGGGAGTGGTCCCGGAGAACCGCAAGCCCGAACCCATTGACGCCGAGACGCTGGCGGCGGTCATCCCCTGCAAGGAAGCCCTGGAAAAGTACATCGAGACCTTCCATTTCCGCGAGGCCCTGAAGGAGGCGATGAACATTGCCCGCATCGGCAACAAGTACATTTCCGACATGGAACCCTGGAAGGTGGCGAAGACGGACCTGGACCGCACTGCTTCCATCCTGTACACCTGCCTCCAGATCTGCGCCGACCTCGCCATCGCCTTCGAGCCTTTCACTCCGTTCAGCGCCGGGAAGCTCCGTGACATTCTCCGCGTGGGCATCAATGCCGGCACCGACCACCGCGCCGGTGAAGGCACGCCGACCGTGAACTTCTACAAGCCGGGCGAAGGCAAGGCCCTGCATACGGGTGCCGTGCCTGCGGAAGGCATCGTTCTCTCCTGGCCGATGCTGGGTGCCCCGGAACTCCTGCCGGCCGGGCACGCCCTCGGCGAGGCCGTGTTGCTGTTCCAGAAGATCGAGGACAGCGTCGTGGACGCCCAGATCGCCCGCCTCGCGGCCATCAAGGCCGAACGCGAAGCGGCCGAGGCTGCCAAGGCTGCCGAAGAAGCCGCCAAGAAAGTGGAGCCGCAGAAGGCCGAGGTTACCTTCGACCAGTTCGGCGCAATGGACATCCGCACCGCCACGGTCCTTGCGGCCGAGCGTGTTCCCAAGACGGACAAGCTGCTGAAACTCACCATCGACACCGGCATAGACATCCGCACGATCGTCTCCGGCATCGCCGAATACTACAGCCCCGAAGACATGCTGGGCAAGCAGATCTGCATCCTCGCGAACCTCGCTCCCCGCACCATCCGCGGTATCGAATCCAAGGGCATGATCCTGATGGCCAAGCAGGGCGACGGCAAGATGCGTTTCATCACTCCGCAGGAAGTGGTCACCAACGGAGCCCAGATTAATTAAGCGTTCCGACTAACCGTCTATTTGCTCAAGTTGATGAACGGCAGGGCATTGGAGCCGTTGTAGGTCGGGAGTTCGCCGTTCCACTTCTCAATGGCGTACTGCTGGACGAGCAGGGCGTTCAGGGAAGCGGCGACCACGCGGTTGTAGTAGGCTTCGCCGTCACCCTGGATCTTCTGGGCTTCTGCCTCACCCTTGGCCTTGGCGATGGCGATTTTCGCCTCAGCCTCGGCTTCCTTCACCTTGTTTTCGGCCTTGAGGGCGTTCTGGACGGCCTCGTTCTTGGCGTTGATGGCTTCGGTCAGCGAGGCCGGCGGATCGATCTTCGTCGTGAATTCGCGGACGATGAAGCCTTCGCGGTTCATGGACTCGTCCAGGCGGGCTCGGACCTCGGTCTCGAACTTGGCCCGGTTCGCCATCAGCTCATCGGACGTGTAATTGTTCGCGCAGGTACGGTAGGCCTCGAAGATACAGGTGTTGATGTAGCCCATCTCCAGTTCACGCACCGGCTTGCGGTACTTCACGAAAATGTCCACAGCCTTGTTCTCGTCGATCTGGTAGGCGAGGGTGGGGGTCATGGAGAAGATGGCCGCATCCTTGGGGTTCACCGTGAACGGCTCATAGGTAACGCGCTGGATATAAGTGGGATACTCAAAGATGCTTTCCGTGATGGGATTGTACCATACCCAGCCGCGGCAAGTACCTTCCACGCCGCCGCGGAGCTGTGCGTTGGATGACCATTTCTTGAACTTGATACCCACCGCCGCGGAGTCGATGGTGGTGCAGCAGGAGGCCATCAGGATGATGGCCAGGACGGTGACACCGAGCGAGATCCAGGTGGCTTTGCCCAGGCGGGACCGGTTGGGGTTGATGGTTTTCGTCGCTTTCATATCTGAGGAATGTAGAGTGATTACAGGTAAACCAGCCGGGAAAGGACCGCAGGATCGAAGAGCCGGCGGGCCATCGCCCGGAGGGCTTCCGGCGTGACGGCTTCGATGCGGGTGCGGGTTTCCGCGCTCGTGTCGATGCGGCCCCAGGCGAGGAGGCTCTTGCCCATGGAAAGGCACTGCGCCTCGCCATTGTCGGAGGCGATGGCAAGCTGCCCGAGAAGCTGTTTTTTGGCGGCCTTCAAGGTGCGCTCGGAAAGCGGCACTTCGCGCACGCGGTCGAGAATCTTGTCCAAAGCCGAGAGACAGCGTTCCAGGTTGGGCTTGTCGCAGCCGAAGCTGATGGCGAAAATGCCGGTGTCGGCGTATTGGGTGTAGTTGCATTCCACATTGTACACCCATCCGTGTTTTTCCCGCAATTCGCGGCCGAGAAGGGAGTTCGAGCCCGGCCCGCCCAGGATGTTGCCCAGCAGGGCCGCCGTGATGCGGTCCTCGCTGTCATACAGCGACGGCGCCCGGCTGCCCAGCACGGCATTCACCTCGTGATGACGTTTGTCCACGGTCTTGGAAAAGGGCGGGATGGACTCCAGGGAGGACGATGCCCTTACCGGGACTTCTGCCAACGAGGTCCCATCTTGGGGAAAGACCTTCGCCACACGCTTCAACACCTTTTTTTCCAAGATCTTCTCATCGATGTCGGCGACCAGGGTGAAGGCCATCCGCTCCGGGACGAAGAAGGTCCGGACAAAACGGCGGAGGTCGTCGGGCGTGATGCGCTTGACGGTGGCGGCGGTGCCCAGGATGGGCTTTTCCAGCGGGTGTCCTTCGAAAAGCATCCCCTCGAACTTGTCGTAGACATCCTCGTAGGGATTGTCCTTGTAGGAAATGATTTCGTCCAGGACCACGCCGCGCTCGGTTTCGATCTCGGCATCGGGGAAGGTGGCTTCCGTCGCCAGTTCGAAGAGCAGGCCGGCGGCCTTGCCCAGGTCCTCCTTCAGCACGGTGGCATGAAGGACGATTTCCTCCTTGGTGGTGTAGGCGTTGAGTTCGCCGCCCAGGCGGTCCAGGTAACTGTTGATGACCGAAGCGCTTTTCCGGGATGTTCCCCGGAAGATCGTATGTTCCGCGAAATGGGCGATACCGCCCGGGAAACCCGCTTCATCCCGCGTCCCGCAGCGGATGCTCAGGGCGCAATAGCCGACGGCGGAGCCGCTGCGCCGGACGGCGTAGCGAAGTCCGCAAGGTGCCGTTCCGCTCCGCATTACCTGCCTTTGGATATCCTGCGAAGGTCTTCGGCGAGGAAGCCGGGACCGTTCTTGCCCGTGACCTTGTGCTTGCGGATGTAGTAAAGGGTGTCCGTGTCCGCCTCCAGGAGCATCTTGTAGCTCCAAGTGCCGGAGGAAACGGTATAACTCACAAGCGTATTGAACGTCTTGTCGGTATAGACTTTGTCCGCATCGTCCTCTTCGCAGAGGAGGATGTCTTCGTCCAGATACTTTTCCTTATCCTTGTCGGTGAGGGATTCGGACAGGTCCTCCTGGGCGAGGTAGATCCGCTTGATGCGTCCCTTCTTGTCGAAATTCTCGTTGAACCAGTTCATTCCGGAATAGGCGACCTTCTCGGATTCCATGGCCTTGAGGGTGAAATCCTGGATGCCGCGGACCAGGGCCGGCAGGAAAACCAGCTCCCGGCCGGAGCTGCCTTCCACCGGGCACAGCGGCAGGGAGATGACCTCCGTGCGCAGCGCGATGTTTTCCCCCTCGTCGGCTCCGCCCTTCTCCAGGGTCAGGAACCGGACCATCGGCTCTTCCTCTCCTTTGGCCTGCCCGTCGGTGACCAGGAGGAAATAGTAGTCGTCGGATTTGCGGAGTTTGCTGTATTCATCGGCCGTGCAGAACTCGAAGGGGGAGGCCGTCCAGACGTCCACCACTTCCTGGCGGATGGCGGCGTCGAGCACCTCGCCCGAGCCCATCACGACCTTGGTAATCTTGTCAGTGAAGTCGGAGAACCGGTATTTGCGGGTCGTGACGTTCCCTTGCTGGGCGAAAAGGCCCGTGCTGAGCAGCAGCAGCGTGATGAGGGTGGTCAATCGTTTCATATTCCTTGCTTCTTTTCGAGACAAAGATACGCTTCCGGTCCGGTTTTTCAAAATTACTTCTTATCTTTGTAAGTTATGAGTCAGTATATCGTATCGGCACGCAAGTACAGACCGGACTCTTTCGAAACCCTGCTCGGCCAGGACAACATCGCCCGGACCCTGTCGAACTCCATCAAGCGGGGGCAGCTCGCCCACGCCTATCTCTTCTGTGGACCGCGCGGGGTGGGGAAGACCACCACGGCGCGCATCTTCGCGAAGATGATCAACTGCGCCCATCCCGGGCCGGAGATGGAACCGTGCGGCCAGTGCGAGTCCTGCGTTTCCTTCCAGGAAGGCCGGTCCTACTGTATCCACGAGCTGGACGCCGCCTCCAACAACAGCGTGGAGGACATCAAGTCCCTGATGGAGAAAGTCCAGGTGCCGCCGCAGGTGGGGAAGTACAGTGTCTACATCATCGACGAGGTCCACATGCTGTCCCAGGCGGCTTTCAATGCCTTCCTGAAGACCTTGGAGGAGCCGCCGGCACACGCCATCTTCATCCTCGCCACCACCGAGAAGCACAAGATCCTGCCTACGATCCTCTCCCGCTGCCAGACCTACGATTTCAACCGCATCAGCATCGCCGACATGGTCCGGAACCTCCGGGGCATTGCCGCCAAGGAAGGGGTTTCCATCGACGATGAATCCCTTCACGTCATCGCTTCCAAGGCCGACGGGGCCATGCGTGATGCCCTGACGATCTTCGACCAGACGGTCGCCTTCTGCGGAACCGACATCCATTACGAGGATGTCATCCGCAACCTGAACGTGCTGGACTACGAGTACAGTTTCTCCATGGTGGAGGACTTCCTGTCCGGTAACTACGGTGCGGCCCTGACTACCTTTGACGAGGTGCTCGGGAAGGGGTTCAACGCCCTCCATTTCGTCGCAGCCCTGAGTTCGCATCTGCGGGACCTCGTCGTTGCCCGGACCGCCGGATTGGACTCCTTGCTGGAGTTGCCGGATTCCCTGAAGAAACGGTATCAGGAGCAGGCCGCCCGCTGTCCGCTCCAGTTCCTCTATGAGGCCCTGAACATCACCACCGCCTGCGAAACGGGCTACAAGGCGGCGGTGAATCCGCGCCTGCACATCGAGTTCACCCTGATGAAGCTCAGCTTCCTCACGGGCGCTGCCGGCGTTTCCACGGCTCCCCGTCCGGTCGCCGTTCCCAAACCCGCTCCGGCGGAAAAGCCTGCCCCGCAGGTAAAACCGGTTCCTCAGGTACAACCCGTCCCGGCGGAGAAGCCTGTTCCTCAGGAACAGCTGGCTCCGGCCGACAAGACGGCCGTGGCTCAGAAGCCTGCTCCTCCGGCTCCCGCACC
This sequence comes from Bacteroidales bacterium, assembly GCA_017439305.1. Classification (GTDB taxonomy): domain Bacteria; phylum Bacteroidota; class Bacteroidia; order Bacteroidales; family UBA932; genus Cryptobacteroides. Next base: position 3,685 of record JAFSJK010000056.1, on the reverse strand, counting down.
GGAGCGCCGCAAACGTGTACCCAAGACGGGATCCTCCCTGTCGATGAATGCCATCATGGAGGAGAAGGAGCAGAAACCCGAAGAGGAAGTGCCTGCCAGCCCGGTTCCCGGTGCCCTTCCTTCCAACGAGGAAATCGAAGGAAAGTGGAAAGAACTGGCCGACAAGTTCTCCTCGCGTCCCCGCCTGTCCAACGCCATGACGCAGACCAAACTCCGGATCGAGGAGGGGGACGGTGTCAAGTCCGTCTATTTCACGGTCTCCAACGCTGCCCAGAAGCAGTGGATCGAGGAGAAGCTCCTCCGCGAGCTGGAGAACACCTTCCGGGAAATCCTTTCCAGCGTGAAAGTCAATCTCCACGTGGATGAAATCCCCGAGGAGGAATCCGGGGAGAAGATTCCCTACATGCCTGAAGAAAAGGCCCGCGACCTGATGGACAAGAACCCGGAGGTCAGGGCTTTCGTGGCCGACCTGGGCCTCGATACCAAATAATTCCGCCATGAAACTACGCGCAGAAAACCTTGTTAAGAAATACGGCGTCCGCACGGTCGTGAAGGGCGTTTCGATGGAGGTGAGCCAGGGTGAGATCGTGGGCTTCCTGGGCCCGAACGGCGCCGGTAAGACCACCAGCTTCTACATGATCACCGGTCAGATCGTCCCGAACGAGGGGCGGATCTTCATCGACGATGAGGAACTGACCAACCTCCCGATGTACAAACGCTCCCAGAAGGGCGTCGGCTATCTGCCGCAGGAGGCTTCCGTCTTCCGGAAAATGTCCGTGGAGGACAACATCATGTCCGTGATGGAGATGACCGATATGACCCGGGAGGAAAGGAACGCCCGGCTGGAGCGCCTGATCGACGAATTCAGCCTCTCCAAAGTCCGCAAGTCCCTGGGTATCCAGCTCTCCGGCGGTGAGCGCCGCCGCTGTGAAATCGCCCGCGCTCTCGCCGTGGACCCGAAGTTCATCCTGCTGGACGAACCCTTCGCCGGCGTTGACCCCATCGCCGTGGAGGACATCCAGTACATCATCGCCAAGCTCAAGTACCGTAATATCGGCGTCATCATCACCGACCACAATGTGGGTGAAACCCTTGCGATTACGGACCGTGCCTACCTCCTGTACGAAGGTACGATCCTTCAGGAGGGAACGCCGGAAGAGCTGGCTGCCGACGAGGATGTCCGTACCAAGTACCTCGGCTCCGGCTTCGTCCTCAAGCGTTCCAAGAGCGTCGAGCGCGCCCGTAAGGAAGCACAGGCGGAAACAGAAGCGAAGGCGAAAGCAGAGGCAGAAGCGGAAGCGATGGCGATGGCCGCTGAAAAAATATCGCCCGAGGAATAGTTTGGCACACCCCTTGCAATAGACTAAGCCGGTTAGTTTTAAGTTGGTTTAGTTAATAAGGTACAGTAAAGGCGGGTCGCAAGACCCGCCTCTATTGTTTTTATGCTTCCCGTACCGCTTCGGCAACCTGCTCCAGCAGCCACTTGGGCGTGGATGTGGCACCGCAGATACCTACGCTGTCACCGTCTTGGATCCAGGAAGATTCGATGTCGGAAACGGAACCGATGCGGTAGGAGCGCGGGTTCACGCGGCGGCACAGGTCGAAGAGGACGCGCCCGTTGGAACTGGATTCACCGGCGACGAAAAGGATGAGGTCGTGCGCCCGGGCAAAGGCCTCCAGATGTTCGTGCCGGTTCGCCACTTGCGCGCAGATGGTGTCATGGACCGTCACACGGTCGCCAAGGGAACGCACCCGGTCACAGATTTCCGCATATTCCGCAGGACTCTTCGTGGTCTGCGAAAAGATTTCGACAGGTTGGGAAAAGTCGATTTCCCCGAGACGGGATTCCAGCATGGCCAGGTTCTCCACCACGAGGGCGTCGCCGTCCACCTGGCCGAGCAGGCCCAGGACCTCGGCATGGCCGATCTTTCCGAAGATGATGAGCGTTCCGTCCAATCCGTCCGCATGCAGGCGGGCATAGGCCTCCCGGATATGTTTTTGCAGCTGCAGCACGACGGGACAGGTGCAGTCGATGACCTTCAGGCCGCGGTTCCGGGCCTCCGCATAGGTCTCCGGCGGTTCGCCATGGGCCCGGATGAGAACGGTTTCGCCCTCGGGGACGTCGGACAGGGTTGCGACGGTCCGGAGCCCTTCCGCGCCCAGGCGGTCGAGCTCGGCTTCGTTGTGGACGATGGCGCCGAGGGAATAGAGATGGTCGCGGTCCGAGAGAAAACGTTCCGCGCTGGAGATGGCACGGATGACGCCGCCGCAGAAACCGGAACGGGGGTCGATTTCGACCGTTACCATGACAGGGCCGGCGCCTCGAGGATGCCGAACTTGCCCTGGATAACGCCGAGGGCCCATACCAGTTCCTCGTGGAGGGTCATGTGGGTGTTGTCCATCACATAGGCGTCTTCCGGCTGGCGGAGGGGAGAGGTCTCGCGGTGCGAGTCGATGTAATCCCGTTCCGCGAGGTTCTTGACGATGTCTTCGAATACAGGCGTATCGCCCTTTTCCACCATCTCGTCATAGCGGCGCTGGGCGCGGACCTGCGCATCGGCCACCATGAAAACCTTCAGTTCGGCATTCGGGAAAACGGTGGTGCCGATGTCGCGGCCGTCCATGATGACGCGGCCGCCCTCGGAAAAGGCGCGGAGCTTGCGATCCACGTAGTTGCGGACAAAGGGAATGGCCGACACCGGACTCACGTGGGAGGATACCTCCAGGGTGCGGATCTCGGTTTCGATACAGCGTTCGCCGAGGTACAGGCAGGTTTTCCCGTCGTCATTGCGGAAATGCAGGTCCAGGCCCTCCACGACGGCCTTCAGGGCCGCTTCGTCGATGGTCCCGTCCTCTGCGATCATCCCGTTCTCCATCGCGAACAGGGTGACGCCGCGGTACATCGCGCCGCTGTCCAGGTACAGGAAATCGAATTCCTTCGCAACCATCTTGGCGAAGGTGCTCTTGCCGGTGGCCGAGAATCCGTCAACGGCGATGATGATATCAGGAACGTTCATATCTTTCGGTCTTATCTTCGCAAAAATAGGAAAAAAAGTCCGATATTTGCACAAAAGATGCGCATTATGAAGATTTTGATCGTTGATGACGAACGCTCCATCCGGAACTCCCTGAAAGAGATCCTGGAAATGGAAGGATATCAGGTAGATACGGCCGAAAACGGCGCTACGGCCTGCGAACTGGCCGAAAAGGAGAAGTACGATGCCATTTTCTGCGACATCAAGATGCCCGGCATGGACGGGACGGAAGTGCTGCAGAAACTTGTCGCCGACGGGGTCGAGACCCCGGTCATCATGATCTCCGGTCACGGCGACATCGACACCGCCGTCAAGTGCATCAAGGACGGTGCCTTCGACTTCATCGGCAAACCCCTGGACCTCAACCGCATCCTCATCACCATCAAGAATGCGACCGACAAGGCCAACCTCGTTACCCAGACCAAGATCCTCAAAAAGAAGGTCTACGGGCAGGAGATGGTGGGCCAGTCCGAGGGCATGCGGCACATCCGCGAGATGATCGACAAGGTCGCCCCCACCGACGCCAGCGTCCTCATCACCGGCGCGAACGGCTCCGGCAAGGAGCTCGTCGCCCGCAGCCTCCACCAACTCTCGCAGCGGTCCATGATGCCGTACGTGGAGGTGAATTGCGCCGCCATTCCTTCGGAACT